>NZ_JBVHNF010000001.1:0-418185 GCF_055558055.1 Streptomyces sp. NPDC025833
CGACCGGCTCGTACGCGTTGCCGGGCTCCGGTGGGCGATCGAGGAATGCTTCCAGGCGGCGAAGAACGAGTGCGGCCTGGACCAGTACGAAGTCCGCCGCTACGTCGGCTGGATGAGGCACATTACCCTGGCCATGCTCGCGCATGCCTTTCTCGCGGCCACGGCGGCACAGGCGGCGGCAAAGGGGGATGCAGAAACGGTTCCACCCTGGTTCCGCTCACCGTGGCAGAAGTCCGCCGGCTCCTGGCAACTGGCCCCGCACACCAGCCCCGCCCGCCTCGCATCCATGCGCTGAGATGGTCACGATGGCGGCGAAGGCGTCAGGCCGTGGCCCGGCACTGTCACTACCGACGACGATGTCATTCGTTGGAGGGGCGGTCCGGCAAGACCGCCCCTGACGTTCCAGCAGCCCACTACACTCCCGGCGATGCCTGTGACCAGGCAAGATAGCGAAACGCTGCTGGAGTACTAGCGCGACCCGGCCGCCCGCCGGGAAGCCACTGGTCTCCTGCCGCCGCCGGTCCTCGCCCACGCCGCGCTGCTCGCCGAACTCGTCCGCTTCCCGGCGCTGACATCAACCAGCTCGCGCTCGCGGCCCGTATCGACACCGGCGAGCCCGAAGCCGCCGGCGCGCTCGCCCTCTTCCTCGCCCGCGTCCGGCCTGAGGATTACTGACCTCGGCCGCAACTGCCCGGTGACCCGTGACCGCGAACCCGGACCGACTGACATCGAAGCTGGACCAGTCACCGAGTCCGCCGTCGGCCGGAGCGGCCGACGGGTCGGGTGCCGGGCGGGCCGGTGTCGGAGGGGACGGGACCTTGGTCCCGTGTGGAGTGCTCCCGAGGGGATATCCGTATGTCGCCGGTCGTCCGCGCGGAGCAACCGGCGGGCAGCTTCGGCGGAACCCCCCTCGGGCCTTCCCTGACACCACCAAAAGCAAAGGACGCACACCACCATGGGTATCATCGCCTGGATTCTCATCGGCCTCATCGCGGGCGCCATCGCCAAGGCACTCACGCCCGGCAAGGACCCGGGCGGCTGCCTCGTCACGATGCTCATCGGTATCGTCGGCGGTCTGCTCGGCGGCTGGCTCGGCAAGGTGATCTTCGGCGTGCACTCCATCAACGGCTTCTTCCACCTCTCGACGTGGATCGCCGCGGTCGTCGGCTCGGTGATCGTGCTCCTGCTGTACCGCCTCTTCACCGGGCGGCGGTCGCGCTGACCGCGACCGGCGATCCGCGTCCGTCCGTAGCCGCATTACTTGCCCGGGCCCGTGTCCGGACGCCGCATGTGGGACTCCGTATCCGGACAGCGAAACGGAACGGCATCGGCCCCGGGGGGGTTCGCCCCCGTGACCGGTGCCGTTCGCCGTTTCCCGGCGACAGAAGACGGACTGCCGCAGGTCAGCGCGCTGGAAGCGACCGAGGTAGTGGCTGGGAGACGAACAGCGGACGTCTCCGGGCCACGGCTCTCGTCTCGCCCTCGCCGACGACCAGAGCGGCGACGTTGTGGAACCGCTCGTCGCGCAGGACCTTGGTAGGGACGGCCTTGGCATGGTGCCCGCCAGCCATGACCAGGATCTCGGGGGCGAGCGCGGCGGCGATCCGTGCGGTCAGGTCGTACGTAAGCGCCAGCAGGTTGAACGCTGCAAACCGGGGCCGCAGCCCGTTGACGATCTCGGCGGTGCGCCCGATGCCCAGGCCGTGCGCCTCAGCGTCCAGGACGCCGACGTTGAGCCTGGCGAGGTGGGCGACGGTGGCGATGTAGCCCATGCCCAGGACCGGCAGCGTGAAATCGTTGACCCGGGCACGCCGGCCGTAGTCACGTAAGGGTGCGTTGACGAACAGGCAGTCGAGCACCCGGTCCGGGCTGGCTCCGGCTATCAGGGTGCGGTCAGGGACCGGTGCGCTCAGCGGTGCGGGCATGCGCCCCCCAGGTGAGTGTGGCCAGGGTAAGAGTGTGCAGGTCAGCGCGTTCGGAGCCGGCAAGGCGGCGCCAGGACTTCTCGAGGGCTCGGCCGGTCCTGTCGCGCAGCGGCCAGTCCAGGGACGGTGCGATACGCGCCGCCCAGGTACGCACGGCGAGGTCAGAGTGCGGGTAGACGGCGAAGTCGCCGGTGTAGTCGGCCGCGGCGGCATGGGCCGTCCACGGGCCGATGCCCGAGACACTCATCAGAGCGGCGGCGAGCCCGTCCGGCGACAGCTGCACCCAGTCCTCCTCGTGGCGCAGGATCGCGTCCACGGCCGCCCGCAGCTTGGGCCGGTGCAGCTTCGCACCCACCGCCGCGAACAGGCCTACGCCGTCAGCGCGCGCCCCAGATCCAGCTCACGGCCGTCCGCATCCACGAGCGTAAGATCCACTGCCGCTCCCGCGCTGTGCGGCGCGATCTCCGGTGGCGAGGCGAAACGGCTCGTCGCCGACCGAATTTGCTCGTCGGTCCATCCAGGCTGCTCAGCTCGCAAGCTCGCCGCGTATTTCTCGACGTAGCGGCGCTGCGACGCCCAGAGGGCGGTAGCCCTCGACCACCAAGAGCCCCAGGCCGGTCGGCAAGAGCTGAGACCTTGCCGTGGTCAGCGCGGCAGTGTGATCCGGAAGCGCAGGCGGCAGATGACCGCCTCGGTGTGGCGGCGGATGGCGCGGTCCAGGACTGCGCCGCGCCGGTTCTGCAGCAGGCGCTGCCATGCCTTGGGCAGGTGCATTTCGGGGATCAGGACCACCAAGTGGTCGTGGCCCTCCTCGGCACCGAGGGCGCACAGGTAGTCGACGATCGGCCTCGTCAGTGACCGGGTGCGGCTGTGCAGGACGGTGAGCGGCACGTCGGGTTGCCAGGTGTTCCATGCCTGGCGGACCTCATCGGCGGAGGGCGCTTCCGGATCCTCGGGGTGGACCACCGTGACGGCGCGTACCTGATCACCCAGTGAGAGGGCGGCGCTGATCGCCTCCTGGGTGAGTTTGTTGACCGCTCCCACCGGAACGACGACGAGGGAGCGGCGGTATTCCGGGCGGGCGGGGACCTCACCGAGGTGCAGGGCTGCGCCGATGCGCTGGTAAGTGTGGTGGACCGCTTCGAACAGCATGACCAGTACCGCGACGGTGACGAGGACGAGCCAGCCGCCTTCGTGGAATTTGGACACCATCTCGATGACCAGGGCCGCGGCGGTCAGAAGTGCGCCCAGACCGTTGAGGGTCGCGCGTCCGAGCCATCCGGTGTCGCCTTCCTCATGCCAGTGCCGGACCATGCCGGCCTGGGAGAGGGTGAAGCCGATGAAGACGCCGATGGCGAAGACCGGCACGAGCTTTTGCGTGTCGCCTTCGGCAGCGATGAGCAGGACTGTGGCGATCGCTGCGAGGGCGACGACGCCGTAGCGGTAGACCTGCCGGTCGGCGCGCAGCCCGAAGACGTGGGGCAGATGGTTGTCCCGGGCCAGCAGCGAGGCAAGCACGGGCATGCCTCCGAAAGAGGTGTTGGCTGCCAGCGCGAGCAGCACCATGGTGGCGAACTGCACAATGAAGAAGCCGATGTTGTGGCCAAGGGATGCCTCGGCCAGCTGCGCCAAAACGGTCTTGGTCCCGCTCGGCGCGACGTGGTACTTGCCGATCAACACCGACAGGCCGATCAGCATCGCGCCCAGCAGCCCGCCAAGGGCGAGCTCGGTGCGCTGGGCCCGCCTGACCCGGGGGCTGCGGAAGGTGGGAACGGCATTGGCGATCGCTTCCACCCCCGTCAGGGCCGAGCACCCGGAGGCGAAGGCGCGCAGGAGCAGCAACACTCCGACCGTCTGGACAGCGGGCGAAGCGGTGGGGTGCACGGGCTGGACAACCGGGTGCGAGCGCAGCAGGCCGCCCAGGATCACCGCTGCGATGGCCGCGATGAACACCACGGTCGGGGCGATCATCACCCTCGCCGACTCGGCCACCCCGTACAAATTGACTGCGGTGATCAAAAACAGGACCACGAGGCACAGCAGGACACGTTCGCCGTACAGAGAGGGGAAGGCCGAGGTGAGCGCCGCGATGCCGGCGGAGACCGAGACCGCGACGTTCAGTACATAGTCGATGATCAGCGAGGCGGCGGCAATCAGGCTCAGGCGCCGTCCCAGGTGGCGCCCGGCCACCGCATACGCGCCGCCGCCGTTGGGGAAGGCGGCGATCACCTGACGGTAGGAGAACGTCAACGCGGCCAGAAGCACAACAATCGCCAGCGTGACCGGCAAGGTGAAGCCGAGACCTCGGCTGCCGGCCACTGCCAGCACGACCACGATCGCCTCCGGCCCATAGGCCACGGACGCCAGAGCATCCAGCGACAGTGCCGCCAGCCCCTGCGGCACCGTCAGCCGGTCCCGCTCCCCGCGCTCGGTTCCGGAACCTGGCAGACGGCCGCCCCAGCCGTCGGCATTCTCAGCGCGTGCGGACACCAGGCCCCTCAAGTTCTGCCAGCCAGTCGAATCCCCCCGACTCTAGGACGCCGGGTGCCCGCTTCCCTGCTCAGGGCGCCAGAAGAGCGTGAAGCGCACCCGTGTGGCGCCGCCGGTGAGCGCCTCTTGCCGGTGGCGGTGCAGGACCACCGCGGGCGACCTCAGCCCCGTGAGGTGCTGCAGGTCCCCGCCCGCACGCCGCAGGGACATAACAGACACAGCGTGGTAAGCAGGTAACGGGAGGTACGCCGGTGACCGGTTTTCCGCTTCGTGACCGCATCGCGCTGGCAACAGCCGTGGCCGGACCGCTGCTGCTGGCGCTCCTCCTCGTGCCGTTCCGGGGCGGGGTGTCGAGCACGAACCTGGCCCTGATCCTGGTGGTGGCCATCGTCGCGGTCGCCTCTGCCGGCAACCGCCTCGCCGGCGGCCTGGCAGCCCTGTCCTCGGCCGTGTGGTTCGACTTCTTCCTCACCCGCCCCTACCAGAGCTTCACCATCAACAGCGGCGCGGACATCGCCACGGCGGTCCTGCTGCTGGCCGTGGGACTGGCCGTATCGCAGCTGGCCGCCCGTGCGCGGCGGCTGAAGGTACTCGTCGTCACGGATGCCGACTACCTGGCCCGCGTCCACGACACCGCCCGGCTCGCCCAGACCGCCAGATCCGCCGACGCGGTGGTCGACCACGTCAAGCAGCAAGTCACCGAGCTGCTGCAACTGCGGGGATGCCGGTTCGAGTACGGCTCTCTCCTCGGCCACCCTGCCCGTCTTGAACAAGACGGGCAGCATCACCGTCGGCCGCAAACGCTGGGACTTCGACCAGCGCGGCTGGCCCCACCAAGAAATCGAACTGCGAGCCAGCGCAGGCGGCCACTTCCAAGGCAGGTTCATGCTCACGCCCGCTCCGGACACCCGCCCCGATCTCCAAGCTCGCCTGGTCGCCGTCACCCTCGCCGACCAGGCCGCTGCCGCCCTGGACACGGCGAGGCCCAGCCCACAGGAGCAATAGCCTCCGGCCTCCTTGTACCAATCCCGGTACCGGACCCAGCCCTTTGACCAGCAACAACGTCGCTTGCAGCTGCGGGACCGACCGCCTGCTCGCAGATCTCTGCAGGAGGCGCTGCTCCGTCATGGAACCGTCCTTCACTTGACTACCGCGCCTGGCAGGCCGTCGTGGCGCTTGAGCCGTGACGGCCGCAGTATGGGAATCGGATCAGCGGCCGGATACGGGCCGGTCCGGGCTCGTACATGACCGGATCGGGAAGGTGGTCGGCGGTGGCTCGCGCTACCGGAGCTGGTGGAGGCCATGAACGCCCTCACGTCCGAAAGCCTCCTCGACCACGAGCGCGTGGAGCGGGAGGTAGTGGCCCGCGACCAGCAGGTCGTCAACGACTACAGCAAGGACTTGCAGCCCATGGCTGTGCGCAACGCGCGGGCGTACCTGCCGGAGAGGCCCCTGCGCGTCGCCGCACCGCACCGCCACCGCCGAGCACGACCATCTGTACCGGCTGGCCCAACTCCTACCGCCGGTGGGCGGGGTGATCTCTGACCATCTTCCGCCCGGCGTGCAGCGGGTGCTCGCCCGCCTCGGGGACGTGGCGGTTGCCGTGTTCGCGGCGGACTGGCAACTGGTGGGGTGGAACCGTGGGTGGGCGGCCCTGCTGGGCGACCCTGCCGCCTCGCCGCCTCGGCTGCGCAACTTCGCCCACGACCGGTTCCCGGTGGACGTCGGCCCCGCCCGCCTCGCACTGTGGCCGGTGACCGAGGCAGACCGCGACGCCACCGATGCCGCCGTCGTCTCCGATCTGCGCCGCGCGACCGGCCGATTCCCCCATGACAGTCGCTTGGCCACACTGATCCGTGAACTGAACACAGGTAACACGAGGTTCGCCGAGCTAAGGGCGACTGGTGAGGTGGCCGCGCACCGCGAGGACCACAAGGCAATCGATCACCCGTCGATGGGCCCGGTCATGGTCGACTGCGACGTCCTGACCGACGGCGACTCCAAGCTCAAGATCGTCATCTTGACCGCCATGCCCGGCAGCGAGGACGAGACGCAGCTCACCACGGTCACCGGTCCACCGGCCACAACGCGCCCGGACCCGTACTGACGGAACTGCGGCTCATCGAAGTAGTGGAGGTCGTCGTGTGGGACTTCGACCCGGTGCTGTCGGCGGCGAGGGCCTCGGACGCCGGCCGCGTCCGAAAGCACGGCTTGGAGAGTGTGATGGCCGCCGCGCAGGGCGTGGAAGCCCGGCGCGAGCTGGTCGGCAAACGCATCACCGCCCGCATCTCCCCCGCTGACGCTCCCGGCTTGGCCGGCACCCGCGACAAACCCTAGATGATCGATTCCAAGGGGTCAGCGATCGTAGGCGGCCTGCAGCGGGCGTGACCTTTCCGGCCAGCCTTCTGCGTGGGCGCGCAGCAGTGGACGGAGACCGGCGTGGCGGGTGCGGGCGGTACGGGCGCCGGGCCTGTCGTCATGCCGTGTTGCGGCATCCGGTGAGGAGAAGGGCGACCATGCGCTTGGCGTCGGCCTGGTCGTAGTCGGGGCCGGTGATGCAGAGGTTTCCTATGGCGCGCATGAGCGTGTAGGCGGTGATGCCGGGGCGAAGTCCGTCGTCGGCGGCGCAGGCGTCCAGCAGCGTCGCGCAGGCCGGGACCAGAGTGTCGAGCATGAGGGCGTGGAGGCTTTCCAGCCCCGGTTCTCCGGACCCCAGCGCCGCGCCGAGGCCGTGCTTGGTCACCAGGAAGTCCACGAACGCGTCCGTCCACAGGGTCAGCGCGGTGAACGGCGAGGCGGACTCCTCGAGGAGCCGGGGCGCGAGAGCGGCACAGGCGTCGATCTGGTGCCGGTAGACGGCGGTGACGAGGTCCGCGCGGGTCGGGAAGTTCCGGTAGACCGTGCCGACGCCGACCCCGGCGCGTTCGGCGATGTCACGGACGGGTGCCTGGATGCCCTGCTCGACGAAGACCACCGTGGCGGCCTCGAGTACGCCGCTGCGGGTGCGCTGCGCCTGTGCTTGGCGTACCCCGACCGACTCCGGCACAGATGCCTCCCTTTACTCGCGGAACAATGTTCCGCTAAGTTGGCGGAACGTCGCTCCGCCAAATTATGGCAGAGCCGCTCCGCAGAGAAAGCACAGGTCTCCCATGTCTTCGCGCCCCCTCGGTCGGCAGATCGTGTCGGTCAAGCCCATCACCGTTCCCGCACCTGGCCGCGGCATCGACCTGCAGGTGAAAGTCACCACCCCCCGGTCAGGCCAGGACTTGCCCGTGATCGTCTTCTCCCACGGCAACGCGTGGTCCCTGGACGGGTACGAGCCCCTCGTCGACCGGTGGGCCGCCGCCGGATTTGTCGTGGTGCAGCCCACCCACTTGGACTCCCGCCGCAACGCCATCGGCTGGGACGATCCGCGCTTCGCCACCATCTGGCGCGTGCGGATAGCCGATCTCCACGCGATCCTCGACAACCTCGGCAGCATTCTGGCGCAGGCCGACCTGGAGGCCCGCGTCGACCGTGAGCGCATCGCCGTGGTCGGCCACTCCTGGGGCGCCCAAACCGCGGGCGCCATCCTCGGTGCCCGCGTACTCGACGCCGAAGGTCTTCCCGGAGAGGACCTCTCCCACGCCTCGGTGTCGGCCGGCGCGCTGATCGCCGCGACCGGAACCGGCGACACCCTCACCCCGTTCGCCGCCGAGAACCTCCCGTTCATGAAGCCGGACTTCTCCACGATGGTCACCCCGGCCCTGGTCGTCGCGGGCGGCAAGGACCGGTCGCAGCTCTCCACCCGGGGGCCGGAGTGGTTCACCGACGCCTACCACCTCAGCCCGGCTCCCAAGAGCCTTCTCACCATCGCCGAGGCCGAGCACACCATGGGCGGCATCGCCGGCGAGAGGGTCGCCGAGACCACCGACGAGGATCCCGCCCGCGTCGTCCTCCTCGCCGACGCGATCTCCGCCTACCTCCGCGCGACCCTAGGCCTCGACGGCGCCGAGTGGACCGTCCTCGGCAGCACCGCCGAGGACGGCGACGGTACGTGGAGCATCGCTGGCAAGTAAGGGCTCGCAGAGAATCACCATGCTGGTTTGATCTTCGTGGGGCTGCTGCCGGCGAGGAATGTGGTGACGTCGGCGGGTGTCCGGAACCTGGCTGTTGAGGATGGAATGGTGCAGCCGTGCTCGGCCAGGAGCGGCTGGACTTGATCGGGTATGCGCGCTGGGGGGCCAGGGGGACGGGCATGCGGCGATCGCCTCCCCTACCGGGGCAGGGCGCGGGCGAGGTGGCGTGCGTGGTCGTCCTGGCGGTTGTAGGTGGCGGCGATGTGGCGCAGGAGGTCGGCGGTGGCGCGGTCTTGGTCGTTGGGAGTGCCGGTGCGGGCGGTTCCTGGCCGGTGGCGTTGCGGGCGGTGTCCAGGGTCAGGAGGTAGCGCATGCCGTTGCGGGTCTGGGCGGTGATGGTGTCTTCGCGCGGGGCGTCGGGCGTGGCGGCGACGAGGGCGGGGTGGTTGAGGATGGCCGCGGCGACGGCCTCGGTGAGCGCGGGTTCGGGCAGGAGGTCGTCGCCGGTGGGCTCGGCGTCCTGCATGTTCCGGATGTGGGTGAGGCCGGCCGTGCTGGTGAAGGTGACGGTGTCCTCGCCCGGTCCGGCGTCCGCGGCCAGGATGTGCGGGCTGCGGCGCAGCGCGTCGGCGACGCGGGCGGCGTCCTCGTCGGCGTCGGTTAACGGACTCTTGTCCCGGTCGATCAGGTGAGCCGAAGCTCGGAAGTTGTCACCAGGTGAGCCGGGTGAACTGGCGAAAGGGGCCCGGTCGAAGCAGCCCTGTTGTCACCAGCTGGGACGGGGGAAAGCTGCCCACGGCCAGCCGCAGTTTCGGCGCGAACTTCCAGCCGTCATAGTCGAGTTGAAATGGATTTCGGCTTCCTGATGAGATGATGCGGCAACAGAGTAGTCATCTGGTTTCCGTGTGATGCGGGGGTGTCATGGGAGCAAGTGAACTCGCCGCGGCCGCTGTCGAGGTCGCCCGAAACAGCGCAAACAGGGCAGGCGCGAATCCGGCATCGGAGGCGCCGACGACACCACCGCCAGGCCGGGGACGGGGATGCCTTCGTCGAACAGCTCGGCTACCCCGTGCTCCGCCTCGACACCACACGCCTCACCCCACAGGAGGCAACCGGCCTGATCCTCCAGCGCCTGCGGCAGCCAGCCGCTACCGTCGAGCCCACCATCCCCCGCCCCCGCTGAAAACGAGCCATGAGCACCCCCAAGACCGTCCAACGTCCCATCGTGGACGTCCACATCATCGTCCGCCAGAGCGACAAGATCCTGCTGTCCCAGCGCGGCGGCCCATACGGCCACGGCCAGTAGCACGCCCCGTCCGGGAAGCTCGACCCCGGCGAAACCCCCGCCCAGGCCGCCGTACGCGAACTGCCCGAGGAAACCGGCCTCAACGCCCGGCCCGACGCACTCAACCTGGCCCACTGCTTGACTCTGTCGGGAATCTTGGAGTTTCCCGGTGCGGCAGCATGGTCAACGGGCATGCTCGGCGCGTGACGGGCGTCCGGGGCTTTCGCCTGCTCAACTGGCCACCGTCTGCGTGCTGCAGTTGCTGCTCGGCCTGTCGGACCGGCAGGCTGCCGAGACGGTCCGCTGCCGCATCGACGTAGCTGGACGATCCCGGCTTCCACCACAGTGTCCTGGCCGACTTCCGCGACCATCTCACGGAAGACGACTGCTGACCGCCTCCTCAACCTCGCGCTGGCCCGCCTCACGGAGGCCGGACTGGTGCGCGAGCGCACCACGCAGCGCACCGACTCCACCCATGTCCTGGCCGCGGTGCGTGACCTGACCCGCCTGGAGGTGATCACCGAGGCGGTCCGTGCCGCACTCGAAGAGGTCGCCGGCATCTGCCCGCGCCTGTTGGACGAGCTGGTCGATGAGGACTGGGGGCTCTGCTACGGGCGGCCCGTCCGTCTGGGCAAGAATTCCACCAAGCCCATGACCCGGATCCTTGCCACCGGAAGCAAAGCCGTCCGGCTTCTCGAACACCTCCACCGGCACGGAACGGACCGCGCGTCCGGTCCTCGCGTCCAGGCCCTGCGCCAGATCATGGTGCAGAACCACCGCTGCGACGCCGCAGGGCACCTGCGCTGGCGCACCTCTGAGAAGGACGGCGGGCCCGGACTACCGCCCTCGTCCCGGGCGATCGTCTCTCCCTACGGCACCTCGGCCCGCTACGCACGGCACGGGCACATCATCAGCTGGAAGGGGTTCGCCGGTCACCTGACCGAGACCCGCGCTCCCGAGGGCCCCAACGTGATCACGGATGTCGCCACCACCGCGGCCTCCACCCACGGTAGTCAGGTGCGAGTTCGCCCACGGACACGGCGTGCGACGCCGCCGCTACCGAGGACAGGGAAAGGCCCACGTCCAGCACGTCCTGACGGCCATCGCCGTCAACATCGAGCGCCTCAGCGGATTGCCACCGACCGAGGACCTACCTACGCCCCGCCGACCGACTGCCTTCCAGAACTACCTCGACCAACACAGGATTCCTTGCCCGACGTCCTGGCGAACCGTGGGTGGTTGACTGCGGCGGCTACAAGATCCCTGACAAAGTCAAGCTAGGACTGTGCGGCGGCGGAGAGCGTGTCCGTGTGCGGCGAGACCCGCGGCCAGTGCGCGCGCAGGGTGCGGACCGTCTCGGCGATGGCCGGGCGGCGGGCCGCGCCGGTGCGCCACAGGGCGTACAGGCGGCGTACCGGCATCGGGTCGAGCGGTACCTCCACCACCCCAGGCGGCAACGGGCCCCGGCCCAGGCGGGGGATCAGGGAGATGCCGAGCCCGGCGGCGACCAGGGCGACCAGCGTCGGGTTCTCCTCGGCCTGGTGGACGATCTCCGGTTCGTGCCCGGCGGAACGCAGGGTGCGGACCAGCCAGTCGTGGCAGACCCGCCCCGGCGGCTGGCAGACCCACCGCTGCCCGCCCAGCTCCTGCCGCCGCACGGCCGTCCGCCCCGCGAAGGGATGCCCATCGGGGACGACCAGAGCGCACGGGTCGTCGCCGATCACCGCCTGCTCCACACCCGCCGGCGCGGGCAGCGGGGCGATGTCCCAGTCGTGTGCGACGACCAGGTCGACGGCGCCCTTGGCCACCAGAGCCACTGACAGGTGCGGGTCGACCTCGCTGAGCCGTGTGTCCAGCGCGGGGTGTCGTACCGCGAGTTCGGCCAGGACGGAGGGCATGAGGCCGCGCGCCGCCGACGCGAAGGCGGCGACGGTCAGCCGACCCGCCGGAATCCCGCGCCGCTCCTCCAGACGGGTTTCCGCCCGCTCCACGAGGGCCAGCAACTCGGCGGCTGTCTCCACCAGTTGGTGTGCCTCGTCGGTGAGCCGCACTCCGCGTCCCTCCCGCTCCAGCAGCACGGTGCGCGTCTCCCGCTCCAGCTTGGCGATCTGCTGGGACACGGCGGAGGGCGTGAAGCCGAGCGCTGCGGCGGCCGCGGCGACGGTGCCGTGCACGGAGACGGCGTGCAAAGCGCGCAGGCGCTGCAGATCGAGCACGGTGGGCTCCTCATCGGTCGATGATTAGTGATGCTTCATCCAACCATGCAACAATCATCGCTGGTGCTACATGGTCGTCGCAGACGATCCTCGACCCATGCGACCTCCCCACCTTTTCCTCGCGGTGCTCGTCGCGGCCGTCTGGGGCGTGAACTTCACCGTCATCGAGATCGGCCTCGACCACTTCCCACCGCTGCTCTTCTCCGCCCTGCGCTTCCTGGTGGCCGCGCTGCCCGCCGTGTTCTTCGTGGGCCGCCCCAAGGTGGCGTGGAAGTGGATCGTGGCGGTGGGACTGGTTCTGGGCGTGGCCAAGTTCGGCCTGCTCTTCATCGGTATGGACGCGGGCATGCCCGCCGGGCTGTCCTCGCTGGTGCTGCAGATACAGGCCGTCTTCACGGCCCTGTTCGCCACCGTCGCCCTCGATGAACGCCCCACCGGAGTAGAGCTCCTCGGCATGCTGATCGCCCTCGCGGGCATCGGCGCCGCGGCCGTCGACGAGGGGACATCCGGCCCGTTGGGCGCCTTCCTGACCGTCGTCGCCGCGGCAGCCTGCTGGGGCGTGTCCAACGTCCTGACCCGCAAGGCGGCCCCGCCCGACGCCTTGAATTGGATGGTCTGGGTGTCGACGGTGCCGGTGCTGCCGCTGCTGCTCCTCTCCCTCCTCACCGAGGGCCCCTCCGCCGAACTCGCCGCGCTGCGCGGCTTCGACTGGGCGGGCGCCGGAACGCTCCTCTACGTCGCCTGGGGCGCGACCGTGTTCGGCTTCGGCGCCTGGGGGTGGCTGTTGCGCCGCCACCCGGCGTCCACGGTCGCGCCGTTCTCGCTGCTCGTCCCCGTCTTCGGGATGTCCGCAGCGGCCCTGTTCCTCGACGAGTCGGTCAGTTTGCTGCGCTGGTGCGCGGCCGCGCTGCTGGTGGGCGGGGTGGCACTCACCACGCTCACCCCGGGACGCCGGACAGCCGCCACCGGGAACGAGGCCCGCACCACCCCCCGACGCACCCTCACGGACGCCTGAAGGGGCCGGCCGGCCACCGGCCGACCGGCACGCTCATTTGTTGTAGCCCCCGCTGTAAGACGACGGAGCACCCACGCGTCGGCGGGGAAGATTCTGCGACAGGCTTCCGGTCTTCCTCCCCCTTATGAGCTCATCGTGCTCGCTGTGCGTATCGGCCGACGTGTGCCGCACGTGGAGCCCGCTGGCCGCCCATCTGACCGTTCCGCCCGACCTTGACCTCGGCGGCCGGGCGGGGGCCTTGCGACGGCGCAGCGGTGCCCAGTCGCCCAGGGTGGCTCCAGTGGCATGCGACGGCAGCCAGCGGGCCTGCGCCAGGAGGTGCTCCCGGGCCCGGCTGGTCTGCGCGGCCCACGCCGGCCCGCCATGGTCCAGGACGGCGAACGTCAGGTTGACCGGAGGGTCAGAGGGTGCCGGTGATGGACCTGGAGCCGAATGTCCCGGCGATGCCCGAAGTGTTGACCTGCCTGGTCGGTGCCCAGTCGCCACCGGCGTGGCGGATGGTGTGCACCACGCGGTTGTCGGAGGTGGTCGCGGCGAACTGCAGCTCTCCGTTGACAGTGGCCACGCCGAGGGACTTGGTTCGGAGATTGCCGAGTTGGCCCGTCAGCTCTCCGAGGGGTTGCCAGTTTTCGTCGGCGTAGCGGATCGAGTGGTACTGGCGGCTGCCCTGATCGGTGGCGATGACGGAGTGCACCTCGTCGCCGATACCGGCCATGGACACGGAGGAGAGGGGGCCGGTCGTGCCCGTCGCCTGTGCGATGTCGCCCAGCCGGTCCAGTGACCGTCGTCGGTGCGAGAGGTGTGGTACGCCTTGCCGCCGCTGACGGCGACGACATGGAGACGGCCGCCGGCACTGGCGCTGGCTGCGGCCGTGACCGTGCCGACCGGGCCGACGACCGAAGCGATGTCGGCGAACTGCGTCCAGCGGCCGTCGGAGCGGCGCAGGGTGTGGAAGATCCGCCGTCCGCCACGACGACCACGTGCAAGTCGGTGCCGATGGAGACGGCGCAAATCCGGGTCACGTCACTGGGGACACCCGCGACGGCGCCGATATCTCCGAAGCCGCTCCATCTGCCGTCTGCCGCGCGGACGGCGTGCCGGATGCGACCGTCACCACCGAGTGCGACCACGTGGGTGTCGCCGTCGATTTCGGCAGCGGCAGCCGTGCGAATGCCGCCGATGTCCCCGAGCTTGCCCTGGACGTCGGAGAACCGGGTCCAGGAGCCGTCGGCCAGCCGGATGCCCTGGTGGAGGGTGGCTCCTGCCTGAACGAGGGTTGCAGCCTTCAGCCGGGAATGAGGGCACGTGCCTGCTGGATCCAGTCGTCCAGGTCATCGATCCGCACGGAGAGCGCGCCGGTGCGGGTTCCGGTGGCGGTACCGCGGCCGGGGCCCCTTTTCGCGGGCCCCGGCCGCGTGCTGGTCGGCCCGCACGATCGTGGAGTCCACCGAGACGGCCCAGTTGAGGTCCTCGTCCGCGTCGGACCGGGCCACCAGGGCGGTGAACACCCGCTCCCGAGTACCGTCGACTGCCCACATCCGCAGTCGGTTGGGGACGCCTCGCCCGTTGCCGTACTTCTCCGGCAGGTGGACCCACTGCGTGCCGGTCCGGGAGCAACGGCTCGATCCGCACAGACTTCGCGTCAGCCAACGGCACACCCGGGCCAACGACCGACTGATCCAAGCGAAACTGTTTAGGTCAACCCCGACTGCGGCCTGCAGACCCGCGGCTGGCCCGAGACCCGCACCTGCCTGGAGAATCTGGTCGCCGCCGCCCGCACCGTCCGCGTTGAGTTGTCCTCCTCGTGACCTGACCGGACACGGAACGGGGCCGGGGTGCCACGAGCGCCCCGGCCCGCACGGCGAACCGGGCGTGGGTGACGGTCGGGGAGTTCGCCGGAGCCGCCGAGCGCAGAGCTGCCATGCCGCCCTCGCGCCAGGCACGACGCCGTCGCTCCACCGACCGCACACTCACCCGCGGATCCTTCGCGATCACCGCCGCCTTCTCACCGCCGCCACCCTCTGCCCGGCCTGGAGCCGGATCCCCTCGCGAAACGCCCCCTGTCGGACTTCGTCGACCGCGCCCCGGCCGACGACACCACGGAGGTCCACAACGGGCCGCCGACCCGTCCGCTCCGGTCCGTGCGGAGCGCCCGCCGGGTCCACGGTGCTCCTCGGTTTCTCAGGCGACCCAGCGGGCCTTGTCCGGTCGGTTGACAGCCATGCGCGTCAGTGCCGCGGGAACGTCGTACCGGCTGGTGAACGCTTCGATCAGGACGAGGCGGTCGGTGGTGGCGTTGGCACGGGCGAGCGCGCGGTCCAGCGCGGTGCGGGTACGGGCCCGCAGCACGAGCGGATGCGACACACCGAGAGCGGACGGCACCTTGGTCCAGCGCCAGCGTGCGACGTCGTTGTACGGAGCACGCAGGCCGTGGGTGATCCGCTCGATGGTGTAGCCGTGGTTGTTGACCAGGATCACGATCGGCTTCAAGCGGTGCCGGTCGATGGTTCCCAGTTCCTGAGCGGTCAGCTGAGCCGCGCCGTCGCCGATGATCAGCACTCCGCGCCGGGAGGGATCAGCGAGTTGGGCTCCCAGCAGCGCGGGCAGACTGTAGCCGATGGAGGCCCACATCGGTTGGCCGATGAATCGTGCTCCTCGGGGGAAACGGCGGTCGGCGATGCCCAGTAGCGAGGTGCCCTCGTCGGCGACAACGGTGTGGTCCGGCCGTATGGCACCACCCACCGCGTACCAGAGGTAGGACTGGGTGAGCGGCCTGAGGGGGCGATGCGGTCGTGGCCGACCGGCCGCCGGCCGCCCGGGCAGCGCGGCCTTCACCGCGGGCGTCCGACGCGTCGGCTCCTCCGGCTCGTGGTGACCGGCAGCCGCGGGGCCGGTGTGTGCCGGGGCATGCTCTCGGACCAGATCCGTCAGCACGGCCAGACTCGTGACCAGCGGGATGTCCGGGAAGACGGCCCCGTTCACCCTCACGCTCGTGGGCCCGAGGTCGATGCCCGCCTCCGGGTCGAACCGGTATGTGAACTTGCCGGTGGTCATGTCGGCGAGCAGTACTCCGGCACGGATCAGCAGGTCTGCCTTATCGACGGCAGCACGGACATGTTTCTCGCTCATGGCCCCCGCGTACAGGCCGAGGAAGCCCGGAGCGCTCTCGTCGACGACGGTCTTGCCCGTCGCGAGGACCGCGTGGGGGAAGGCTCCGGCCCGCAGCAGGGCCGCCAGTTCCGCGCGGGCATGGAAACGGTCCACCAGGAAGTCGGCCAGCACCACCGCGCTCTGCGCGGCGGCGAGCCGAGCGCGAGCCGCGGAACGGAAAGCGTCCAGACTGCCCTGGTCGAGGGTGGGTCCGGGGGGTGCGGCCGGCGGCCGGGGCGGCGGGACGGTCGCCAAGGCGACGTCGCGAGGCACCCGGAGACAGCCGGGACGGCTCTCCCGCAGGCAGGTGGCCAGGACCCGGTCGAGTTCGCTGACGGCGTTGTCGGGGCGCAGGACGGCATCCGCGCAGACGACCTGCCGCTGGGCGCGAAGGAACCGGTCGAAGTCCCCGTCACCCATGCTGTGATGAACGGGCAGCCCGGTGCGCTCGGTGGCCTGTGTGGGTCCGACCACGATGTGCAGGACTGGTACGCGCTCCGCATAGCTGCCGGCCACCGCGTTGATCGCGCTCAGTTCCCCGACACCGAAGGTCGTCAGGAGTGCTCCGAATCCACGGGTGCGTCCGTAGCCGTCGGCCGCGTACCCGGCGCCGAGTTCGCTCGCGGCACCGACCCAGTTGACTCCCGGATGGGCGATCACATGATCGAGGACAGCGAGGTTGTAATCGCCGGCCACACCGAAGAGGTGGCCGACACCCAGGCCGTTCAGGCAGTTCAGGATGTGATCGATGACCGTCGTGCCGGCCTTCGAACGGTGCGCTTTCATCGGTCGGTCTCCTCATTTCTTGGGCGGATGACCCCACCGGACGTGTCCACGCCGTAGGAGGGCGCCGCTCATCCCGAGGTCACCGGAAGGTGCGCCGACTGCCACAGGCAGGCGCATGAGGGGGAGCGCGCGTCCGGGGATCGCTTGCTCGTGAGCCTGCTCGCGTGGTGGCAGTCTGGCGTGTGGCTCCATTGATGACTCACGACAGCGGTTGTTCATGACCGCGGGAGGCGCCTGCCGCGGCCGAACCTCGACGTCAATGAGCACGGGAGGCACCCGCCGGCACCCGGCCACGGCGCGACGACGGCAGCCACCTGCGCCCGTCGCCAGCGCTTTTGTTGCGAGCCACGGCCGAGCGGCAGACGGCATCTTGCGCGTCGCTACCGAGCTGCTGCCTGAAGTCGTGAACATCCGGCGCGGCCACCGCCTCCCGGCGACGTGAACAGAGCCAGGCGTGCGCGTGTTGCAGCGCCCTTGCAGAAGCCCCTCGGACGCTACGGCGCGGAGCGGATGCGACGGTCCGCCCGCTTGTGCCGTATCGGCGGGACACCATGATGTCGTCCATGGCAGAAAGGTTGTCGCAGCGTCTGGTCCCCGACCATTTGTGGGAGATGGTCGCATCGCTGCTCCCGGAGTTCACGCCGCGGAGGCAAGGGGGTGGCAGAGGGCCGCTGGACGATCGCAGTGTCTTCACCGCCGTGGTCTATGTGCTGTCGAGTGAGTGCGCCTGGCGTCGCCTGCCGTCGTCCTTCGCCGTCTCCCCGGCGACGGCGCACCGTCGCTTCACCGCGTGGCGCGAGGCCGGACTGTGGGAGCGGATGCGGCAAGCGGTGCTGGAGGGTGAGGGAGCCGATGACGAGAAGCAGTGGGCGTTGTCGATCGTGGAAGCGGCCGTGTCGCGCTGAGGACACGTTGCCGTGTGCGACCACCCCGCCTCGGACAGGCGGACTCGCCTCGTCACCTGCCCGCGTGCCTGGGCGGCGCGGTGAGGGAGGGACCACCGGCGCGCCGGGAGAGGTGAACGACGTCGAACTGGCCCTGTAGGTATTGGTCCTGGACACGACGCTTGTCGTACTTACCCACCGATGTCTTCGGTACCGTCGGCAGGATGGTCCAGCGTTCGGGCACCATCCAGGCGTCGACGTGGTGCGCGAGGTGGTCACGCAACTCCTCCGGGCCGACGTCGGCACCCGCGCGCAGGGACACGGCGGCCAGGGGCCGCTCGCCCCAGCGCTCGTCAGGCACCGCGACCACCACGGCTTCGAAGACGGCCGGATGCTCCATCAGCGTGTTCTCGAGGTCCACACTGGAGATGAACTCGCCACCGGACTTGATGACGTCCTTCACCCGGTCGGTGAGGGTGAGGAATCCGTCCGAGGAGATCCTTCCGATGTCACCGGTCCGCAGCCAGCCGTCGCCGGTGAAGTTGTCGGGCGGCCGGATCGGTGCGGCGTTCACTCCGCCGTGGTACGCGTAGGTGACGTCGGGACCGCATAGTTGCAGTTCGCCCATGCTTGTGCCGTCATGCGGCACGAGGACGCCGTCAGGACCGACGAGGCGGAACCTCAGCGACGGGGGGAACCGCCCCTGACTGACCCGGTAGGCCCACTCTTCGCCGGCGTCCAGTCCACCCGGAGGCACGGCCGCGCTGACCGCTCCCAGGGTTTCGGTCATCCCCCAGCCGTGCACGAACTGGATGGCGTGCCGGTCCCGGTAGGCGGCCATCAGGGCCGGCGGGCATGCGAAGCCGCCCACGAACACGGTGCGCAGGCTGCTGGTGTCGTGAGTATTCGTGTCGAGTTCCTCCAGGAGGGACGCCCACACCGTCGGTACGGCGGCGCTGAACGTGGGCCGCCCCCGCTCGATGATGCGAGCGAGCGACGCCGCCTGGGTGTGCACGTCGGGCAGCAGCAGGTCGGCTCCGGTGAGGAACGCGACGTGTGGTATGCCCCAGCCGTTGACGTGGAACATCGGTGCGATGGGGAAGAGGACGTCGCGCTGGCCGATGTCGTAATGGCTCGGGGCCACCAGTTGCAGACAGTGCAGGTACATCGCCCGATGGCTGTAGACGACCCCTTTGGGGTTGCCGGTCGTGCCGGAGGTGTAGCACACCACCGCGGCCGCGCTCTCGTCGAGTTCCTCCGCCCACGGGTAGTCGAGGGGGCCGTCGCTGATCAGTTCCTCGTAATCGTGCACCTCACCCGCGAACCCGGCGAGCAGTTCCCGGTCGCTCGCGCCGGCGACGACGATGTGCCGTACCGATCGGGACAGCTGGGGCAGCACCGGAACGAGTGTCCCGGCCAAGTCGGCGTCCACGAAGATGACTTCGTCACCGGCGTCCTCCAGCGTGTAGGCCAATTGCCCGGACGGCATCCGGGGGTTGAGCGTGTGCAGCACCGCGCCCATCGCGGGGACCGCGACGAACAGCTCCAGATGCCGGGCGTTGTTCCACATGAGGGTGCCGATGACGCTCTGCTCACCCGTCGGCCCGTTAGCGACGCGCGCACCGAGCCGGTCTCGTAACGCGTGCGCCAGACGGGCACCGCGCTCGCCCACCTCGGCGTAGCTGCGGCGGTCGAAGCCTTTCCCGTTCCACGTGGACACGCGCGAGGCGCCATGGACGCCAGAGCCGTACCGCAGGATGCGGGCGGCGGTGAGGGGAATGTCGGGCATGGTGCTCTGCACAGCGACCTCCGGTTGGGGTGTCGTGCCGGCGGACGGTCCTCTTGCCGAAGACCCTGAATTCCACGGACCAATGTATGTGCCCCCCGCTGCACACGTCCCCTCTCGAAACCGTCTCGCATGGTCGCCGGCAAAGGGAAGAATGCACCGGTCAAAGGAGACCGCTCCTGCTGACAGCATTCGGTCCGGCTCCCCGGCGATGCGCCCATCCGCCTGCCCTCGGAGAGCCGAACAGCACGGACACCTGCCGTCCCGCGCCCGGGAACCCAGCCGGGCACGGCTTGCCCCTATACCACCAGAAGAGACGCGCGGCAGTGGTCGTGAAGGTGGTGCGGACACTTACACGCCTCCCGTTCCACGCCCGCCGCATACGCGGAGCCCGCCTTGGCGGCCGACTGCTCCGTTCAATTCGCCAACACGCCTGCCGATGCCTCCCGCGCACTCCTAAATTCGCATTTCAGCGTCGGCATGACCGCCGGCGCGGCGAGGAGATACTCCGATGAGTCCGTGCGGCAGCGAACCTTATGCGTACGACGACCACGACCTGGATCCCGTCTTCCGGAAAGCACGAGCCACAGCAGGACGGTCTTCTCGCGCGGGACGGCTCCGCGAGCTGTTCGTGGCGTCCGAGTGCGTCCCGGATCCTGACGACCGGCGTTTCAGTGACCCGTCCTGGCGTACCGATCCCGCATACCGGCGGACGCTGCAGTACTACCTGACGTGCAGCCGGCTGCTTCTGGCAGCGGCGGAAGCGCCGTATCTGCCGGCCCGGCGGCGTCGGCAGGTGCAATTTCTCGCCCAGATCATCACGGAAGCCCTGGCCCCCGTGAACGTCCTCCCGGGCAATCCGGCGGCGCTGCGCCGTGGTGCGGCGACCAGGGGGGCCAGTCTGATCCGCGGTTCGGGCAACCTCCTGCACGACGTGGTGCGCCGCCGGGGCCGCCCGGCCAAGATGACGCCCGGCGCCTACCGGATGGGTGAGGACCTGGCCGCCACTCCCGGCCGGGTCGTGTACCGCAACGACCTGATGGAACTGATCCAGTACGAGGCCCAGACCACTCAGGTGCGCCAGGTGCCGCTGCTGTTCGTCCCCGCCTGGGTCAACAAGTTCTACATATACGACCTCGCTCCCGGCCGGAGCCTCGTCGAGTGGGCGGTTCGCGCTGGTTTCACCACCTTCGCCGTCAGTCTGCGCGATCCGCGGCCCGAACAGACCGGGCTCGGACTGGACGAGTACCTGCTGCGAGCCCCTCTGCGCGCCCTCGACGTCGTGCGTGACGTCACCGGATCAGCCCAGGCCCATCTGGTGGGAGTGTGCGCCGGGGGGCTGTTCGCCGCCTCCGCGGCCGCCTGGCTGGCGGCGGGGCGTGACACCGGGGTGGCATCACTGACCCTTCTGATGTCAGCGCTGGACTACGAGGACTCGGAGGGAGGTCAGAGGTCGTCCGAGGCGGAGGTGGAGGTGTTGACCCGCATGCTCTCCAACAAACAGGGCCTCGTCGACGGCGGGAAGATTAGTCTTCTCTTCGATCTGCTGCGCCCCAGGGAGACCATCTGGCAGCCGCTCGTCGACGGATGGCTCCTGGGTGAACGGCCGCGGCCCTTCGACATCTGGGCGTGGAGCGAGGACGGGATCGACGTGCCAGAGGTCCTCTTCCGGCAGACCATGGGGATCGCGGCGGACAACACCCTGGCGCATGGTCGGCTGCGGCTCGGTCAGCGGGACATCGACCTGTCCGCCGTGACACAGGACGCCTTCGTCGTAGCCGGCTCACGCGATCACATCGTCCCCTGGGAAACGGTGTACAGGAGCGCTCGGCTGCTCGGGGGTGACGTGGCTTTCCACCTGGTGCCCTCGGGACATGTCGGCGGCATCATCAATCCGCCACGTCCCAAGGCCGATTATCTCATCGGCCGGGACACTCTCCCTCCGGGACCCCAGGACTGGCTCGCCCACGCCGTGCCCCAGGGAGAGTCATGGTGGACGGCGTGGTCGAGATGGCTCGCCCCCCGTTCAGGCCCTCTCATCGCCGGTCGCACGATGGGCAGTACCCGCTACCCCGCCGGGCCCCCCGCCCCCGGAAGCTACGTGCTGCCGGCCGACGGCAAGCACACCGGCGGCCCGATTCACGCGACGGCCGCCGGTCGCGGCGCCCGGACCGCACCCTCCTCAGCCGGCCGACGGGCTCGCCGCCGGTGAACGCACGCAGCCCATCGCGCCCGGTTCCGACGGCGGCCCGGCCAACGCCCACAGGTTCTTCCTCCAGCACGACACGGACCTCTTCACCTTCGAGGAGAAGCACCATGCTCACCTTCGACCTCGGTTCACTCGTCGCCCGGTTCAACTCCGACGCGACCGACCACGAGCAGGTCGTCCTCTTCCAAGATCCCGCCTCAGACCTGAAGGGCTTCGTGGCCGTTCACTCCACCGCGCTGGGCCCCGCTCTCGGCGGCGTCCGCTTCCATTCCTACGCCGACGAGAGCCAAGCCCTGGCAGATGTGCTGAGGCTGTCACGTGGCATGTCCTACAAGAACGCTCTCGCCGGGCTCGACTTCGGTGGCGGCAAGGCCGTCCTCATCGGGGACCCCGAGCGGATCAAAACCGAGGAACTGCTGCTGGCTTACGGCCGGTTCGTGGCTTCCCTGGACGGCCGGTACGTGACGGCGTGCGATGTCGGCACTACTCCTGAGGACATGGAGGTGATCGCGGCCACCTGCTCGTGGACCGCGACCCGCACCACGGCGAGCGGCGGATCGGGCGATCCCTCGGTCTTCACAGCCCGCAGTGTCCTGCAGGCCATGAAGGCGGCGGCCGTCCACCGCTGGGGCACACCCGCCCTCCGGGGACGGACGGTCGGGATCACGGGAGTCGGCAAGGTGGGCCGCCTCCTGGTGGAGCACCTCTTCGAGGAAGGCGCCCGTGTGGTGGTCACCGACGTGCGGGGGGAGGCTGTGCGCCGCATAGCCGAGAAGTTCCCGGAGATCACCATCGTGGAGGACACCGTAAGCCTCATCCAGTTGAAGGAATTGGACGTCTACGCTCCCTGCGCGCTCGGCGGGGCGTTGAGCGACGACGTCGTCCCGCTGCTCAGCGCCGAGGTGGTGTGCGGCGCCGCCAACAACCAGTTGGCTCACCCCGGTGTGGAACGGCGGCTCGAGGAGCGCGGAATCCTCTACCTCCCGGACTACGTGGTCAACGCCGGCGGGGCGATCCAGGCGGCCGGAGGACTGCGCGGGGCCACGCTCGGTCAGACCGAGGCCAAGGTGGACAGGGTCTTCGACACCACGCTGGCGATCCTGCAACGCGCTGAGACGGAAGGCATTCCGCCAGGTGCGGCCGCTGACCGGATCGCCGAGCAGCGCATCGCCAGGGCGGCGAGCGCACGGGTCGCAGCGGGAGGCGGATCCTCACCCCGGCCCGGCCGCTTCGCCTGACCGGCGTGCGGCTCCCGCACTCTCGCGCACCGGCGGTGTCCACTCGGCGCCCTCCAGGCGTCTGCCTCATTGCGGTGAGGGGCCAAGGCGCGTTCGCAGCGGCCCGGCCCCTCGCCGCCGTGGTCCGTCGTCGCCGTCCGCGACGCCGCGGGAGTAGCCGGCAGTCGTGCGCTCGCTCAGGGGCGGTACGGATGCCGGTATCCGTGTGACCACCGGAAGCCGTGCTCGGTATGCTCGCGTGCTCGCTGCCGGACAGGTTCAGTAGTCGGCCTGTAACTGGAGGTTACGAGCCTCCTCTTGGAGTCCGGAAGCCTCCAGACGGCTGCGGAAGTCCTCCAGACGTCTGGTGCATTGAGCGGAGCGTATTCCGCGCAGCAGCCCGAGAGCCTGCGTGGCGGTGTCGCAGCTCCGCTCGACCTCGCCCAGTTGCAGCTCCGCCGAGGCCAGGAGGAGCAACCTGAGCACGCGACGCCGCGGCCTGTGGGGGATGTCCTCTCGCAGTGCTTCCTGAAGCCAGCGCACGGCGGTGTCCGGCCTGCCCAGGTCGTGGTAGCAGTGGGCCAGTTCCTGCGCCATGTAGGCGTAGCCGATGTGGGAGGACCAGTCCGGGCGCTCCTGACTGTCGAAGTCGTCCCGCTCCAGTGCGCCACGAGCCTGCCCGGCGGCCCGCTCACAGGCGGCCACGTCTCCCAGCAGGGCGTGACCGCGGGCCTCCGTCAAGTAGAAGACGACCTGCGAGACCGGGGTGATCCGCTGCCGGGTTCCCTCTCGTGCCACTCGTGCGAGCTGGACGCTCTCACTCGCGTTTCCGAGTTGCAGCGCCACGTGCCCCATCCCCGAGGCCATGACGTACCCCCCGAAGAGACGGTCACCGGCTGCCTGCGCCAGGCGCAGTGCTTGGATGTAGTAGAGCTGCGCCAGGCCGAACTGCCCGGTGTCCACCGTCATGGAGGCGGTGAGTTCCGTCAGCCGGGCGACAGCTTCGAACAGGGACCGCGCGGTCGTCTCCCGGTACGGGCCGGCGAGGAGTTCGGAGACGACACTGTCGAGGTAACGTACCGCGGTCAGGCGTATGCCTCCGCTGCCGAATTTGTGGTCCAGGTCGGTGAATGCCGCGGTCGTCGCCCACACGGCCGCGATGTCCCCGGAGCCGACCGCGGGAACACCCTCGATCCCGACATCGAGGTCCGGCTCGGCGATCAGCCAGTCACGGCTGGCCTGGACGAGTACGGAGGTCGCCAACTGGCGGCTGGTGGCGATGTTGCCGTACCTGGTGTCACTGCGCCACAAGGCGCAGGCCTGCTGCAGGGCGCCCGCCACCGTGGGTTCGAACCGCAACCCCACCGTAGGCGCCACACCCCGGACCGCGCTCATCCCGATGTCGTCGACGGTCACCATGCGCCCCAGTTTGCGCGACAGTGCTTCGGCAATGACATCGGGGGCTCGTCCGCGAGGTTGCTGGCCTTGAAGCCACCGGGCCACCGACGTCTTGTCGTACCGCAGATCAAGTCCCTGCTCCGCGCCGCAGGCATTCACCCGGCGGGCAAGTCCCGTACTGGAACACCCCGCTGCTTCCATCACGGCACGAAGCCGTTCGTTCGCCTCACGACCCCCGCGTGGTGGCACGGCCATAGCCTCGTCTCCTTCTCGTTCCAGTACCGATGTTTTCTGCCCACCCCCGTTGCCAGGCAGCACCACCAGAAGTCTTCTGGCTGGTTCTGACACACATAACGGCGGGCAAGACGCCGCGCCACTTCTCCGAGTACCGACGGAACCCGGGCCGAGGACCGCATGTTCCGCCGGCTCACGTGAAGGAATGGATGCGCTGTGTTTCGCGAATCGCTCCACAAACTCCGGATAACCGCGTGAAGGCGGTGCCTCGGAGACAGGATGAGGAACGAACGCTCCTCGGAGCGGAGAAGCGGAGGTCGAGGAAACAGCGAATCCACCCGATGCTTTCCCACGGTCTCGTCCGCATATCCCAAGTGGGATGAGGGCACCTCGACGGACGGACGGGGGCAGCGGACACCGGGAAAGCACATTCCGCCGGTCGTCCAGGTTGTTGAACAGAGCCCTCCTGCGGTCTGCCCATGGCCACGGCCCTACTCCCTCCTCTCACCGTGCCGAACCGGCCGGCAGCAGCGAGCGCGACGCGTTCCGGCGGCACCCGAGTCTCGAACCAGTGCACGGCAAACACACATTCGATGCAACAACCCCACGTCGGCGCACGGAAGGGAAGACTCTCTTCCTGACGCAGCGCGCCGGAGGGGTAGTACTGAGGCGTATGCGAGGGCAAGCGCGTGCTCCACAATGCTTCCAGGGGGGCGCGCGGGGGCGCGCGCATCCATTGCTCCGGTACAAGCGGGGAATAAGAGAGAGCAGACGAGCAATGATGCGCGCAGGGCGGAGCAGTAGGCGCTGGAACGGCCGACACGGTGCCGCCTCGGTGCGCACGTCCGCGAACACCGGCGCATGAGCAGGCGTACGCGCGCACGGCTCCGTCCCGCACCCGGAATCACCCCGCACGCCTGCCGGGGCCGGTAGGTCCGCGTTACGGTTCGTTACGTTCACCCGGCGGGTCACCAAGAAATCCCCCGACCATTCTGGGAATACGGGACCTGTGCGGCACTGCGTCGATACCATTTTCCACACGGGGACGGCCCATTACGGTCCAGTGCCGAGAGGTCCTTCACACATTCCCCGTTGGCATGGCATCGCGCCACGACGGGCGGGAGAGGGTCCGCGCCGGAACACCCAAGACGGGAGTACATGATGAAACGGCCTGTCCCCGAATGCGGGGAGACCCCGAGAGAACGCTGGGTCGACGTTGACGGCACACGAACCCGCTATCTCGAAACCGGACAGGGAGCCCCCGTACTGCTGATACACGGCGAAGGGAGCGTCTCGGAGCAATGGCACGGAATCCTCAAAGGTCTCGCCGCCAGTCACCGGGTCGTCGCGGTGGACCTACCGGGATACGGCTACAGCGAGCCGATCGCTGACGCCAGCCCCGCGGGAATGGCCACCTTCGTCTGGAATTTCGCCCGGGCGGTCGGCGTGGAGCGTCCAGCGGTCGCCGGACACTCGTTCGGTGGCGCCGTAGCGGTCCACATGGCACTGCAGCGGCCGGAGCACGTACCGTCCCTCGTTCTGATCAGCTCAGCCGGTCTGGGACGCGTCATCAATCCGGCGATGGTGATACTGGCCGTCACTCCCCTGGGCGACCTGACGAAATGCCTCATTCCCCGTCTCCCCTTCGGCCCGCGACTGCTCGTGGTCTCGGTGGCGGTGATAGGGGCGTCCCGTCCCTGGCGTCTCCCCTCCGCATGGTGGCGCAGCCAGGTCAAAGCCGTCTCCTCACCCGAGACACTGCCCTCGACCTTGCGCTCCCAGCGCTCCGCGGTCGGGGCCCTGGGGCAGAAACACCTGCTCACCGGACGGCTGTCCGAGCTGCCCATGCCCACCCTGGTGGCCTGGGGCCTGCAGGACCTCTTCGTCCCGTTCTGGCAAGGGATCGGCGCGCGCCGTCGTCTGCCCGACGGACAGCTCAAGGTCATTCCCTGCACCGGCCACCTGTTGCCCACGGAGGCCGCCGGCGAACTGCTGAAGACCCTCCGCCCCTTCCTGCGTCACTCCGGCCACAGCACGACGACGGCAGAACGAAGGCGGTGACCATGAAAACGGAAGCGGACGTGATCGTGGTGGGGGCGGGCCTCGCCGGTCTGGTAGCGACATACGAGCTGACCCAGGCCGGGCGGCGGGTCATCGTGGTCGACCAGGAGAACCAGGCGAACCTCGGCGGCCAGGCCTACTGGTCCGAAGGCAGCCTCTTCCTCGTCGACAGCCCCGAGCAGCGGCGGCTGGGCATCAAGGACTCCCACGAACTCGCACTGGCCGACTGGCTGGCCTCGGCCCGGCATGATCGCGACCCCGAGGACGGCTGGGCCCGCCGATGGGCCGAGGCCTACGTGGACTTCGCCGCCGGGGAGAAACGCGCGTACGTCCACCGGCTCGGGCTGGGTCTGCTGCCGCTCGTCGGCTGGATCGAGCGGGGGACGGGGACGGCCACCGGTCACGGCAACTCCGTCCCCCGGCTCCACTACACCTGGGGCAGCGGACCGGAGGTCGTGCGGACATTCCGAAGGCCGGTGCTCGCCGCGGCCGCACGCGGGTTGGTGACCTTCAGGCACAGGCATCGGGTGGACGACCTCGTCATCGAGGACGGCAGTGCGGTGGGTGCGCGGGGCGTAATTCTGGAACCGTCACGAGAACCCCGCGGCGTGCCGTCCTCGAGAAAGGAGACGGGGACGTTCGAGATACGCGCGCAGGCGGTTCTCATCACCTCTGGGGGCATGGGCGCCAACCGCGACCTGGTGCGTGCCCACTGGCCCGCCGACCGCCTCGGACCGATGCCGGCGTCGATGCTCACCGGGGTACCCGCACACGTCGACGGGCGGATGTTCCAGATCACCGAACGGGCCGGTGGCTCCGTGGTCAACCTCGACCGCATGTGGTTCTACAACGAGGGCCTGAGGCACTACGCCCCCGTATGGCCCGGCCACGGAGTACACCTCCTGCCCGGCCCATCGCCTCTGTGGCTTGACGCCACGGGGCGGCGACTGCCTCCTCCGCTGTTCCCCAGCCACGCGACCCTGGAGACGTTACGGCACCTCAGGCTGACCGGCTACGACCACTCGTGGCTCATCATGACCCACTTGATGGTGGACAAGGAATTCTCGCTGTCGGGTTCTGACCAGAATCCTGACCTGACCGGCAAGAACTGCGTGCTGCTGCTCCAGCGGTTCAAGAAGAGCACGATGGCTCCGGTGCGTGCGTTCTTCGAACGCGGCGAGGACATCGTCGTCCGTCGGACGCTACCGGAGCTGGTGGAGGCCATGAACGCCCTCACGTCCGAAAGCCTCCTCGACCACGAGCGCGTGGAGCGGGAGGTGGTGGCCCGCGACCAGCAGGTCGTCAACGACTACAGCAAGGACTTCCAGCCCATGGCTGTGCGCAACGCGCGGGCGTACCTGCCGGAGAGGCTCCTGCGCGTCGCCGCACCGCACCGCCTGCTCGACCCCGAACACGGGCCGCTGGTCGCCGTACGCCTGCGCACGCTCACCCGGAAGACTCTGGGCGGCGTGCAGACCACCCTCGACTCCCAGGTGGTGCGACCGGACGGGACGACTTTCGACGGTCTGTACGCGGCGGGCGAGGTGGCCGGATTCGGCGGCGGCGGCGTACACGGGTACAGCGCGCTGGAAGGCACCTTCCTCGGCGGCTGCATCTTCTCGGGCCGAGTCGCCGGCCGAGCCCTGGCACGGAACCTGGTGTGAGCCCCGGCCACCATCGCGTGTCGACCGCCGCAACGGACATCGTCGTCTCGGCCAACCTCCCCGAACCGCGGGCCCTTGCCCCCTGTGCCTGACCCGGCAACTGCTCGGTTCCCCGATCGACATCGACGCCCAATGTAGCGGAACACGGTAGTTAGAACCATCGGGTTGTGATGACCTGGTGGTTCATCCCGCGTGGGACATCCGTGCGAAGTAAATGGTCAGGCTTCTTGCAGCCTGCGGTGAATTGCCATCTTTGTCGGCACCAGTTTCGGGCAACCACCGCTCCGAGGTTCGAGGGGAAGCTTCTGTGGAGGCATGAGGTCGAGCGAAAGCCCGCGTACAGCGGGTCGTACGGCAGCAATCGAGAGTCAGCGGAAAAATCTATGTTCTCCACAGAGAATGGGAACGGGGCGACCGTGTCAAGCGCAGAAACAAGACGAACTGCATGCTCGCGCCCATTTTCAGCAGTGACCGGCTCGCACGACACATGTTCTACTTCCGTGAAAGACCAGTGCACAAGGGACGACACCACGGAAACATCGGCGGGAAGACAGGGTGGTCAGTCGACCAAAAAATGCGCTCCTCTTGACTCTGGCTGCGCGAACGTAAGGCGTAAACAAGCCTACTCGATAAAATCATGACGGGTTGCTGGTGAACTGGAGTGTCACCCATTTAAATCACAGGGAGAGAGAACTAATTCACCGAAGGAGGTCCGGGATGACCGGAGCGGCCGACCAACAGGACCTCACTCCCAACCGGACGTCAGGCGCATCCGAAGTGCTCGGGATGCTGCGGCAGGCCGGCGTGCGGGTGGTGTTCGGGATCCCCGGTGGAGCAAACCTTCCAATCTACCAGACACTCACGGACTTCCCCGACCTGCGGCACATACTCACCCGACACGAGCAGGGCGCCGGCCATGCGGCGTCCGGATACGCCCAGGCCACCGGCACCCTGGGTGTCTGTCTGGCCACCTCGGGTCCTGGAGCGACCAACCTGGTGACCCCGCTCATGGACGCCTACATGGACTCTGTCCCGGTGCTCGCCCTCGCCGGCCAGGTCGACAGCTCCCAGTTGGGCACGATGGCTTTCCAGGAGACCGATATCTGCTCCATCGTCGCGCCGATCACGAAGTACGCGGTCGAGGTTACCCGCGCCGAGGACGCTGCCGATGCTGTACGCGAGGCGATCGAACAAGCCCTCAGCGGGCGGCCCGGCCCAGCCCTTGTATCCCTGACCAAAGACGCGCTCGGCGGCACGACCGATGCGGCACCAGCCGGCCGGAAGGCCCCGGCTCCAGACGAACCGCCCCAACCTGCTGCGAGCCTGATCAAACAGGCCGCCCGGCATCTTCTTGACGCTGAGCGGCCTGTTCTGTACGTCGGTGGCGGCACGATCAAGGCGGATGCCGCTGCTCCGTTACGTGAAATCGCCGAGTTACTGAACCTCCCCGTGGTCACCACACTCATGGCACGGGGCGCCTTCCCCGACAGCCACCGTCAGCACCTGGGCATGCCTGGGATGCACGGAACGGTCGCAGCCGTGGCCGCCTTGCAAGAAGCCGACCTCGTCGTGGCCGTAGGAGCCCGCTTCGACGACCGGGTGACCGGAGACCTCGACTCCTTCGCTCCGCGCGCGGCCGTCGTACATATCGATGTTGACCGAGGTGAGCTGAACCGTAAACGGCGTGCCGCAGTGGCCCTGCACGCCCACTGCCATGCCGCCCTGACCGCGCTCATCGGCCAGGTGCGAGACACGCCGCCCGCCGGACACCCCGAGCGGCGGCTCTCGGCATGGTGGGAACGGCTGAACGAGTACCGCTCCCGCTACCCGCTCGGTTACCCAGACCGATCCGACGCACTCATGCCCCAGTACGTCATCGAACGGCTGGGGGCCCTCACCGCGGGGCCCACCACCGTGTACACGTCTGGCGTGGGCCAGCACCAGATGTGGGCGTCGCAGTTCATCCGGCACGACTATCCTCGTGCCTTCGTCAACTCCGGAGGCGCCGGCACCATGGGATACGCCATTCCCGCCGCGCTGGGCGTTCAGACGGCCCGCCCCGACGCGGAGGTTTGGGCCATCGACGGAGACGGTTCATTCCAGATGACCTGTCAGGAACTCGCGACCTGTGTGCACTCCCGCCTGCCGGTCAAGGTAGCGGTGTTCAACAACGCCTCTCTCGGTATGGTGCGCCAATGGCAGGATCTGATGCACGAGCAGAATTTCATCGAGACGGATCTCGACTCGTCTTTCACGCCGACCAGCCCTGACATCACCGCGCTGGCCCGCGCCTATGGTTGCGCCGCCTACCGCTGCGATCGTTTCGAAGAGGTAGACCGCGCCGTGCTGGCCGCCTCCGCGGTCCGCGACCGGCCGGCGGTGATTGAATTCGTCGTCGCCAAAGACGCCTTGGTGTGGCCGATGGTCCCCGCCGGCGTCTCTAACGACGAGATCTTGATCGCGCGTGGTCTCCGTCCCGACTTCGGCCCAGACTCCTAGAGGTTGTCCCGTTGTCCCCTAGCTGGTGGGGGGGCCGTTGGTTGGATATGGGTGGGGTGCTCTCAGCAGATGATCCGAAGTGGATCGATCCGTTCTCCGGGCTGACCGGGTCGCGTTTCGCCAGGTTGGTGGCGTTGGTGCGGCGTCGCGAGGGTGTGACGTGCAGCGTGGCCCGCCATGGCGGCTGTCGTTGGAGGACCGGGTGTTGCTGGTGACGACGTACTGGCGCACGAACCTGACGTTGCGGCAGGTGGCGCCGCTGTTCGGGGTCTCGAAGTCGGTGGCCGACCGGATCCTCGATCACCTCGCACCTCCGCCGGCCGTCTCGCCGGCACGTCGGCCGCGCACCTGACTCAAGGACAAGGACGCTGACCAGGCCATGCTCGGCATCTGACCCTCACCGGATAACCCACATCCCATACAGGACAACCTCTAGAAACCAGCCATTTTCGTCACAAGATTACAAGCAGCTACCCCTCGATTGAACGGAGTTGCACGTGGCTGACGCGGCCGATCCGCCCTCCGATGCGGACGCCCTCCGCGCGGCGTTCCCTCCACCACAGGCACCCGCCGCCCGTCACACACGACTCGCCCGCGGGCTCCTCCACGACGCCCTGCCCGATCTAGCCGACGACGTCACGTACGTGACCGTCCGTAGGATTGTCATACCCCCGGGCGGCACGACCGGCTGGCACTACCATCCCGGTCGTCTGCTCATTGTCGTCACCCAAGGTGTTCTCACCCACACCTACGCGGACCTGGAAGCCGAGACCGTCGCTGCCGGAAGTTGCCTGGTGGAGGCACGCGGTGCGGAGCACGTACACATCGGGACCAACCTCGGTGACACACCACTCGTGATGCACGCGATCTACTTCCAGCCCACTCCCGACAGCCCCCTCGCCATCCAGGTGGAGGCACCTCTCGCCCCTCACCGGCGCGGTAACACGGAACAGGGATAGGCGTCCGGGCAACTGGACGGCACGGGATGCGATGAAGGGGCCCCGCAGCCATGTCGGCAACAGCGGGCCAGCACATTCCGCACCGGACGCGTCGCGGATGCCGGAGCGTTCGCCGGTGCCCCCTCCGATACTCACCCAGCCGCAGAGGCGCCGATGGGGCCAGCCCCCCGTCGCGCAGGTCGCTGTCCCATCGGCTACGGAGAGCAACTGCTGCAGGCCGTGCGGGGTGGCGTGACCGACGTACTCGGCCAACTGCCAGGGTCCGCCTGCGAAGATCATCTCGGTGATGGATCACGGCGTCCTGGTACATCGTCATGAACTCACTGACCTCGGATGACGCCGCGGTCTGCGCACAGCTCTGGGCCCGGTATGACGCAGAGCAAGGCCTCGTTCACAGGGTTCGCACTGGCCGATTGTGACTATGGCCATGTGCGTAGAACGACCCTACCTTCTCTTCAGCGGTGAGAGACGCCTCAAAGTGGGACGTCCCGCCCATCTTTCTGGGAATGGCTATGCGGTTTTGTCCCCCCGTACCGGCGCTGAGGGTGATCGGCGTGGCCGTGCTCGCGTTAGCCGGACTCGCGGTTGCTCCTGGAGCCGGCGCCGTAGAACAGTCCCCCGTCGGCATCCAGTGCACCGGCAGCTCCCACGTGGACTACGATCCACCGGTCACGAACACGACGCAGAACGTCACGAACCACGTCACGGAGAACTTCTCCTGCACCTCGCTGTTCACGGCCGTGTCGAGCGGCACCGCCACGTCCAGCACGGTATTTCCCGCCAGTTGTCTGTTGTCGCTGACGCCGCTGGCACCATCGACGTTCACCTACTACTGGAACACGGGGCAATCCTCCACCGTCACGTTCAACAACTCGAATGTGGTCAAGGAAGCAGATGGCACCACCGAAGTCACTGCTACCGGATCTGTCACGACCGGCCTCGGACAGGGCAGCGCCGTGGTCAAGGTCGTCGTGCTGCCGCAAATCAGCCTGACTGCCTGTGCAACCACCGGAGTGGAAAGCGTCACCGGTCCGGCGACACTCACCATCCTCCCCTGACCGCAGCGGCGCAACGGTCGTAGCCTGCCGCGCGACCTGGACGCGCCTGCCGTACTGCGGCTTCCGGCACCTCGCTCACCGCACCATGACAGTAGCGCCTGGACGCCCGGGAAACGGCCGGCCTCCCGCCCGGGAAGGTGGCTGGGGCCGACCTGGCAGCGGTCGGGCTCAGCCTAGGTGGCCATCCGGCACAGCGGCCTGCCGCCGACCCTGGTCGTCTCCGACTCCGACGTCCTGCTCGACGGAGCCGGGACCTGCACCGGCGAGCTCCGCTCCGCCGGTGTCGACATCAGCACCTGCACCGCCCGCAAACCGTTCACGGCGTTATGTCGTCCGGACCGGCCGACCCTGCCGCTAGCTGCGGCTGCCGCGTCGGACCCCGCCGGAGCACGCGCTTTCCCGTGACCCGGCGCCTTCCTGGCAGGAAATCCGAGCCCTGGGACCGTAGGAGGGACCAGGTTTGTCGAAGGAGACAGCTATGCGCATCACCCGTACCGCACTCGCAGTCGCGGCAGCGACATCCCTGGCGGCGATCGGCCTGCTGGCCGCGCCAGCCTCCGCCACCACCGACCACGCCAACGGCACCCTCTACTACACCGATCTGGTCGGGGGCAGCCAGCAAGCCGTCGACCCCGAACTCGGCACCTGCAAGCTGGTGTCGACCGTCGGCACGAGCGTCGACAACCAGACGGACGCCACCGTGATCCTCTACACCGATACAAGTTGTGCCGTGCTCGGCAACCCGGTCTCACCCGGCAGCACGGTCACCTTCGTCTTCAAATCCTTCCGGTTCGTACGGCCTTGAGACATCGGTCTGGCGGGTGTCCGGTGGCCGGCTGCGTGACAGGCGGGACGTCGCGGACCAGCGCCACCGGGACCCGCCGTTCTCAGGACGGCTGGTTTCGAGCTGGCAGTGGGACTGCCGCGAGCTGCCGGAACCCGTTGGGGAAGAGGGAGGAGGACCGGCGCTCCGGTCCGCAGTCCGGATGCGTCAGGGCGATCCGGAGCAGACGGGTGGAGAGGACGGCGAGGTCGATCTCAGCCTCGGTGCCGTCGCAGCCGGACCCAGTGCCTGGATGCGTGTCCGGTGATCTGCCCCACCGCGAGCGAGGGTGCCACGGCGATTCGCCGCGAGATGCAGCGCGGCTGTACCGGGCCGGTGGGTGCGCACCAGATCGGTCGTCTCCCAGGCCAGTGTGGACCAGGTGGACAGGGCGCCGCAGACGCCGAGCGGGATGAGCGACTGTACCCGGGCCCGGGGGACCCACGTCTCCTCCAGTGTGATGTCGAGCAGCGGGCACGCGGCGCACTTCACGCCGAAGGTCTCGGCCGGGAAGGGACGCCGAAGCGTTGGCTTCGCGGCGGCTCCTGCCCCAGTAGCGGACCGGTGAGGCGAGGGCCGCGCCGAGCGCGGGCCCGGCCCCGGCCGAGGCCCTCACCGGCCACTCCGGGTGTTCCGGGCCAGCAGGCCCGCCGTCAGTGCCGCGCCCGCCGCGGTGGGGGCCGGTGCGCCCGTGACGGTGGCTGCGGCACGGACGACCGCGGTGGGTGCGTGCCCGTCGGTGAACAGGCGGCGGACGTCGGCGGAGAAGGCCGAGAAGGTGGTGAAGCCGCCGAGGAACCCGCTGCCCGGTACCGGGCCCGCCCACATCGGGCGGCGGCCGGGCTTGTGACTCAGAAGGTTCATCAGCATGCCCATGAACGCGCAGCCGGCCAGATCGACGGCCCATGTCGTCCACGAGATCCCGTTCCGGCCGCGGGGCCCGTCAGGTCGGCTCCGGCGCGCGCCGCCGCTCCGGCCGCGCCGCCTGCCGCCACCAGGAGCGTCATACGTGTGGTGAAGGCGCGAGACCAGCCGTGGGGACAGCATCGTCCGGGCTTCGCGGGGCGGTGCGGCCTGTGACGAGGAGGGACCGCTCCCGCCGGTGGACCGGCCCTTCAGGAGGCGACGGGTCGGCGACCGGCCGGGGTCCGCGGCGTCGCCGGGTTCCGGGTCACGGCGCAGCCGTCGGCACGCTGAGACGGAAAGCTCCGCCGCCGTTGCCCAGTTGAAGCCAGAGGAAGCCGGGCTGGGTGACGACCCGGACAGCGGTGTCGGCGCAGCCGGGGCAGCGGCCGGTGAGGCCCGGGCCCGGGCCGTACACGTGCAGTTGCCCGAGGGTCGCCGGCATGCGGCAGGTCGGGCACAGGCGCCAGGCCGTGGTGGGATCGACGGCGAACGCGTCGGCGAGCGGCCCGGCCAGTGCGTTTCCGTCGAGGTGCCGGGGGAAGGACTGGTGCACGGATTTCCCCTGACGGGTACGGGGGCGGTTCAGCCGAAGCGTTCCGTCCGGATCCGGCCGGCGGGGTGTCCGGCGGCCCGCAGGAGGTCGCCGGCGCGTTCGACGAAGCCGGTCGGACCGCAGAATTAGCAGCGAGCGCCCGGCGATGGCAGGCCCTCCAGGTGGTCCAGGGCGATGCGGCCGGCCGGGCAGCCCGCTCCGACGGGCGCCCGGCGGGGGTAGAGCACGCGTATGGACTCGTGGGGCCGCGGTGTGCCGAGTTCGTCGGCGTACCAGACCTCGTCGGGCTCGCGTACAGAGTGGAGGAGGGCACAGGGTGTTGCGGTGGTGGTGTCGCGGCGGGCCCGCAGCATGGCCATGAGCGGTACCACCCCGCAGCCGCCGACGACGAGTAGCAGCAGCAGCAGCGCAGTGTCGGCCGCACCGTCCCACACGAACCAGCCACCCAGCGGGCCCTTGATCTCGATCCGCGCGCCCACCGGCAGGTCATCGGCGAGGTAGGGCGACACCTCACCGCCGGGCACCGCCTGGACGCCCAGTTCGACCACGCCGCCGTCGGCGGGACGGGCCAGTCAGTAGCTGCGCACCGCCTGGTAGCCGTCATCGGCGGTGAGCCGGACGTCGACGTGCTGCCCCGGCAGGTGGCCCGGCCACTGGGGCACGTCGAAGCGGAGGGTCCTTCCGGTCTCCGTCTGCTTCTCCCGTTCCACGAGCCGGGCCGGGTACCATCGCCCGGGCCGCGCGAGCGTGGCCGGGTGGCCCGGCGTGTCCGGCGTGCTCATCAGTCCCTCCAGGCGCGCTGCTTCGCGCCACGGGTCTCCGTAGTCGTGGTAGCCGGCGGACTCCCGGAAACCCGGTTCGTCCTGGAGCGTCAGGCGCAGGCCCTTGACCCATTTGGCCGACTTCCAGAAGTACAGGTGCGGGACCAGCAGGCGGGCCGGCCCGCCGTGCGTCGGTGCGGCGGTGCCGGGCTGCTCTTCGTCGCACTGGGCGCTACTCGACGGCGCTGAATTTGACCGAGGCGTACTGGAAGTTGTTGAAGGAGTTGCCGGGATTGATGCGGAAGCCCTGTACGACGCAGCTGACGTCGCTGTAGACGGTGGCGACGGCATCGGTGTTGTTGGTGCCGCTCACCGAGAGCAGGTCGACGACGTAACAGGGTCCGAGGGTGGGGTTGTTGATCTGGCCGGCGCCGCCGATCAGTCCGGAGAAGTAGAAGGTGCCGTTGGCGTCGGTCTGCGCGGTCGCGGTCGCGGACGTGGCGGACGCAGTCGTCACGGCGAGCACGATGGCCCCCGTCATGACAGCGCGTATGAACATTTGCATGGTTCCTCCACGGGGCACGGTGGGCGCAGGACGACTCGCCCGTCTCTTTTGGAGGGTCAAGGAGGCCGTAGGAGAGTGCCATAGCTCCATCGGAGGGGCGCTCGTACAGCAAACGGTTTGCGCCGGGCGCGTCCCACACAGTCGACTCGTGTCTCCCCGAACAGCAGGTGTTCTCTCTTGCCGTGCGAACGGCATGCCGCCGTGGCGTGGTCTGCGGCCGTGCGTGGAGAAACGCCCGCTGGGTGCAGCGTGCGGAAGGCGTCGCGGTCGCCCGCGCACGGGGTGTGTTCCGCATAGGGAGTATCCGCACCCTCCATCTGGGCCATGGCGCACGGGGAATCTTGCGGGGACGGTACTCGGTACCGCCGTGACTGCGGTTCCCGCGCGGCTGGCGCTGTGGAGAGCCATGCGTTTCCGCTCCCTGACTCGTGGGGGCTTGTCGTTCACGTGCGCTCGCAGCGGCGCCATCTGCACCGAAGGAGGAGAAACCCCATGCGTGCTGCTTTTTCCAGGTTCGTCCCGCGTCATCTGTCCGCTGTGCTGGCGACAGCGCTCACCCTGAGCGTCGGGAGTTTTTTCGTGGCCCCCGCCGCACATGCGGCCGGCGTCGACATCGCCTGCCTCGTCGGCTCCTCGAACGTCACCTACGACCCGCCTCTGATCAACACCTTGCGCACCACGAAGACCACCGTCACGAACAACTTCGGCTGCACGTCACTGCTCACGGGAGTCAGCAGCGGAACGGCCACCGCCTCCCGCGTGGCGGAACTCAGCTGTCTCCTCGCCCTGACTCCCCCGACCGCCGCCTCTTCGGAGACGTACACCTGGAATACCGGCCAGACCAGTACCGCCACCTATGTCAGCACCACTGTGGTGCGCGCCGCCGACGGAACAGCGACGGTCACTGCCATAGGGTCGATCACCTCCGGTCTCGGCCAGGGCAGTTCCGCCAGCAAGATCGTGGTCATCCCGCAACTGAGCCTGACGGCCTGTGCCACGACCGGTCTCGAAGAGACGAACGGGAACGCCAGCTTGGTCATCGCGCCGGTCTGAAGCCACGGCGTAGCCCCTTCCGGGCAGGAGACACGGTCAAGGAGTTCAGGCCGCCGTCGGGCGCCTTGATGATGTGATGTGCCCCGTGCATGTACGAGCGTCGCGAACGCGGCGGGTCTCCTGGATCTCGGCGGAGGCTGTCTGATCGGCTACATCCGAATGGAGGCAGGGAAGGATTGTCGAACGCGATGCCTGTCGGTCACCGGCGCCGCCGCCCGGCCGAGCGCCTACGGTTCCGGTGAGGGCAAGACGGTCGCGTCCGCCGATCGAGCGCGCCGCCGCGGTCAGCATCCCCACCGCGCCGCTTTCCGCGCACAGCCGTGACGCGTCGGCGCGGTGCAGGGCCGTGAGCAGCGGTGGGCTGGTGGGTCCCCGGCACAGCCGCGGCGGGGCCGGCGAGGGCCGGTCCGGGGTCAGGCGGTAGAGCGCGGCGTGGTGCTCGGGGGTGCAGCGGTGCAGGACCGGCAGCCGTACGCCGACCGCAGTGGCCACCGTCCGGCAGTGGGCATGCGGTCGGCTCATTCCCATCGTACGGGCGTGACGAGTGGAGCACTGGGCTGCGCGAGTCGACCATCCCTATCCTTACTTACGAGTTTCCCAGTCCCACCCACTTCCTGGAATACGCAGCCCGGATAGCGCGTCATAATGTACTTGAGAGAGTCGGCCCACAGTACGGTGTCGGCGATCTGAGCCGACAGATGGACGAACATGCTATTCGAGCGGTGTGGTCGAGCAGTGCGGTTCGCCACAACAGGAAAGGCCGGTTTCTTCAGGGTGACACGCTCCAAAACTTCGGCGAAACGCCCAGCAGGCTCGGACATGTACCGGGAATGGAAAGGTACGGAGACTCCGAGGGGAATAACGCGGTCGGCGCCCACCGTCTGCAGTGCCGTAGCGGCGATTCCGAGCTGTATGCGGGGTCCTGCAAGGATCACCTCGCGGTGGGCGTTCACGGCGGCGATGTCCAGCCCGTCCATGAACCGCCAACGCAGGCAGGCCCGTATCTCTCCGACGGTCAGCCCTGTGACCGCGACCATTCCGCCATCGACCGCACTGGTCAGCCGGGCCCTTTGCATCACCAAGGCCAGCCCGTCACGAAAGCTGAGAGCATGTGCAGCGACGAGGGCGTTGAACTCGCCCAAGCTGTACCCGAGTGCACAATGGGGTTCCGCACCTCGGGTATCCACCCATTGGCGGCCGGCCATCGCATTGACTGCGAAGACAGCCGGCTGAGCATATAGGAGACAGGAGAGAGGGCGTTCAGGATCGCCCGCACAAAGTGTGCGCAGTGAATATCCGAGAACCTCATCGGCCTGTTCCACCATCGTCGGATACCGATCGAACAAGGTCGCACCCATACCAGGTCGCTGACAGCCGAGACCCGAGAAGACAAGGACGCTGGTCATAAGCGAGCCTCGATCGGCAACTGCGCCCCGGCTACGCTCGCGTTGCCACCATCATGCTCGGTAGCGTCGCCTCGGGTCGAGAGCATGCTGACCACCCTGACAACTTCACCGGCCCAGACGGCAGGCAGTCGCAACCTGCTGCTCCGCACTCGACTGCCGGCTGAGGTCTCCGTCATGCCGGAGGACGTGAGGACACCTCCTGCCGGGCCCCGCTGTGGAGGAGCGCCGATCGGTCCACCGACGGCATGGCGCGAAGCGGGACGCGAAGGCATGCCCGGAGAGCCGGACCGCCCGTGACTCCGCTGGTACCGAGAGGGGAAGGACAAGTGATACTCCATTCTCGATCATCTCCGGTTATCGCTTGCAGAACTCTCCGAAATGTCGCCCTGAAAGATCAGCCGGTCGTCCGGATGAGGGACACGGGCCGCTTGCTGTCCACTTCTCATCGCGCTACCGCTCCGGATGCACTGACGGCGAATGGATGACGTGGGGCTGCTCTCGGTAGACAAAAGCGCTGTTCTGTCGAGCTGCGGCACATGCGAAGGCTGGCCCGTGCCGCAGGTGATGCAAGCGAACCTGTGGCCACACGCACGGTGCTTATTCACTCAGGTCGCTGCACAGCACGGGAGGGGCAAGCCGAGCGACCCAACTCTCGAAAAGGGAGAACGCGGTGGACGCCTGCTTGGGCTCCGGCGGCGATCGATCAGGGTCGGGCGATCACATATCTGGAGCCATGCGCCTATGGAGAAGGGTCTCGGAGTCCTTGCGTACACCTCCCCCGTTATGTTTTCCGTGGTCCTGCAAGAGGGGCCGCTGGCCTAAGGCCAGGCTGCGCACGGTGCTGCGGTCGGCGTAGTCGGCGCACTGCCGGCGGATCCGCAAGTCGCTGCTAAGGCGATGGAGTTAAAGTGCAACGACACCGCCTACCGGCCGGTGATGGACGCGATCGACCTGCTCACCCGCTATCTGGACCAGTCGACCAAGGAGGGAGCGTTCTTCGACGAGGCGGAGCGGATTCCGCTGAGGGAGGTGGTGCCTGCGCAGTGGCGGGCGGCCGTGCTCGACGAGCGGGGCCGGGTGGAGCGCATCCCGTACGAGCTGTGCGTGCTGGTGCGCCTGCGGGACGACCGGGCCGAAGTGGGCGGTCGTCGCGTTTCGACACCCGCGGCCGCAGCCGCACCGGCCACCAGGCCGTGCGCACCCGCATGCGCACCGCCACGCACCGGGCTCCCGACGACGCGGTGGCCTGCCGGTCCAGCGTTCCCGCATGACGCTTCGCCTTCGTCGTCGGCATGTTCGCCTGGGGGATCCGGAACAAGTACGGCAGGCGGCGGTGAAATGGCCACGGCCCCGGGCGTCACCCCGATCGTCGTCGGCGGGGGCATCGCCCGCAACGGGCCGGCCGGCCGCGTCGGCGGACGGGACCGTGCCGGCGCCGGACCGGGGCCCGGGCGCTCGTCACGGGGTGACGACGGCGAACCGTGGGTCGGGGCGGTGCAGCAGTCCCCCGAAGGTGACGAGTGCGCCGACGTCACCCGTGATGGTGATCCGGCCCGTGCCGGCCGCGTCGGCGAGGGTGGTGCGGCGGCCGGCCACGTCGTCCAGTACCGCCCGGTCCAGGCGCAGGGTGGCGTGCGGGGCCTCGCCGCGGGGCGCGTCGCCGGGCATGGGGGTGAGCGCCCCGTTGGACAGCAGCAGGGTCCAGGTCTCGGGGGTCTGCCGCCCGGGGTGGGCGATCTCCCAGCGCAGCAGGAGCCGGCCGGCCCCGGCGGCGCGCGGCCCGTCGATCCGTACGGCCATGGACCGGAAGATCTGTTCGGCGGTCAGCGCGGCGACGATGTCCGGGGCGCCCCGTCCGGCCGCACCGCGTACGCCGTCGCGCAGTTCGGCGGCGCCGGTGAGGTAGAAGTTGCGCCAGGGGCCGCACTCGGCGCCCCGGCCGAGCCGCTCGAAGGTGGCGGCCTGGAGGGCACGGGCCCCGGCGTGTTCCGGGTCGGCGAACACGACGTGGTTCAGCACCTCCGCGGCCCAGCGCAGGTCGCCCCGCTCGTAGGAGGTGCGGGCCTTGGCGACCACGGCGTCGGCGCCGCCCATGAACTCGACGTAGCGCAGGGCGGCTTCGCGGGGCGGGTGCTGCCAGAGGTGGGCGGGGTTGCCGTCGAACCAGCCCATGTACCGCTGGTAGACGGCCTTGGCGTTGTGGCTGAGGGAGCCGTAGTACCCGCCGATGTGGGCGGCGTGCTCCAGGGCGGGCGGGAAGCGGAGTTCCTCGGCGATCTCGGCGCCGGTGTGCCCGCAGTTGATGAGGCGTACGCACTGGTCGTGCAGGTAGGCGTAGGCGTCGCGCTGTTCCTCCAGGAACCGGGCGGCCCTGTCCTGGCCCCAGGTGGGCCAGTGGTGGGAGGCGAAGACGGTGTCGGTGCCGTCGGCGAACAGGCGGAGGGTCTCGGTGAGGTACCGGGCCCAGGCGCTGGGGTCGCGGACCAGGGCGCCGCGCAGGGTGAGGACGTTGTGCAGGGTGTGGCAGGCGTTCTCGGCGACGCAGAGCAGGCGCAGTGCGGGGAAGTGGATGTTCATCTCCGCCGGAGCCTCGGTGCCGGGCGTGAGCTGGAAGACCATGCGGACACCGTCGACGGTCTCGCTCTGCCCGGTGGCGCGGATGTCGGTGGTGGGCGCGATGAGGCCGACGCTGCCGCGGGAGGTGGTCTGGCCGAGGCCGCAGCCGATCTGGCCGTCCGGGCCGGTGGGCAGCGCGGTGCCGTACATGTAGACGGAGCGGCGGGACATGGCGGGCCCGGTGATGACGTTCTCGCCGGCCGCGTGTTCCAGGAACCCGGCGGGCGCCAGCACCGGGAGGCGTCCGGCGGCGGCGTCGGCCGGGTCGGCGACGCCCCGGACCCCGCCGAAGTGGTCGACGTGCGAGTGGGTGTAAAGGACGCCGGTGACCGGGCGGTCACCCCGGTGCGCCCGGTACAGGGCGAGGGCCGCGGCGGCCACCTCGGCGCTGATCAGCGGGTCGATGACGAGGACTCCCCGGTCGCCCTCGACGAAGGTGATGTTGGACAGGTCGAGGCCGCGGACCTGGTAGACGCCCGGCACCACCTCGTACAGGCCCTGCCGCGCGGTGAGCCGGCTCTGCCGCCACAGGCCCGGGTGGGCGGTGGGCGGGCAGTCGGCGTCGAGGAAGGCGTACGCGTCCGCGTCCCAGACGGTACGGCCGTCCGCGTCGCGTACGACGCCGGGGCGGAGCCTGGCGATGAAGCCCCGGTCGGCGTCGGCGGCGTCCTGGTCGGCGGGGGCGGCGGGGGGCGGGGTGGTACCGGGCATGCGGTGTCCTCGGGTGGGGGTGCGGGGCGGCGGGTCAGGTGAGCGTGGCCAGTTGCCGGGCGATGCCGTTGCGCTGGATCTCGGAGGTGCCGGTGAGGATGCGGAACATGCGCATCTTGCGGAACAGGTACTCGATCTCGTTGCCCTGGGTCAGGCCCTCCTTGCCGTGGATCTGCACGGCCTGGTCGAGGATGCGGAACGCGGCCTCGGCCACGAACAGCTTGCACAGGAAGGCTTCCGTGCGCACGTCCTCGCCCCGGTCCAGCGCGGCCAGCGCGGCGTACGTCATGGAGCGGGCGGCGTAGAGGTCGGCGGCCATGTCGGCGAGCTTGTGCTGGATGGCCTGGAGCTCCATGAGGGGCCGGCCGCCGACGGTGCGGGTGAGGGCGCGGTCGCGGCTGAGCCGGAGGGCGCGGCGGGCGGCGCCGAGGGCGCTCGGGCAGTGCAGCAGCCGGTTGACGGTGACCCGGCCGAGGGCGATGCGCAGGCCGCGCCCTTCCTCACCCAGCAGGTTGGCGGCGGGGACGCGGCAGTCCTCCAGGACGATGTCGCTCTCGATGTGCTCGCCCGACATGGGGGTGGCGCCCTCCACGACGCGGCAGCCGGGGCTGTCGAGGTCGACGAAGAAGGCGGAGTAGGTGTCCTCGGTGCCGGCCGTGCGGGCGACGACGATGGCGAAGTCCGCGAACGGGCCGGCGGAGCTGAACACCTTGTGGCCGGTGAGCCGGTAGGAGTCGCCGTCCCGGACGGCGGTGGTGCGCATGGCGCGCACGTCGGAGCCGGCGTCGGTCTCGGTGAGGGAGAAGCAGCAGGCGCGCTCGCCCCGGACCAAGGGCAGGAGGTAGGTGTCCCGCTGGTGGGGGGTGGCGTGGCGGAGGATGTCGCCGGCCCGCAGCGGGCCGCCCATGTCGCCGAGGACGCTGTGTCCGAGGACCCGTCCGGAGGCCCCGACCTCCTCCTTCAGCACCGCGAGCTGGGTGGGTGTCAGGTTCCGGCCGCCGTACTCCTCGGGGAGGTGGATGCCGTAGAAGCCCAGTTCACGGCTGCGCTTCCAGACCGGTTCCAGGTCGGCGCGGGTGAGGCGGGAGTCGTGGGTGAGGCCGTTGTCCCGTTCGTGGGCGGCGAGTTCGCCGTCCAGGTAGCCGCGCAGGCGCTCGACCAGGTCGGCGAGGTACGGGTCGTCGGGGACGGGGCGGAAGGAGAAGGTCATGGCGCGGGGCTCCGGGGGTCGGGGAAGGTCAGTTCACGCGGCGGTCGGTGTGCGCCCAGTACGGTTCGCGGACGGCCTTGCGGTCGAGCTTGCCGTTGCGGTTGTAGGGCAGTTCGGGGACGAAGTCGACCGAGCGGGGCTTCTTGAAGCGGTCCAGGCGGGCGGCGCAGAAGCCGGTGATCTCCGCGGCGGTGACCTCGGTGCCCGGCCGGGTCACCACCACCGCCTTGACGGCCTCGCCCCATTCGTCGTCGGGTACGCCGATGACGCACGCCTCCTGCACGGCGGGGTGCTCGTACAGGACGGTCTCGACCTCGGTGCTGTAGATGTTGAAGCCGCCGGAGATGATCATGTCCTTCTTGCGGTCGACGAGGAACAGGTAGCCGTCCTCGCGCATCCAGGCGAGGTCGCCGGTGTGGACCCAGCCGTCGCGGAAGGTCTGGGCGGACAGTTCGGGGGCGCGCCAGTAGCGGCTGACGCAGTCCGGTCCGCGCACGATGATCTCGCCGACCTCGCGGGGCGGCAGGACGCGGCCCTGTTCGTCGACGACCCGGATCTCGGTGTCGTAGGCGGCCCGGCCGCAGGACCGGAGGAGTTCGGGGTCCTCGGTGACGGCGCGGGCGATGTCGGCGCCGGAGAGGCCGGCGACCACGCTGGTGGTCTCGGCGAGCCCGTAGCCCTGGGCGACGACCGGGCCGAAGAGGGCGACGGCGTCGCGCAGCCGCCGCGGGGAGACGGGGGCGCCGCCGATGCGGACGCTGCGCAGGGCGGACAGGTCGCGGCCGGCGGCGCCGGGATGGGCCAGGACCGCGTTGAGCATGGCCGGCACGAGGAAGGTGTCGGTGATCCGCTCCCGCTCCGCGGTGTCCAGGAACGCCTCGGCGCTCCAGGCGGGCAGGACGTGGGTGGTGGAGCCGCCGAAGACGCCGGCCAGCAGGACCATGCCGGTGGCGTGGGTGATGGGGCCGCAGGCCAGGTACCGGGTGTCGGGGCGCGGCCGGGACTCGTCGTTCATCAGGGTCTTGCGCATGTTGGCGAGCCGGTTGCCGGCGGTCTGCACGGCCGCCTTCAGCGCGCCCGTCGAGCCCGAGGTGAAGTTGAGGACGGCGGGCGTGTCCTCGTCGACGTCCACGGCGACGGGCCCGGTGTCCCCCTCGGCGAGCAGTTCGTCGTAGGCGAGGATCCCGGCGTCGCCGGGCGCGGGGTCCAGGGCGACCGGCAGGCAGCCGGTGCCGGACGCGGCGACGGCCGCCATGGCGTCCTCGCGGTGCGCCTCGTCGAAGACCAGGGCGCGGACGGGAGCGTCGCGCAGGATGTGTTCGATCTCGCCGCGGCCGAGTCGGGCGTTGACGGGGACGCGGACCACACCGGCCTTGTAGAGCGCGAACTCGACCTCGACGAGTTCGCCCCGGTTCCAGGCGAGGGAGGCGACCGCGTCGTCGGGTCCGATGCCCCGGGCGACGAGGGCGGCGGCCAGGCGGTTGGCGCGCTCCTCCAGCCGGGCATAGGTCCACGTCCGGTCACCGCAGACCAGGGCGGGGTGTCCGGGCCAGTGGCGGGCGCTGCGCGTGAGGTAGATGCCGAGGTTCAACGACGGACTCCAAGGGCGATGGGCGATCACTGGACGACTTCGTGAATGTTTTCAGACAGGCTGTTCGGAAACGCATGGACTGTCAAGAGTCCGTAGAATGCGGGGATGGCCGAGGACAGACGTATCCGCAAGACCCGGCGGGCCCTGCGGGACGCCCTGGTGGAACTGGTGCTGGAGAAGGGGTTCACGGCGCTGAGCGTCGAGGACATCACCCAGCGCGCCGACGTGGCGCGCGCCACCTTCTACAGCCATTTCCGGGACAAGGACGAGCTGTTCGCCCGGGTGACCCGCGACCTGCTGGACGAGCTGGACGAGCGGCTGCGGCCGGCGGTGGCGGAGAGCGCCGTCGGCTTCACCGGCAAGCCGGTGCTCCGGATGCTGGCGCACGCCCGCGAGGAGCGTGACCTGTACCGGATCGTGCTGCGCGGCGAGGGCGACGGGAAGCCGCTGCGGATGTTCACCGACGCGTGCGCCCGGGTCGCCGCCGCCGAGTTCCGGGGCCGTTCCGAGCGCAACGCGGTCCAGCCGCGCATCGACGCCGGACTGCTGGCGCGGGCCTGGGTCGGCGAGCAGGTGGCGGTGCTCCAGTGGTGGGTCGAGCACGAGACGGAGCCGATGCCCGCCGAGGAGGTCGTGCGCATGCTCCTCGACCTGGCACTGCGCGGGCGCTACTGGGCGACCGGGTTCGACCGGCCCGCCTGACCGCGTCTCACCCCTCCCCGCCGAGCGCCCTGGCGTCCCGGCCGGGCCGGACGGTGACCGCCGCCGCCGTGCCGCACACCGCGAGCACCGCGGCGGAGACCAGGAAGACGGTCGCGTACCCGGAGGTCTCGGTGCCCGCGCCGTCCACCAGCCGGCCGGTGAGGTACGGCACGAACATGCCGGGCAGCGTGCCGGTCGCCGCGACGACGCCGAAGACGGCACCGCGCCGCACGGCGGGGACGACGGCGGCCGTGGTGACGTAGTGCAGCGGCAGGGCGACGGAGTGGCAGGCGAACGCCAGCGCCACCAGCAGCAGTTGGACCGGGCGGCCCGGCGCGAACGGCAGCAGTGCGAGGGCCGCGGCCGACACCAGCACCGCCAGGCCCTGGGCGAGTCCGTCGGCGGCCGGACCCGAACGGCCGCGCCGCCTGCGCCGGTCCAGCAGCGCGGGGACGGTCAGCAGGAGCACCAGGCTCAGTACGGAGACGACGCTGACCATGCCCGACGCCCGTTTCACGGTCATGTCCAGCTCGGTGTGGAGATAGACGGGGAGCCAGGCGCCGGAGAGGGCCAGCGCCCAGTGGGAGCCGAAGGCGCTCAGGATGCCGCCGACGACCGTACGGCTGCGCAGCAGCCGGGAGAGCGGGGGCGGCTGCGCGACGGCGGCCCCGGCCGCGGGGGGCGCCGTCCGGTCCCGCACCGCCGGGAGCGTCTTCCGGTCCTGCCCGCCGTACGGCCCCTCCCGGCCGACGACGCACCACAGCGCGCCCCACACCGCGCTGGTGACCGCCAGCGCGATGAACGCCGAGCGCCAGCCGAAGTCCACGATGAGCCAGGTCAGGATGGGCGCCGAGACGGCCGTGCCGAGGGCCGCCCCGCCGATCTGGAGGGCCGAGGGCATCCCGCGCCGCCCCGGCGGGAACCACGCGTACAGCGCATGCATCGACATGGAGGCGGCGGGCCCCTCGGCGGCGCCGAGCAGCAGCCGGCCCGCGATCAGGGCGGGCACCGTGGCCAGCAGGGCGGGGAGCTGGGCGACCGCCCACAGGGCCGCCATGACCAGCAGCAGGGTGCGGGCCGGCCAGCGGGCCGAGAGCAGTCCGACGACCAGGCCGGTCACGCTGAACAGTACGTAGAAGGCGCTGGAGACCAGGCCATACGTGCTCTTCCCGATGCCGAGTTCGTCCATGAGCGGGACGGCCGCCAGGCCCAGGACGGACTTGTCGGCGTAGTTGATCATCATGAACGCGACGATCAGGCCGAGGACCAGCCAGGAGCGGCGCCGGTCGCGGGGCGGTCCGTCGGCCGGACCGGGGGCGGCGGAGGCACGGGGGGGAACGGGACGGACGACCACGGCGGCTCCACACTGAGTTCCGAAGTGTTGCAGCAATGTTTCCGGACGCGCTGTCCAGTAACTTGCTCCTGGTGCGGTAACGTAAGCCCCGCTTCGGACAGGGGTCAACGGTCGGGCGGGCGTTTTCGGGCGGCCGGACGGCGTTGCCCGTGCCGCGGGGCTCGTGTGCGGCGACGAGGGCGTCGTCACCCTCGACATCGACCCGCACGTCACCGCGGCCGCCCGTGAGCGGCTGCCCGCTCCCGGCCGGCGCCCGCGCGATTTTCACCGACGACGCCAGCCGAGTCCCGCTCGGCCGCTCCCGCCATGGCATGCTCGAACCGCCCGGCGGCAAGACCTCCGGCCCGGAAGACTTCGCCGCCGCGGCGGTCCGCGAGTTCGCCGAGGAGACGGGCCTGGTCGCCGACCCGGCGGATGCGAACGTGGTGACGATGCCGGTCGACGACAGCCACGGCGTCCCGCGGCTCACGGCCGTCGTCCGCACCACCGCGTGGACGGGCATCCTGGCCGATGCGGAGGCGGACGAGTTCGCCCGATGGGAGTTCTTCGACCTGCACGCCCTCGCCTGCGTCGGGGACGTCCTCGTCCCGGCCGCACTCGCGATCGACGGCGTGCGGCCCGGCACCAGCCCGGACCCGCCGCCTGTGGTCTCCTACCCGCTCGCCACCGAGCGGCCGCCCGTGCCGGGTGAGGCCGTCCGGCTGCACCACGCGATGGCCCAGACGGTGATCGACGGCGGCGGGGCCCCATCCGACCCCGTCCGCGACGCGCCGCGCACGGTGCGGGCGTCCCCGTCATCCAGCCGTCGTGTACGGCCCCTGTGAGGTCACCGCGGCGTACTCGTTCACCAGGAGCGGGGCCGCGCCGGGGTCCGGTTCCCGGTCCTCGCCGGTCCTGCCGTCCAGCACGATGGGGTTCCCCGGCCGGCCGTCCGTCAGCAGCCGGCCGTAGACCGCCCCGTGGAACGCGGTCAGGAGCAGCGGTGCCTCGCGGCCCCCGGTGTCGGAGACGCCGCCCACCCGCCACAGGCGCTTGCCGCTCGCCGCGCCGTACCCGGCCAGTTCCCCGCCCCCGGTGGTGCGCGCGAAGCAGACGGTGTAGGCCCGCTGGTCGTAGACGCAACGGTCGACCTCGTGCAGCCTCTCGCCGAAGCCCTCGACGTCCTCGGGCCGTCCGTCGGACATCCGCAGCACCTGGTCCCCTCCGTAGTCGGCGGGTTCGCTGACGTGGAGCAGCTCCGGGGAGAACGCTCCGACCCCGACGTCCGAGGTGAAGGTGTCCGACCGCCACCGCTGCCTCCCCGTGGCCGCGTCCAGCGCCGTCACCGCGGTCTCTCCCCCGGCGTGGTCCGTGCCCACGGCTTTCCCGCCCTCGACGAAGCGCCCCTCGAACTCGCCCCGCGCCCACACCCGTTCGCCGGTCGCCAGATCGACTCCGTACGTGGTCGGGTAGCCGAGATCACCACCCAGGACGAGCACGGCGGTGCTGCCCGAAACCCCCACGACCTCGCAGGAGTAGCCCCCCACCGGGATGTCCAGCGGGACCCGCAGCGCGGCTCGCCCGGAACCGGTGTCCACCGCGACCAGCTCGTACGTCCGGCTGTCGGCGGTGGTCCCGGTCCCCTCGACCACGGTGGGGAAGACGCCGACGGCCAGCCGCTTGCCGCCGACCGTCCCGGCACCGGGCCGGGCCCGTTCGCACAGCGGCGCCTTCGCCTCCGGGGTGCCCTCGGCGTAGTCCTCGGGCAGTGTCCCCCCGGGGCCCACGCCGTCGCCGACCCGCTCACCGGAGGCCAGGTCGACGACCACGATCTCTCCGCGTCCCGAGGCGTACGTGTACGCCTTCCGGCCGTCCAGCGCGACCGATGCGACGTCGACGCCGTCGAGATCCGCCGCGGCCGTACGGCTGAACCGCAGGGGCGGATCGTGCGCCACGAGCGGCGCGGTGGTCTCCGCCGGCTCGGTGCTCCCCGCCTCGGCCGTCCTGCCGCGGCCGGTGTCCTTCGCCCCGTCCGGCGGCCCGGCCTGGTGCCCTCCGCCGCAACCGACCGCGAACAGCAGTGACGCGGCCGCTACGGCCGCTCGCCCGCGCGATCCAGCGCGCATGCTTCCCCCTTCGGCGCCCGACTCGGCCGGAGCCGGGGCGGTCGACGGCGGCGGCGGAGCCCCCGGCCCCGGAGGGCCGCGGGGTCAGCGGCACGCCGATACCAGTCTCTCGGTGTCCTTCCGCAACTCCTTGTGCGCCTCGTCCAGCCCCGCCTTGTACGTCTTGGCGTCGGTGATGTCGTCCCGGTCCAGGGCGGCGTGGAACTTCGTCTCGTTCTCGCTCATCGTCCGGGACGAGCTCCCCATGTCGCGCAGCGCGGAGCCGACGTCCGCGTCGCCCGCGGCGTCCGCGGCCGCGTCGAGGTTGGCCGCGAGCGAGTTGAGGGAGGCGGCGGTCATCTTGTCGTACGTGCTCTGGTTGTTCTGGAGCACCCGTACGGCGCGTGCGCAGCCGTCGGGTGCGCCGTCCGGCGTCCGGGCCGTACCGGGACCGCTGTCCGGGGCACGGCTCGGGCCGTGGTGGACCCGGTCCGGTGCCGCCCCCGTCCCGACGGAGTCTGACGCTGAACCTGAGGGTGAGACCGAAGGCGGGGGCGCGGTCGCCGACGGCGTGGACGAATGCCGGAACCGGTCCCCGACGGCGTCGACCACCTTGCCCGGGCCGATCACGAAGAAGGCGGCCAGGGCGAGGGCGCCGATCAGCAGGAGACCGTCGCCCCAGCCGAACGCGGCGAGGGCCCTGATCCGGTCGGCACCGGGGCCCGCGGCCGGAGAACGCGCCGGTTCGGGCTCCTTCGCGGCCTTGGTCTTCGCGGCCTTCGTCTTCGCGGGCGCCGTCTTGACGGATGTCGTCCTGACGGACGCCGTCCGCGCCGGCTTCGTCTTCGCCGGCTTCTTGACGGGCTTCGTCTTCGCGGTCCCGCCGGTGTCCCGCGCCTTCTCCGGCCGGGCCGGTGCGAACCGCCCGGCGTCGAAGGCGCACAGGGTCGTCGCCACGTTCTCCGGCAGCCACGAGCCGGCGAGGGTGAGCGTCTGGCCCGCCGTCCGCTTCCTGGCGTACACCATGACCTGCTCGACCGACGGCCGCTTCTCCGGGTTGCGGGCCAGGCAGCGCTTGGCGACGGTCCGCAGCGGGGGCGGGCAGCCGTCCAGGTCGGGCGGCTCCTTGAGGGCCCGGTGGAACAGCGCCTCGGCGTTGCCCTCGCCGAAGGCCGCCCGTCCGGTCGCGGCGAACACGGCCAGGTGCCCGAGCGCGAACACGTCCGTGGCCGCGGTGACCGGCCGGCCGCGGATCTGCTCGGGGGACATGAAGGCCGGCGTGCCGACGCGGACGTGGGCGCTGCTGACCGAGGACGCGTCGGCGGCGTGGGCGATGCCGAAGTCGATGACCCGGGGGCCGTCCTCCGCGAGGAGGATGTCGGCGGGCTTGAGGTCGCGGTGGACCAGGCCGCACGAGTGGATCGCGGTGAGCCCCTCGGCGACCCCGGCCAGCAGCCGGAACACGGCGGGCAGGGGCAGCGGACCGTGTTCGGCGACCGCCTGCCGGAGGGAGGGGCCCGGCACGTACACGGTGGCCAGCCAGGGGAGCGCGGCCTCGCTGTCGGCGTCGACCACCGCCGCGGTGCAGAGGCCGTGGACCCGCCGGGCGGCCTCGACCTCCTTGCGGAAGCGGCGCCGGAACTCCTCGTCCTGGGCGTGGTCGGGCCGTACGACCTTCACCGCGAGCGCCCGGCCACCAGGACTGAAGGCGAGGTAGACCCGGCCCATGCCGCCCGCCCCGAGCCGCGCCCGCAACGCGTAGCCGCCCACCTCGACGGGATCGTCGTCGTCGAGCGGCGCGAACTGGACGGCCATCCCCTGTCCCCCGTGAAGCCACCGGACCGTACTACTGAGGTGTCCGGCAGCATCCCACGAACCGCGGGCCGGTACACGGGTTGCCAGCGGATTGCGCGTCACCGGCGCGGTTCCGCCCCACGTCCGCCGCTCCGTCGCAGCTCTGTCCGGCTCCGTCCGCCACCGGAACCCCGGCCGCTCGCGGCTCCCACGGCCGGAGGCGGCGGCCCGCCGGCCCCGCCGCGCCGCGGCGGACCGCCCGGGGCGCAGCGGGTCAGCGGGCGCCTCGCCGCCGCCGGCGCTCGCCGGCCGCCCGCGCCTTGGCGTTCAGCCGTGCCCGGCCCGCCGACAGCAGCAGCGCCACCGGGGTGGCGAGCAGACCGATCAGGAGAGCGTGGGTCCAGTCCATGCCGTCACGGCGGTACCGCAGCAACAGGACCATGAGGGCGTACACCAGGGCGACGACCGCTGCGGTTCTGATCGGCTTCTGCGGGTTCATGTCCTCCTGGTGCCCCCGGCCCGCGCCGGTATGGACCCGGTCCGGTCGGCGGCCGGACGGCCTCCGGACCGTCAGGAGGCCGCAACGGACGGGCAGTTGCCCGCGTGAGATGACTACCGGCGGGTAACCGGCGATGTCATGAGCACTTTCCACACTCGGCCGCAGCTGTTGCCGCCATCGCCGTCGCCCGGGTGGGCCGGTGGGCCGCCGTCCGCCGCCGCCACCGCCCTCGTCCCCGCTCCGGTCCCCGGGAGGTAAGCGTGCTGTTCCTGGTCGCCGCCCTGCTCCTGCTGGGCATCGTCGTCGGCTCGGCCGCCTACCTCCCCTGGCCCGTGACACTGGTGCTCGGCGCGGTCATCGCCGTCTGGCTCCTCGTGTTCGCGGGACGCGAGCGGCGCCGCCGCGACCGGACGAGGAGGGCCTGACCATGCGGCTGACCGCGCCCCCTTCGGCCCGTACGGGCCGGCGGGACACCGAGGGCATGGCCGTGGCCTCCTTCGTCCTCGGGCTCGTCGGGCTGCTCGTCCTGAACCTCGTCCTCGGCCCCATCGCCATCACGCTGGCCGTCATGGCCCTGCGCCGGGACACCCCGCGCCGGTTCCGCGCGCTCCTCGGCCTGGGGCTGGGCGTGGCGGACCTGGCCCTCCTCGCCGCCCTGACGGCCGTGCACGGTACGGCGTCCCTGTCGGTCTGGGGCGGCTGACCGGGGGCAGGGCCGACGGCACCGGTACGCCCTCCCCGCGGCCCGCCTCCCGGGCCCTCCGCGGTCACCGGCGGGGTCGGCCCGGACGGCGCGGCGGGGCCGCCTTCCGTAGGCTGAGGAGACCCGGTCCTCCCTCCGGGAGGCCAGCCGCAGGCGGGAGACGGTCGTGATCGAACTGGCCGCGGTGTTCGCGGTCGCCGGGGCGGCGAGCAACGCCGTGGGGACCGCGTTCCAGCGCAAGGCCGCGTCGGCCAGCAGCCGCGGCGGCCTCCGTCTGCTCGCGGAGCTGGTCCGCCGGCCGTTCTGGGTGATCGGCATGGCCGGCGTGGTCTGCGCCGCTGTGTTCCAGAGCCTGGCGCTGGTCAACGGCCCGCTCGCGCTGGTGCAGCCGCTGTTCATCCTGGAACTGCCCTTCGCGCTGCTCGTCGCCGCCCCGCTGATGCACCGGCGGCTGCCGCGCTCGGGCTGGTGGGGGGTCGGCGGCTGCGTGGCGGGCCTCGCCGTCCTGCTGATCGCCGCCGCCCCGCACGGCGCGAGCGACCAGGCGTCACTCGCCCGGTGGATCCCGGCCGTGTGCCTGTGCGTCGGCGCGATGACCGCCGCGGTGCTGCTGGCCGGCCGCGGGCGCCCGCCGGCCCGGCGCGCCGCGTCACTGGCCGCCGCCTCCGCGATCGGCAACGCGCTGACCGCCGCGCTGCTGAAGTCGGCCAGCGGGACCTTCGCCGACCAAGGATTCGTCGCGTTCCTGCGCTCCTGGCAGACGTACGGCTTCGCGCTGGCCGGCGCCGCCGCCGTGCTCCTGCTGGAGAACGCGTTGCAGGCCGGTCCCCTGGCGGCGGCCCAGCCCGCGCTGACCATCGGGGACGCGGTGGTCAGCCTCACGCTGGGCATCACCCTCTTCGGCGAACGGATCCGCACCGGGTGGTGGCTGGTGCCCGAGGCGTGCGGGGCCCTGCTGATCGTCGCGGGGGTGCTGGTCCTCAGCCGGGCCGTCCAGCGCATCTCCGTGCGGCCGGTCCCGGCCGAGGAGGCGGACCCCGTCAGGTGAACCCACCCAGGCGGCGGCGGCCCGCTCCTGCCGGAGCACCGGCGTCCTGCGGGCCGGGACGGCACCGGTGTGGTCGACGGCGCCCAGTGGCGGACGGGCCGGGGCCGTCAGCGCGGCCGGGTCAGCCGCACCTCCTCCACGCCCAGCAGACCGAGCAGCGGCACCTTCGCGACCCGCTGGCCGGGGTCGACGACCAGGCCGGAGTCGCGGATCAGGTCCAGCAGCAGTTCGGCCAGCGGCATGACCATGTGCCGACCCCAGCAGCGTTCCGAGGAGTGGCCGAACGGCAGGTAGCCCGGGGTGGCGTCGGGGTCGAGGCCGTCCCAGCGCTCCGGGCGGAAGTCGTCCGGGTCGTCCCAGAGCGCGGGGTCCCGGTGCGACAGCAGGGGCAGCACCAGGACGTCGTCCCGCGCGCCGATCCGGCCGTCGACGGCCGGGTACTCGGGCGAGGCGTTGCGCAGGATGTTCCACGAGGGCGGCAGGAGCCGCAGCGACTCCAGGACGACGTCGCGGTGGGACGTGCCGGGGGCGAACGGCGCGCCGAGCCAGAGCGCGTTGGCCACCAGGGTGGAGACGGTGAAGCACACCGGGGCCGCGGCCCTGCGGTACATGCCCATGGCGTACCGCCGCTCCTGGTACCCCCGCGCCTGCGCCGCGCGGCCCGCGAGACCGGTGAGCCGGGCGTCCGGGCGCGGCCAGCCGGGCAGTGCGGCACCGACCGCGATCACCGACCAGGTGAGTTTGGGGGTGAGCTCCAGGTTGCGGCTCATCAGCATCCGCAGCCGGTACGGGTCCCGGCCGAGGATGAGGTCGCGCAGGAAGAGGTGGCCGGTCAGCGGCCAGGGGCCGGCGAGGTCCACGTCCTCGCGCAGGGGTCCGGCGAGCGCCTCGCGCACGTCGTTGCCGATGGTGCGGGTGACCGTGGAGGCCTCGGTACGGGTGATGGAGCGCCCCTGCAGCGGCTTGAAGGTGGGACGTTCGGTCTCGGTCGCCCGGCGCGCGGCCAGGACGCGGTCGGCGACCTCCGGTCCCGCGACCCCGACGGTGTCGGGTTCGAGCCGGAAGACGTCCTGGCCCAGGTGCTCGCCGATCAGCGCGGCGAGCCGCGGGGCGAGCACGGTGGTGCGCGCACGCGCGGTGGAAGACGGCGGCATGGACTCCTCCGATGGGGGCGGGACGGGGGAAGGCGTGGGGCGGCGGGCACCGCTGTCCGGCCGGACCGCCGGGCGGCCCGACCGGACAACGATGTCACCGCCTGTGTGCGCGGCGGCGCCGGATCAGTACCAGATGTACCAGGCGTTGGCCTTGAGGCTCTTGCCCGCGGCAACCTTGTTGCGGATGGCGAAAAGAAGCTTCATCTCTGCACCTCCCCTCGGGGACGGACGGGTGACACGCGTCGTCCCCGGAGCGGTCCGGTGAAGATCACGCGTCGGCGACCCCCGGAACCTTCCCGTGCTCGTTCACCGGCTAATCACCAGAACGTTCAAAGACGCAGCCAGACAGTCACTTTCGGACTTTCGACGATCATCGGTGATCCGGTGTGACCCGCCGCTCCGGCGCGCGGAATCGCCGCCGCCCCGGAACCGCACGCACAGGTCGCGGGCCGTGCCGACTGCCCGGATGCCGGACAGCGCGTCGTCCGCAGCGGACGCGCGCGCCACCGCCGACGGCCGCGCGAGCGGCCGGAGGTTGGCCGGATACCGGCGCCCGTGCCGCCCGCCTCCCCGGCACGGGTCGCCCGCCCCCTCGCCCGGCACGCGGGCCACCGGCTCAGCGCTCGGCCCGTACCGGGTGGCGGCTCATGATCGAGACCCGGTTGAACGCGTTGATGGTCACGGCCACCCAGATCACCGCGGAGATCTGGTCATCGGTGAGGAGGTCCCGGGCCGCGGCGCAGGCGGCGTCCTGGGCGGCGGTGTCGGCGGCGGCGGTGACCGCCTCGGCCAGGGCCAGGGCGGCCCGTTCGACGGGGGTGAACAGGCCGGTGTCGCGCCAGGCGGCCAGCACGCCGAGGCGTTCGGGCGTGTCGCCCGCCCGCAGCGCGGCCCGGGTGTGCACGTGCAGGCAGTAGGCGCAGCCGTTCAGCTGCGAGACACGGAGGTTGACGAGCTCCACCAGGACCCGGTCGAGACCGGCCTCCGCGGCGACCGCGCGGACCGCCTCGGACGTCTGCACCAGGGCGTGGTACGCCTTCGGACTCTGCTTGTCGATGAAGATCCGCCGGGTGGCGCCGGCCGGGGCGGGACTGGACAACCTGGACTCCTCCGGACTCATTTTTGTTGAATCCGAAACTACCATGCCGCAGGGCGGCGGTCCCCCTCCGCCGCCCCGCCGGCCCGTCCGCCTGCCGACGCGTCCGTCCGCGTGCCGACGCCTCCGTCAGGCGGTCGACGGTCCGTCAGGCGTTCCACGCATCCGTCAGGCGGCCCACGCGCCCGTCAAGCGGTCGACCGCGGGCACGAGACGTCGCCGGACGGCAGACGGCCCGTCGCGAGGTAGGAGTTGACCGTCGTGTCGACGCACGAGCTGCCGAAGACCCCGTAGACGGCGTGCTGGTTCGCGCCCCGCAGGGTCACCAGGCGGGAGCTGGGCCAGTCGCGGCGCACCGTCCGGGCACCGTCGTAGACGGTGCGCGGGTCGCCGGTGGCGTTCACGAGCAGGGCCGGCAGGTCGTCGCGGATCGTGGTCACGCGTTCGCGCGGCGGGTCCCAGAACGCGCACGGGTTGATGTCGTTCGTGACGGGGGCGAACAGCCGGTCCCCCGTCCCGGCGCGGCGCAGGTCGCGCCAGTACGTCTCCGGGTCGCGGGGCGCGGCCACGTCCCCGCACAGGATGGCCGTCTGCGCGCTGCCGTACGCCGAGTCGTGCCCGGTCAGCAGGAAGTCGAGGGTCGAGGCCAGCCACGGGGACGGCGGGACCGGGCGGCCCTCGGCGGCGCGCCGCAGGTCCCGGATCCCCTCGGCGAAGCCGCCGTAGGCCGTGGGGTCGTCCTGCGAGAGGCCGTTGAACACGATGACGGGCAGGAGGTGCGCGTCGACCCGGTCGCGCCCGACGCGCAGCGGTGTGCGGGCGGCGGCCGACCGGACGGCCTCCACGGTCCTCAGCACCGCGCTCCCGGTGCGCCCCAGCCCGTAGGCCGTGTCGTGCGCGGCGGCCCAGTCCGCCCAGTCGCGCAGGGCGTGCCGGTTGGCCTGCTCGGTGCCCCGCAGCAGCCGGGGCCCGTAGCGGGCGGGGGCGGCGACGCCGTCCAGGACGACCCGGTCGGTGCGTCCGGGGAACATCGTCGCGTACACCTGGCCGAGGTAGGTGCCGTAGGAGTAGCCCAGGTAGGAGATCCTGCGCTCACCCAGCGCCGCGCGGATCACGTCCAGGTCGCGCGCGGTGTTCCGGGTGGTCGCGTACGGCAGCAGGTCCCCGGCGCGGGCGCGGCAGCGGCGGGCCAGGTCGGCGGCGAAGGCGGTCATCCGGTCGAAGCCCGCACGGCCGGCGCCGGCTCCGCGGATCATGCTGCCCGTCGGCCACCCGCAGTCCAGCGGGGTGCTCCGGCCGACGAAGCGGGGGTCCACGCCCACCACGTCGTAGCGTGCGCCGACGTCCCGCATCGCGCCGCGCACCCAGGGCGGGTCGCCGATCGTCTGTCCGCCGGGGCCGCCGCTGTTGAGTAGCAGCGCGCCGATCCGGTGGGCGGTGTCGGTGCCCCGGATCCGGGAGATCGCGACGTGGATCGTGCGGCCGTCGGGGCGGTCGTAGTCCAGCGGGACGGTGACGTCGGCGCAGCGGGCGCCGGCCCGTTCCAGTTCCCCGCCGGTGGTGTCGCCGGGCCCGAGCAGGCAGCTCTTCCAGTGGAGCCGCTGGTGGTGGAAGCGGGCCAGGGGGTCGCCGGCCGGGTGGGGCGCGGCGGACGGGGCGGGTGCGGCCCCGACGCCCACAGCGCCCGCCAGGGCGAGGGCGACGGCCGCGGCGAGCCGCCCGGCGCGGCGGCGCGGGCGCGGCCGGCGTCCGCCGTCCGGGGTGGTGGAGCGGGTCATGCGGCGGTCCTTTCGGTGGGTGCGTTCTCGCAGAGGGCCTGGTCGACGACGTCGAGTAAGTCCAGTTCGGCCGGGAGCGTGGCGGGCACCTCGTTCAGGGCGACGGCGGCGCGGCGGCCGTCCGGGCCGACGGCGACGAGCGCACGGTGCCCGCCCGGCACGGTCCCGGCGTGGCCCCACCAGGTGCCGCCGCAGGACAGCGGTGACGAGATGACGCCGAGCCCGTAGCGGGCGCCGGGCCAGAGCCGGTCCGGGTCGGCGGCCACCGTCCGCCGCATCTCGGCGAGTTGGGGTGCGGGCAGCAGCCGGCCGGTGAACAGGGCGGCGGCGAACCGGGACAGGTCGGCGGGGGTGGACACCAGGGCGCCGCCGACGCCGCCGAAGGTGGTGTTCCAGTCGGTGCCGTCCGTCTCGCGGCCGCCGTCCGCCGTGTAGTAACTGCGGGAGTGCGGGCCCCGGATGCGGGTCCCGTCACCCGGCCAGTAGGTGTCGCGCAGGCCCAGGGGCGCGATGACGCGGCGGGTGATCTCCGCCTCCGGGCCGCGGCCGGTGACCTCGCGGACGATCAGGCCGGCGACGAGGTAGTTGGTGGTCGCGTAGTGCCAGGCCCGCCGGGGGCGCGGCAGTTCCAGGGCGCGGGCGACGAGCCGGCGCGGCTCGAAGTGCCGGTACCGCAGGCGTTCGGGGTGTTCCCACTCGGGCGCGTCGAGGTAGTCGGGGAGTCCGCTGGTGTGCCGCAGGAGCTGGCGCACGGTGATCCGGCGGCCGTCGTGGCCGCCCCCGCGGATCAGGCCGGGCAGGTAGCGCTCGACGGGTGCGTCCAGGGACAGCCGGTGGTCGGCGGCCAGTTGCAGGACGACCGTCGCGGTGAACGTCTTGGTGACGCTGCCCACGCGGAGCCGGTCGGTGGCGTTCATCGGGCGGCGGGTGCGCAGGTCGGCCACGCCTTCGGTCACCGTCCAGCGGGCGCAGCGGGCGGCCGGGCCGGGGGTGGTCACCAGGACCGCGGCGCCGGCGATCCCGTCGTGCGCCACCAGCCGGTGCACGGACCGGGCCACCGCGGGGTGCGGGCCGCACGCGGGGGCCGCGGCCCGGGGCGGCTGGGCGACGGCGGCCGGTGCGGTGGCGAGCAGGCAGGTCGCGGCCACGGCGGTGAGGCCGGCGCGCCGGCGAAATGTGTTCTTCCGTAAGGGGATTGTCATGGGGACCCACGCTAGGCAGCGCACCGGGGGGTCCTCATTCCGGCAGGCAGGCGCATCGGTGCGGGGGGCAGCACCAGGGCGGAGGGGAGGCGAACCCCCGGTGCCGTTCCCCGCTCCGAACACGCCCCCGTCCCGGCGGCGGTCTCGGCGGCCGTCGGGTTCCGGCCGTTCCCGGGCGGGCGGGTTTGTCCGGCGGCGGGCCATGCGCCCGCGGCCTCACACAGCAGTGCCAAGGGTGAACCGCGGTCGTCGGGCCGTCCGCCGGTCCGCGGGCTGGCACGCTGCACGGGAGACGATCCGGCCCGGCACCCGAGCGCGGGCCGTGAGGTGGCGGAGGGTCCGCTCGTCGCCGCTGGGGGGGCAGGAGTGACGGTTGACGAGGTCGTCGGCGGTGCCGCCCCGCCGCCCGAGCCGGGCCGGGACCGGGGGCGCGGGGAGGGCCGCCGCGGGGTGCCGCGGCACGTCGCCTGCGTGATGGACGGCAACGGCCGCTGGGCGGCGCGGCGTTCGCTGCCCCGTACGTCGGGCCACCGTGCGGCGGAGACGACGGTGATCGACGTCATCGAGGCGGCGCGGACGGCCGGTGTGGAGTGGCTGAGCCTGTACGCGTTCTCCACGGAGAACTGGCGACGGCCCAGCGGCGAGGTGGACTTCCTGATGCGGCTGGTGCGCCGTGTGGTGCGCAAGCACGCCCCGCTGCTGCACGTGCGCGGGATCCGCTGCCGGTTCCTCGGGGTGGCCGATCCGCGCATCCCCCCGGCGCTGTCCCGGGACTTCGCCGATCTGATGACGCTGACCGCCGGCAACCGGGGCATGACGCTGACCGTCGCGTTCGACCACGGCGGGCGCAGCGACATCGTGGCGGCGGCCCGGTCGCTGATCCGCAGGGGGGTGCCGGCCGAGGCGGTGGACGAGCACAGCTTCGCCGCCCACCTCCCCTTCCCGGACACACCCGACGTGGACCTCGTGATCCGGACCTCCGGGGAACAGCGCATCTCCAACTTCATGCTCTGGCAGGTCGCCTACGCGGAGTGGGTCTTCCCGCCGGTGCTCTGGCCCGACTTCCGCGCGGCGCACTTCCTGGAGTGCCTGCACACGTACCAGCAGCGCGACCGCCGCTTCGGCGGCGTGACACCCGACGCGAACGGAGAGCGACGACCGTGACCGACACAGGCGGCAGGGCACACACCGACGGCGGCACCGGCGGCGGGCGGCGCGACCGGGGAGCCGGGGCGGCCACGCACGACGAGGCGCCCCTCTTCGGCCCGGACAGCCGGTTCCACACGTTCTTCCACGATCCGCGCTGGGCGCTGGCGATCGTGCGGGCGACCGTGCTGGAGGCCGCGCACCCGCAGATCGGGGGCGCCCTCGCCGACAACTCGACGTTCGTGACCCACCCGTGGCGCCGGCTGCGCAACACGATCGTGAGCCTCCAGCGCATGTTCGGCGCGGACGACGAGGTGCGGGACAGGGAGGCGAGACGGCTCAACCGGCTGCACGCGCGGCTGAAGGGCGCCGACGCGCGGAACCGGCCGTACGACGCGATGGACCCCGCGGTGCGGGCCTGGGTGGTGGCGACCCTGTTCGAGAGCAGCGTCACCATGTGCCGGCTCGGCGGGCAGCCGCTGGAGCAGGACCTGCTGGAGCGGCTCTACGCCGAGTTCCGGGCCTACCTCGCGGCGCTGGAGGGCAATGCCGACCATCTGCCGCCCACCGTGCGGGAGTTCTGGCCGTACTTCGACCGCGTCGTCGAGGAGGAGCTGGAGAACACGGAGGCGATGCGCATCATCCTCTACCGGCTCTTCGACCACCTCCCGGCGCCGCCGCTGCTGCACGGCCTGCCCACCATGTGGGCGGCCGGCCGCGCGATCGCGGGTCCGCTCGCCGGGGTGGTCACCGTGGCCTCCCTCCCGGAGCCCTTCCGCCGTCGGGCCGGGCTGCCCGAGACGCCCGGCGCCCAGACCCTGATGCAGAGCGCCTACCTGGCCGTGGGCCTCGCCCGCTTCCTCCCCGAAGGCTGGCTCCGCCCCGAGGGCATCGCCGGCTTGCTCACCCTCTCCCCCGGCGGCGACGATCCCCGGGCGGCGACGGTCGGCGCGCTGGCCGACCGGATGAAGCGGGCCGGGGCGCTGGTCCGGCTGCTCGCGCCCCTGCCGCCGGAGCCGGAGCCCGGCGCCCCGGCCGGCGTGCGCGGACCCGAGGAGTTCTTCCGGACCGTGCTGGACCAGACCGGGGACGGCTTCCTGGACTGGCCCGACCTCGCCGCGATGGCCCGCGAGGTCGCCGGCCGCCTCGACCTGGACGAGCCGGCCGAGACCCGGCTCTACGACGCGTTCGCCGGCTGGTGGCGCGAGCTGCAGGCGGCCCTCGACACGGACGGCGACGGCCGGGTCAGTGCCCGGGAGTACGCCGAGGCGGTGCCGGCGCTCGCCGGTCCCGCCCTGATCAGGGTCGCCGAGGTGCTGTTCGACGTCACCGACGCGGACGGCGACCAGCGGGTCGACGCGGACGAGTACCGGGCGCTGTTCCGCCGGGGCTTCGGGCGGGACGTGCCGGGTGCCGAGGCGTCGTACGGGCGCGCCGCGTTCGTCCGGGACTTCCTGTCCTTCATGTCCGGACGCGCGCGCTCGGGCCCGTACGACCCGGTGTTCGCCGAGGCGTGACCCGCGGCCCCGGCGGGGGTGTCCGTCAGCCGAGGCCGAGCACGTCCATGGTGTGCTCGGCCATGCGCCGCTCGCCGAGGGCGTTGGGGTGGACCGGGACGATGTTCCGCCCGAACAGGAGCGGTTCGATCCACCGGGTGCCCGCGGGCCGGCACGCGTCGTGTCCGGCGGAGACCGCGGAGAAGTCCACGTAGGTGGCGCCGCTCTGCTCGGCGGCCCGCCGCACGACGGCGTTGAGGTGGGCCTGGAGGGAACGCAGGTAGGGCACGTCACCGGTGGCGAGGGGCAGTTTCACGAAGCAGGACGGGTCCGCCGTCGCGGGCGTGATCCACGGGTAGCCGAGCACGGCCACCCGGGCGTGGGGGGCCTTGGCGCGGACGGCTGCGAGCGCGGACTTCAGGGCCGGGTAGGTGGCGGCTTCGATCTGGTCGTCGAAGGACGTGCCGTAGGTGTCCTCGCAGGGGCTGCCCTGGCCCGCGTGGAGGACGCCGGCGGTGCCGCAGGCGGTCACGGCGTTGATGAAGGTGCCGTTGTCGTTGCCGCCGATCGTCAGGGTCACCAGGTCCGTGTCCGCGGTGACCGCGTCGAGCTGCGGGGCGACGCCCGGATACTGGGATGCGGTGAAGTCCTGCGTCCGGGCGCCGCCGCAGGTGACGTCCGTCAGCCGCGCCCCCGTCCGGGAGGCGATGACGTGGGGGTAGTCGGCCGTGGAGCGCAGGCACAGCGGACTGCTCGGGTCGATGGGGAGGACACCCGAGGCGGCGCTGTAACTGTCGCCCAGCGCCACGTAGTTCAGGGGCGCGGTGGCCTGGGCGGGGGCTGCGGTGAAGCCGAGGGCCAGGGCGCCGACGGCCGCGGACGCCGCGGTGAGGACACGGCGCAGGGCAGGCATGGGCATGGGCTCTCCGTTCTCGGGACGGGACGCGGGCCGGAACGGGCACGGCGGTGCCATGAGCCCGCGGGGGTGGGTTCGCGGGACCGCGGAGACGGGTTCACGGAACCGCGGGGCGGGCCGGTCCGGTCGGGCAGGGTGTGCGGGCGCGGTGCGTGGGGGCGTGCGTGCGGGCCGGCGGAGGGTGGCACGGGGCCGCACGTCCGACGGTGACGGGAGACCGGCCGCGGGATTACCGCGCGGTTCTACCGATAGGTAATGTGCGGCCGCCGCTACGGGGAGTCAACATCGCGGACCGGACTTCTTGAAACACGGACCGCGGAGACCCGAAAGAAATATGGGACCTTGAGTGCGGTTTCAGCCGATTTCGGGGCACTCGGAAGACGGAAGCACCACTACCCGCTGGAGGCACGTCATGATCGCCCTCGGCATCATCCTGCTCATCATCGGCTTCATCACAGGCATCTCGATCCTGTGGACCATCGGCGTGATCCTGCTGGTGGTGGGAGCCATCCTGTGGATCATGGGGTCCATGGGACACGCGGTCGCCGGCCGCCGCCATTATTGGTGACACCGCGCACCGCGCTGAGTGACCCTTCCCGGCGCCTCCGCCCCGCGGGGCGGGCCGGGAGGGGCCGCGGCTCGATGGAGGTCGCGCAGGAGCGCCGGCTCGGCGCCGTGGTGCTGTATTTCCTGGTCGACCCGCCGGACGACGTCGGCGAACGGCTCGTCCGGGTCGCGCCGTAGGGGTAGGCGCGGTGGCCGGCCGCGTCCAGGGCGGCGCCGTCCGCGGCGAGCGGTGCGGACCGCCAGGCGGTGGCGCCCGCTTCCAAGGCCGCCGGCGTTTGGGCGGCGTCACGCCCCCGCTCCCCCGCCCCGGCCGGGAAGGCCGCCCGGGGGCCCCGGTCCGTCCATCCGCCCGCCGCCGCACCGGTCGGCAGCCGCGCACCGGCTCGCCCAGGTACTCCTCGCCGGACAGCGGCTCGACCCGGGTGCCCGACCCGTCGCCGCTGTCCATGACCGGCCCGCGCGGCCGCCCGAGGAGCCGCCCGCACGCGAAGTCGTACTGGCGCACCGGGAACTGGAGCCGGGACGGTGCCGCCCGCACCTCGCACGGCCGCCGTGCCCGGCGGCCCGCCGGCGGGGACTCCGGGGACACGGCCGGGCGGGCGCGCGCCGTACGGACCCCGCGTACGGCTCGCTCCTCGACGGAAGGGGCGTCCGGGCACCGTAACCGCGCCCCGGCCGAGCGGTGCCGCCCGGGTTTTCGCGCGGACCTCCCGCGGTCCGGCGGGGCCGCGCGACCCTTGTGCCTCGGTCGCGCGCGCTACCGGGGGCGGGTGCCGGGCACCGCGTCGCCCGCCACCGGCGGGCGCCCGCGACCAGGCCCTGCCGGCAACCCCGGCCCCGGCCCCCCGGTGCGCGCGGAACCCCCGGCCGGAGGCCACTGTCGCGGAACCGCCTCGGAATTGTCCGTGATCAGTAACAGCGGGATCCCCCGCCCGCACCCCACCGTCCTGCCACGTGCACGGAGTTCACGGACACAACAGGGGGCGGGGCGGACATGGCACGGCATGGCGGACGGGGTTGGTACGGCCGGGTGATCGCGGCGGCGGTCGGAGTGACGGCGGTGGCGGCGGCCGCCTCGGTGTGGACGGCGCAGGCGGGCCAGCCCGGCGGCGGGTCCGCCGCGGCGCAGGCCTCCGGACGGCCCGCCGCGCCGCGGACGGCGGCGGTGTCCCCGGTCATCGCCCACTCCTCCGAGGCGGGCGCGCGCGGCGTCAACATCACCATCGACGACGGCCCGGACCCGGTCTGGACCCCGCAGGTGCTGCAAGTGCTGCGCGAGAACGGCGTGAAGGCCACGTTCTGCATGGTCGGCCCCCAGGCCGAGGCCCACCCCGACCTGGTCCGGCAGGTGGTGGCGGCCGGCCACCGGCTGTGCGACCACACGGTGACGCACGACACCGCCATGGACAAGAAGTCCGAGGCGTACCAGGCACAGCAGATCATCGACGCGGAGCGGCAGATCACCAAGGCGTCGGGCGGCGTGCGGCCGATGTACTACCGGGCCCCGGGCGGTGCCTTCACCCCCTACAGCCGGAAGCTGGCCGCCTCGCACGGGATGCGGCCCCTGGGCTGGAACGTCGACTCCAAGGACTTCGAACGGCCGGGCAGCGAGGCGATCATCGCGACCGTGCGGCGCGAACTGCCAGGCGGTCCGACGATCCTCTTCCACGACGCGGGCGGCGACCGCTCGCAGACGGTGACGGCGCTGCGCAGCGTGCTGCCCTGGCTCAAGCAGCAGGGATACACCTACGGCTTCCCGGTGCGCTGAGGGACCCGTCCCGCACTGGGGCCTTTGTGACGGTTGGGCGTTGCACGGTGTGCGTCCCCCGGTCACAGAGTGGTTGAGACCTCTTGTGGGCGCGTTCATGCTGCCTCTAGCCTCCGAGGCGTTGTGCACAGCGAAACCATCATTGCGCATGTTGCAACGCCTCACCGGAGGAACACTCCATGAACCTGTCCGTCCGCTTTGTGGGGCTCACCGCCGCCGCCATCGCCCTGGCGACCGCGTGCGCGCCCCAGACCTCCGGCAACTCCGCCTCCGACACGGACGCGAAGACCGGCACCCTGCGCGTCTGGCTCTTCCAAGAGGTCGACAACCAGCCCAAAGAGCGCGTCGTCGAATCGGTGATCGCCGACTTCGAGAAGGCCCACGACGGCACCGACGTCCGCGTCGAGTACATCCCGGTGGAGACCCGCGCCCAGCGCGTCAAGGCCGCGTTCAACGACCCGAAGTCCGCACCCGACGTCATCGAGTACGGCAACACCGACACCGCCGGCTACGTGAAGGACGGCGGACTCGCGGACGTCACCAAGGACTTCGGCACCTGGAACGAGGCCAAGGACACCGACCCGACCGCCCGGCAGTCGGTCACCGTCGACGGCAAGGTCTACGGGGCGCCGTACTACGTCGGCATCCGCGCCCTGTACTACCGGACCGACGTGCTGCGCCGGCTCGGCCTCGGCGTACCCAAGTCGCAGGCCGAGCTGATCTCTACGGCGAAGCGGATCCATGCCGCCGAACCCGACCTGTACGGGCTCGCCGTCGGCGGCGCCTTCACCTACGGCGCGATGCCGTTCGTCTGGGCCAACGGCGGCCGGCTGGCCACCGGCACCAGCGGTTCGTACGCCTCCGCCATCGACAGCGCCGACTCCCGCAAGGGGATCAAGGCGTACACCTCCCTGTTCGGCGACGACAACTGCCCCGCCGCCAAGTGCGCGGGCATGACCGGCAACGACACGATGACCGCGTTCGCGTCCGGCAAGGCGGCCATGGTGATCGGCGGCAACTTCAGCCGCGCCGCCGTGGAAGCCGGCAAGACCAAGGGGAAGTACGCCGTCGTCCCGCTCCCCGGGGTGCGCCCGGGCTCCATCGCGCCTGCCTTCGCGGGCGGCAACAACATCGGTGTCCTGCGCAGCACTTCGCACCGCACGCTCGCCGTGGACCTGATGAAGCAGCTCGCCTCCAAGAAGGCGCAGCGCGAGCTCTTCGACGCCATGGGCTTCCTGCCCACCTTCACGGACGTCCGTCAGCAGGCCGCCGCCGAGGAGCCGTTCGCGAAGCCGTTCGTCGACACCCTCACCGCGGGCACCGAGTTCGTGCCGGCCTCGGCCGCCTGGGCGCAGATCGACTCCTCGCTGGTGCTGCCGACCATGTTCCAGGAGATCATCAGCGGCAAGAAGGACGTGGACGCCGCCTCCGGGGACGCCGCGAAGAAGATGAACGACGCCTTCGGGTCGGCCGGGTGACCCGGAAAGTGACCCGGCACACCGCACCGCCGCCCCCGCGCACCGGCCGAGGACCGCTCGCGCGCGGGGGCTGGACCCCCTGGCTCTACCTCGCACCGGCCCTCGCCGTCCTCGGCGGCCTGCTGGTCTACCCGGTCTACCAACTCGGGCTGATCTCGTTCCTCGAATACACCCAGGCCCAGGTCAGCGGTGGCGCGCCGACCTCCTTCCGGGGCCTGGCCAACTACACGCAGCTCTTCGGCGACGACCGGTTCTGGCAGGTCCTGCTGGCGACGGTCGGCTTCGCGGCGGCCTGTGTGGTCTGCACGCTGGCGGTGGGCTGCGCGCTCGCCGTCCTGCTCACCCGGGTCCGCGCGGTCCCCCGGCTCGCCCTGATGCTGGCCGCGCTGGGCGCGTGGGCGACACCGGCGATCACCGGCTCCACGGTCTGGCTGCTCCTCTTCGACCCCGACTTCGGCCCGGTCGACCGCATCCTCGGGCTCGGCGACTTCTCGTGGACGTACGGCCGCTACAGCGCCTTCGCCCTGGTCCTGCTCGAAGTGGTCTGGTGCTCCTTCCCGTTCGTGATGGTCACCGTCTACGCCGGCATCCGCGCCGTGCCGGCCGAGGTGCTGGAGGCCGCCGCGCTCGACGGTGCCTCGCAGTGGCGGATCTGGCGCTCGGTGCTCACGCCGATGCTGAGACCGATCCTGGTCATCGTCACCGTCCAGTCGGTGATCTGGGACTTCAAGATCTTCACCCAGATCTACGTGATGACGGGCGGCGGCGGCATCGCCGGGCAGAACCTGGTGCTGAACGTCTACGCCTACCAGGAGGCGTTCGCGTCCTCCCGGTACAGCCTCGGCTCGGCGATCGGCGTCGTCACCCTGCTGATCCTGCTCGCCGTCACGCTCGGCTACCTGCGGCTGCTGCGGCGGCAGGGGGAGGAACTGTGAGCCTGCCACGTTTCGCGGTGCGCCGTCCCTGGCGGCTGGCCGCGGAGGCGACGGCGCTGCTGGTCGCCGCGGTCGTCGCCTTCCCGCTCTACTGGATGGTGCTCAGCGCCCTCAAACCGGCCGGGGAGATCGAGTCCACCGAGGCCAGGCCCTGGACCTCGTCCCCCTCGCTCGACTCCTTCCGGCGCGTCTTCGAACAGCACGCGTTCGGGCGGTACTTCGCGAACAGCCTCCTGGTCGCCGGGAGCGTCGTGATCGCCTCCGCGCTGATCGCCTTCCTGGCGGCCACGGCCGTGACGCGGTTCCGGTTCCGCTTCCGGACCACCCTGCTGATCATGTTCCTGGTGGCGCAGATGGTGCCGGTGGAGGCGCTCACCATCCCGATGTTCTTCCTGATGCGCGATGTCGGGCTGCTGAACACGCTGGGCTCCCTGGTCCTGCCGCACATCGCCTTCTCGCTGCCGTTCGCGATCTGGATGCTGCGCGGGTTCGTGCAGGCCGTACCGGAGTCACTGGAGGAGGCCGCCTACCTCGACGGGGCGAGCCGCGCCCGGTTCCTGTGGCGGATCCTGCTGCCGCTCGTCCTGCCGGGCCTGGTGGCCACGAGCGTGTTCTCCTTCATCTCCGCCTGGAACGACTTCCTGTTCGCCAAGTCGTTCATCATCAGCGACACCTCGCAGTCGACGCTGCCGATGGCCCTGCTGGTCTTCTTCAACTCCGACGAACCGGACTGGGGCGGGGTCATGGCCGCCTCCACGGTGATGACGATCCCGGTGCTGCTCTTCTTCGTCCTCGTCCAGCGGCGCCTGGTGTCCGGGCTGGGCGGAGCGGTGAAGGACTGACGGCCCGCCGGTTTTGCCGACCGGCCGTCCGCCTCCGCGCAGTTGCCTAGCATGGAGGGCGAGCGGCACCCCGTCGCCGCACGGATCGGCGCGTTGGACGTCCGGGAGGCCCGTCATGCCGTTGCCCCGCCCCGGCAGGCGGCCGCCCCGTGCCCGGGCGGCCGCCGCGCGGCGGATCGCCCTCGCCGGCCTGGCCGCCCTGGCCCTGGCCGGCGTCCTGGCGGCCGTGCTGACGGGAGCCGGCCGGACCGGCCGCACCACCGGCGGCGGCCCGCGGCACACCACCGTCGAGGTGTCCCCGAGCCGCTGCGGCCGCGGCTGGACCCGGCCGGAACCCGGCCTGCGGACGTTCCACCTGCACAACACCTCCGGCACCGCCGCCGAGGTCTACCTCACGGACCCCGACACCGGGAAGGTGTACGGCGAGGTGGAGGGCCTCGGCCCGGGGACGACCCGGCCGCTGACCGTGCGGCTGGGCACCGGCACCTACGCCTTCGCCTGCGTGCCCGACGACGCGGACGCCGTCACCGGGCCCCGGGTGCGCGTCACCGGCGGCCGGCGCGGCCCCGGCGCAGCCCCGGTCACCCTGCACGACCTGATCCCGCCCGCCCTCGCCTACCAGAAGTGGGTCGGCGGCGGACTGGACGACGTCGTACGGCTCACCTCCCGGCTCCGGGCGGCGATCGACGGCGGCGACCTCGCCGCCGCCCGGTCGGCCTGGCTCCCCGCCCACCTGCGGTACGAGCGGCTGGGAGCGGCGTACGGCGCCTTCGGGGCCGCGGACGCGCGGATCAACGGCACGGACGCGGGCCTGCCCGGCGGGGTGCGCGACGAGGACTTCGCCGGGTTCCACCGCGTCGAGTACGGCCTGTGGCACGGCGAACCGGCCGCCCGGCTGCGCGCCCCCGCGGCCGCCCTGGCGCGGGCGGTGACCGGGCTGCGGGACGACTGGGCGCAGGCCCGGATGGACCCCGCCCAGCTCGGGCTGCGCGCCCACGAGATCCTGGAGGACACCGTGCAGTTCGAGCTGACCGGCCGGACCGACTTCGGCAGCGGCAGCGGCCTCGCCACCGCCCGGGCCAACCTGGACGGCACCCGCGAGGTGCTGTCCCGGCTGCGCCCGCTGCTGGCCGGCCGGTACCCGGACGCGGCCGGCCTCGACCGGGACCTGCGGCGCGCACGGCACCTGCTGGACGGCTTGCGGCGGGGCGGGCGCTGGATCCCGCCGGCGGCACTGGGCCGGGCCCGGCGGGAGCGGGTGAACGCGGTCTTCGGCGACCTGGTGGAGCGGCTCGCGTCGGTGGCGACCCTGTGCGACCCGCGGAGGGCCGGGTGAACGGCACCGGACCGTCCGGCGGCCTGGGCCGGCGCCGTTTCCTGCGCGGTGCCGCCCTCGCCGGTGCCGGGCTCACCACGAGCGCCGCCGCGCCCGGCACCACGGGACCGGCCACGCCCCCCGTCGCCCCCTTCCACGGGGTGCGCCAGGCCTCCGCCTTCGCGGCCCCGCGCCGTACCTGCGTCCTCGCCGCCCTCGACGTGACCGCCGCGGGCCGCGCCGAACTCACCGACCTGCTGCGCACCCTCACCGACCGGGCCCGCTTCCTGACCTCCGGCGGTGTCCCGGACCCGGTGGGCGTCACCGGCCCGCCCGCCGACTCCGGGGTGCTCGGCGACCGGCTGCCGGCCGGGCGGCTGGCGGTGACCGTCGGCGTCGGCGCCTCCCTCTTCGACGACCGGTTCGGGCTCGCCGCACGGGCGCCCCGCCGGCTGACCGCCATGCCCGCCTTCCCGGACGACGACCTGCGGGACGACTGGTGCCACGGCGACCTCAGCCTCCAGCTGCACGCCGACGACCCGGACACCGCCCTGCACGCCCTGCGGGACATCGCCCGGCACACCCGCGGCGGCCTCCAGATCCGCTGGCGGCTGGACGGCTTCACCAGCCCGCCCCGGCCGTCCGGCACGCCCCGCAACCTGATGGGCTTCAAGGACGGCACCGCCAACCCGGACACCGCGGACACCGCGGAGATGGACCGCCTGGTGTGGGTGGGCCGCGGCGCGGGTGAGCCGGAGTGGGCGGCCGGCGGCACCTACCAGGTGGTCCGGCTGATCCGGATGCTGGTGGAGTTCTGGGACCGGGTCGCGCTGGCCGAACAGGAGCGGATGGTGGGCCGCGCCCGTGCCTCCGGCGCCCCGCTGGACGGCGACCACGAGGACGACGCGCCGCGGTACGCCGACGATCCCAAGGGCGACGTCATCCCGCTGGACGCGCACATCCGGCGTGCGAACCCGCGCACCGGCGCGACCGCCGGGCAGCGGCTGCTGCGCCGCGCCTACAACTACGACCGGGGCATGGACGGCAACGGCAACCTCGACATGGGCCTGCTGTTCTGCTGCTACCAGCGGGACCCGGTCCGGCAGTTCGAGACCGTGCAGCGCCGTCTGGCGGGCGAACCGCTGACGGACTACGTCGTCCCGTTCGGCGGCGGCTACTTCTTCACGCTGCCCGGCGTCCGGGACGCCGCCGACTGGTACGGGCGCGCCCTGCTGGGCTGACCCGCCCGGGCGGGCCGCGGGGGGGGCGGGTCAACACATCGTCAAGAGTGGCGCGGACACCCCTGACCGCGCCTTCGTCCGTGCGCGACCATGGCTGTGCCGCCGCGGTCCGCGCCGGGCGCGGCGGCCGTGCCCGCGGCACGCACCGGCGTTCCCGTCCGGAGGTTCAGCCAGCATGGTCAGCAGGGGAAGAGGAGCAGCGGCGCGGGGGCTCGCGGCGCTCGCCGGGGCCGTCGCGCTCACGGTGGGCGGCGGCACCGCGCCGGGCCGGGCGGCGGCGCCCGCGGCCCGGGCGACCGCGACGCCGATCCAGCACGTCGTCGTCATCTTCGACGAGAACAACTCCTTCGACCACTACTTCGCGACCTACCCGAAGGCCGCCAACACCGACGGCACCAGGTTCACCGCGGCCGCGAACACCCCGAAGGACATCGACACCCTCGCCCACGCCGGGCTGCTGAAGCGGAACCCGAACCAGTACGCGCCCCGGCGGCTCTCCCCGGCACAGGCGCTGACCTGCGACCAGAACCATTCGTACGGCGCCGAGCAGTACGCGGCCAACGGCGGCAGGGCCGACCGGTACGTGCAGAACACCGAGGTCGGCAAGTGCAGCGGGGGCCTGTTCGGCGAGCCGGGCCTGGTGATGGACTACTACGACGGCAACACGGTCACCGCGCTGTGGAACTACGCCCAGCACTACGCCCTGTCCGACCGGTCCTTCGGTTCCACCTACGGCCCCTCCACGCCCGGGGCGATCAACCTGGTCTCCGGCAACACGCACGGCGTCATCTCCGTGGACCCCGCCACCGGCAGGCAGACGCGCGTCCCGGACCCGTTCGCGGTGAAGTCCCCCGACGCCAGGGGCGTCGGCACGATGATCAACGACCCGGACCCCGCCTTCGACGACTGCTCGGACAAGGACCACACGAGCCGCAACGCGCTGGCGGCCATGCGCGGCCGGAACATCGGTGACCTGCTGAACGCCGGGAAGGTGACCTGGGGCTGGTTCCAGGGCGGTTTCCGGCCGTCGACCGCCTGGAACGGCAGGGCCGGATCGTACGCGAAGTGCCGCACGGCCCACACCAACGTGGGCGGGAGGGCCGTCGTCGACTACAGCCCGCACCACAACCCGTTCTCCTACTACAAGTCGACGGCCAACCCGCACCACCTGCCGCCGAAGAGCGTCGCGGAGATCGGCCGCCCCGGACCGGCCAACCACAACTACGACCTGAGCGACTTCTCGGCCGCGCTCAGGGCGGGCCGGCTCCCGGCCGTCAGCTTCGTGAAGGCGGCCGAGTACCAGGACGGCCACGCCGGGTACTCCGACCCGCTGGACGAGCAGCACTTCCTGGTGAAGCAGATCAACGCGATCCAGAGTGCGCCGCAGTGGCGGTCCACGGCGATCGTGGTCGCGTACGACGACTCCGACGGCTGGTACGACCACGCGTACGTCGCCCCGCGCAACGGCTCCGCGGACACCTCGCCGGGTCCGGGCGGCAGGGCCACCGACAGCCCGGCCTGCCGGAGGGGCCCGAGCCCGGCCGGGGGCTACGCCGACCGGTGCGGCCCCGGCACCCGGCAGCCGCTGCTGGTCATCTCGCCGTACAGCAAGGTCAACAAGGTCGACCACACGCTGACGACGCAGGCGTCCGTCACCCGGTTCATCGAGGACAACTGGCACACCGGCCGCGTCGGCGACCACTCCTTCGACGCCACGGCCGGCCCGCTCACCGGCCTGTTCGACTTCAAGCACCCGAACAACCGGCGGGTGCTGCTGAACGCGAACGGCTCCGTCCGGTCCGTCGGGCCGATCCGGCCCGTCGCCGCCGTGGCCACCCGCATCACCCCGGGGCCCGGCATGCGGACCGTGGCGGCCACCACCCGCCCGTCCCGGTTCCCGGCGCTCCCGGTCGGCCTCGGCGCGGGCGCGCTGCTCGCGTGCGGCGCGGCCGGCGCGTACCTCGCCGTGCGGCGCGGGCAGCGCACCGCCTGATCCCGCCCGGCGCCCGTCGGGGGCGCCGGGCGCGGGAAATCCGCTGGCCGGGGCCCCGGGCGCGATGCTGGGATGGGGAGATGGAAGACGTGGGCGCGGTGGCGGCGGGTGCGGTGAGCGCGGAGGTGGGCACGGAGGTGAGCGTGGACCGGGGCGGTTACCCGGACGCGGTGACACCGTGGGAGCGGGAGTCCTGGCGGGCGGCGGCGCTCGGCTGGGTGGACGGGCGGCTCGCCGCGCACGGCCTGCGCGCGGCGGGCCCGCCGCGGGTGCGGCTGCGGCCCTGGTCCGTGCTGGTCCGGGTCCCCGTGGCGGGCGGGCCGGCCGTCTGGTTCAAGGCGAACCCGCCGGCCAGTGCCTTCGAGGGACCGCTGACCGCCGCCCTGGCCCGCTGGGTGCCGGAGCACGTGCTGTCTCCGCTGGCCGTCGACGCGGGGCGCGGCTGGGCGCTGTATCCCGACGGGGGCGAGCTGTTCCGTACCGTGCTCGACCGCGGGGAGGGGGAACCGCGGGAGTGGGAGGCCCTGCTGTGCCAGTACGCACGCGTGCAGGCCGCCCTGGTGGCGCACACGGAGGAGATCGAACGGCTGGGTGTGCCGGCCGCCCGCACCCCCGGGCTGCCCGTGTTCTTCGACGAACTGCTCGCCGGGAGCACGGCGCTGCGTCCCGGCGAGCGCGCCCGGCTCACGGCGCTGCGGCCCCGGCTCGCGGACTGGTGTGCCGAGCTGGCCTCGCTCGGCGTCCCGGACACCCTCGACCACGCCGATCTGCACGACGGCCAGCTCTTCCGGCCGGCGGCGGGCCGGTTCACCTTCTTCGACTGGGGTGACGCCGCGGTCTCCCATCCGTTCTGCAGCCTGCGCGTCACCGCCGAGCGGGCCGTCGACCGGCACGGTCCGCGGGTGCTGCCCCGGCTGCTCGACGCGTATCTGGAGCCGTGGACGGGCGGCGGCCGCACGGCGGCGGAACTGCGGCGCGCGGCGGCGCTCGCCTGGCGGCTGAGCGTGCTGAGCCGGGCCGCCGCCTGGGGCCGGACGTTCCCGGGCGCCTCCGGCGCCGGGCCGGGGGCCGGGGAGAGCGCGCGGTGGCTGCTGGCGCTCCTGGCCGAGCCGCCGTTCCGGGCCGGCTGACCGCCCACCGCCCGGGAGCGGCGGTCAGGGCAGCGGGGTGCCGCCGGTCGCGTTGAGGATCTCCCCGGTGATGTAGCCCGCCTGCGCGGAGGCCAGGTAGACGTAGGCGGGGGCCAGTTCGGCGGGCTGGGCCGGGCGGCCGAGCGGGCTCTGCTTGCCGAACTCCGCCGTGTCGGGCAGCGTCGCGGGGATGAGGGGCGTCCACACGGGGCCCGGTGCGACCGCGTTGACCCGGATGCCGCGCTCGGCGAGCATCTGGGCCAGCCCCTGCGTGAAGGTGACGATCGCGCCCTTGGTCATGGCGTAGTCCAGCAGGTGCGGGCTCGGCTGGTAGGCCTGCACCGACGTGGTGTTGAGGACGCAGCCGCCGGCGGGGATGTGCGGCAGCGCGAACTTGGTCAGCCAGAACATCCCGTACAGGTTCGTCCGCAGCACCCGGTCGAACTGCTCGGTGCTGATCGCCTCGATGCCGTCCGGCTGGGACATCTGGTAGGCGGCGTTGTTGACGAGGACGTCGATCCGGCCGAACTCGGCGACCGCGCGTCCGATCAGCGACCGGCACTCGTCCTCGTCGCGGATGTCGCAGGACACGGCGACCGCCCGGCGTCCCGCCTCCTCCACCAGCCGGGCGGTCTCCCGGGCGTCCTCCTCCTCCGCGTCGAGGTGGGTGAAGAGGACGTCGGCACCCTCCCGGGCGAAGGCGAGCGCCACCGCCCGTCCGATGCCGGAGTCCCCGCCCGTGATCACGGTCTTGTGGCCGTCGAGCCGGCCGGCTCCGCGGTAGGACTCCTCGCCGTGGTCGGGCGGCGGGTCCATCGGTCCGGTCCAGCCCGGGTGCGGCTGGTCCTGGGAGGGGAAGTCGGGGCGGGCGTGCCGGGTGACCGGGTCGGGCCGGTCACCGTGCTGGTCCGTCACGGGGGCCTCCTGTGTCTCGGGGGGACGGGTCAGGCGGCCGGGTTCCCTCCTCGCGCCGGTCGAAAAGCGTTCGCGCCGGTCAGGCCGTGGGAGCGTGCGGTCCCGCGGCGCGCATCCGGTCCCGGCGGGCGAGGTTGTAGAGGCGCAGGAGGTGCTTCGCGACGGCGCAGGGCGCGGCGTCGGCGTGGCACTGGCGGCACGTCCGCAGGTGCCGCTCGTAGGTGGAACGCGCTTCGTCCAGCGCGTCGTCGACAGTAGACATGGACTTTCTCCGGGCTGGGCGCGTCGGCTCGGCGCGCCAAGTTGACTGACGGGTAACCCGGGATAGGTGATCATGTTACTGGCGGTACTGGGAAACTCGTGCCGCGTCGGCTCCCGGGAGTGCCTTCCTGCAGGTGAACTCGCCTGTATGCGAGTGGTGTTGGCGGCGGCCGGGGGGACGCGGCACACGTCGCCGGCCGGGTGTCCGGGCGGTAGGCTGACCGTACGGCGTCGCGTGCCGGTCACCGGCCGGGTGAGGCATGGAGGCGCCCGTGAGACTGCCCTCGGAGGCATTCCACCCATGTCGGTCGAGTTCAACCACACCATCGTCCACGCCCGGGACAACCGGGAGTCCGCCGAGTTCCTGGCGAACATCCTCGGGCTGGAGGCCGGTCCCGAATGGGGCCCGTTCGTCCCCGTCGCCACGGGCAACGGGGTGACCCTGGACTTCGCCACGATCCCGGCGGAGTCGATCGTCACGCAGCACTACGCGTTCCTCGTCTCCGACGAGGAGTTCGACGCGTCCTTCGCCCGCATCCGGCAGGCCGGCCTCACCTACTGGGCCGACCCGCACCGCAGGCAGCCGGGCGAGATCAACCACCACGGCGGGCGTGGCCTGTACTTCATGGATCCGGCCGGACACGGCATGGAGATCATCACCCGCCCGTACGGCAGCCATGAGCAGCCCGCGGGCTCCTGAGGAAGCGGGCCGGGCCGGAGCCTCGGTCCCGGCCCGGCCCGGTCGGCAGGGCCCGGCGGACGCACGGCACACTGGCCGGATGGACGACTTCGAGCCGGTCCGCCGGAATCCCGCCCCGGAGTGGTACGGACGGCTGCGGGTGCAGGCCGACGACCTCTCCCCCACCCGCTGGCCCGACGGACGCGGACCGCGCCGGGCCGCCTTCGGCACGGTCGCGGGCATCACGGCACCCGGCTTCGCCGCCTACGCCCGGATCCTGCACCCGGCCCGGCTCGACGACCGGCCGGTGCGCTGGTCGGCCGTGGCCGCCGCCCACGGCACACGGGTGACGCCGGGCGCCCGCTGGCATGAGGTGGTCGGGGCGGACGACCTCTACGCCGGGCGCTCCGCTGCCGGCCTGCCGGGCGTGTGGGACGAGGCTGCCGCCGAGGGCCCGACCCCGCCGGACGTCGCCCGGGCCCTGCTGCCCGTGCTGGAGCGGCACACCCGGACCCCGGAGCGGTGCTGGTTCGGGCTATGGGAGGGCTACGGACGCCTGGACTGGGACCGGTTCCCCAGGTTCCGGACGCCGCACCGGGACGAGGTCCTGCTGGCCGGCCGGCTGGCCGACGCGGTCTCCCCGACCCTCCCGGACGAGTACGCCGAGCTGCCCGACCTGTGGTGGCCGCAGGACCGCGCCTGGTGCCTCGGCGGGGACACGGACCTGGTCAGCACCTACGTCGCCGGCTCGGCGGAGCTGGTCGCCGAGCTGCTGGCCGCGCCGGACCTGGAGGCGCACCCCGTCTCCCCGGACGACCTGCTCGACTGAGCCGGCTCACTCACCGGGGGCGACGACGCGCGCCGCGAGCCGCGCCGCCTCCTCGATCAGCCTCTCGTCCACCGCGGCGTCCACGGTGGACCTGGAGGTCAGCACGGCCAGCACGACCGGGGTCCCGCCGGGCGTCCAGGCGACGCCGATGTCGTTGGCCGTCGCGTACGAGCCCGTGCCGGTCTTGTCCGCCACGGCCCAGTCCCGCGGCAGCCCGGCCCGGAACCGCGCCGCGCTCGTGGTGTTGCCCTTCAGCCAGCCGACGAACCGGTCCCGGTCGGCGGGGGCGAGGGCCCGGCCGAGGGTGAGGCGCTCCAGGCTCGTGGCGGCGGCCTCGGGGGTCGTGGTGTCGAGCGGGTCGCCGGGGACCGCGGTGTTCAGCTCCGGCTCCCACCGGTCGAGCCGGCTCACCCCGTCGCCGAGCGAGCGGAAGAAGCGGGTGAGGCCGGCCGGGCCGCCGATCTCCCGGAGCAGCAGGTTGCCGCCCGCGTTGTCGCTGTACCGGATCGCCGCCGCGCACACGTCGGCGACGGACATGCCGGTCGCCTGGTGCGCGTCCGTCTGCTGCGAGTTGGGCATGCTGTCGTGCGGCGGGTAGTGCAGCACCCGGTCCAGCGGCGCGCAGCCGGCCGCGTCGCGCAGCACCGCCGCCGCGGCGAACGCCTTGAACGTCGAGCACATCGCGAACCGCTCCCCCGCTCTGTGGGCCAGGGTCCACCCGGTGCGGACGTTGCGCGCGTACACGCCGAGCCGGGCGTCGAAGCGCCGCTCCAGCTCGGCCAGTTCGGCCCGTGCGGCGCGCGCTCCGGTGCCGGGGCGGGCGGCCGCCGCGGGCGCGGAGAGGGCCGTCGCGGTCACGGCGGCGCCGGTGACCGCGAGGCCGGCCCGGAGCAGGCCGCGGCGCGGCAGCGGGGCGGGGCGGGTGTGGCTGGTCATGGTGGAGTCCTCCCGGATCGTGTGCCGTCTGGGCCGGTCTTCGACGCCCCCAGCGAAACAGCCGGGACCGGGTCATGTCCAAGAGGGAACTTGGTACGTCCCATGCCGAATTGATATATGTGCGGGATGGACATGCTCACCCACCTGGAGGCGTACGTGGCGACGGCCGAGGAGGTGAGCTTCTCCCGCGCGGCCGACCGGCTCGGCATCGCCCAGCCGCTGCTCAGCCGCCGCGTCAAGACCCTGGAGGAGCACTTCGGCGGGCCGCTGTTCGATCGCTCCCGGCGGCAGATCGCGACCACCGAACTCGGCGTGCTGCTGCTGCCGTACGCGCGGGACGTGCTCGACCGGGCGCAGCGGCTGCGGCAGGCCGCCCGGTCGGCCCGGCGGTCCCGGGTACGCGCCGTCGGTGTGCCCGCGGACTGCGCCCCGGCCGCGCTGGCCCGGGCCCTCCGCGCCGGCACCGAGCACGGGATCACCCTCGGCATGCGGGAACTGCCGCCCCTGGAGCGGGAGTCCGGGCTGGCCGACGGCTCCCTCGGGTACGCGCTGGTGCGCACCGCTCCCGAACGGGCCGCGTTCCGGGCCCCGTCGGGGCTGGCGTCCGCACCGGAGCCGGACGCCGGCGACCGGGCCCGGCGGCGCACCGTCCACCTGGAGGACCTGCGGCCACGGCGCGGCCGTGCGGCGGACCGCGCCGCCCCGGCACCTCCCCTGCTGCTCCTGGCCGAGGACCGGGTGCCGTACTTCGAGGACAGGTTGACCCGTGCGGCCGCGCGCGCCGGGCTGCCCGAGGGCCGGATCCGGGCGGCCGGCCCGGCGGCCACCGCGCTCGCCGAGACACTGGCCGGGCGGGCCCTGCTGCTGTGCTCCGAGCCGTTCGCGCGGCAGCACGGGGCGCGGTGGACACCCCTGGCCGACACCGCACTGCACCGGGGCTACGACGTGAGCGCCGCCCGGGACCGGGACGGCACCCGGGAGGTGCCGGACTGGCTGGCCGCACCGCTCGCGGCGGCCGTGGGCGCCGTGTCCCGCCGGAGCGGAGCCCCCGGTCCCGGCACCCGGGACGAGGACGCCGCCGCACGGCTGGCGGCGCGCGGATGAGCGCGGCGGCGGAGCGGCACCCGGTGTACACCGGTGACCACGGCGGCCTCCTGGACGTCGCCGAGGGCATCGCCGCGGAGTGGGCCGCGCTCGGCGTCCGCGGCTCCTTCCTGGCCCGCAACCTCGACACCGGCGAGCAGCTCGGCTTCGACGTCGAGGAGCCGACGCCGCTGGCATCGGTGGTGAAGGTGCCGGTCGCCCTGGTGGTGCTGGACCGGATCGCGACCGGGGCCCTCGACCCGGCGCGCCCGGTGACGGTGGACCCGGGCACGAGCAGCGTCGGTCCCACCGGGCTCGCCGCGTTCCGGTACCCGGCCACCGTGGCCGTCGGCGACCTGCTGCTGCTGATGCTGTCGGTGAGCGACAACGCCGCCGCGGACGCGCTGCTCGGCCTGGTGCCGGTGGCGGAGGTCGACGCGCGGCTGCGGGCGTGGGGCTGTGACGGGATCCGGGTGCGGCACGGGATGAACCACCTGTACGAGTGTGCGGCCGGGGCCGCCGGCAACGACTTCTCCCTCGCCCTGGAACTGGCCCTGCGGGACGAGCGGGCCGACGGCCACACCATCGAGACGCTGGACCCGGCCCACGGCAACGTGGGTACGGCCGCGGCACTCGTGGACCTGCTGCAGCGGGTGTGGCGCGGCGGGATCGCCGGGCCCCCGGCGACGGCGGAGCTGCGCCGGCTGATGGGGCTCCAGGTCTTCACCCAGCGCCTGGCGAGCGAGCTGCGCGCGGACACCCTGCGGTGGAGCGGGAAGACCGGTACGTTCCTGCACCTGCGGCACGAGATCGGGGTGGCCGAGGCCGATTCCGGGGACCGGGTGGCGATCGCCGCGCTGACCCGGGCGAACCGCCGCGCGGGGCTGGCCGCGGACGTGGACCTGGCGATCGGGGCCGCGGGGCGGGAGGCGTTCGAGGCGCTGCGGGGGTGAGATGAGGTGCGGCCCGGTCAGGGCAGCAGGCGCTGCTCCTTCGCCACCGCCACCGCGCCCGCCCGGGTGTCGACGCCGAGCTTGTCGTAGATGCGGCGCAGGTGCGTCTTCACCGTGGCCTCGCTGATGAACAGGGCACGGGCGATCGCGTGGTTGGACAGGCCGCGGGAGAGGTGCGCGAGGATGTCCCGCTCCCGCGGGGTGAGGGCGGGGCGCGGGTTGCGCAGCCGGGACATGACCCGGTCGGCGACCGGGGGTGAGAGCGCCGGGCGGCCCTGGGCTGCGGCGTGGATCGCCGCGAACAGGTCCTCGGCGCGCTCGGCCTTCAGCAGGTAGCCGGTGGCGCCCGCCTCGATGGCGCGGGTGACGTCGGCGTCGGTGTCGTACGTGGTCAGGACCAGGACGTGCGGGGCGGGTGGCGCGGCGCGCAGCCGCCGGGTGGTCTCGACGCCGTCGATGCCCTCGCCCAGTTGCAGGTCCATCAGGACGACGTCCGGAGCGGTCCTGCGGGCCAGGGCGAGAGCCTCCTCACCGCTGCCGGCCTCGCCGACGACCTCGATGTCCGGCGTGCTGTGCAGCAGCGCCAGCAGTCCGGCGCGTACGACGGCGTGGTCGTCGCAGACGAGGATCCGCACCGGCGTCCGCGCGGCCGTCTCGGGGTGGTGGGTCATCGGGGCTCCAGGGGGATGGCGGCCGACAGGGCCGTGCCCTCGCCCGGCGCCGACTCGATGGTGAGAGTGCCGCCCAGCTGCCGCAGCCGGGCGCGGATGGCGGGCAGACCGTACCCACGCGACTCGCCGACGGCGGAACCGGCACCGACGCGGGCCGCGGCTCCCGTCCCGGGCACGGGCTCGGGCTCGGCAGACGTGAGGGTCCCCCGCCCGGCCCCGCCGACACCCGCCGCCCCACCGCCACGGGCAGCCGTGGCGTCGGCCCCGGAGCCGACGACGGCGCGCGCCACGGCCCCGGACCCGGCGGCCTCCGAACCGGGCTCCCCTGAACCGGGGGCCGCGGACGCGGGGCCGACGTTGGCGGGCGACACGGCCCCGGGCCTGCCGGCCTCCGAACCGGCCGCCCCCGGACCAGTGGCTTCGCACGCAGGGCCGACAGTGGCGGGCCGCACGACTCCGGGCGCCCAGGCCCCGAGCCCAGCCGCCTCCGCACCGGACACCCCCGCACCGGGGGCCCCGGACGCAGGGCCGGTGACAGAGGGCGCCGCGGCCCCGGACCCGGCGGCCTCCGAACCGGCCGCCCCCGGACCAGTGGCTTCGCACGCAGGGCCGACAGTGGCGGGCCGCACGACTCCGGGCCCCCAGGCCCCGAGCCCAGCCGCCTCCGCACCGGACACCCCCGCACCGGCGGCCGCGGACGCAGGGCCGGTGACAGAGGGCGCCGCGGCCCCGGACCTGGCCGCCCCCGAACCGGCGGCCGCGGACGCGGGGGCCCCGGACGCGGAAGGCTCCCGCGTGGCGGTGTCCGGGGCGCGCGCCCCGGAGGCGACGGCACCGGCCGCGGCGGGCGCGACGGCCCCGGGGCCGGACGTGCCAGGGGCCGGAGGCGCCTGCCCGGCGGAAACGGGAGCCGGGGTCATGGGAGCGGCGGACTCCTGCGTGCCGGGGTTACGGGCGGGCCCCGGCGCACCGGGGTCGCGGGCCGGTCCCGGCGTGCCGAGGGCCAGGGCCGGTCCCGGCGTGCCGGAGACCTGGGCCGGTCCCGGCGTGCCGGGGGTGTGGGGGGCGAAGCCGTGGCCGTCGTCCGTCACGTCCAGGACGATCTGGTCGTCCAGGCAGGTCAGCGTGAGTGTGGCGGTCGTCGCCGCCGCGTGTTCGCGGACGTTGGCGAGGGCGCCCTGCGCGATCCGCAGCAGGGCCGACTCGACGGGGGCGGGCAGCGTGTCGGGCGGGCTGCCCTCGGCGTGGACGCGGACGGTCAGCGTCCCGGTCGTCTCCCGCTCGGCGACGGCGCGCAGGGCCGCCAGCAGCCCCCCGCCCTCGGCCAGGTCGGCCGGGGTCAGGTCGTGGACGAAGCGGCGGGCCTCGGCGAGGCTGCGCTCGGCGATCGCCGCCGCCGTGCGGACGTGCTGCCGGGCCGTGCCGGGCGCGGTGTCCCAGAGGCGGTCGGCCGCCTGGAGCAGCATGCGCTGGCTGGACAGCCCCTGCGCGAGGGTGTCGTGGATCTCGCGGGCGAGCCGTTCGCGCTCGGCGAGGGTGCCCTCGCGGCGCTCGGTGGCGGCGAGATCGCGCCGGGTGCGGACAAGGTCGTCGATCAGGGCGTCCTGCCGGGCCGCCTGGCGCTGCATGACGACGAACACGGTCGTCGCCACGGCGGCCACCGCCGGCGGTGCCAGCAGCACGTTCGGGTCGGGCCAGCCCGCGAGGTCGAGCTGCGCGGCCACCGCGAGCGCCGTCAGCAGGGCCACCAACGGGATCGCGGCGCGTGCCGGCAGCGTGCGCAGGCCGGTGTAGAACAGCGGCACCGCGCACCACGCGAAGGACGGGGCCAGGACGACGAGCAGCGCCCAGGCCGCCACCACCAGGCCGAGCCAGGCCAGCCGGCGCGGGGTGGGCCGGGTGCCGAGGACGGCCCCGAGGACGTAGAGCACGGCCAGCAGCGCGGACAGGGCGGTCACCCAGGGGGTGTGCGGTCCTTCGGCGTGCCGGGCCAGGTAGCGGACGACGGACGCGGACAGCAGCACGAAGAACGCCGTGTGCATGACGACCGTGAGGGCGCGGGTGTCGGCGCGCTCGGGTACGGCCACCGCCGTCACCTCCTGGACTCCGCTCTGAACTGGGCAAACACCTCCCATTGTGCCCAGCCGCGGTGGTCGCGGGGTCATCCGTTCGGATGACGTGGGGGACAACCGGTCCGGCGACGGGACGCGGCGGTGCCGGGCCCGAGGATCGGTATCGGGAGCGACCCAGCCCCCGCCCCGGTCCTACTGGAAGGTCCCCACATGTCCAGCCGCAAGAAGCAGTCCGCCCGCACCCGTGTCCTCGTGGGCGGTGCCGCCCTGGCCGTCGTCGGTGCCGGTGTCGTCGGCACGGTCGCCGCCAACGCCGCCGACTCCACGGGCGCCGCCCCCGCCGCCCCCGTGGCGGTCCGCGGCGGCGAGCTGACCCAGAGCACGCACCTCACCCTGGACGCCGCCACGAAGGCGGCGCGCGCCGCGATCACGGCCGCCGAGAAGGACGGCCGGCAGGTGTCCGTGGCGGTCGTCGACCGCAACGGCAACACCCTGGTCGTCCTGCGCGGGGACGGTGCGGGCCCCCAGTCGTACGAGTCCGCCGAGCGCAAGGCGTACACCGCGGTCTCCTGGAACGCCCCCACCTCGGAGCTGGCCGGGCGGCTGGCCCAGGCGCCGACCCTGAAGGACATCCCGGGCACCCTGTTCCTGGCCGGCGGCACGCCGGTGACCGCCAAGGGCGCCCCGGTCGCGGGCATCGGCGTCGCGGGCGCGCCCTCGGGCGACCTGGACGAGCGGTACGCCCGTGCGGGCGCGGCGGTGCTCGGCCACTGACGCCGGGCCCGCGTACCCGGACGGCGGAGCGTCCGGTTCCCTCCCCGGCGGGGACGGAACCGGACGCCCGGTCCGCCTGACCGGATCACCGGTCAGGCGGCGCGGGTCACGCGACGTCGAAGCGGTCCGCGTCCATGACCTTGTGCCACGCGGCGACGAAGTCCTTGACGAACTTCTCCTTCGCGTCGTCGCTCGCGTAGACCTCGGCCAGCGCGCGCAGCTCGGAGTTGGAGCCGAAGACGAGGTCGGCACGGCTGCCGGCCCACTTCACCTCGCCGGTGTCCGCGTCGCGGCCCTCGAACGTGGTCTGGTCCTCGGAGGTCGACTTCCACGTGGTGCCCAGGTCGAGCAGGTTCACGAAGAAGTCGTTGGTGAGGACGCCGGGCGTCTTGGTCAAGACGCCGAGCTGCGACTGCTGGTAGGTGGCGCCGAGGACGCGCAGACCGCCGACGAGGACGGTCATCTCGGGTGCGCTGAGGCCGAGCAGGTTGGCCCGGTCGAGCAGCAGGAACTCGGCCGGCAGGCGGTTGCCCTTGCCGGTGTAGTTGCGGAAGCCGTCGGCGGTCGGCTCCAGCGCCTCGAAGGACTCGGCGTCGGTGTGCTCCTCGGTGGCGTCCACGCGGCCCGGGGTGAAGGGGACCGTGACCTGGAAGCCGCCCTCCTTGGCGGCCTTCTCCACGGCGGCGGCGCCGCCGAGGACGACGAGGTCGGCGACGGAGACCTTCTTGGCGCCCGAGGAGGCGTTGAACTCCTGCTGGACGCCCTCCAGCACGCGCAGCACCTGGGCCAGCTCGTCGGGCTCGTTGACCTCCCAGCCGCGCTGCGGGGCCAGCCGGATGCGGCCGCCGTTGGCACCGCCGCGCTTGTCGCTGCCGCGGAAGGTGGACGCGGACGCCCAGGCGGTGGTGACCAGCTGGGTCACGCTGAGGCCCGAGTCGAGCAGCTTGGCCTTCAGGGTCTCGATGTCGTTCTCGTCGATCGGCTCGCCCTCGGGCTCCGGCAGCGGGTCCTGCCACAGCAGCGTCTCGGCGGGGACCTCCGGGCCGAGGTAGAGCGACTTCGGGCCCATGTCGCGGTGGGTGAGCTTGTACCAGGCGCGGGCGAAGGCGTCCGCGAACTCCTCCGGGTTCTCGTGGAACCGGCGGGAGATCTGCTCGTAGACCGGGTCGAAGCGCAGCGCCAGGTCGGTGGTGAGCATCGTCGGGCGGTGCTTCTTCGCCGGGTCGTGCGCGTCGGGGATGATCTCCGGGGCGTCCTTGGCCACCCACTGGTGGGCGCCGGCCGGGCTCTGGGTCAGCTCGTACTCGTACTCGAAGAGGTTCTTGAAGAACCCGTTGCCCCACCGGGTCGGCGTGCTGGTCCAGGTGACCTCCAGGCCGGAGGTGATGGCGTCCCCGCCCTTGCCGGTGCGGTAGGTGCTCCGCCAGCCCAGGCCCTGGTCCTCCAGCGAGGCGGCCTCGGGGTCGTCGCCGACGTGGTCCGCCGGGCCCGCGCCGTGGGTCTTGCCGAAGGTGTGGCCGCCGGCGATGAGGGCGACGGTCTCCTCGTCGTTCATCGCCATGCGGCGGAACGTCTCGCGGATGTCGCGGGCCGCGGCGACCGGGTCCGGGTTGCCGTTCGGGCCCTCGGGGTTGACGTAGATCAGGCCCATCTGGACGGCGCCGAGCGGGTTCTCCAGCTCACGGTCGCCGGTGTAGCGCTTGTCGTCCAGCCAGGTGGTCTCGGGACCCCAGTAGACGTCCTCCTCCGCCTCCCAGACGTCCGCGCGGCCACCGGCGAAGCCGAAGGTCTCGAAGCCCATCGTCTCCAGGGCGACGTTGCCGGTGAGGACGAGGAGGTCGGCCCAGGAGAGGCTCTGGCCGTACTTCTTCTTGACCGGCCACAGCAGACGGCGGGCCTTGTCGAGGTTGACGTTGTCCGGCCAGCTGTTCAGCGGGGCGAAGCGCTGCTGTCCGGCGCCGGCGCCGCCGCGGCCGTCGCTGATGCGGTAGGTGCCCGCGCTGTGCCACGCCATGCGGATCATCAGGGGGCCGTAGTGGCCGAAGTCGGCGGGCCACCAGTCCTGCGAGGTGGTCAGCACCTCGGCGATGTCCCGCTTCACGGCGGCGAGGTCGAGGGCCTGGAAGGCCGCCGCGTAGTCGAAGTCCTCGCCGAGGGGGTTCGCCACGGCCGGGTTCTTGGCAAGGATCTTCAGGTTGAGCCGCTCCGGCCACCACTGGCGGTTGCCGCCGCCCTGGGTCGGGTGCAGGGCCCGGTCGTGCGCGACGGGGCAGCCGCCGCTCCCCTCGTCCGCCTTCGCGTCTGTGACGATCGCGTCGTGGTTCTCAGTCATGGCAATCCTTCCGAACTGTGCGCAACTCGGTGCTCAGGAAACGCGGTCGGTGGAGCAGTCGGGGCAGGTGCCCCAGTAGACGACCTCGGCCTCGTCGATGGCGAAGCCGCGGTCGTCGGAGGCGGTCAGGCAGGGCGCGTCACCGACGGAACAGTCGACGTCGGCGACGGCGCCGCAGGACCGGCACACGGCGTGGTGGTGGTTGTCGCCCACGCGGCCCTCGAACCGGGCCGGGTGACCGGCCGGTTCGATGCGGCGCACGAGACCCGCGGCCGTCAGCGCGTGCAGCGCCTCGTAGACGGCTTGCAGGGAGATGTGGCCCACGCGATCGCGGACTCCGTGGGCGATCGCCTCGACGCCGAGGTGGTCGCCGACCCGGACGGTCTCCAGCAGCGCGACGCGGGCCGCCGTCACACGCAGGCCGGCACCGCGCAGTTCCTCGGCGGTGGTCGGTGTCGGGGAGGCGGTCATGCGGCGAACCTATCGTCATAAACACGAAGGGTTCAATAAAATGAACGATCCAATTCCGGCCGTGTGCCGGCGCCCGCCGCCCGTCCCGCCGCGGCCCCGCCCGGCCCGTGCCCGGACCTCCGGGCACGGCGGTCGCGGCACCCCGGCCGGTCCGCTCCCGGCGGAACCGCGCGCGGGCGGACGGCGCCACGGCGGCCGGTCCGGCCGGTGTCCACGGAGTGGGCCGGGGGGCGGCCGGCGGGCGGACGGGGAGCATGCCCGCATCATGTGGCCCCGCCCGGCGCCGGCGGCGCGGCGAGCCGGACGTTCCTCCGAAGGGGTGAGCGGGGTCAGCGGGTCTCCCGCCGGCCCCCGCGGGCGGACGGCGCGGATGTCCCCGCGCATCCGGGCGGCGCTGAAGGCCGTGCCCGGTGTCCCGCCCTCGCCCACCGTGTACACCACCCCGTGGTGCCGCGGCCCGCCCCGTACCGCGCGTCCTCCTCCCCGGCCGCCCTGCGCGGCGCCGGCCCGGCCCGCGGGCAGCACGGTGGCGGCGAGGCCCGCGGCGGCCAGGCCGGTCAGGAACTGCGCGCGTTCGATTCCCGTCCTCCTCTCCATGGAGATCACCCTGCCGGGGCCACCGGCACGACGCCGTCGGCCGGCGGTCTACGGACCGGGGCCGAAGGGCGGGGATCCGGCCCCGGAAGCCGGGGCGCGCCCCGGCCGGCGGTCCGCCCGTGCGCCGGCGGCCGCCGCCGGTGGGGGCGCGTCCGTCAGCGGGCCGGGCACACCTCACTCGTGCGGGTGCACCGGTCCCGCCGTCCGTGGCATCCACGGCGGTCCGTCGTTCGGCAGCAGTGTGACGTTCGGCATGCGGCGTGATGAATCCGGGGCGAGCGGGCACGGTACCCCTTCATGCCCCACGCGAACCCCCTCCGGCAGGTGATGTGATGACCACGGCGACGACCCGGGTACTCCGGACGCCGCCCACCCGGGCAGACCCGGCGCCACCGGCGCCACCGCCCTCCCTGCCCTCCCTCACCGGGTTGCGCTGGATGGCGGCGCTGCTGGTGTTCGGCCTGCACGTGAACAACTTCGGCTACCTCGGCGGCACCAGCGGCAAGCTCGTGGCCTGGGCCTTCAGTCCCGGCGCCACCGGGGTGTCGTTCTTCTTCGTGCTGTCCGGCTTCGTGCTGACCTGGTCGGCGCGCCCCCGCGACCGGGCGCTCGCCTTCTGGCGGCGGCGTGTCGCCCGGATCCTCCCGGTGCACCTGGTCACCCTGGCCGTCGCCTTCGTCCTGGCGGTCACCGTCATGCACCAGGCCCGGCCCACCACCGGGCAGACGCTGGCCAACGCGCTGCTGGTGCACTCGTGGTGGCACCCGTGGTGGCAGACGCTGAACCCGGTGAGCTGGTCCCTGGCCTGCGAGGCGTTCTTCTACGCCGCCTTCCCGGCGCTGTTCCTGCTGCTGCGCCGGCTCGGGGCGCGCGGCGCCACCGCGCTGGGCGGGCTGTCGCTGGCGGCGCTGCTGGTGCTGGCCTGGGCGGACTACCACCACTGGTGGTCCCAGTCGATCTACCCGCTGCCGGCCGCGCGACTGCCCGAGTTCGTGCTCGGCGCGGTCACCGCCCGGCTGGTGCTGCTCGGCCGCTGGCGCGGGCCCGGCCTGGAGGCGTCGCTCGCCCTGGCCGTCATCGGCTACTTCATGGTGCCGCAGGCCACCCACGGCGGCTATCCCGCCATCGTGTGCACCATCGCCGGTTTCACCCTGCTCATCCCCGCGGCGGCGGTCGCGGACATGAAGGGGCTGCCGTCGCTGTGGCGGCGCCCGCGGCTGGTGCGGCTCGGTGAGCTGTCGTTCGCCTTCTACATGATCCACCTGCTGGTGCTGCGGACCTCGACCGTCCTGCTGGGCCGCAAGCCGCACTTCGGCTTCCTGCCGGGGACGGCCGTCGTCGCGCTGCTGTTCCTGGTGTCCCTCGCCCTGTCCTGGGTGCTCTACGAGGCGGTGGAGTGCCCGGCGCGGCGGCTGCTGCTGCGCCGCCGGCCGGCCCCGGCCGCGGCCCGCGGCGAGGTCCCGGTGTCCGGGCGCGACTGACCGCGGTGGGTCGCACGCGCGGGTGACGTCGGCAACAGTGAGGCAAGTCCGACGGGTTTCGGGGTAGGCGGCTGTCCGACACCGGCCCGGCGGCACACATCGGCGGGCCGGCACCGTTGGGACGCACCGAAGGAGCCGAGACGCGTTGCGTGGGAAGCAGACCCCGGGGGGCCGGCGGCGGGCGCGGCGACGCCCGTCCTGCGGCGCTGCCGGCCGGCGGCCCGCCCCGCGGCCCCCGGTACGGCCGCCGGTGCCCGCCCGGGCACCGGCGCCGCCGCGCGCCCCCCGGCCCGGCCACCGCACCGTCCGGCCCGCCACGCCAACTCCCCCCACTAGTAAGGGAGTTGACGTGGCTGTGGTGTGCTCGGAGCGGGTTTGGCCAGGTCGGACGCCGGGAGTTACGGTGGGCGGCCGGCGTCGATCGGGTTCGGAGGGCCGGCCGGCCGGCGCACCCGGGCTGGGCGAGAGGAGATGATGACAGTGCCCGAGCAGGACGCGGACGCGTCGGCACCACGCGTCGTGAGTTCCTTCCTGGAACGGCGCAGGGAGCAGATCGCCCGGCGCTGGGCCGACGCCCCCCTGTTCCGCTCCGTCTTCACCGTCTCCCGCGACGAGGCGGTCGAGGCGTGCAAGGCCGTGGTGGACGCGCTGGCCGAGGTGGCCGCGAGCGGACGGCTGGAGGACATCACCGCCCCCGGCTTCGGCACCGTGCGCGACCAGCTCGGCCGGATGTCCGCGAACCGGACCCGCAGCGGGTTCACGCCCGCGCAGATCGCCGGGGAGGTGGCCGCACTGCGCGAGCCCGTGACCGGATTGCTGCGCGCGGAGTTCGCCGACCCCGCGGCCCCGCCGGCCCAGGAGCCGGTGCTGGCACTGACCCTGCTGCTGGGCACGCTGCGCCTGGTGGTGATGGAGACGGCGCTGGAGGCCGACGCGGACCTGATCGAGCGGCAGCGGCAGCAGCTCCTGGAGGTGGCCACCCCGGTCATCGCGCTGTGGGAGGGCACGGTCGCGGTGCCGCTGATCGGGACGCTGGACAGCGCGCGCAGCCAGGTCGTGATGGAGTCGCTGCTGGAGGCCGTCGAGGAGCAGCGGGCCAGGTACGCCATCCTGGACATCACCGGGGTCTCGGCCGTCGACTCGCTCGTCGCGCAGCACCTGATGAAGACGGTCGCCGCGGCCCGGCTGATGGGCGCCGAGTGCATCGTCTCCGGCGTCCGACCCGCGATCGCGCAGACCATCGTGCAGCTCGGCATCGACCTGGGCCCGGTGCAGACCCGCGCCTCGCTGGCCGACGCGCTCGCGTACGCGCTGGGCCGGCAGGGCGTCGAGATCTCCCGCACCGGCGAGGGTGCGAGTGCCCGGTGAATCCCCCCGCCCCCGCCCAGCCGACCCCGGCGCCGGTGCTCGCCCTGGGCGACGTCGCGCTCGTCTCGCTCCAGGGCGAACCGCACGACGGCACGGCCGACCGGCTGCGGCACGACATCACCGCCCGCATCGCCACCGGCCGGGTGACCGGTGTGGTGCTCGACGTCTCCGGGATGGACGTGGTCGACCCTTTCCTCGGCCGGGTGCTGGCGGAGATCGCCTCCGCGGCCCGGCTGCTGGGGGCCCGCACGGTCCTGGCCGGGATGCGGCCGGCGGTGGCCGTGACCCTGGTCGAGCTGGGCCTCGCGCTGCCCGGCCTGGTCAGCGTCCTGGACGTCGAGCGCGCCCTGGAACTGCTGTCCCGGGAGGGGAGCTGATGCGGTCCTCCGGACAGGCGTCCATGACGAGCCTGCCCATCGGCTCGGACGCGGACCTGGCCCGGGTCCGGCGGCAGGTGCGGCAGCACGCGGCCGAGCTCGGCTTCGGCCTGGTGCAGCAGACCAAGCTGGTGACGGCGGCGAGCGAGCTGGCCCGCAACACGCTGGTGTACGGCGGCGGCGGGCGGGCCGACCTCACGGCCCTGGACGACGGCCGCGGCCGGGGCCTGCGGATGTCCTTCGTCGACAGCGGCCCGGGCATCCGCGACCTGGAGCTGGCCATGACCGACGGCTACACCACCGGCGGCGGCCTCGGGCTCGGGCTGAGCGGTGCCCGGCGGCTGGTGCAGGAGTTCGCCGTCGACACCGAGCCCGGCCGGGGCACGACCGTCACGGCCGTCGCCTGGGTGGCCCAGGTGCGCGCGTCCCGCCCGGGGGTGAAATGAGCCGGGTGCGGGAGATCCCGGTGCACGACTTCACGCGCGTCCGGGACACGCGGACGGCGGCCCGCCAGGCGGCGGGGCCGGCCCCGCCGCGCCCCGACGACGTGCTCGTCCCGCACAGCGACGGCCTGCCCGGCCGCCGGACACCACCGGAGGACCCCCTGCTGCTCCCCCACGAACCGTCGGTGACGGCCGCGGCGCTCCTGCGTGCCGCGGGCAGCCCCGCCCGCCCCGTACGCGACGACGCCACCGTGGCCGTACTGGCCCACCGACCACCGGACCGACGCCCATGACATCCGCCTCCGCCCACCTGACCATCACCCGCGCCGCCGACGCGGCCCGCGCCCGCGCCCTGCTCGCGCGGCTCACCGTGGACACCGGGGTGCCCGCGCCCGAGCGCGCCCGGTTCCTGACCGCGTTCGGCCGCCGGCTGCTGCGCGGCGTCGACGCGGGCGGCACGGAACTCACCGTGGCCGCCGCCGGCGGGGAGCTGCGGGTGGCGCTGGACGGACCGGAGCCCTGGCGGCACACCGTCGCCTGCCCCTCCCCCCTGTCCGGCCCGCTGCCCGGCCCGGACGACGCGCCGCTCGCCGAGGCGCTGCTGGACGCCGACGAGACCGCGGCCGCGCTGCTGGACGGCCTGACCGAGACGGAGGAGCTGCTGCGGCTCCACCGCGAGGAGCTGCACCAGACCAACCAGGGCGTACTGGCGCTGCACGCCGAACTGGACGCGGCCGCGCTGGCGCAGCGCGAACTCCTGGACGCCGAGCGGGCGGCCCGCGCCGAGGCGGAGAAGGCGCGCCGGCTGCTGACCTTCCTGGCCGATTCGAGCGCCCTCCTCAGCGCCTCGCTGGAGCACGAGGACATCCTGCGCCGGCTGCCCGAGCTGCTGGTCCCCGAGTACGCCCGGTACGTGGACGTGTGGCTGCTGGGCGAGGAGGCGGCCTCGCCGGGCGAGCCGGCGGCGGTGGCCGCGGTGCGCACCGGCCGCCCCCAGCACGCGGGCCCGCACCCCGGTGGGCTCCCGGGCGTGGACGACCTGCCGGCCTCGGCGCTCTTCCCGGACCGGCCGGTGCTGTGCCTGCCGCTGCTCACGCGCACGGTGCAGGGCGTGCTGACGCTCGCCGCCCCCGGCGACCGGTTCGACCCGGACACCACGGTGATGCTGCTGGAGCTGGCCCGGCGGGCGGGTACCGCGCTGGACAACGCCCGCCGGTACGAGCAGCACCGGGACGTCGCCGAGGCCCTCCAGCGGGCCCAGCTGACCGACCTGCCCACCACCCCGGGCCTGGCGCTGGCCGCCCGCTACCTGCCGGCGACGCACGGCCTGAACATCGGCGGCGACTGGTACGACGCGTTCTCGCAGCCGGACGGCAGCGTGCTGACGGTGATAGGGGACGTCACGGGGCACGGGCTGCGCGCGGCGGTCATCATGGGCCAGCTCCGCACCGCCCTGCGGGCCTACGCCGTGGAGGGCAACGGCCCGGCGCGGATCCTCACCCTGCTGCACCGGATGCTCCGCCACCAGGAGCCGGAGCTGTACGCGACCTGCGCGATCGCCCGGTTCACCCCGGGTGAGCCGGGGGTGGTGTGGGCCGCCGCGGGGCATCCGCCGGGCGTCATCCGCGGCCCCGGGGGCGAGATGCGGGTACTGGAGGAGAAACCGGGGATCATGCTGGGCGTCCCGCTGCCGTACGAGTACGAGGAGCACGCCGTCGATCTGGCGGCGGGGTCCACGCTCGCGCTGTACACGGACGGTCTGGTGGAGCGGCGGTCGGCCGGGATCGACGCGGGCATCGACCGGCTCGCCCGGGCCATGGGCTCCCTCGGCCCGGCGGAACTGGCGGATCTGGACACGGCGGCCGACTCGCTGCTCAAGCCGATGCTGCACGACTCCGAGCACGACGACGACATCTGCCTGCTGCTGTGCCGCACCGACCGGGCGTGAACAGCACCGCGCCGGCCCCCGGTCGCGGGGGCCGGCGCACGGCGGGTGCCGGCCGGAGCCGCAGGCGCTGCCGGCGGCGGGGTTCGACAGCCCGGCGCCGAAGACGCGTGTCCTGCCGCACTGCTTGACGCCGGGGCGCCGCCGTCACGACCGCGTCGGGCGCCGGCCGCCTCTCCTGGTACGCCGTCCGGGCCGGGCCCGGACGGCGTGTTCCCGCGTCCGGCCGGTCAGGCGGCGGACGGGAAGCGTTCCCAGACCCGGTGCGCGCCCAGCAGCTGGGCGAGCTGCTGGAACACGGCGGTGGCCTCGTCCCCGGCGACGACGCCGGGTGCTTCGAGCGGGATGGCGGCCGCCTCCAGTGCCGCCTGTCCGCCCTTGGCGGCGCCGATGGCCTTCCCGTGCCGGTACGCCTCCGCCAGCAGCAGCCCGACACGCGGGTCCGGTGTGCCCGGCAGGCTGGTGGGCTGGCCCGCCTTGGCGTCCCGGGCGCCGTAGGCGTCGGCGCCCACGCCGGGGGTGCCGGCGACCAGCAGCGCGTCGAACTCCACGGAGCGCGCGGTGTTGTAGGTCCGCTGGACGGTGAGGGCGTCGGAGCCGTCGCCGAGGGTGCCGCCGACCGGGGCGATGATCAGCGGGACCATGCCGCCGTCGAGCACCGCCTGGCGGACGGCCCGCACGCCGTCGAGGTCGCCGTCGGGGCCGGTGACGATGCCGATGATCCGGCCGTCGGTGGGCCAGGTCCGCCCGACCTGGGAGAGGGCGGGGCTCGGCGCGACGTCGGCCAGCGGCACGGTGGGCTCCGGGGCGGGCAGGCCGAGACCGGCGGCGACGCCCGCGCACAGCTCCGGGTCGATGTTCGCCAGGACCTGCAACGCCCGCTCCCGGATGGCCTGCTCGTAGCACTTGCCGAGTTCGAAGGAGTAGGCGCCGATGATGTGCTCGCGCTCCACCGGGCTCATGCTGAGCCAGAACCGGCGCGGCTGGCTGAAGTGGTCGTCGAACGACTCGGGTGCCTCGCGGACCTTGGTGGCCTCGGGGACCCGCACGGGCGCCTCGATGTACGCGCCCATGTCCGCGCCCGCGGTGAACGGGCAGCCGCCGTCGAGGGAGTTGGGCCGGTAGGGGGCCACGCCCCGGTGCACGGCCGTCTGGTGGAAGCCGTCGCGCAGCATGTCGTTGACCGGCGCGTGCGGCCGGTTGATCGGGATCTGCGGGAAGTTGGGGCCGCCCAGCCGGGTGATCTGGGTGTCCAGGTAGGAGAAGAGCCGGCCGGCCAGCAGCGGGTCGTCGGTGACGTCGATGCCGGGGACGAGGTGGCCGACGTGGAAGGCGACCTGCTCGGTCTCGGCGAAGAAGTTCGACGGGTTGCGGTTGAGGGTGAGCAGGCCGATCGGCTGCACGGGGGCCAGTTCCTCGGGGACGAGGTTGGTGGCGTCCAGCAGGTCGATGCCCTCGAAGGTCTGGTCGGGGGTGTCGGGGAAGGTCTGGATGCCCAGTTCCCACTCCGGGTAGGCGCCCGCCTCGATGGCGTCGTACAGGTCGCGGCGGTGGAAGTCCGGATCGACGCCGTTGACGATCTGCGCCTCCTCCCACACCAGGGAGTGCACGCCCAGCTTCGGCTTCCAGTGGAACTTCACCAGCGTCGTGCCGCCGGCCGCGTCGACCAGCCGGAAGGTGTGGACGCCGAAGCCCTCCATCGTGCGGAACGAGCGCGGGATGCCGCGGTCGGACATGTTCCACAGCGTGTGGTGGGTGGCCTCGGTGTGCAGGGTGACGAAGTCCCAGAAGGTGTCGTGGGCGCTCTGGGCCTGCGGGATCTCCCGGTCCGGGTGCGGCTTGCCGGCGTGGATGACGTCCGGGAACTTGATGGCGTCCTGGATGAAGAACACCGGGATGTTGTTGCCGACGAGGTCGAACACGCCCTCGCTGGTGTAGAACTTCGTGGCGAAGCCCCGGGTGTCGCGGACCGTGTCGGAGGAGCCGCGCGAGCCGAGCACGGTGGAGAAGCGGACGAACACCGGGGTCTCGACGTCCTCGGCGAGGAAGGCGGCCTTGGTCACGTTGGCCGCGGTGCCGTAGCTGCGGAAGACCCCGTGCACACCGGCGCCGCGGGCGTGGACCACGCGCTCGGGGATGCGCTCGTGGTCGAAGTGCATGATCTTCTCGCGCAGGTGGTGGTCCTGGAGGAGCACCGGGCCGCGGGGTCCCGCCTTGAGGGAGTGGTCGGTGTCGTACAGCCGCGTGCCCTGGGCGTTGGTCAGGTAGGCGCCGCTCTGGGCCAAGCGTGCCTGGTCGGCGCCGGTCGGCTGGCCGGTCGGGGAGACGGTGGCCGGGCCGCTCTGGTCGGGCTTGGGCGGGAGCGGCTCGTGCGGCTCGGTCGGCTCGGCGACCGTCGGCGACTGGGAGCCCGGCTTGCCCGGGATGCCGTCCTCCGGGCCCGCGGGCCCTCCCTGCAGGGCGTCCGCCACCTTGTCCGCCGCTCGCTTCAGGGGGTTCGTCTCGCTCATTCGGTCCTATTCCTTCGCTGGTCACGGGGGCGGGCTCGGCACAGGCGAGGGGTGCCCGATACGCGGTGGCCACGCCGGGGGCGTACGGCCGACGACTGGTCATTACGGGTGGAACGTGAAGAAAAGAGGGCCGACCGCGGCCCCCGTACCGAGGTCCCCGGGCCGGGGCGTCCGAAACCGGGAATCGCGATGATTTCCGGTCGGGGTGAAATCGGACCGTCTCATGTCGAGTTGCCGAAACGGCAGGCCCGCCGGACGCAGGGGTCCGGACCCGGGGACGCCCGGCAGGGCCAAGTGCCCCCCACCGAGGACGTCTTCGTCAGCAGGGCCGGCTTCTTGACCCGGAGCGGACGCACGTACCGGCCGTCCGCACACGTCACCCTAGGCGCTGACCCGGGACCGCGCAGTTCGAATGGGCCGGTCAGGGGCGCGCCATGACGCGCAGGGTCTCCAGGGAGGAGTCCGCGGCGTCCGGGACGAGGAAGCCGTGCGCCATGCCGCTGCGCAGGTAGTCGACGACCGCCTCGGTGATCACCTCACCGGGTGCCACGGCGGGCACGCCCGGCGGGTAGGGGCTGATCGTCTCGGCGGCGACGCGGCCCACGGCCCGTTCGGCGGGCACCGGGTTGCACCCCCGGCGGACCACAAACCCGGCGGCCCGGCGCCTTCCGAGGGCCCCGGGGGGGCGCGTTCGGGCGGAACCGGGCGCGGGGGCGGCGCGGCGCTCAGGCCGGCCGGCCGCAGCGGACCTCCCACTCGTCGTGCTGCCCGCCGGCCCCGTCACGGGTGCGGGCGTGCTCCACCGCGCCGGGCAGGGCCTCGCGGATCACCTGGGGCAGCCCGCCGCGGGCGGGCCATTCCACCAGGCAGCGCGCCACCTCGCGCAGTTTGATGTTGGTGTGCTGCGAGACGTGCTTGAGGACGTCCCAGCCCTGCTCGGGTCTGAGCCGGGACATGGTGATGACCACGCCGATCGCCTGGTCGACCAGGGCGTGCGAGACCAGGGCCTGCCGCAGTTGGTCGACCTCCGCCTGGAGGGCCTTCAGCCGGTCCGTCGCCTGCTCGTCACGTCCGATCATGTGATCACCTTGAGCAGTGCCGCGGCCGGGTGCCAGCCGCTGGGCGAACGACTGGGCTCGACCCTGTACAGAAAACGAAAAAGGACTGGTCAGCCGATACATACGAGCGTCGGGAGCGGGCAGGGGAAGCTGCATGGAATCGCTCACCTTCGACAGCGACGACCTGGACGAGACGGAGGACTTCTTCAGTCAGGCCTACGCCCGGATGCGGATCGGCAGCGGCACCCCCGGCTCGAACCGGGCCCGGGTCCACCGCTGCGGCCTGGCGTCGATGAGCGTCGACGACCTGGTCCTGGACTTCGAGATGGAGTACGCGGTGAATCCGCTGGGCCGGATCTGCCTGTTCGTCCTGCACGAGGGGACCGTTCCGGAGCACGGATTCCCAGGCGTCGAGGACTCCTACGGCCCGGGTGACGCGGTGCTGTTCGCCCAGCCGGACCTGCCGTACTGGGGGCGCATCCGCAACGCCCGCTACACCGTCACCATGCTGGACCCGGCGCTGCTCTCCCAGGTGGCGGCCGGTCCGGACGACTCCCGGCCGGTGCGGCTGACCGGTCACCGGCCCCGTTCGGCGGCGGCCGCGCGGCAGCTGACGCGGACCATCAGCCACCTGCGGGACACGGTGCTCACCGATCCCGAGGTCGCCGACCAGCCGCTGATCGCCGCCACCGCCACCCAGCACCTGGCGGCGAGCGTCCTGGGCGCGTTCCCCAACACGCTGGACGAGCCCGCGGGCGCCGGTCAGGACGACCTGCACCCCGCGGTACTGCGGCGCGCGCTCGCCTACATCGACGACCACGCGGACCGGCCCGTCACGGTGGCCGACATCGCCGCGGCGGCCCATGTGACGGTACGCGCGCTCCAGTACTCCTTCCGCCGCCACCTGGACACCACCCCGCTGGCCCAGTTGCGCCGGGTGCGGCTCGCGCACGCCCACCACGACCTGGTCGCGGCCGACCCCGCAACCGGGGCCACGGTGACGCGGATCGCGGCCCGCTGGGGCTTCCACCACCCCGGCCGGTTCTCCTCCCTGTACCGGGACACCTACCGCCGGGCCCCGAGCAGGACCCTGGCCGGCGACTGACGCGCGCCCCGCCCGGCAGCGGGTCTCCGGGCGGGACGCGGCCGGCGCGGGACGCCCGGTCCGGAACCAGGCGCGCGACAAGCTTCCGGCAGTCGTCTCCCGCACCCGGCGCGGCGGAGGGGCAGGTGGACCGGAGCCCGCCGGCTCAGGCCCGCCGCGACGGCTCGGCCTGGTTTTCGACCAGGTCCAGCAGGGCGGCGTGGGTCTCAGCGTCGGCCGCCGCGATCAGCCCGCCCGCCCCGGTGTGGACCGGTTCGCCGTACAGCCCGGTCACGGTGCAGCCGGCGGCCCGGCACAGCGCGATGCCCGCGGCGAAGTGCACGCTGTCGGTGAGGTCTCCGTCGGTGACGTAGGCGGCCCGGCGTCCGGCGGCGACCCAGGCCACCGCCAGGGTGCTGGAGATGACCCGGGGCCGGAACCGCCGCTGGAAGCCGGGGTCGCCGAGCAGCCCGGCCGCCCGGAAGCCGGGCGCGTTCGGGAACGGCGGGTCGAGGTTGACGTCCACCAGCGCGGACGCGGCCGTGGGCACCGCCTCGGTGTCGGCACCGTCCCGGCGGACCCGGGTCCGTTCCCCGTCGGTCCAGAACACCTCGCCGCCGAACGGGTCGGCCGTCGCCGCCGCCGTGACGTCCGGGCCCACCCGCAGCGCCACGTTCACGCCGACGAGCATGGTCCCGACGGCGTAGTTGAGGGTGCCGCACAGCGGGTCGACCAGCCAGCGCCGGCCGGCCCCGGCGGCGCCGCCGGGGCCGCTCTCCTCGGCCGTGACCGCGTCCCCGGGCCGGGCGGCGCCCAGCACGTCGAGGACGGCCCGCTCGGCGGCGACGTCCGCCTCCGTCGCGAAGTCGCCGCCGGACTTCTCGTACCGCTCCAGCCGCCGCCCGTACAGCTCGCGCACCACCGCCGCGCCGGCCAGGGCCGCGGTCACCGCCAGCCGGGCGTCGGATTCCCCGTGAGTGATCGACATGGGCGCAGCTTACGGAGGAGCCGCCCGGCCGCCGCGGGAAGGGGTTCGGCCGAGGGGGCCGGTCTAGGGGGCGGGTGACAGGGTCAGGGTCTGTTCCGCCGCGGTGCGTCCGGCGCCGGGGGAGGACGTGCCGGCGGCCGTCCAGGTGCGCAGCGGGGTGGTCTCGGCGAGCCGGCCGGCGGTGCCGGACAGGCCCAGCACCAGCCCGCTGTAGCGGTTCACCAGGCGGTAGGTGCCGTCGGCCGTGGTGCACGGGATCACGAACCACTGCTGGCCGACGGCCGGTCCGCCGGCCGGGGCCGGACCCGCCGTGGGCCGGGCGCCCCAGGCGCGGCCGGCCGGCCGGGAGGAGTCGACGCCGAGCAGCCGGCCGGTCGCCGCGTTGGTGAGGGTGAAGGCGCCGTCGCCGGTCGGGGTGAAGGACCACGCGGCGCGGGCGGAGCCGGTGGACGGCGCCACGGAGGTGACGGCGGTACCGGCGGACTCCTGGGCGAGGACACGGCCCGTGCCGCCGGCGACGCGGTACCGGCGGCCGGGCTCCACCGGCGGGCGCGCGGGCGTGGAGGGGGTGACGGTGAGGTCGACGTACTCGCCGGACGAGCCGTGGGAGCAGCCGAAGGAGCAGTAGGCGCGGAACGTCCGGCCGACGACGGCGGAGCCGGTGCGGGTGGCGCCGTCCAGGAACCAGCGGTACCAGGAGGCGGTGGTGTAGTCACCGGTGTCGCCGATGAGCCGCCACTTCTGGGTGGCCAGGTCGTCGGTGGCGTACAGGTACTGGGGGGCGCCGCCACTCTGGTCGACGGCCTGCGGGGTGCCGAGGTAGCGGCCGAGGTGGGCGTCCCAGGCGATGTTCATCACGAACAGCGGTGACGTCGGGGGCATCCTGCCTGCCGCGATCTGCTCGGCGGCGGTACCGGGGGTGGCCGGGTCGTACTCGGCGGAGGCGGGGGTGTAGCCGGTGGGGTGGGCCGCGTCGACGGGGACGATGTTGCTCTCCCGGCCGCCCGTGCCCGGCTGCGACCAGGCGCCGTCGTACCACTTGCGCCAGGAGCCGGGGGCCATCTTCGCGGCGATCGGGGCGCGGGCCACGTGCTCGTGGAACGCCTTCCAGCCGCCGTTCTTGTCGACGATCCGCGAGCCGTAGTAGACGTAGAAGTAGCCGGAGGCCGTGTCGGCGAACAGCCGCTGGTCGCCGTCGCCGTAGGAGTACGTCTGCTGCGGGAAGGCCGTGGTGTCGCCGCGCTTCGTGCTGTACGGCGAGGTGAGCACGTGGTCCTTGACGGTCCAGGTGAGCCCGCGGTCGGTGGAGACGGCGTAGTCGACGGCGTCGTAGTGCAGCCCGTCGCCGAAGGGCTGCGGCGTGAACTCGTTGTGCACCAGGCCGTACCAGTCACCCGTGTCGGGGTCGATCCACACCCCGGACAGGTCGCAGTAGTTCTTCTGCGCGTAGTGCGAACCGCTCGGGGCGTAGCTCGCCTCGCGGCCGGTCGGGCTGTTGTTGCAGCGCCAGGTGGTGTCGTCGTTGCGGTCGGCGGGGCGGGCCGGGTCCACGGCCTCGCTGAGCTTCCTGTCGTAGGTCGCGGTGTCGAAGTCCTTCCCGGTGTAGAAGTCCCAGACCCGTGGGTCGTCCGCGCCGTAGAGCGCGGCGGACTGCTGGTAGTGGAAGGTGCCGTCCCGGTCGAGGTACGGGGTGGCGGGCGTGTCCGTGGGGTGGGTGAACGGTACCGGTGTTCCGACGGTCACGGTGTAGCCGGCGGCGCCGGGGGGCGCGGCCTGCGCGGGGGACGTGGTGCCGCCGCCCAGGACGAGGGCGAGGGCCACGGCCACGGCGCCGCCTGTGCTGCTCAACAGTGGCACGGGAGCTCCTGATTGCCGAAGGTCGGATGCCACGGAACGATCCGGCCGCGGCCCGGTCCCGGCAATGGACTCCCGTGCGCCGCCTCTTGCACTTTCGCACCGGGGACCCGGCGCACCTCCGCCGGGGCGGTGCGGTCAGGCCAGGGTGGGTGGGGTGGCGGGCAGCGGTGTGTCCCAGGCCAATTGGGCGGCGAGCCGCTCGTCCGGGCCCGCGGCGGGCGGGCCGGACGGCGCGCGGGTGCCGCGCGAGAGGCCGCCGCTGACGGTGATGTTGTGCTCCACCCGCGGTCGGCGGTGCCGCTCGTAGGACGCCACCGCGGCGTCCGGGCCGGGCTGGTCGCGCAGAGCCTTGGCCAGGACGACGGCGTCCTCCAGGGCCATGGAGGCGCCCTGGCCGGTGGCCGGGGAGGCCGCGTGCGCCGCGTCGCCGACGAGCAGCACGCGACCGGTGTGCCAGGTGGTGCCGAGCGGCAGTTCCGTGGCGTCGGTGGCCGTGATCGCGTCGGCGGCGGCCTCGACCAGGGCGGCGGCGGGCGTGGCGTCCGCCCGCAGCAGCGGCAGCAGCCGGCCGCGCAGCACGGCGGGCGGCGCCGGGGGCGCCCCGGCGGGCAGCGGCTCGCCGCCGACGCGGGCGAACCAGTACGTCTCCCCCGCCGGGGACACCGCGTACCCGAAGGCGGCCCCGCTGCCCCGCACCATGGTGATGGCGCCGTCCGGGCCCGGCGCGGACGCGGCCCCGGTGCCGGTGTAGCCGTAGTAGACGCGCTGCCCGGCGTACCGGGGCCGCACCCCGGGCACGAGCAGCCGGCGTACGGTCGAGTGCACGCCGTCGGCTCCGACGAGCAGGTCCCCGGTGGCCGCGGTGCCGTCGGCGAAGTGGGCGGTGACGCCGTCCGGGCCGCCGGTCACGGACACCAGCCGGGCACCGTGGCGCAGCCGGACGCCGCGCCGGACCGCCTCGCCCTGGAGCGCGGCGTTCAACTCGCCGCGGCGCAGGCAGCGGTAGCGCAGGGCGGGGTCGGCCGCCTCGCCCATCGGCACGTGCGTCACCTCGGCGCCCCCGCTGTCCAGCAGCCGCAGGGAAGTCAGCGGAAAACCGACGGCCGTGACGGCGTCCGTGGCGTCCAGCGCGGCCAGCGCGCGCATGCCGTTGCTCGCCAGGGTCAGGAAGGCGCCGATGTCCTCGGCCGAGTCCGGGTGGGCCTCGAACACGGTGCTGCCGAAGCCGGCCTTGCGCAGTGCCAGGGCGGTCGCGGTCCCCGCGATGCCCCCGCCGATCACCAGTACTCTCATCGCACCCGTTCCGGTCGCCCGCCGCTGTCGCGCGCCGGCAGCGGTCGTGACCATCCAAGGGGAGCGGCGGGCGTACCGGGACGTCCGGGGCCGGGATCCGGACACGGCCGGCGCCCCGCCGCGGTCCCGGACCGGGCCGGCGGCGGTGCGGGGCCGGCCCGGTCGGGTCGTGCGGTCCCGGAGGGCGTCAGCGGGCCGCCGGGACGACCTGGACGGTGTCGCCGACGGGGCGTTCGCCGGCGGTGTCGGACGGGTGGTTGACCAGTGTGCCGTTGACGGTCATCGTCGTGGAGCCGCCGCCGTCGAGGTTCATCGCCTGCACGGCGCCGAGGGACTTCATGAAGGCGGCGGACTCGTAGAGGGTGTATCCCTCGCTGCCGCTCTTGTGCCGCCCGTCGACCGTCGCCAGGATCAGCCGGCCCCGCTTGTCGAGGCCCGCCAGGGTGCGGGGCTTGCGGACGTCGGTCCACCCGTACCCGAAGTGCGGGTACTGGGGGTCGACCACTCCCTCCGCGGCGGCGCCGATGTCGATGCGGCCGTCCTTCACCAGCGTCGGTGCCGCGCCGGCGATCGAGTCGCCGCGGCCGAGGGTGACGCGCTTGCCGTCGGCCGTGCGGACCACCTCGCCGACCTGGACGGTGGTGCCGGGCTTGGCGTGCGCCGTGAGCCAGGTCCCGGCCCGTCCGATGCCCTGGAGCACGCTCCCGCCCGCGGGCACCCGGCCGCCGCGCGCACCGGTGGAGACGACCCGCCCGGACGCGTCGAGCACGGCCTGTCTGCCGGGCCCGGTGGGCAGGGCGGCCCCGAAGGCGGGGGTGAAGCGGACCAGGTCGTCCGCGAGGTGGCAGCGTACGTCCTGCCAGGGCAGCGGGCTGGGCGTGCTGCCGGGCCGGCCGCACCCGAGGACCGTGCCCGGCACCCGGTTGATGCCCTGGATCTGGAAGGCGGCCTGCCCGGACCGGGCGGTGGCGGTGCTCGTGAGGCGGGCGATGCGGACGTTGCGCCCGCCGTCCCCGATGAGCAGCGCGGACCGCGAACCGGACGCCATCGAGCCCAGTACGCCCCGGTAGGCGCCGATCCCGGACATGGTGCCCGGCACGCCGTCGCCCGCCGACACCACGAAGAAGCCGCCGTTGACCCCGACCAGGGAGCCCAGTTTCCGGGCCACCGCCGAGGTGGTCTCCCGGCGCGTCACGTCGCCGTCGTGGGTGACCTCGACGCGTCCCCCGAACGTCTTCGGGTCGATGACCGCGACCTGGGCGTTCTCGCGGTCGGGCAGTTCCTGGACGTTGTAGCCGGTCCAGTTCAGGACGGTGTGGAAGCCGGCCGCGTCGATCGCCGAGGCCGCCTGCTTCGCCGCCGCGTTGGTGGTGAAGCGGCCGACGCGGACCCGGTACCCCATCAGTCCTTGCGGGGTGTCGGCGTACCGGGGCCACTGCACGCTCTCCACCCTCGGCTCGAAGCGGGCCTCGGTCAGCTTGCGGGCCGTCTCGTCGGCCCAGCGGCGGGTGCCCACCTCGGCCCAGGCGGCGGGCGAGTCCGGGTCGGCCACGGGCCAGCGGGTCCTGCTCCGGGTCTGGACGGTCACCGTCCAGGAGTGCTTGGAGGCGGAGTTCAGGATGACTCCGGTGCGGACCGTGACCCCGGGGGCGAGGGTCCTGGTCGTCCAGCGCTCGGTCGCCGCGGGCTGCGCGGCCCGTACGGCTTGCGCGGCGGGCGCCTCGGAGACGGGGCCCGCCTCCGCCGCGCCGGACAGTAACGCCGGTGCCGTCACGGCGAGCACGACGGTCGTCGCGACTCGGGCACGGACGTGAGCGGAGCCCCGTGCGGCACCCTGGGCTTGGGAACGACGCATGCGCATGCACCTCACGAACGGTTCGGGCGCGACAACGCACCTCGGCAACTGTCGTCCACTTCACCGGCCGGAAGTGACAACCGCCGCGTGGCGAATCGAAGGAAGTACGACAGGCAGGTGAACTCGGCAGCGCCGCGAGGGGGGGGTCAGTCGATGTCTTCCCCGGCCCTCACCGGCACACGCGGAAGGCCGGGGACCGGATCGCGCCGTTCGGCCGGTGCTCGTGGCCGGAACACGGCCGCCCGGGGCCCGCGTCGGCGGGCCGCCGCGTGCGCACTCCGCCGCCGGACCGGGCGCCCGGCGCACCGCCTGACCGGCCGGGTCCGCCGCGCGCGCCGGTCGCGGTGCGCGCGGCGGGCCCGGCGTGCACCGGGACGCCCCCCGTGGAAGGCGTCGTCGCCGGTGGAGTGGGTAGGTGCCGGCCATGCGGGTGAGTGTGGTGGATGCGGGTTCGAACACGGTCCGGTTGGTCGTCGCCGACGTGGAGGGTGGCGTTCCGCTGCCCGTGCACACGGTGAAGTGGAAGCTGCGCCTGTCCGAACAGGTCGGCCCGGACGGCACGATCGCCGACGAGGCGGTGGAGCGGCTGGTGAAGGCGGTGGGCGCGGCGGGCGCGACGGCCCGAAGATGGCACGCGGCGGGGCCGCTGGCCTTCGCCACGACGGTGGTCCGCACCGCCCCGAACCGCGACGAGGTGCTGCGCCGGGTGGCGTCCGGGACGGGAATCCGCATGTGCACCCTGCCCGGTGAGACGGAGGCCGAGCTGACCTTCCTCGCGGCCCGCCGCTGGCTGGGCTGGAAGGCGGGCCCGCTGGCGCTGCTGGACATCGGCGGGGGCTCGCTGGAGGTGGCCTTCGGACGGGGCCGGCTGCCGGACTTCGCCGCGTCGCTGCCGCTCGGCGCGAGCCGGCTGACCCGGGAGTACCTGAGCCTCCAGGATCCGCCCGGGCCGGACGAGCTGAAGGAGCTGCGGCGCCGGGTCCGGCACGAACTGCGGGACGTGGCCTCGCGGATCCGCTGGGAGGGGCCGCGGACCACGGCCGTCACCTCCCGTACGTTCCAGCAGCTGGCCCGGCTGTGCGGGGCCGCGCCGGGGCGCTACGGCCCGTTCGTGGAGCGGGAACTGATGTGCCGTGACCTCGGCGGGGCGGTGCGGGCGCTCGCCGCGCTGCCGGCCGCCGAACGGGCGCTGCTGCCCGGCATCTCCGCGCCGCGCGCCGCCCAGAGCCTGGCCGGAGCGGTCGTCGGGCACACGGCGCTGAAGCTGATGGGCCTGTCCCGGGCCGTCGTGTGTCCGTGGGCGATCCGCGAGGGCGTGCTGCTGCGGTACGGCGAGGACGGCGCCGACTGGTGGACGGACGCCACGGCCGCCACCGCGGCACCGGCCCCGGCGGCCTCGCTGCGGATAGCGAGCCCGTCGGCGTGACCGGCGGGCAGCCGGGGCGGGCGGGGGTCCGTGCGCTCCTCTCGCGGAACGCGGGCGCGGTTCAGGGCCCGGGGTGACGGTTCAGGGCCCGGGGTGACGGTTCAGGGCGCCGGGTGCGGGTTCACCGCGCGGGGTGTGCCACGGCGGCCAGCAGTTCCAGGGCCTCTTCCCAGCGGAAGTGGCCCGCCGCTCCAGGGGTTCCGGCCCGGTGGGGCTCCCAGGAGCCGATGAGCACCCCCATCCCGCGCAGCCGGTCGAGGCTCTGCCGGTAGGCCGGGTGGGCGGCCTGGGCGGCGTTCAGGCAGGGCAGCGCCACCGTCGGGACGCCCATGCCGTACGCCTCGCACAGGATGCCCAGGGCGAGGGTGTCGGAGACGCCGGCGGCCCACTTGTTGATGGTGTTGAACGTGGCGGGGGCGACCGCGATGGCGTCCGCGGGCGGCAGGGGGCGCGGCTCCCCCGGCAGCCGCCAGGCGGAGCGGATCGGATGGCCGGTCCGCGCCTCGACCGCCCGCGCGTCGATGAAGCCCAGTCCCTGCGGTGTGGCGACGACGCCGACGTCCCAGCCCGCCTCCTGCGCCGCGGTGATCAGCTTGCCGACGTCACCGGCGACCCCGCTCGCGCAGACGACGACGTACAGGAACGGCTTCTTCTCCGGTGCGGTCGGATCGCTCACGCGGGGCCTCCGGTCGGCGCTGAAGGGGCTACGGTCCCGGCAGCCTACGACGGCCTCCGCGCCCGGCGGACGGCTCCGGGGCGCGGGCGCTCACCGGGCCGGCGCGGCCGCGGACCTCCGGCGGGCGCGGTAGGCCGCCGCCTTGATCCTGTTGCCGCAGGACTCCATCCCGCACCACTGCCGGCGCATGCCCCGCGAGCGGTCGATGTAGGTGCGGGTGCACTCGGGGTTGCCGCACTCCTTGAGCAGGGGCACGTCCGGTCCGCTCAGCAGCTCGACGGCGTGCCGCGCCACCAGGGAGAGGGCTTCCTCGGGGGTGGCCTGCGTCCAGCGGCCCGCCGGGGTGAGCTGCGGCACCGCCGGTGGCCTGCGTGCCGCGTCGTTCACCACGGCCAGCGCCGCCCCGTCGTACTCCTCGCCGAGCCGGCGGGCGGTGACCAGCCGGTAGACGGCCTCCCGGACGGCCGTGGCCCGTTCCACGTCGGCCTCCCGGGCGGGCGCGACCGCGTCGACGAGGCCGGACTCCACGTACCACGCGGTCAGCCTCTCCGGCGTCGCGAACATCTCGAAGCGGACGGAGCGGCGGGCCCGGAGCGTGGCGGCGAAGTCGAGCGCCGGGTGCCCGCAGACGAAGACGTGGTCGAGGTTCACATCACCATTCTGGCCGGTGACCCGGGGGCCGGGCAAGGACCCCGCTCACAGCCCGAGGTCGAGGGCGAGGCAGGAGAAGGACGTCCACGACCGCTCCGGGTCGTGGCCGTACCGCGCCGGGTCGTGCGGCGCGGCCGGCCTCTCCTCGGTCATGTCCTGGAAGCGGATGCGCTCGGGCAGTGTGCCGAAACGCGCTCGGCGGGCGGCCGCGGCGCTCTCCGCGGCGGGCGGGTTCTCCATGACGTGGCTCCGTTCGGTCCTGGTCCGGTGTGGGGGCGGTCGGCATCCGGTCCGCGTGGCGTGCGGGTCACCCCTCGGGCGGGTGAGCGGGAGGGCGGGCCGCCGGGGGTCAGAGGCGGTCCGCGTCGAGTACCGCTCGGGCGAAGGCGGCGGGGGCCTCCTGGGGGACGTTGTGCCCGATCCCCGTCAGGGTCCGGTGCTCGTACGCGCCCGTGAACCTGTCCCGGTACGAGGCGCCGCCGCCGGGAGCGGTGAAGGGGTCCCGCTCGGCGTCGAGGGCGATGGTGGGCACCCCGATGGCCGGACGCGCGGCGAGCCGCTCCTCCAGCCGGTCGTAGCGGCGCTCGCCGTCGGCGAGGCCCAGCCGCCAGCGGTAGTTGTGGATGACGACGGCCGCGTGGTCGGGATGGTCGAAGGCCGCCGCGGTGCGTGCGAAGGTGGCGTCGTCGAAGTCCCAGGTCGGGGAGACCGTGTCCCAGACGAGCCTGGCCAGGTCGTGGCGCAGGGCCTTGTCCTCCATGGCGAGCCGGCCCCGCTCGGTGGCGAAGTAGTACTGGTACCACCAGACGTGTTCGGCCGCGGGCGCCAGCGGCCGGAGGTTCGCCCGGCGGTCGGTGACGAGGTAACCGCCCACCGGGACGAGGGCCTTGCAGCGTTCGGGCCAGAGCGCGGCGATGATGCCGGCGGTGCGCGAGCCCCAGTCGAAGCCCGCCAGGACGGCCCGCTCGATCCTCAGGGCGTCCATGAGGGCGACGACGTCGAGGGCGACGGCCGACTGCTGGGCGTTGCGGGACGTCCGGCCGGAGCGGAACCGCGTCGTGCCGTGGCCGCGCAGGTACGGAACGATCACCCGGTAGCCCTCCGCGGCCAGCAGCGGGGCGACGTCGACGTAGCTGTGGATGTCGTAGGGCCAGCCGTGCAGGCAGACGACGGCGGGGCCGCGGGCGGGGCCGAGTTCGGCGTAGCCGACGTCCAGCAGGCCGGCCCGGACCCGTTTCAGGCGGGGGAACGAGGTGTGCGCGCCGGGCGCGGCCGGTGCCGCGGTCCCGTCGGGTGCGGCGGCGGAGGCGGCCCGGGCCCCCAGCGGACCGCTCAGCGAAACGGCCGCCGCGCCCGTGCCGAGCACCCTGCCGAACGTACGCCTGTCGATCATCTGAACCCTCCGGGAGTCCGTCACCACGTTCCGTTCCGGGCGACCACTGTCGCAGAGCATGCGTCACCGGTCAAGACGGTGACGAAGTACTTCGGCACATTATTGCGCGCCAACTCCCGGCGACATTGCGGCCTTCCACCCTCGAAAGCTCACCGACCAGACAGGTGACCTCTCCACCCCTTCACCCTCGGCACCTCAGGCGCTATTGACATGAACCTGCACGACCCCGAGGCTTCATGCTTGAAGTTGCTTGATTGGCGCTCATTTCGAGCTGTTCCGAGCAACACCGTGCAGCAACACCGCGTAACGAACAGTCAGTCCGCAAAGGTGCGAGGGGAGCTGTTCCGCCGTGCGAAGACTCCGACACCGTGTGCCGTGGCCGGCCTGGATACCGCTGGGACTGGCGGGCGTCCTGGCCGGGACCGCGCTCGTCGCCCCGGTCCCGGCCCAGGCCGCCGCCACCGCGACCGGCGCCGTGCTGGACGCCGCCCATGCCCGCGTCGACTGGCGGAGCCCGGTCTACGCCAAGGGCACGGGCGGCGGCCCCGAGAAGTGCCCCGCAGCCGACGACGACCCGGACGGCCGGGTCTGCGACCGCTTCGACCTGACCGTCTCGGTGCCGGACGGCTACTGGGACGACAACCCCGAGGGGGGCGTCCCGCTGTCGATCGCGTGGGAGCACCCCTCGGACGACTTCGACCTGTACGTCTACGACGACCACGGCGAGCAGGTGGCGTCCAGCGCGGGCACCGCCGATCCCGAGGCCACGGTGATCCCGCGGGCGTCGGGGACGTACCACGTGGTCGTGGTGCCGTACGACGTGCGCGACGGCTCCGTCACCGGGACCGCCTACCTGCCCGCGACCGAGGACGCCGGGGACCTCACGTCCTTCCGCGGCGGCGACGGCAGTTACACCATCGGCGCCGGCCGGCTGACCGCGCGCGCGGACTTCCTGACGGACGGCCGGCTGCGGCTCCAGGCCGACCCCTCGGGCTCGCTCGGCGACCCCGCCGGCACCGCCATCGTGCGCGAGCGCCCCGCACTCCAGCGCCGCACGTCCACCTTCGACGCGGGCGCGTACTACGGCATCCGCTCCCCCGACGCCGTGCTGCGCGTGTACAAGAAACCGCTGCGGTTCGGGCTGTACGCGCCCGACGACCGCACCCGGATCTGGCAGGAGGACAAGCCGCTGCGCTGGTCGACCGGCGGGATGCGGCAGAGCCTCGTGCGCGGCGCCGACGAGCAGTTCTTCGGCGGCGGCGAGCAGAACGGCGGCTTCTCGCACCGCGGGCGGACCGTGTACGTGGCCAACAGCTTCGACTGGAACGAGGGCGGTTACAACAACTCGCAGCCCTTCTACCTCTCCAGCGCCGGCTACGGCGTCTTCCGCAACACCTTCGCGCCCGGCGTGTACACCTTCGGCTCCCCCGTCACCACCGGGCAGCAGGAACGGCGGCTGGACGCCTACTACCTCCTCGGTGACGCGAAGCAGGTCATCGGCAAGTACACGGCGCTGGTGGGCAAGCCCTTCATGCCGCCGGTGTACGGCCTCGAACCCGGCGACTCCGACTGCTACCTGCACAACGCCAACCGGGGCGAGCGGCACACGCTGGACGCCCTGAAGGTGGCCGACGGCTACACCGAGCACGGGATGCCGCTGGGCTGGATGCTGGTCAACGACGGGTACGGCTGCGGCTACGAGAACCTGGGGCAGACCGCCGAGGGCCTGAGGGACCACCACGCGCAGCTCGGCCTGTGGACCCAGGACGGCATCGACGAGCTCGCCGACCAGGTGAAGGCCGGCCAGCGGGTGGCGAAGCTGGACGTGGCCTGGGTGGGCAACGGCTACAAGTTCGCGCTCGACGCATGCGACGCGGCGAAGAAGGGCATCGAGGACAACAGCGACGCCCGCGGTTTCGTGTGGCTGCCGGTGTCCTGGGCGGGCGCCCAGCGCTGCGGGGTGCTGTGGAGCGGCGACCAGAAGCTGTCCTGGGACTACATCCGGTGGCAGATCCCGACCTACGCCGGCGCGACGATGTCCGGCATCGCCTACAACACCGGTGACGTGGGCAGCATCTACCGCCACGACGCCGAGATGTACACCCGCGACCTCCAGTGGAAGGCGTTCCTCCCGGCCGTCATGACGATGGACGGCTGGGCGAGCGACATCACCACGGGCAAGCCGGCCGATCAGCAGCCCTGGGTGGACGGCGAGCCGTACACCTCGGTCAACCGCGCCTACCTCCAGCTCAAGGAGCGGCTGCTGCCGTACATGTACACGCTGTCCGCCCAGGCTGCGAAGACCGGTGTGGGCGCGGTGCGTCCGCTGTGGCTGGAGTACCCGGACGACCCCGCCACCCTCGGCGCCGGGGCGAAGTACGAGTTCCTGTCCGGTCCGGACTTCCTGGTCGCGCCGGTCTACGAGCACTCCGCCACCCGCGACGGCATCTACCTGCCGAAGGGCACCTGGACCGACTACCGCACCGGCCGCACCTACCGGGGGCCCACCACGGTCGACGGCTACCACGCCCCGCTGGACACCCTGCCGCTGTTCGTGCGCGAGGGGGCGATCGTGCCCATGTGGCCGAAGGGCACGACGAGTTGGCAGACCCGTGACCGGCACGAGCTGGACTGGGACCTGTACCCGGCCGCGCACGGCACCAGCCGCTACACCCTGTACGAGGACGACGGGGTGAGCCGGGAGTTCACCGGGGGCGCGGCGGCCACCCAGCGCGTCTCGATGCGCGCGGACGCCCGCGGCACCACCGTGACGCTCGGCGCGAGCGAGGGCGACTACGCGGGCAAGGTGGACGCCCGCGCGTACCGGTTCACCGTGCACGGCGGCCCGGCACCCGCGCGGGTCCTGCTGGACGGGCGCCGGCTGCCGCGCGCCGCATGGTCGTACGACGCCGCCACGCACGTCACGACGGTGAGCACCCCGCGCCTGCCGCTCGACGGCGCCTTCACCGTGCGCCTGGTCGACGGAAGGTAAAGGAAACGTATGGTCTAGTCCAAAGAGCAATTTGGTCTAGTCCAACTCATTGACGTGACCTCAACAGTTACCCGAGGGTGGGGCTCCCCGATCGGGGTCCCCACCCTCTGGAGGCACGCATGAGACGTCTTCGGGCATGTCTGGGCGCGACGGCTGTCGTGGCCCTCGCCGCGGCCGGCACCACCGCACTGGTCGCGGGCAACGCCTCGGGCGCGACCACCGCGCTCGACAACCGCTGGTACGCCGCCGCGCCCTACCTGATGCCGCAGGACAACAACCCGCCGGACGCGGCCGCCATCATGGACGCCACCGGCCTGAAGGCGTTCCAGCTGGCCTTCATCCTCGCCCCCAACGGCGGAGGCTGCACGCCCACTTGGGACGGCACGGCCCCGGTCTCCTCGGACACCGCGGTGCGGTCGGTGATCGACGGCATCCGGGCCAAGGGAGGCGACGTCTCGGTCTCCATCGGCGGCTACGGCGGCACCAAACTCGGTCAGGCCTGCGCCGACCCGGCGTCCACCGCGGCGGCCTACCAGCAGGTCATCACCAAGTACGGCCTGCACGCCATCGACTTCGACCTGGAGGAGCCGGAGTACGAGAACACCGCGGCCATCAGGAACGAGATCGGCGCCGCGAAGATCCTCCAGCAGAACAACCCGGGGCTGTACGTCTCCGTGACCACGGCCGGCACGGCGGACGGCACCGGCTGGTTCGGCAAGCAGATGCTGCTGGAGGCCAAGGCGCAGGGCTTCACCCCCAACAACTTCTCCATCATGCCGTTCGACGGCGGGTTCAACGGGGCGGCGAGCCAGACCAGCGCGCTCACCAACTTCAACGCGGTCCTGCGGTCCACCTTCGGCTGGGACGAGGCCACCGCCTACGCCCACGAGGGCTTCTCGGGCATGAACGGGCGCAGCGACACGGGTGAGTACTTCTCGCAGGCCGACTTCCAGACGGTGCTCGACTACGCCACGAGCCACCACATGGACCGGTTCACCTTCTGGTCGCTCAACCGCGACCGGCAGTGCACCCCCGCCGACAACGGCGGCCGGACGTCCGGCACCTGCTCCAGCGTGGCGCAGGGCCCCTGGGACTTCGCCAAGTTCTCGGTCAAGTTCGCCGGGGTCACCCCGCCCACCACCACCCCGACGCCCACCCCGACCCCGACTCCGGCTTCCTGCAAGTCGGCCTGGAACTCGGCGACGGCCTACACGGGCGGCAGCGAGGTCTCGTACAACAAGCACAACTGGAAGGCCAGGTGGTGGACGCAGAACGAGGCGCCCGGCGCCTCGCAGTGGGGGCCGTGGGAGGACGAGGGGGCCTGCTGACCCTCCCGGCGTGACGGGTCCGGCACCTCGGACCATCGGGGACCAGGGACGTGTTCGGAGTTCACCACCCTGAACACGTCCCTTTCCGCGGGCGCCCGTCACGGCCTCGGCGGGCCTGGCCGGGTGCCCGCGGAACCGGCCGCGCCCACCGTCGGCAGGCGCCCCGACCTGCGCGACTGGTGCGAACGGCGGGACGGTCGTAGCGTCAGGAGGACGCGGTCGGACACGGCACGACAGTGGGAGCGGCCATGCGCGGATCACTGATGGGAACGGCGGTCACCCTGACGGCGGGAGTCCTGCTGACAGCGAGCATGACAACGGCCACGGCCGGTCCGCCGGACCGCGCGACGACGCCTTCGTGGCCCAGTCTGTCCCAGCCCGTCCTGGTGGACTGCCTGTGGCACCGCACCGTCCGCCCCGAAGACTTCCTGCTGGCCTGCGGTGACGGCAACAGCCGCCTCACCGATCTCCACTGGAGCCAGTGGAGTCCCGGCAAGGCGACCGCCGTGGGCGTCAACATGGTCAACGACTGCGTGCCGTACTGCGCGGCCGGCACCTTCCGGTCCTATCCGGTGACGGTCCGGCTGAACGGCTCGCAGACCTGGCGCAAGCACCCGGAGTTCACGCGCTTCGTGCGGCTGAGCCTGACCTACCCGGGGGCCCGCCCCCAGGGCTACCAGCAGGTCATGTCCTACCAGCTCTGGGACTGACGGCCGGCCCCCGGCCCTCCTCAGGCCAGTTCCACCAGGAGGTCGCCGCCCTCCACCTGCTGGATGCGGTTGATGGCCAGGCGGGCCACCCGCCCCGCCTTGGGAGCCGTGATCGTGGCCTCCATCTTCATCGCCTCGATGGTGGCGATCGTGGCACCGGCCGCCACCTCGTCGCCCTCCGTGACCGTCAGGGTCACCACACCGGCGAACGGGGCGGCGACATGGCCCGGGTCGGCGCGGTCGGCCTTCTCGGTCACCGGGACGTCGGTGGCGGCGGCCCGGTCCCGGACCTGGATGGGGCGCAGCTGGCCGTTCAGCGTCGACATCACGGTCCGCATGCCGCGCTCGTCGGCCTCGCCGACCGCCTGCAGCTCGATCAGCAGCCGCACGCCGGGATCCAGGTCGACGGCGTACTCCTTGCCGGGGCGCAGACCGTAGAAGAACGCCTTGCTGTCGAGCACGCTGGTGTCGCCGAAGCTCTGCCGGTGCGCGTCGAACTCCCGCGTCGGACCGGGGAACAGCAGCCGGTTGAGGGTGGCCCGGCGGTCCTTGCGCAACCCGTCGCGGTCCTCCGCGGACAGCTCCGGGGCGGGCTTGGGCGCCGCCCGGCCCCGCAGCGCCTTGCTGCGGAACGGCTCCGGCCAGCCGCCGGGCGGGGTGCCCAGCTCGCCGCGCAGGAAGCCGATCACCGAGTCGGGGATGTCGTACGTGTCGGGGGCCGCCTCGAAGTCGTCCGGGGAGACGCCCGCGCCCACCAGGTGCAGGGCGAGGTCGCCGACCACCTTCGAGGACGGGGTGACCTTGACCAGGTGGCCGAGGATCCGGTCGGCCGCCGCGTACATCGCCTCGATGTCCTCGAAGCGGTCGCCGAGCCCGAGGGCGACGGCCTGGGTGCGCAGGTTGGAGAGCTGGCCGCCGGGGATCTCGTGGTGGTAGACGCGGCCGGTCGGGGAGGCGAGGCCCGCCTCGAAGGGGGCGTAGATCCTCCGGACGCCCTCCCAGTACGGCTCCAGGTCGCCGACCGCCTGGAGGTCGAGGCCGGTGGGCCGCTCGGAGTGGTCGGTGGCCGCGACGATCGCGGACAGCGACGGCTGCGAGGTCGTACCGGCCATGGAGGCCACCGCGCCGTCCACCGCGTCGGCGCCGGCCTGGATCGCGGCGAGGTAGGTGGCGAGCTGGCCGCCCGCGGTGTCGTGCGTGTGCAGGTGGACCGGCAGGTCGAACTCACGGCGCAGCGCGGAGACCAGCTTGGCGGCGGCCGGGGCGCGCAGCAGGCCGGCCATGTCCTTGATCGCGAGGATGTGGGCGCCCGCGTCCACGATCTGCTCGGCGAGGCGCAGGTAGTAATCGAGGGTGTAGAGCCGCTCCGCCGGGTCGTTCAGGTCGGCGGTGTAGCAGAGGGCCACCTCGGCGACCGCCGTGCCGGTCTCCCGTACGGCGTCGATGGCGGGCCGCATCTGGCCGACGTCGTTGAGGGCGTCGAAGATGCGGAAGATGTCGATGCCGGTGGCCGCGGCCTCCTGCACGAACGCGTCGGTGACCTCGGTGGGGTACGGCGTGTAGCCGACGGTGTTGCGGCCGCGCAGCAGCATCTGGAGGCAGATGTTGGGCACCGCCTCGCGCAGGGCTGCCAGCCGCTCCCAGGGGTCCTCGGCGAGGAAGCGCAGCGCGACGTCGTAGGTGGCGCCGCCCCAGCACTCCAGGGACAGCAGCTCGGGCAGGGTGCGGGCGACGACCGGGGCGACGGCCAGCAGGTCCTTGGTGCGCACCCGGGTGGCGAGCAGGGACTGGTGCGCGTCGCGGAAGGTGGTGTCGGTGACGCCGATGGTGGGCGAGCGGCGCAGGTGATGGGCGAAGCCCTCGGGGCCGAGGTCGACCAGGAGCCGGCGGGACCCGGCGGGCGGCTCGCCCGCGGGCAGCGGCGGCAGCTTGGTCAGCGGGTCCAGCAGCCCGGGCCGTTCGCCGTGCGGCTTGTTGACGGTGACGTCGGCGAGGTAGGTGAGCAGCTTGGTGCCGCGGTCGGCGGAGTGGCGGGCGGTGAGCAGGTGCGGGCGCTGCTCGATGAAGGAGGTGGTGACCCGGCCCGCCTGGAAGTCGGGGTCGTCCAGGACGGCCTGGAGGAACGGGATGTTGGTGGCGACGCCGCGGATGCGGAACTCGGCGACCGCGCGCCGGGCCCGGCCGATCGCGGCCTGGAAGTCGCGGCCCCGGCAGGTGAGCTTGACCAGCATGGAGTCGAAGTGGGCGCTGATCTCCGTACCGGCGTGGGTGGTGCCGCCGTCGAGCCGGATGCCCGAGCCGCCCGGGGAGCGGTAGGCGCTGATCCGGCCGGTGTCCGGGCGGAAGCCGTTGGCGGGGTCCTCGGTGGTGATGCGGCACTGGAGGGCGGCGCCGCGCAGGGTGATCGTCTCCTGGGCGAGGCCGAGGTCGGCGAGGGTCTCGCCGGAGGCGATCCGCAGCTGGGCCTGGACCAGGTCGACGTCGGTGACCTCCTCGGTCACGGTGTGCTCGACCTGGATGCGCGGGTTCATCTCGATGAAGACGTGGTTGCCTTCGCGGTCGAGCAGGAACTCGACGGTGCCGGCGTTGCGGTAACCGATCTCGCGGGCGAAGCGGACGGCGTCGGCGCAGATCCGGTCGCGCAGGGCCGGGTCCAGGTTGGGCGCCGGGGCCATCTCGACGACCTTCTGGTGGCGGCGCTGGAGCGAGCAGTCCCGCTCGAAGAGGTGGATGACGCCGCCCGCGCCGTCGGCGAGGATCTGCACCTCGATGTGGCGGGGCTCCACCACGGCCTTCTCCAGGAAGACGGTCGGGTCGCCGAACGCGGCGTCGGCCTCGCGGGAGGCGGCCTCGATGGACTCGCGGAGCTGGGCCGGCTCCTCCACCCGGCGCATGCCGCGCCCGCCGCCGCCCGCGACCGCCTTGACGAAGACGGGGAAGCCGATCTCCTCCGCGGCGCGCAGCAGTTCCTCGACGTCGGTGGAGGGTGCGGAGGAGCCGAGGACCGGTACGCCGGCCGCGCGGGCGGCGGCGACCGCGCGGGCCTTGTTGCCGGTCAGCTCCAGGGTGGCCGCGCTGGGGCCGACGAAGGTGATGCCGGCGTCCTCGCAGGCGCGGGCCAGTTCGGGGTTCTCGGACAGGAAGCCGTACCCCGGGTAGACGGCGTCGGCGCCCGCCCGGCGGGCGGCGCCCACGATCTCCTCGACGGAGAGGTAGGCCCGCACCGGATGCCCCGGCTGCCCGATCTCGTACGCCTCGTCGGCCTTCAGCCGGTGCAGTGAGTTGCGGTCCTCGTGCGGGAACACGGCGACGGTGCGCGCGCCGAGTTCGTAGCCCGCCCGGAACGCGCGAATGGCGATCTCTCCACGGTTGGCGACCAGCACCTTGCGGAACATCCTTGATTCCCTCCAGCTGCCTGCCGGTGACGAACACCCGGGTGTGAGCCACGTCCTGCCGTATCTCGCGGCCACCCTAGGGGGTGGGCGCGCGGGTCGACGTGCGAAAACCATCACACCGACGGGGTGTGCGACGCCACAGTGGCGCGCCGGTGCGCGCGGTCGCGCCGCCGGGTCCGGGGCCGCGGCCGGGCCGCGGTCTCAGCGTTCCTGTGCCAGTTCGCGGTTGAGCGCGCGGAGGAACTCCGCAACCGTTTCGAGCTGCTCGGGGGTGAACTGCCCGCGGGCGGCCTCGGTGCTGCGGGCGAGCGGGCGGAAGTAGCTGCGTGCGAGCGCGCGGGCCGCGGGGTTGTAGTGCAGGTGCACCACCCGGCGGTCCGCGGCGTCCCGGGTGCGGGTGATGTGGCCCGCGCGCTCCAGCCGGTCGAGGCAGGCCGTGACGGCCCCCGAGGTGAGGTCGAGGCGCTCCCGCAGCCGCGAGGGGGTCATGGGCCGTCCGTCGGTCGCCGAGGCGTCCATGATGGCGGCCAGCGCGTGGACGTCCGTGGCGTGCAGCCGGTTGGCCTGGGCAAACGTATGGGCGATGCGGTTGAACTCGCTGTTCAGCGTGCGCAGGAGGACGGCGTAGGCGTGGAGGTCGCTCGCGGCGCCCTCCGGACTCTGCGTGCTGTGGTGCTGCATGCCCCAAGGATATTACCTCTCGATCATTGAGATACTTTATTTTCAAGGTAATGGCCTCCGTCCGCCCGTGCTCGACGAGGAGTGAACGATCACCATGCGACGACGACCCGTCCGATGGCTGCTCCCCCTTGCCCTCCTGATCGTCTGGCTCGGCCTCGGCGGGGCGTTCGGCCCCTACGCGGGCAAGCTGGGCGAGGTCTCCACCAACGACCAGGCCGCCTTCCTGCCGCGCAGCGCCGAGTCGACCCGGGTCATCGAGCAGCAGAAGGCCTTCGACCAGCGCGAGACCCTGCCCGCCGTCGTCGTCTGGACGGCGGCGTCGGGCGGCCGGGTCACCGGGGCGCAGCAGGCCGACGCGACCCGGGCGCTGCGGTCCCTCGCGGGCACCGAGGGCGTGGTGGGCAGCCCCTCGCCGGCGCTGCGTTCGCCGGACGGGGAGGCACTGGAGGGCGTGGTGCCCCTGCGCCCCGACCTCGGGGAGCGGCTGTCCGAGGTGCTGGCCGCGGTGGAGCGCGCCGGCGGCGAGGTGGCCGGCACCCGCGTGTGGCTCGCCGGCCCCGCGGCCAGCCGGGGAGATCTGGCGGACGCGTTCGCGGGCATCGACGGGATCCTGCTGGGCGCGGCCCTGGCCACGGTGCTGGTCATCCTGCTGCTGGTCTACCGCAGCGTGCTGCTGCCGCTCGTGATCATCCTCGGGGCCGTGCTCGCGCTCGGCGTCGCCTGCGCCGTCGTCTACGTGCTGGCCGGCCACGACATCGTGCGTGTCGACGGCCAGGTGCAGGGCATCCTCTCCATCCTCGTGATCGGCGCGGCCACGGACTACGCCCTGCTGCTGACCGCCCGCTTCCGCGAGGAGCTCGCCCGCGGCGCCGACCGCTTCGGCGCGTCCCGGGCGGCGCTGCGCGGTTCCCTGGGCGCGATCACGGCCAGCGCCGCGACCGTCGCCCTGGGGCTGCTCGCCCTGCTGCTCAGCGACCTCACCAACAACCGGGCGCTGGGACCGGTCGGCGCGATCGGCATCGCCTGCGCCGTGCTGACGACGCTCACCTTCCTGCCCGCCGTGCTCGCCCTGCTGGGCCGGGCGGCCTTCTGGCCGGCCAGGCCCCGGCCGGCCGACGCGGCCGCGGGGGGACAGGGGATCTGGCGGCACGTCGCCCGCCGGGTCGGCGCGCGCCCCCGGCGGCTGTGGCTGGGCGCCCTCGTACCGCTGCTGGCGGGCGCGGCCCTCTTCCCCGCCCTGCGCTCCGAGGGCGTGCCCCTGGACGAGCTGTTCGTCGGCGGCGCCCCGTCCGTCGCCGCGCAGCGCACCCTCGGCGAGCACTTCCCCGGCGGCTCCGGACAGCCGGTGGTGATCATCGCGGACGCGGGTGCGCGGGCCCGGGTGACGAAGGCGGCGGCCGCGACAGCGGGCGTGGCGGACGCGCGGGCGGTGGGCGCCTCGGGCCGGCCGGGCGGCCCGGCGCTGGTCGTGCGGGACCGGGTGCGCATCGACGCCGTCCTCACCGACGCACCGGACAGCGACCGGGCGAAGCGGACGGTGCAGCGGCTGCGCGACCGGCTCCGCGCGGCCGACCCGGGCGTGCTGGTGGGCGGCTACACCGCGCAGCAGTACGACACCCAGCGGACGGCGGAGCACGACCGGGCGCTGATCGAGCCCGTCGTCCTGGTGATCATCCTGGCCGTCCTGGTCGTGCTGCTGCGCTCCCTGCTGCTGCCCGTCCTGCTGGTCGCGACCGTCGCGCTCAACTATCTGGCGACCCTGGGCGTCGCCGGGCTGGTCTTCCGGCACGGCTTCGGGTTCTCCGGCACGGACGCCTCGGTCCCGCTGTACGGGTTCGTGTTCCTGGTCGCGCTGGGCGTCGACTACAACATCTTCCTGATGTCCCGCGTCCGCGAGGAGACTCTGCGGGTCGGCACCCGGGAGGGCGTGCTGCGCGGGCTGACCGCCACCGGCGGTGTCATCACCTCGGCGGGCGTCGTCCTGGCGGCGACCTTCGCGGCGCTCGTCGTCATCCCCCTGGCGTTCCTCGCCCAGATCGCGTTCATCGTCGCCTTCGGCGTGCTGCTCGACACGATCGTCGTCCGGTCCCTGCTGGTGCCCGCCCTGGTGCACGACATCGGCCCGGCCGTCTGGTGGCCCGGCCGCCCGGGCCGCGCGGCCGGGGACGACCGACCGGCACCGGGACGACCGCCGGCCCGGGAGCCCGTCGGGTAGGGGGCGCGGGGCCTGTCCACCGGTGCGGGAGCACGGGCACCGGCGCGCGTTCCGCGCGGGGTGCGGAGGGCGCCGGTGCCGGGGTTGCGCGGCACCCTCGCGGACACGGCCGAGGCGCGCGCGGCGCCGGGAAAGCGGGGAACGGTGCACACGCGGGTGCCATACGTTCCCCTCCCCGGCGGGTCGGCGGGTCGGGAGTCAGTCGCGTAGGAGCGCGGGCCCTGTCCGCCTGCGGGCCCTGTCCGCCTGCGGGCACGGGCACCGGCGCGCGTTCCGCGCGGGGTGCGGAGGGCGCCGGTGCGGGGGCCACATGCGGCACGCCCGGAGCCACGGCAGAAGCGCGCCCGAGAGGCGCGCAGCGGTGCACACGCGGGGAGCCGCGCCTCCCCGCCTCGGGAGCCCGGTACGTAGGAGCGCGGCCCCTTTTTCCCAAGGGCCCGCGGCCCGGGCGCGGCACGCCGCCACGGCAGAAGCGCGCGGCGCCCGGGGAGCGGGCAAGGGTGAAGACGCGGGCGCCGCGCCTCCTCCGGCCCGGTGGGGCCCCGGGGGTGGGCGCCGGTCGTGGCTGGCGGGGTGATCGCCGGGCCCGCGCCGGCGGTGGCCGCCGCCGTGCCGTCCGGCTCCGGGCGGGTGTCTCCGGGGGCGGGGTTCAGCCTTCGCGGGAGGCCGTCATGACCCGGGGCTCGACGGCGCCTCCGAGGGCGCAGGGGGGCACCGCCCTGGCCGGGGCGGCGCACACCGGCGGGGGAAGCGGTACGGGGGACACGGGCGCGCGCCCGGCGGTCGGTACGGGCAGCCGGCGCCGCAGGAAGGCGCGTACCCGCCCCCCGCGCCCGTGCAGCAGCCCGAGGACGATCGCCGTGCCCACCGCGACGAGGTGCTCGCGGCCGGCCAGGTTGGGCACGGCGATCGACTCCCACACCATCGAGCCGCCGGTCAGCAGGAACACCACGGGCGCGCGCCGGATCACCGCGAGGTAGGTGAAGAGTCCCACGACGGCCGCGGAGGGCCCGGTGTCGAGCACCCCCGCGGCCTCGGCCGGCAGTCCGAGGCCCCACCAGCCGGGCCCGAGCGCGATCATCAGGCGGGCGGTGAGGGTGCCGGCCAGGGTGGCCGCGTAGGCGACCACCAGGGTGCGGGCCCGGCCCAGGGCCAGGTCGGCCAGGGCGAAGGCGAGGAACACCTGGGTGATGCCGGCCCACACCGGCAGGTCCAGCGCGGGGACGTACAGCGACACGGGGGTGCGCAGCAGGGAGAGCCACAGCGGCAGGTCCGCCTGGACGCCGCCGAGCCGCCGTACCCACGTCGCCCCGGTGGGGTGCTGGGCGATGTCGTGGAAGAAGACGACAGCGGCCGCGGCGAGGAGCCCCAGCAGCAGCCCGGGCAGCCCGCGCCGGACGAGGCGCCGCACGGGCACGAGGACGACGGCGTGCCACTCGGCCCGCAGCGTGCGCCAGGTGAAGCGGGCGAGCCGCGCGAGGAGCGACCGGACGCGTCCGGCCCGGCCGTCGGCGGTCATGGGGCGACGCGGCCCGTCGGCTCCCCCGTCACGCACGTCTCCCCCAGTCCTCGCTGCCCGCGCCCGCTCCGGCGATCCCGTACCCGAGGACGCGGCCGGGTGGGCGCGGGTTGCCTCCCGGGTCCGTCCGCCGGGCGGGGAGCCGATGGGTCCTCGCGGTCGGCACCGCCCCCGGGCCCGCGCCCGCCTCCACGTCCGGAACAACCGGATCACCCCTTTCACGAGGAACGCGGTGAACACTCCGATATGGACTGCCCGTTGCAGAAAGCGGCACGGAACCTTTCGGTTTTGATCACGAACTCTCGTATAGTGACCGCCAGTTCCCCACCGAGTGTCACGACTCACTACCCGAACGTTTCCGTGCGTACCACCCTGCCCGTCTCTGCCGCGAGGACCAGACCGGACCGATGACCGCGCCCACGCATCCCGGCGACCGACCTTCCCCCCGTACGTTCGTCTCCGTCTTCGCCGTCACCGGTGTGCTGTCGGCGCTCGCGGTCTTCGCGGCCGTGGCGGCGGCACCGGGCACGGCACGCACCGCGCTCGCCTGGGACGGTGCCGCCGCGGCGGTCGTGCTCAGCGCGGCGGTGGCCACGGCCGCCCACGCCCGGCGCACCGCGCGCGACACCCGGCGCCGGCTGGAGGCGGCCACCCAGGACGTCGGACGACTACTCCAGCAGCAGTCCCGTGCGGCCGAGGGGGCGCGCCAGGAGCAGCAGCGGCTGATCGACGAACTCGCCCGGCAGCGGCGCGAGTCCGCGGAGGCGTCGGCCGCCGAGCGGGCCCGCGTGGTGCAGGAGGGCGCGTGGGAGCTGGACCGGCTCCGGCAGGAGAACGCGCGCCTGTCGCGCGAGATGGAGACGGCCCGGCGCGAGCGGGCCGCGGCCATCTCCGCCACGTCCAACGCCGCCGCCCGGATGCAGGCCCTCGCCACGGCCACGCTCGCCGACCTGCGGGCGATGGAGGACCGGCACACCGACGAGGACGTGCTGGCCGACCTGCTCCACCTCGACCACCGCACCGCCCAGGCCGGCCGGCTCGCGGACTCCATCGCCGTGCTCACCGGGGCGCGTTCGGGACGCCGCTGGGCCCGCCCGATCGCGATGGAGTCGATCCTGCGCGGCGCCATGGGCCGGATCGCCGGCTACCGGCGGGTGCGGGTGCACTCGGTCAGCGAGACCGCCGTCGCCGGGCACGCGGCCGAGGGCGTGATGCACGCGCTGGCCGAACTCCTCGACAACGCGGCGAACTTCTCGCCGCCGACCGCCGAGGTCCACGTCTACGTGGAGGAGGTCCCGGCCGGGGTCATCGTCTCGGTGGAGGACAGCGGCCTGGTCATGGGCGAGGTGCAGCTTCGCCGCGCCGAGCGGGCGGTCGCCGGTGACATCACCGAGCTGGGCGGCCTGACCGGCACCCGGCTCGGGCTCCCCGTGGTCGGCCGGCTGGCCCGCAAGCACGGACTCAAGGTGTCGTTCCGGCCGTCGGCGCGCGGGGGTACGGGCGTGCTGATGCTCATCCCGCAGGACATCCTGTCCGGTTCGGCCCCGGCCGGGCCCGCCGTCGCGGCGCCGCGCCCGGCGGACGCCCCGCCCGCCCCGGTGCCGGCCGCCGTCGGCCCCGCGCCGGCGCACGAGCCCGCCGCGCAGCCCGAGCCGGACCCGGCCGAGCGGGGCGCGGCCGAGGAGGGCCCGGCCGGGCTGCCCAAGCGGCGCCGGGGCCGTACGCTCGCCGAGGCCGAGCGCGGCCGGTCCGCACCGGGTACCGCGCCGCGCACCGCGTCGGCCGCCGACGAGGGCAGGACCCGCGCCGCCCGCTTCAGCAGCTTCCGCCAGGCCGTCCGCCCCTCCACCCGGCAGCACGCCCCGGGCCCGGACGACCCGGCACCGGCCCGCACGGCCGGCACCCCGGACCCCGCGGCGGCCGGCACCGCGCACCCGGCGGACGCCTCCCCCGGCAGCCGCGCCGGCGCCGCCCACGGGTCCGTCCCGGACGGACCCGGCCCGGACGGGCGGAGCGGCACCGGCCCGCGGCACACCGCGACCGGCGACCGCACCGCCGTACCCCCGCCGGACGGCGCGGCACCGCACACCGCGCCGGACGACCGGCCGGCCGGCCACCCCGCGTCCGGCGCCGGCGAGCACGACTCCCCCACCGCTTCCTCTCACCCGTACGCGCACCCGGAAGGCGACACCACTCCATGACCGGCCCGACCACCGCCGACGACAAGCTCACCTGGCTCCTGGAGGGCCTGCTGGAGAGGACCCCGGGCGCCCGGCACGCGCTCGTGCTGTCCCGGGACGGGCTGAAGCTGTGCCGGACACCGGAGCTGAGCGTCGACCAGGCCGACCAGCTGGCCGCCATCGCGGCCGGCATCCAGTCGCTGTCCCACGGGGCGTCCGTGGAGTTCGGCGACGGGAGCGGCGGCGTGCGCTCGGCCATGGCGGAGTTCTACGGCGGTGTGCTGTTCATCGTGGAGGCGGGCGCCGGCGCCCACCTCGCCGTGATCACCACCGAGGACGCGGACGCGGGCGTCGTCGGGCACAACATGAGCGAACTGGTCGAGCAGCTCGGCACGTACCTGACCGCTCCGCCCCGCACGTCATGAGCGGGCCGGGCATGCATCGTCCCGGCCGGGACGACGCCCCGCACCGGCTGTACACCATCACCCAGGGCCGTAGCCGCACCGACCCCGACCACCCCTTCGACCTGGTCACGCTCGTCGTCGCCGAGTCGGGGCCGGCGTCCGGCATGCAGTCGGAGCACGTGGCGATCCTGGAACTGACCCGGTTCCCCGCCTCGGTGGCGGAGATCGCCGCCGAACTGCGGCTGCCCGTCAGCATCACCAAGGTGCTGCTGTGCGACCTGCTGGCGACGGGCCGCGTCAGCGCCCGCCACCCGAGCCGGCCGGCCATAACCGATCCCGACATCCTGGAGCAGGTGCTCGTTGGACTCCGCAACCTCTGACGCGCGCACCCCGTTGGGTGCCTCCGCCGACCAAGGTTTCAAGATCGTGGTCGTGGGCGGCTTCGGCGTCGGCAAGACCACGCTGGTCCGCTCGGTCAGCGAGATCCGTCCCCTCAACACCGAGGAGACGATGACGCAGGCCGGTGAGACGGTCGACGACATCCGCCAGGTGCGCGGCAAGGAAGCCACCACGGTCGCCTTCGACTTCGGCCGGATCAGCCTGGACGCGCGCAACGTGCTGTACCTGTTCGGCGCGCCGGGCCAGGAGCGGTTCTGGTTCCTGTGGGACCGGCTGTTCTCCGGCACGCTCGGCGCGGTCGTGCTGGTCGACACCCGGCGGATCGACGACTCCTGGTACGCCATCGACCGGCTGGAGCACCACGGCACCCCGTTCATCGTGGTCTGCAACGACTTCGGCGGCCCGGTGCACGCCGGCACGGACGTCCGCGAGGCCCTCGACCTGGACTCGCACGTGCCGCTGCTCGACTGCGACGCCCGCTCCCGGGAGTCCGCCAAGCAGGTGCTCATCACCCTGGTGCAGCACGTGAAGAACCGGTACGCCGACCCGTCCGCGCGGGCGGTCCTGCCCCGACAGGAGTACGTGTGACCACCCCCGACGCCGTCCCGCTCGGCGGCCCCCGGTTCCAGACCGATCCCGCCCGGCTGTACCGGGAGATGCGGCGCGACCACGGCTCCGTGGTGCCGGTGCTGCTCGACGGCGACGTACCCGCCTGGCTGGTGCTCGGCTACCGGGAACTGCACCAGGTCACCGGCGATCCCGCGCTGTTCAGCCGGGACTCCGAGCTGTGGAACCAGTGGCCGGACATCCCCGCGGACTGGCCGCTGCTGCCGATGATCGGGCACCGCCAGCCGTCGATCCTCTACACCGTCGGCGAGCGGCACCGGCAGCGCGCGACGATGGTCAGCAACGCGCTGGAGTCGGTGGACCCCTTCGAACTGCGGGGGCACGCCGAGCGGTTCGCCGACGAACTGATCGACGCGCTGTGCTCGGCGGGCGAGGCCGATCTGGTCGCCCAGTACGCGATGCTGCTCCCGGTGCGGGTCCTGGCCCGGCTCTTCGGCGTCGCGGACGAGGACGGCCCGGCACTGGTCACCGCCCTGAACGACATGATCGACGGCCGGGAGCGCGCCCTGGCCGGGCAGGCCCATCTGGCCGGTTCCACGGAGCGGTTGGTCGCGGACCGCCGCAAGGAGCCCGCGGACGACGTGGTCTCCCGGATGCTCGCCGACGACAGCGGGTTCAGCGACGAGGAGATCGCCCAGGACCTGATGGTGATGATGGCGGCCGGGCACCAGCCGACCGCCGACTGGATCGGCAACTCGCTGCGGCTGATGCTGACCGACGACCGGTTCGCCGCCTCCCTGTTCGGTGGCCGCAACAGTGTCGCGGAGGCGATGAACGAGGTGCTGTGGGAGGACACCCCCACACAGAACGTCGCGGGCCGCTGGGCCGCCCGCGACACGCACCTCGGCGGCCGCCGGATCCGGGCCGGCGACCTGCTGCTGCTCGGCCTCCAGGGCGCCAACTCCGATCCGCAGGTGCGCACCGACGGCTCCGCGCTGACCGGCGGCAACAACGCGCACTTCTCCTTCGGCCACGGCGAGCACCGCTGCCCGTTCCCCGCGCAGGAGATCGCCGAGGTGATCGCGCGGACCGGTATCGAGGTGGTGCTGGACCGGCTGCCGGACATCGACCTGGCCGTGCCCGCCGGGTCCCTCGCCCGGCGGCCCTCGCCGTGGCTGCGGGGGCTGACCCGGCTGCCCGTCCGGTTCACCCCCGTACCCGCCCGCTGACCGCACCGCCTCGGCCGACCGCTCTTCCGCCGGGATCCGGGGGCGTCCCCGTGTCCCCCGGGCATGCCCAGTACTCCGACCACCTTGGAGGCACGTCACCATGACGACCGGTACCGAAGCTCCCCGCATCGCCCTGGACCCCTTCGTCGGCGACCTGGACGCCGAGAGCGCGGCGCTGCGCGCGGCCGGCCCGCTCGCCGCCGTCGAACTGCCGGGCGGGGTCCCGGTGTGGGCGGTGACCCGTCACGCGGAGGCCAAGGCGCTGCTCACCGACCCCCGGCTGGTGAAGGACATCGAGGCGTGGGGCGCCTGGCGGCGCGGTGAGATCCCGGCGGACTGGCCGCTGATCGGCCTGGCCAACCCCGGCCGCTCCATGCTGACGGTGGACGGCGCCGACCACCGCCGGCTGCGCACCCTGGTCGCGCAGGCGCTCACCCCGCGCCGGGTGGAGCGGATGCGGGAGCGGATCGAGGAGCTGACCCGGGGCCTGCTGGACGCGCTGCCGGCGGACGGCGGGACCGTGGACCTGAAGGCGGCCTTCGCCTATCCGCTGCCCATGTACGTCGTGGCCGACCTCATGGGCATCGAGGAGGCCCGGCTGCCCCGGCTGAAGGTGCTGTTCGAGAAGTTCTTCTCCACGCAGACCCCGCCCGCGGAGGTGGTGGCCACCCTCACCGAACTCGCGCAGATCATGGCCGAGACGGTGGCGGCGAAGCGGGCCGAGCCGGGCGACGACCTGACCAGTGCGCTGGTCCTCGCCTCCGCGGACGGCGACCACCTCACCGACCAGGAGATCGTCTCCACGCTCCAGCTCATGGTGGCGGCGGGCCACGAGACGACGATCTCCCTGATCGTCAACGCCGTCGTCAATCTCTCCACCCACCCCGAGCAGCGCGCCCTGGTGCTGTCGGGCGAGGCCGACTGGTCGGCGGTGATCGAGGAGACGCTGCGCTTCTCCACCCCGACCTCGCACGTGCTGATCCGGTTCGCCACCGAGGACGTGCCGGTCGGCGACAAGGTGATCCCGGCCGGGGACGCGCTCATCGTGTCGTACGGGGCGATCGGCCGGGACGAGTACGCGCACGGGCCGACCGCCGGGGAGTTCGACATCACGCGCGAGAGCGGCAACCGGCACATCTCCTTCGGTCACGGTCCGCACGTCTGCCCGGGCGCCGCCCTGTCCCGCCTGGAGGCGGGCGTCGCCCTGCCCGCGCTGTACGCCCGCTTCCCCGGCCTCGACCTCGCGGTGCCGGCCGCGGAACTGCGCAACAAGCCGGTGGTCACGCAGAACGACCTGTTCGAGCTGCCGGTGCGGCTGAACCCGTAGGGTCCCTCGTCCGGGTGCGCGGCTTGACTTCGAGCGCGCTCCAACTCGTAGCGTCGTCGACAGCACGCGGGGCCCTCGCGCCCGGCCTTCCGCACGGGATGCCGGGCGCCGTGATCCGTCGCTGAACGGAAGAAGGCCCTCGCGTCCCGGAGAACGACGAACGAGCGTGTACGAAAGGACCTGCCATGCAGCAGCGCAGCCTGCGGGATCTCCAGGTGTCGGCCATCGGCCTCGGATGCATGGGGATGTCCGCCTTCTACGGCTCCGCCGACCGGGACGAGGGCATCTCGACGATCCGCCGCGCCCTCGACCTCGGCGTCGACTTCCTCGACACCGCGCAGATGTACGGCCCGCTCACCAACGAGTCGCTGGTCGGCGAGGCGATCCGGGGGCACCGCGACGAGTACGTCATCGCCACCAAGTTCAACTACCGCATGGACGACGCGGTCCCCGGCGACATGAGCACGATCGGCCGGCAGGACGGCTCGGCGGAGCACGTGCGCGGTTCCGTGCACGGCTCGCTGGAGCGCCTGGGCACCGACCACATCGACCTGTACTACCAGCACCGCGTCGACCCGGAGGTGCCCATCGAGGAGACGGTGGGTGCGCTGGGCGAGCTGGTCGCCGAGGGCAAGGTGCGGTACATCGGGCTGAGCGAGGCGAGCGCGGACACCATCCGGCGCGCCCACGCCGTCCACCCGATCACCGCGGTGCAGAGCGAGTACTCGCTGTGGACGCGGGACGTGGAGGCCGAGGTGCTGCCCGCCTGCCGGGAACTCGGCATCGGCTTCGTGCCGTACTCGCCGCTCGGCCGCGGTTTCCTCGCGGGGCGCTTCAGCTCGCCCGACGAGCTGGACGAGAACGACTTCCGCCGCGGCAACCCCCGTTTCGCCGAGGCCAACCTGCGGGCGAACCGGCGGCTGGCGGAGAAGGTGAAGGAGATCGCCGCCGAGAAGGACGTGACCCCGGCGCAGCTGGCCATCGCCTGGGTGCTGGCCCAGGGCGAGGACGTGGTGCCGATCCCGGGCACCAAGCGGCGCTCCTACCTGGAGCAGAACGCCGCCGCGGTCGGCATCGAGCTGACCGCGGACGACCTGGCCCGCATCGACGCCGAACTCCCCGAGGCGGCGGGCGAGCGGTACGACGAGGCGGGGATGCGGTCGGTCAACCGGTAACCGGTCGCGGGGACCGGCCGGCGGCGGGGGCGCGGCCCGGAGAGCCTGTGCCTGTCCTCTGCCTATGCCTGTCCTCTGCCTGTGCCTGTGCCTGTGAGGAAGCACACGGCGACCGGCAAGGACCGGGCGCGCGGCGGGCGTTGGCACCGGGTGCGGCGGCGCGGCCGGGCGGCCGGCGGCGGCCCCGCCGTCCCGTCTGCCACCATGGTCGGCGCCCTGACCAGGCGGCCCGGCCGTGCGACGCAGCCGGACCGACGGGACCCGCCGGTCTGTCCCGTCTCTCCCGGTTGTCGAGTGTTCCGCCGTGCCCTCTTCCTCCCCCCTGCCCTCGTCCGTGCCCACCAGCGGCCCGGCCGCACGATCGCCGTGGCGGTCCCTGCGGCACCGGAGCATGCGCTGGTGGTCGGCCGCGAACTTCGTCTCCAACGCCGGTACGTGGATGCAGCTCACCGTGCAGAACCTGCTCGTGCTGCACATCACGGGCTCGGCGGCGGCGACCGGCCTGTCCATGTCGGTCCAGGCGGCTCCCGCGCTGTTCGTGAGCCTCCTCGGCGGCGCGGCCGTGGACCGCTGGCCCCGCAGGGCGACGGTCGCCGTCAGCCAGGTCCTGCTCGGCGCGGTGGCCTTCACGACGGCACTGCTCGTGGCACTGGACCGGGTCGACATGACCGCGCTCCTGGTGCTGGCCGCCGTGACCGGCGTCATCGCCACCGTCGACGGCCCGGCCTGCGCCCTGCTCGGCAACGACCTCGTGCCCGTGACCGACGTGCCGTCCGCGATCGGGGTGGGCGCCCTCGTGCACAGCTCGGGCCGGCTCGCCGGGACGGCCCTGGCCGGCGTGACCGTCGGCTTCCTCGGCACATCGGCCGCCTACGCCGCCAACGGCCTGTCGTTCCTGTTCGTGGCGTCGGTGGTGCCGTTCCTGCGGCCCGCGCCCGGGGCCGGGCGGGAACCCGCGGCCCCCCGCCCGGTCCCGGTGCGCGCGACGACGAGCATGCGGGAGGGCCTGTCCTTCTTCGCGCGCAGGCCGCGCCTGGTCGCCCTCGCGGGCATCACCGGGATCAGCTCCGTCTTCGGCCGCAACTACGGCCTGACCCTCGCCGTCCTCGTCACCGGGCCGCTGGCCGGGGGCGCCGGGGCGTTCGGCACGGTCTCCACCGTGCTGGCCGTCGGCGGCATCCTCGGCGCGGTGCTCGGGGCCCGGCTGCGCAGGCCGTCGGTGCGGACCGTGGGACTGCTCGCGGCGGCCGGCGCCCTGCTCCAGGCGGTGGCGGGCCTGTCGCCGTCGCCGGCCGTGCTGCTGGTGCTGGTGCTGCCGATGGCGATCGTGGAGTCCGCCTCCGACACCGCCGGCACGGCCGTCCTCCAGACCGACCCGCCGCCACACCTGCGGGGCCGGGTGCTCGGCGTGTGGAGCAGCGTCGGCACGGTCTGGGGCCTGGGCGGCCCGCCCGCGCTGGGTCTGCTCATGGAGTGGGCGGGGGCCCGTGGTGCCCTGGTCGCGGGCGGGCTGCTCATCGCCGGGTCGATCGGCGCGGGCCTGCTGGTGCGCCGCCGCCGCGGCCCGGTACCGCTGGCGCTGGCCCGGAGGGACGGCGACGTGGCGGGCCGCGAGGCCCTGGGCACGGCGGCCTGACACTCCCTCCCCCGGCGGCCTGGCATCGCGACATCGCGCCGTACGCCGGACGGCCGGGAGCCGTTCCGCGTCGGGTCAGGCTTCCCGGCCGCACCGGCGGCGCGCCGGGATCCGCCCGTACCCGTCCGGCACCGGCCGCCGTGCGTCAGTCGCGGCGGTCCGGCAGGTGGTAGACGTGGAACGCCTGTCCGATGACCGGCTGGGCCACGTTGCGCACGCGGACCCCGCCGCTGGTCATGCCGTGCTCCGTGCCGGCGTGCGCGTGGCCGTGCACCGCCAGGTCCGCGCCGCCCGTGTCGATCGCCTCCGCGAGCAGGTAGCTGCCGAGGAACGGATAGATCTCCGGCGGCTCACCGGCCAGCGTGTCGGGCACGGGCGAGAAGTGCGTCAGCGCGATCCGGGCGCCGCAGTCCTGCTCCGCCAGCTCCTCCAGGGCGCTGTGCAGGCCGTCGGCGCACCGCCGGGAGTAGCGGACGAACTCCTTCATCAGCGGTTCGCCGAACTCCCCGGCGCAGCGTCCGACGAAGCCGCCGCCGAAGCCCTTGGTCCCGGCGACACCGATCCGGGTGCCGTCGGCGTCGACCACGGTGGCCTGCCCTTCGAGGACGTGCGCCCCCGCGTCCCGGAGGATGGCGGAGACCTCCTCGGGGCGTTCGCCGTGGTGGTCGTGGTTGCCCAGCACGGCGACGACGGGCACCCCGATGTCCTTGATCTCCCGGGCGACGACCGCGGCCTCCTCCGGCGTCCCGTGCCGGGTCAGGTCGCCGGCGAGCAGCAGCACGTCGGCGCACCGCGGCAGCGTCTCGAAGGAGGGGCGGAGCGTGCCCTGGCTCTCGGGTCCCATGTGGATGTCCCCGACGGCCGCGACGCGGATCATGTCAGGTCCTCTCCGTGATCGGGCGAGGAGGTCCCGGCGATGAGCAGGTCACTGTGGACCGAGTGCCCCGCCAGTCCCTCACGGGCCATGTGCAGGATGTCGTCGCGGCACTGCGTGGACGGCACGGTGCCGGTGAGCAGGACGGCGTCGCCGCGCATCTCGAGTCGTACGCCGAGTTCTCCGAGGTCCCCGGCGGCGAGGCGTTCGGCGAGGTGGGCGACGAGGTAGTCCAGGTTCCCCGCCGCCTGCCGGGGCGGTGGGCCGGTGTCGGTCATGAGTGTTCCTCCTGGGCGTCGATCACGTTCAGCCGTTCGAGGAGGAAGAGGAAGGCGGCGGGCATGGGCTGGTCGCCGCAGGCCGCGCGGACCACGTCCCAGTCGACCTTCTCGCGGACGGCGCGTGCCACCGGCAGGACCGATCCGAAGTCGCAGTAGTGCTCGGAGAAGGCACTGATCAGGCTGTGGATCAGATCGGTCGGGCACAGGACGGGCATCAGCACCGAGTCGACGGGCAGGACGTGGGCCCGCTCCAGCATCTCCCGGGTGACCGGCTGGTGTGCCAGGGCGAAGATGATGTCGACGTTCTGCCCGTGGCAGGTGGTCTTCAGCAGCCAGTCCTCCGGCGGGACGCGCACGTCGAGCCCTGCCTCGCGCAGGGTGGCCGCCACCGCCTCGGCGTCTTCGGGCAGGATGGCGAAGTCGGCGTCGTGCTGGAGGTAGCGGCTGCCGCCGTGGGAGTAGACGGCCACGCTTCCGGCCAGCGCGAACGGGTGGTCCGCGCGTTTGAGGATGGCCCCGATGCGTTTGGCGGCCTCCAGAATGGCCTGGCTGCGGTCCTGCGGCAGTTCCGCCGGTTCCGCGCCGGGCGCGGACGGCAGACAGCACGGCCCCTCCGAGGCGAGGTGGAGTCCGGTGGTCTCCGGTCGCCGGAGGGGCGTGGTTTCCTCCCCGTTCTGCGTCATGACCTCTCCATTCGGCACCCTGAACCTCCCGTCGGCCGCCGGTCGGCCGCGGGAGTCGTACGGGTACCCGGCGCGTCGCCCCCGACACAGCGCGCACGGAGGGGTTCGGTCGCGCGGAGGGGGTCAGTCCTCCACGACGAGCGCCGGGGTGCCGGCGGTGAGGATCTCCCCGCGGAAGAAGGCGGGGCTGCGGCGCCGCATCACCAGCATGATCACCAGGCCGAGGAGCAGCAGGCCGACGCCGATCACGAACACGGAGCCGACGCCGAGGACGGCGGAACCGCTGCCGTAGGCCGGGTTCCACATGTCGTAGAGCGTCTTGCCGAACACGGCGGTGAGCAGCAGGCCGCCGAGGACCGGGAAGACGCCCTTGAAGAGGGCCTCGCGGGGGGAGCGGGTGAGGTCGCGGCGGAAGAACCAGGCGCAGGCGAACGCGGTGAGCGCGTAGTAGAAGCAGATCATCAGGCCGAGGGCGTAGATGGTGTCGACCAGGACGTGCTCGCTGAGCAGGGACATGACCGTGTAGAAGACGCCGGTGGCGACTCCGGCGGTGACGGTGGCCCGGCCGGGGGTGCGGAACCGCTCGTGCACGCGGGCGTAGGAAGCGGGCAGGGCCTGGTACGTCGACATGGCGAGCACCGTGCGGGCGACCGGGATGAAGGTGGTCTGGAGGCTGGCGGCGGCCGACGCGAGGACCGCGGCGAACAGCAGGATGCCGAGGCCGTGGCCCATGACCGGGCCGGCCAGGGCGGCGAAGACGTTGTCGGAGGTCGCCGGGTTGGCGAGGCCGAGGCCCGAGGTGCCGGAGCCGACGGCCAGCTGCGCGGCGACGGCGGTGGTGAGGTAGGAGCCGACCAGGACGACCATGGCGATCAGCGCGGCCCGGCCGGGCGTCTTCTCGCTGCCCACGGTCTCCTCGTTGGCGGTCAGGCAGGTGTCCCAGCCCCAGTACATGAAGATCGACAGGGAGAGGCCGGCGCTGAAGGACGCGAAGGACTTCACCGCGAAGGGGTTCATCCAGGACCAGGAGAAGTCGGCGTGGCCGGGGAAGGCGCCGATGCGCGCCTTGTGCAGGGCGAGGGCGACGAAAAGGGCGAGCACCACGAGCTGGAGTCCGACCAGCGCGTACTGCACGCCCTTCGTGGTGGTCATGCCGCGGTAGCTGATCGCGGTGGCGGCCGCGATCAGCGCCAGACACGTGAGGATGTGGACGGCCTTGTTCCCGTCGAGGCCGGCGACCGCGTCGCTGCCGGTGATCTCGCCGGCCAGCAGCCACAGGTAGGAGGTGGCGACCCCGGCGAGATTGGACAGCACGATCACGGTGGCGATGACCAGGCCCCAGCCGCACATCCAGCCGACGTGCGGGCCGAACGCCTTGACGGTCCAGGTGAAGGACGTGCCGCAGTCGGGCACGGCCTTGTTGAGCTCCCGGTAGGCGAAGGCGACCAGCAGCATCGGCAGGAAGCCGGCGAGGAACACGGCCGGCATGTGGAGGCCGACCTCGCCCGCGGTGGAACCGAGCGTGGAGGTGAGGCAGTAGACGGGCGCGACGGTGGAGACGCCTATGACCGCACTGCCCAGCAGGCCGATGGAATCGCCGCCGAGGCCCTTGCCCCGCACTCCCTCGCCGGATACCGCCTCGGGGGCGTCCGGCCTCATCGCCGTCTGTGTCATGACACAACACGCTAAATGCTGCGAATTCGGTTGAGGCCGCCACAGAAGGCCCACCCAGGACCTTAATTTCACAGGCCACGGACCGAACTTCTCCTGCATATGAACGGGAGATTACGTTAATCCATGCACGGAACGAAGGCAACGTGACGGATGTCCGATATCCGGGAACCGAAGTGCCGCCCGGAATGCCCGATTCCAATTCTTCCGTGTGACGTACGCCGCTTCCACCGCTCCTCCGTCGGCGAGTGGCCGCCCCGGCTGCCCGATAGCACGCTGGTAGGCATGGCACCCCGGCTCCGGCACCCGGACCGGCGGCATCCGTGGCGGTCGGCCCACGCGCTGCCGCTCCTCCCGGTCGCGCTCGTCGTGCTGATCACCACGGTGGACCTGCGCGTGCCCGAGGACGTCCACCTGGGACCGGCCCTCGTGATCGCCCCCGCGCTCACCCCGTCCTTCGCCGGGCCCCGGACGACGGCCGGCATCGGCGTGCTGGCGATCGCCGCCCAGTGCCTCATCGGCGTCCACCACGGCGGGATCGGCACCTCGAACCACATCGTGCAGATCATCACCCTCTCGGTCCTCGTGGTGCTCACGGTCCTCTACAGCGCGCTGCGCGAGCGCCGGCAGGCCCAGCTCGCGCAGGTCCGCACGGTTGCCGAGGCCGCGCAGCACGTCCTGATGCGGCCACTGCCCGAACGGATCGGCACCCTGCGGATCGCCTCGCTGTACCTGGCCGCGGAGGACGAGGCCCAGATCGGCGGGGACCTGTACGCCACGGCCCTGGGCGACGGCTCGGTCCGCGTCCTGATCGGCGACGTCCGCGGCAAGGGCCTGCCCGCCATCGGCGAGGCGGCCCTGCTGCTCGGGGCGTTCCGGGAGAACGCGCACCGGCCCGTTCCGCTCGGGGAACTGGCCACCGCGCTGGACGACAGCATCACCCGCCACACGGCCGAGCTGGCCGCCGGGGACGAGGAGGGCGAGCGGTTCGCCACCGCGCTGCTCGTGGAGATCCCGGACCACGCCCCGGTCGGCCGGATGACGAGCTGCGGCCACCCGCCGCCGCTGCTGCTGAGCCCCGGGCACGTCGTCACGGTGCCGGCCCTGCGCCCGTCGCCGCCGCTGGGGGTGCACGACGGCACCGAGCACCCGCTGGACGTGGTCCCCTTCGAGCCGGGTGACACCCTGCTGCTGTACACGGACGGGGTGGTGGAGGCCCGGGACGAGCGGGGACGGTTCTATCCGCTCTCGGAGCGGGTGGCGCGGTGGACCGGCGACGGCCCCGAGGCCCTGATGCACCACCTGCGGCGCGATCTGCTCGCCCACGCGGGCGGCCGGCTCGGCGACGACGCCGCACTGATCGCGCTGCACCGCACCCCCGCCGACCACCCCCGCCACCACCGCGTCCGCGCCGGCACGAGCGGCCGGGAGGACGCGGCACGCTGAGCGTGCCGTGCGGGAGGGCGTGCGGGCCGGCGGGCAGACGTGCGCATGGGCGGGCGGGCGTCCCCCGTACGGACTCACGCGCGGCGCCGGGATCCGGCCGGGCAGGGGAAAACCGGACCGGGTCCGGCCGGGTCCGGCAGCGGGAGCCCCGCGGTCTTCCCGTCGCCGGGGGCGAGGGCGGGGCCGAGGTCCGGGAGGTGGGTCGGACCTCGACCCCGGGTCTGTCACGCCCCGCGGGCGGTTCTCACCACTGCTCGCGCAGCGCGGTGAGCAGGGACTCGGTCGTCCGCCCCGACGCCGCCTGGGCGCTCAGCCGGTCCAGCGCCTCGCGGTAGACCACGACCTCGTCGGGCTTGTCGAGGTAGTCCGCGCCGGCGAGACCGTTCAGGTAGGCGATGTCGGGCAGTTCGCGGGCCCGGAACCGGAAGAGCTGGAACGCGCAGGCCCACAGGGCGGGGTGCGGACCGTGGGCGAACGGCATGAGCTGCACGGTGACATGGGGCAGCCGGGCGGTCTCCACGAGGTGGTCGATCTGCGCGCGCATCACCTCCGGCCCGCCGACCGGCCGGCGCAGGACGGTCTCGTCCATCACCACCCACAGCCGCGGCGGCGCCTGGCCGGCCAGCAGCTCCCGGCGGCGCATGCGCAGCGCGACACGGCGCTCGGTCGCCTCGGCGGACGCCTGGGGGTGTGCCGCGGCGAGCAGGGCCCGGGCGTAGTCCTCGGTCTGCAGCAGCCCGTGCACGAACTGGTTCTCGTACGCCCGGATCTGCAGGGCCGCCTGTTCCAGGCTGAGGTAGGCGGCGAACCAGTCCGGCATCACGTCGCGGTAGGCGTGCCACCAGCCGCGCTTGTTGGCCTCGCGCACGGAATGGAGGAAGGTGTCGATCTCCTCCTGGTCGGTGACGCCGTACACCTGGAGGAGCTTCTCGGTGTCCGCGAGCCGCAGCCGGGCCACCTTGGCGGCCTCCATGCGGCGGATGGTGGAGTGGCTGACCCCGATGGCCGTGCCCGCCTCCGTGTAGCTGAGGCCGGCCCGGGAACGGAGTTCCTCCAGCTGTCTGCCGAGGATCATGCGCAGTACGGACGGAGCGCCGCCCCAGTCGGTCTCCGCGGTCACACCCACCCCCCTCGCACATCCCCGACCCACCCTCGCACGCGGATCGTCCGTCCCGCTCATTCGATCACGATCCGGCCGATGCAGCATGCACTTGGCCAAATGAAATTTTCAACTTGCCGGTTGCGGGGCCGGGTTGCCGGGTGCCAGAGTGGACCCACCGCTCCGGCCGGCCCGCGGAGCGGACGGCGCGGCCGGTCCAGGAGGATCAGGCTGCCATCACGGCCCGGATCAGGTCGTGGGCGCTCGCCGTCCGAGCGGCCGGTCCGGCACGTACACCGCTCACGAGGCCGGACGAAAGGCACACGGCGATGGCTCGGCCCTCCCACCCCCGACGGCTACCCCGGCCGTACGACGGGCAGTAACCGTACCGGCTGCCGTACTCGACCCCCGTCCCCTGACCACCCGGAGGCGAGCACCCTGGTCGACTCCCTGGGCCTCACGGCCCCGACCGGCTCGCCTCCGGGGTCCCATCGCCCGGCTCCACCGGCCCTCCGAGTGCCCCCGGCCCCACCGCCGGCGGCGCCGTCCCCCACGGCGCGGCCGGCCCGCGCACCACCGGCCGGCCACCACCGGCCGACCACCGCCGGCCCCACGCCGGCCGGCAGGGCCCCCTCCTTCCGTGCCACGCACCGAGGCCCGGCCGCGCACCTCGCGCGCCCACCGCTTCGGGACACCCCCCACTCGTCCGAAGGACAGTCATGCACCGCACCTTCCCCCACGCATTCCCCCACCCCGTGCCCGCCCCGGCCGCCGACCCGTCCTGGACCCGGACCCGCCCCAAGCCCGGCTCACAGGAGCAGGCCGGCTGAGCCGCCTCGGCGGCGCGCCCGCCGGCCGGTGCCGGGCCTTGCTCTGCCGTGCTTTACGGCATCCGGCCCGCGACCCGCTAGATTCACCGCCGGTGCGGATCGCCCGCACCCCCCGGCGGGCCGGTTCCGGTCAGGGCCCCGCGTCCGCCGGGCTGCCGTCCCGCCGAGGGGTGCCATGGTCTGGTCGCTGCTCCGCCGCCGCCGACCCGGCTCCGGGCTTCCCGAGCCGGGCAGTTGCGCGTCCGGCCGGCACGCGCTGGCCACCCCTCGGCTGCTGCTGTTCACACCGCGGACCCGCATGGACGTGGTGGCGGGACTCGCGGCGAGCGCGGACGCGCAGGCACAGCGGTGGCTCGGCACCCAGGCGGACGAGGTGCTGCCCGACCCCGGCACCCGCCGGGCCCTGCTGGCCTGGCGGCCCGCCGGCGACGACGGCCGCCCCGTCCCGCCCGTCCTGGCCGAGCCGTACACGCCCGGCCCGGACGCCCCTCTCTTCCTGGTCTGCGTCCGCCGAGCCGACCTCAGCTACGCCGGCGGTCTGGAACTCCAGCACCGGACGGGCGAGATGGGCGGCTGGCTGGCACCCGGCTGCCGCGGCCAGGGGCTGGGCACCGAGTTGTTCCACGCGGGCGTGCGACTGGCCCACTCCCACCTCGGGCTGACCACGGTCCGGGCCGGTGCCGAGGTCGGGAACCTCGCGAGCCGGCGAGCCCTGGCCCGCGCGGGCTTCGTCCCCGACCGGGGCCCGGACCGGCACACGCTGCCCGACGGCCGCGTGATCGACGCCCTCTGGCACCGGCACGACAGCCCGACGGCCCACCGGTGCCAGTGACCCGCGGCGCCCTGCCTCGTCGCGCGGCGGTCAACCGGGCCGCGCCACGCCGTGGACCCCGCGCTCTGCCAGCCCACCGTGAACACCGCGCCGCGATCACCCGTGGTGAACCCTGCCTCGACACCACCACTCGCCGCCCCACCGGCCGCGCCCGGCAGACATATCCGGCTTATGCTGCCCAAGACCGTCCAGAGGGGAGTGCCCATGGCCGACACGCCCGCCGAACCCGCCGCCGAGCTGTCGCTCCGGCCGCTCGGCTTCGAGCACCTGGCCGCCGTACTGGACCTGGGCCACCGGGTGTACGACACCGACGCGATGCCCTACACCGGCTGGTCGCTGACGGCCGTCGCGGGGCACCTGGACGCCGCGGACCCGGCCTGTCTGGTGCTGCTCGACGGGGAGCGGGTCGCCGGGTTCGTGCTCGGTTCCCTGACCTTCGAGCAGCGTGCCGACTGGGGGTACCTGGAGTGGATCGCCGTCGACCCGGACTACCAGGGGCGCGGGGTGGCCTCCCGGCTGGTCCGCGAGTGCTGTGCGCGGCTGGAGGCGGCCGGTGCGGTGTGCGTCGTCACGGACGTCGAGCGCCGCAACACCGCATCCGCCGCGCTGATGCGCCGTAACGGCTTCGCGGAGGAGGCGACCGTCAGCCTCTTCGTACGGCCGTCGCCCGACGCGTCCGCGACCGGCGCGGGCCGGGGCCGGGAATCCGCCACCCCGCGCCGCCACCTCACCCGCGCGGCGGCCGAACGGGTCCGCTGAACCGGCGCCGGACCGATGCCGGTCCGACGTTGCACCAACGCCGGACCGATGCCCAACGGCAGCCGGACCGGCGCTGAACCGCGGACCGGCCGCGCCGGCCGGCACCCGGGTCATCTCAGCGGCCGGCTCCCCGGGGCCGCCCGCCCGCATCCGCACCCCGCCGCAGGCGACGCCCGGTCGCTCAGGCGCCGGGCATCAGGCCCGCCGCGACGGTCGCGCCCAGTTCCCAGCACGCCTGGGTGTCGATCTTGCCCGGCTCCCCGGTGACGGTCACCGGTTCGGCCGCCCGGCGCCAGCCCAGGCCGGTCGTGACGGTCTCGACGGCGCGGACCGCGCCGGTGACGTCGTTGCCGCCGTGGACGTAGAAGCCGAAGGGGCGGCCCCGGGTCGCGTCGAGGCAGGGGTAGTAGATCTGGTCGAAGAAGTGCTTGAGGGCGCCGGACATGTAGCCCAGGTTGGCGGGCGTGCCGAGCAGGAACCCGTCGGCCGCGAGCACGTCGGAGGCGGTCGCGGCGAGGGCCGCCCGCCGTACGACGCGGACGTCCTCGATCTCCGGGGTGGTGGCGCCGGAGACGACGGCCTCGAACAGCGCCTGGCAGTTGGGCGAGGGTGTGTGATGGACGATCAGCAGGGTAGGCACACCCGGCACCCTGCCGTGCGTCCGCCGTCCCTCGCAAACGGTGGGCCGCGGCGGACGCCGTGACGGAGGCGCGCCGGAGGCGGGCCGCAGGGGGAACGGGAGGAACAGTCGTGGCCGAAGAGGACCGCCGGGCACCGGCCGCCGTGGTGTTCGACGCGCTGGGGCCGGCCTACGAGCGGGCGTTCGCCGGCTCCGCGCCGCACCGGGCGTCGCTTGACCGGCTGCTGGAACTGCTGGCACCGGGCAGCAGGGTGCTGGACGTGGGCTGCGGCACGGGACGGCCCACCGCGCAGACCCTCGCCGAGGCGGGACACCGGGTGGTGGGCATCGACGTCTCCCCCGTCATGGTCGACCTGGCCGCCCGGCAGGTGCCCGGGGCGGAGTTCCGGCTCGCCGATATCCGCGAGACGCCGTTGGCCGAGGACTCGTTCGACGCGGTATGCGGATACTTCTCGCTGCTCCAGATGACGCGCGCCGAACAGGCGGCGGTCGTGGCGAAGCTGGCCCGGGCGGTGCGGCCGGGCGGCCCGGTCGTGCTGGCCACCGTGCCGCTGGACGTGGAGGATGTCCAGGGCGTCTTCATGGGGCAGCCGGTGCGGGTCACGAGCTTCGACGCCGGGGCGTTCACCCGGCTGGTGACCGACGCGGGCCTGACCGTGCTGTCCGAGGAGCAGGCGGTGTTCACCCCGGACCACCCCGAGGCCGTACCCGAACCCCACCTGTTCCTGCTGGCCCGGCGCCCCGCGGAGTGATCCCGGGCCCGCCGGGCGCGGGCCGCGGCGTACCGGGACGCGCCGTCCGGTGCTGCCGGCTGCTGCTCCGTTCGGCGGCGCGCCGCCCTCGGTTACAGTGACGGCCACTCAACCGGAGGGGAGACGTCGGTGCGGGTCAGGGTGGGGGCGGTCGGGGTCCGCATGGTCGCCGCGGCGGCGCTGGCGGCAGTGCTCGGCGGTTGTGCCGAGCCGGCGGCCGGGGACGCGGACGGGAAGACGTCCGCGGGCGCGTCGGCGAGCGCCCACGGGGCGGCCGCCGAGGAGACCGCGGCCGCGGACACGGCGGCGGGGAACGGGGCCGTGGTCCGCGGCGGCACGGTCGGCCCGGCCGGTTCGGCCTGTGAGCTGCCCGTCAGGTTCGGCATCGCCGCGCACTGGAAGGCGAAGCCGGTCGACGCCGGCAAGGAACTGTCCCAGGCCGCGGACGGCGCGGACGGCGGCCTCGGCGGGGCGCTCGCCGACGCCTTCCTCCGGCAGGGGCCGGTCACCGCGGCCTGCGAGATCGACGCCAAGCCGGCCGGCGCCATCGGGTTCCTGCGCGTGTGGACCGGCAAGCCGGGCGGCGCGGACGCGGGGAGCGTGCTGCGCCGGTTTGTCGCCGCCGAGGACAACGTCAGCGGGCCGCGGTACCGCTCCTTCAGGACCGGTGGCGGCCTCGCCGCCGTGGAGGTGGAGTACCTCCGCACGAGCAAGGTCCTGGACGAGACGAAGAAGGAGAGCGCCTTCGCCGTCGGCACGCCCGACGGCCCGGTCGTCCTGCACCTCGGCGGCCTGGACACCGGGGAGCACGAGGCGATGCGCCCCGCCTACGAGCTGGCCAAGCGGACCCTCGCGCTCTCCTGAGGCCCGGCCCGCGCCGTTCAGCCGTCGTCCAGCACGAAGGCGAGGTCCGGGGCGCTCTCGGAGCATCGGGGGTCATAAGCCAGACCTGGAAAACCCATAAGATCGACTTATGACGTCATAGACCGGACCCCCGTACCAGGTTAGGTCTGCCTTAGTTTAGGCTTCCGGACACGTCGCCCGTTCACGTTCGAAGGGAACCTGATCATGCCGCGCCCCCTGCGGGTAGCCATCGTCGGAGCCGGCCCCGCCGGGATCTACGCCGCCGACGCCCTGCTCAAGTCCGAGGTGGCCGCCGACCCCGGCGTGTCCATCGACCTCTTCGAGCGGATGCCCGCCCCGTTCGGCCTGATCCGGTACGGCGTCGCGCCGGACCACCCGCGCATCAAGGGCATCATCACCGCCCTCCACCAGGTGCTGGACAAGCCGCAGATCCGGCTGTTCGGCAACGTCGACTACCCGTCGGACCTGAACCTGGACGACCTCCGCGCCTTCTACGACGCGGTGATCTTCTCCACCGGCGCGACGGCCGACCGGGACCTGTCCATACCCGGCATCGACCTGGACGGCTCCTACGGTGCCGCCGACTTCGTCTCCTGGTACGACGGCCACCCGGACGTGCCGCGCACGTGGCCGCTGGAGGCCGAGAAGGTCGCCGTGCTCGGCGTCGGCAACGTGGCCCTCGACGTGGCCCGCGTCCTGGCCAAGACCGCCGACGAGCTGCTGCCGACCGAGATCCCGCCGAACGTGTACGACGGCCTGAAGGCCAACAAGGCCGTGGAGATCCACGTCTTCGGCCGCCGCGGCCCGGCGCAGGCCAAGTTCAGCCCGATGGAACTGCGCGAGCTGGACCACTCGCCGAACATCGAGGTCATCGTCGACCCCGAGGACATCGACTACGACGCGGGCTCGATCGAGACCCGGCGCGGCAACAAGCAGGCCGACATGGTCGCCAAGACGCTGGAGAACTGGGCGATCCGCGACGTCGGCGACCGCCCCCACAAGCTGTTCCTGCACTTCTTCGAGTCGCCGGCCGAGATCCTCGGTGCGGACGGCAAGGTCGTCGGCCTGCGCACCGAGCGCACCGAGCTGGACGGCACCGGCAACGTCAAGGGCACCGGCGAGTTCAAGGACTGGGACGTCACGGCCGTCTACCGCGCCGTCGGCTACCTCTCCGAGAAGCTGCCCAAGCTGCCCTGGGACATCGACTCCGGGACCGTCCCGGACAAGGGCGGCCGGGTCATCGAGGAGGGCGGCACCCCGTTGCAGTCCACCTACGTGACCGGCTGGATCCGGCGCGGCCCCGTCGGCCTCATCGGCCACACCAAGGGCGACGCCAACGAGACCGTGGCCAACCTGCTGGACGACTACGCCCAGGGCCGGCTGCACGCTCCCACCGCGCCGGAGCCGGAGGCCGTGGACGCCTTCCTCGCCGAGCGGAACGTCCGCTTCACCACCTGGGAGGGCTGGTACCGGCTGGACGCCGCCGAGCGCGCCCTGGGCGAGCCGCAGGGCCGCGAGCGGGTCAAGCTCGTCGAGCGCGAGGACATGCTGCGGGAGAGCGGGGCGTAGGCCCCGGCTCCTTCGGGCCCCGGGGGCCGGCGCCTACCGCGCCGGCCCCTTCCGCGTTCCGCCCCCGGCTCGCCGGGGCCGGGAGCAGGGCAGGGGCGGGGTGGACGGCCCCCGACCGTCAGGCTCCGCAGGCCACCGGCTCCGCAGGCCACCGGCTCCGCCCGGACCCGCGTCGCGCCAGGCGGCCGTCCAGCCGTTCGAACGGCGCGCGTCACCGCCTGCGGGCCGGGCAGGCCCGGCGCGTACGCCGGAGCGAGCCGGCGCAGGCCACGGGCGGCGGGCCGGGCCGGCGGGTGAGGCCGGCGGGTGCGGCCGGAGCCGGACGGGGCGGCGGGCCACCGGCGGCACCGCGCGGCGACGTCCCGCCGCACACGGCCGCGCTCGCCGGCCCGGCCCGGACCCGGCGGCCGCCGGAGCTGCGCGACCGGCTGGACCCGCCCGCGCTGCGGCGGGAGGCCGGACCCGGCCGGGGACGTTCGACGGCCGGGCCGTGACGGCCCGCGCGGCCAGGACACCGGAGCCCGTCGGCGGTCGGCGGTCCGCGGTCGGCACCGGGCACCCCGTGCCCCCGAGGCATGCCAGGGCGTCCCTGAGGAGGGATGCCGGGGGCGCCCCGGGCGGATGGGTGGGAGCGGGCCGGGAAGCTCCGCCGCGCGCCGCGCACACTCCGGGCGCGCGGTGGGCACCCGGTGCGCCCGTCGCACTCCCGGCCGACGCGCGGGGCCGGGCCCCGGCGGCCGGATCGCGGCCCCTTGCGGTGATACTGGGGAGCCGCACCCCGTCCCCATCAGCAGATTGGCCCATGTCGAACTCCGCCGCCACCGGCCACGCCACCGTCCCGCAGACCCTCTGGGCGGCCCGCGGCCGCCACACCGGTCCCGATCCCGAGGACGTCGTCCGCCGCACCCTTGCCCGGCGCAAGGAGAGCGGTGACATCGACGACTTCGCCGAACCGCCCGAGGCCGAGCCACCCGCCGACGAGGCGCTCACGCCCGGAGAGCCCGCCCGGCGGGTCTTCGAGGCGCGCTGGCGGGCCGGTGGCACGGTGACCGTGCGGGCCCGGCTCACCCTCGTACCGCGCCAGGGCCGGCCGCAGGGCCACGAGTGGCGGCTGGTGGCGGAGGCGGAGCGGCCGTGGGACGACGCGTGGCCGTCGCCCGCGACCCTGTTCTGGCCCGCGGGCGACGAGGGCGGTGGCGACGACGGCTCCTGGGACCACCACCTCACGGTGGCCGGTCTGCGCCTGCGGCAGGTCAACGCGCTGCCCGAGGACGACAAGGAGATGCGGCGCCGGCTGCGGGACGCGGCCCGCCAGGCGTGGTGCGTCCACGTCGTGGTGCACGAGGCGATGACGCCCGACGAGCGGGGCCGGCTGCCGCTGGCCGGGCTGCTGCCGCCGGGGCTGCGGCACCGTGTGGTCGAGCACCGGGCCGCGCCGCAGCAACTGCGCGGCGTCAACTGGGCGCTGAAGGACCTCGGTGTCGAGGTGCCGCGCGGCGGTGCGGTGCTGCTCCCGCCGGATCCGGCGCCGGAGGGGTACGACGGCCGGGAGTACAGCGTGCGCAGCGTCTTCCTGGACGGTTCGGAACCGGCCGAACTGGTCGCGGCACTGCGCCGTTTCGTCGCCGCGCCCCGGCCGCTGCCGCGGGACGCCGCGGAGGCGCTGACGGACCTGCGGGAGAACTGGACCCTGCTGACCGTCCAGGAGGAACTGGAACGCGAGCGGCGGCTGGTGGCCATGTACGCCGAGGCGCTGGAGGCGATGACGAAGTCCCGGGACCTGTACAAGCAGGCCGCCGAGCAGGCCCTCCAGGCGCTGGCCGCCTACCGGGACGTGCCGGGGCCCGTCGTGCCGGAGCAGCGTCCCGGTCCCCGCACGCCGGGGGCGCTCCAGCAGCTGACGCGTACGTTCGAGCGGCTGAAGATCTCCGCCAAGGGCCGTCAGCAACCGGAACCCGCGGGGGAGACGGGCCCTGGCACCCGCACGGACGGCCCGGACATCCATCCGGGCACCGGCGCCGGCACCGCACCGCACGCGACGCCCGCGGGCGGCACACGGGTGGACGGCGGCGGCGGGGGCACCCGCGAGGGCGTGGCCGACGGCTCCTCGTAGCCGTCCCCGCCCGGCCCGGAGAAGGAGTCTGCATGGACACGACCACGACCCTGCTGGTGATCGCGGCCTGCGCCGCGGCGGTGCTGCTCGCCGTCGCCGTCGGTCTGCTGGTGCGGCTGGTGCGGACCCGGCGGTCCCTCCAGCGGGCCGGACTGCCGACGGGCCCGCGCTGGGTCTTCTGGGGTGCGGTCGCGTATCTGCTGCTGCCCGCCGACCTGCTGCCGGACCCGATCTACCTGGACGACGTCGGCGTCCTGCTCCTCGCCCTGCGCTCCCTGCGCGCCGACCGGTCGCTGTCGCGCGGGACGCCCGACCTCTGACCGGCCGCGCACCCGGTGCGCCGCAGACGTCCACGGGCCGTCCCCCCGACCCGGTCGGGAAGAGGGGACGGCCCACGGACGTACCCGGACGTCCTCCGGCACCACGCACCCCGACGGTGCGCCCCGAACCGCTCAGTGCACGCCGTCGCGGCGGGCGCCGGCCACGGTCAGGCCGGTCAGCAGGACCGACAGCGCCCCGAGCGCGGCCGCGGCGGCCGCCGGGCCGGCCAGCCAGGGCGGGGCCAGCACCGCCGCCTGGAGCCGGGCCGGGTCCGGCAGGCCGAACCGGCCGCCGAGCACGTGCCCCGCGGCCAGGACCACCGCCACGCCGACGGCGGCCGTCGCCGCGACCAGCCGGGCCGCGGCAGCGCGTGCCGTGAGGGCGAGCGCCAGCAGGCCGCACAGCGCCGAGGCGAGGAGGGTGGCCCCGAAGACACCGCGGGACAGCCCGGTCCAGTAGCGCGGTACGTGGGCCACCCCGCACAGGAGCACCAGCAGCGCGGCGCACCGGGCGGCCCACACGGAGGCGGCCGGGGCCCGGCCGTCGGGGTCCGCCTCGCCCGCCGGCGGCCGATCCCCGGGCGGGTGGCCCTCGGCCGGGCCCCCGGCGGGCCGGACATGGGAGCCGAGGGCCGTCACGGCCGCGACCGGTGTGAACCGTGGGACGACCGGGACGGGGGCGGCCTGCTCGGCAGCCATGAGACCGGCGGCGACCGGTTCGCGCACCCCGGCCCCGGGCCGCTCGTGTCCGGCCGCCGTCCGGTCCGCGGCCAGCCGGCCGATCAGCTCGGCCAGTTCCTCGACGGGCCGGTGGACGGCGACCGCCCGCACGGCCTGCTCCCAGCAGTGGGGCTCCACCGGCTTGCGGTGCAGCAGGCGCATCAGCCGGGAGACCTCCTCCAGGGGGCGGCGCTCGGCGGCGGCGCGGATCGCCTCGTCGGCGCTGTCCGTCTTGCGGGGCGCCTGCGTCAGCAGTGTCACCAGCCGGGTGACGTCCTCCACGGACCGGTCGACGCCGACCGCGCGCAGTGCCTCGGCCTTGACGCGGGCGTGCTCGGGCGCGCCCTCCAGCAGCGTGATGAGGCGGACGACGTCCTCCAGCGGGCGGTCGGCGACGGCCGCGTGGACGAGGTTCTGCAAGGGGTCGTCGTCGGCGCCGTCGTCCTCCGGCCGGGCGGCGGGAGGTTCCTCGGGGGGCCGCAGGGGCCACTTCAGGAGCTGGGGGGACGGGGTGGCAAGGCCGGTGGCGGCCGGTGCCGGCGATATCAGCGAGTCGTCGGGACGGGGGGACGAAGAGCGGGTCGTCATCTCGGCTCCAGGAGAGGGGTGCGACCGCACCCGCGCCCCCGCACACGGTCGCGGCGTTACGCAGTCCATTACTAGGAGCGGTCCCGATCCCCCGCCACCGGAACGGGGCACTGGTGTGAGCCGCCCGCACCTGCCCCTGGGGGACCGCCGGCGCCCCCGGACGACGCGCCCCCCTCCCGCCGGACCGGCACCGCCCGTCCCGACGGCCCCGCACGGCCGCGGGCGCGACCGCCCGGCCCGGAGCGCACCCCTCCCACGACGGCCGGAACCGGGCAGAGCGCCCGCCCACGGCCGTACCCGCCATGGGCCGGCCGGCCGACGGCCGCCGCCTCGGGGCACGGTCTCGCCTGACGGCGCCGGGCAGTGTAGACATGGGCTCATGGTGCGTCTGCCCGGCCGGACCCGGTCCCGGCCGTCCCGATCCCCCGGGCGACCGCGCACACCGCAGGGGCCGCCGCCGGCGGGGGGCGGCACGGACGGCGGCCGGCCCGGGGCGCTCCGGGCGGCGGTCGCCGGGCGCAGCGTCGCCGGACAGGTTTTCCTGCTGCAAGTGGCGATCGTGCTGCTGCTGGTCGTCTCGGCGGTGGTGGCCCAGGTGCTCCAGGTACGGCACGACAGCGAGGTGGAGGCGGCCAACCGGTCCCTCGCCGTGGCCCAGACGTTCGCCTCCGCGCCCGGCACGGCCGAGGCCCTGCGCTCCCCGGACCCCACGGCCGTCCTCCAGCCGCGCGCCGAGGCCGCCCGCGAGGCGACCGGGGTGGACTTCGTCGTCGTGCTGAGCACCGCGGGCGTGCGCTACACGCACCCGAGCCCCGGCCGTATCGGCGGGAAGTTCGTCGGCGACATCGCCCCGGCCGTGGCGGGGCGGACGGTCACCGAGCACGTCAACGGCACCATCGGGCCGCTGGTGCAGGTCGTGGTGCCGGTGAGGGACGCGACCGGCCGGGTGGCCGGCCTGGTGGCCGCCGGGATCACCACCGAGCACGTGGGCGGCACCGCAGACCAGCAGCTCCCGCTGCTGCTCGGCGCGGCGGCCGCCGCGCTGGTGCTGGCCACCGCGGGCACCGCCCTGGTCAGCAGGCGGCTGCTGCGCCAGACCCACGGCCTCGGGCCGTACGAGATGACGCGGATGTACGAGCACCACGACGCGGTGCTGCACGCGGTCCGCGAGGGGGTGCTGATCGTCGCCGGTGACGGCCGGCTGCTGCTCGCCAACGACGAGGCGCACCGGCTGTTGGACCTGCCCCGGGAGGCGGAGCGGCGGCACGTGCTGGAGCTGGGCCTGGACGACGACACGGCGGGGCTGCTGGCCTCGGGCCGGGTCGCCACGGACGAGGTGCACCTGGTCAAGGACCGCCTGCTGGCCGTCAACCAGCGGCCCACGGACCTGCGCGGCGGCCCGCCCGGCAGCGTCACCACACTGCGCGACTCGACCGAGCTGCGTGCCCTGTCGGGCCGGGCGGAGGTGGCCCGGGAACGGCTGAACATGCTGTACGACGCCGGGGTGGGCATCGGCACCAGCCTGGACGTGACCCGGACCGCGGAGGAGCTGGCCGGGCTGGCGGTGCCACGGTTCTGCGACTTCGCGACGGTGGACCTGTTCGACACGGTGCTGGACGGGGAGGAGCCCCGGCCGGGGGCGGCGCTGCTCCGCACGGCCCGCGCCGGTGTCCGCGACGACGCCCCGCTGTACCCGGTGGGCGAGCGGATCCGGTGGGTGGCCGCGTCCCCGCAGGCCCGCTCGCTGACGACCGGGCAGTCGGTGGCCGTACCGCGACTGCGGGAGGAGGCCGGCTGGCGGGCGCAGGACCCGGAGCGCACCGAGCGGGTGCTGGCGTACGGCGTCCACTCGCTGATCACCGTGCCGCTGCGGGCGGGCAGCCTGGTGCTGGGCGTGGTGGACTTCTGGCGCGCGGAGCGGCCGCAGCCGTTCGACCCGGAGGAGGTGGCGCTGGCCGAGGAGCTGGTGGCGCGGGCCGCGGTGTCGATCGACAACGCCCGCCGGTACACCCGTGAGCACGGCATGGCGGTCACCCTCCAGCGCAGCCTGCTGCCGCGCACCCTGCCCGAGCAGGGCGCCCTGGAGATCGCCTACCGCTACCTGCCGGCCCAGTCCGGGGTCGGCGGGGACTGGTTCGACGTGCTGCCGCTGTCCGGTGCGCGGGTGGCCCTCGTGGTCGGGGACGTGGTGGGGCACGGGCTGCACGCGGCGGCGACGATGGGCCGGCTGCGGACGGCCGTGCACAACTTCTCCTCGCTGGACCTGCCGCCGGACGAGCTCCTCGCGCTGCTGGACGAGCTGGTGGGCCGGCTCGACCAGGACGAGACCCCGGCGGACGGGGTGGCCGTGGTGACGGGCGCGACCTGCCTGTACGCGATCTACGACCCGGTGTCCCGGCTGTGCACCCTCGCCCGGGCGGGCCATTCGCCGCCCGCGGTGGCGCGGCCGGACGGCAGCGTGGACTTCGCGGACGTGCCCGCCGGCCCGCCGCTGGGCCTGGGCGGGCTGCCCTTCGAGACGGCGGAGCTGGAACTGCCGGAGGGCAGCCGGCTCGTGCTGTACACCGACGGCCTGGTGGAGGACCGGCGGCGGGACATCGACGAGGGGCTCGGGCTGCTGCGGGACGCCCTGCTGGAGGCGCCCGGCGCCTCTTCCGAGGACACCTGCCGCGTGGTGCTGGAGCGGCTGCCCGCGCGGCCGGACGACGACGTGGCGCTGATCGTCGCCCGTACCCGGGTGCTGGGTCCGGACGGGGTCGCGCGGTGGCAGGTGCCGCCCGACCCCGCGGCCGTGTCGGAGGTGCGGTCCGCGGTGTCCCGGACGCTGTCCGGCTGGGGGCTGGACGAGCTGGCGTTCACGACCGAGCTGGTCCTGAGCGAGCTGGTCACCAACGCGATCCGGTACGGCCGTGCGCCGATCGGCGTACGGCTGCTGCGGGAGCGCACGCTGATCTGCGAGGTCTCCGACAGCAGCACGACCTCGCCGCACCTGCGGTACGCGGCGAGCACCGACGAGGGCGGCCGGGGCCTGTTCCTGGTGGCGCAGCTCGCCGAACGCTGGGGCACCCGGTACACCCGGCACGGCAAGGTGATCTGGGCGGAGCAGCCGCTGCCCTGACGTCCGGGACGCGGGGACGGCGCGGGCCCGGCGGACGGCGGCGCGCGGTCCGCCGCCGGTGCCGCGGCCGCGCGGGCGCGCGGCCGCGGGGCGGCCGGGTGCGCGTGGGGTCCGCCGGGCCCGTGCCCGGTTCCCGGTAGGCCGGGGACGGGGGCGGTCAGCCGCCGCCCAGCCGCGAGCGCAGCAGTTCCTTGCCCAGCTCGGCGCCCTTGCGGCTGTCGGCCTGGGCCTTGCGGAACAGGTCCGCGACCTCTTGGTCCTCGTCGCGCTCGGCGTCCTGGACGTACTGCTCCAGCCGCAGGGCGTTGTTCAGGCACGCCTCGACGTACCAGATCAGGTTGTAGTCCTTGTCGCGCGTACCGGTGACGTCGCCGGTCTCGTCGGTGCTGGTCATCCGGGGCCTCCTCCTTCTGCCGACCCTGTTTCCGCTGCGGGGCCCGCCGGGTACCCCGGTGGCCGTACGGGCACACGGGCCGGGCGGGCCGGGACCGGCGGCCGGGGCCCCCGCGGGACGGCCGGCTCAGCCGAGGGCGCGGTCCAGGTTGAACGCGGCGCTGATCAGCGACAGATGGGTGAACGCCTGCGGGAAGTTGCCCTGTTGCTCGCCGGTGCGGCCGATCTCCTCGGCGTACAGGCCGAGATGGTTGGCGTAGGTCAGCATCTTCTCGAAGGCCAGCCGGGCCTCGTCGACCCGGCCGGCCCGCACCAGCGCCTCGACGTACCAGAACGAGCAGATGGAGAAGGTGCCCTCGTCGCCCCGCAGGCCGTCGGGGCTGGCCTGCGGGTCGTAGCGGTAGACGAGGGAGTCGGATACGAGGTCCTCGGTGAGGGCGTCCAGGGTGGACAGCCACTTGGGGTCGGTGGGGGCGATGAACTTGGCGAGCGGCATCATCAGCACCGAGGCGTCGAGGACGTCGGCGTCCTCGTACTGCACGAAGGCGCTCCGGCGCGGTGACCAGCCGTGGTCCATGATCCGCCGGTAGATGGTGTCCCGGGCCTGGCGCCAGCGCCGGTGGTCGGCGGGCAGGCCGCGGTGGGTGGCGAGGCGGATGGCGCGTTCGATCGCGACCCAGCACATCAGCCGGGAGTACAGGAAGTTCTTGCGGCCGCCGCGGGTCTCCCACACCCCCTCGTCGGGCTGGTCCCAGTGGTCGCACACCCAGTCGACCAGGTGGCACACGCCGTCCCACTGGCCGCTGGAGATCGGCTGCGCCCACTTGTCGTAGAGGTAGACGGAGTCGATCAGGGCGCCGTAGATGTCGAGTTGGAGCTGGCCGGCCGCGGCGTTGCCGACCCGTACCGGCGCCGAGCCCAGGTAGCCCTCCAGGTGGGGCAGTACGCGTTCCGGCAGGTCGCAGCGGCCGTCGATGCCGTACATGATCTGCAGCGGGCCGGAGGCGGTGCCGTCCCCGGGGCCGAGGTGCGTGGTCAGGAAGTTCATGAAGGCGGCGGCCTCTTCGCTGAAGCCGAGGCGGAGGAGCGCGTAGACGGCGAAGGCGGCGTCGCGCACCCACACGTAGCGGTAGTCCCAGTTGCGCTCGCCGCCGAGCTGTTCGGGCAGGCTGGTGGTGGGCGCGGCGACGATGGCGCCGGTGGGGGCGTAGGTGAGCAGCTTCAGGGTGAGGGCGGAGCGGTGCACCATCTCGCGCCAGCGGCCCCGGTAGCGGGACTGGTGCAGCCACTTGCGCCAGTAGTCGACGGTGGCGTTGAACTCGTGCTCGGCCTCGGCGTGGGCGCAGCCGCGGGGCATCACCTGGTCGCCGAACCGGTCGAGGGCGAACACCGCCGTCTCGCCCTCGCTCAGCTTGAAGTCGGCCCGCGCGTCGCGGCCGTCGTTCTCCATGACGACGGTGGAGGTGAGCGCCAGCGACCACGCGGGGCTCTCGAAGACGAGCATGCCGTCGACGGGGTGCAGGGTGTGCGGGTCGCAGCCGTAGCCGAAGCGCGGGGCGATCAGGGCCCGGAACGGCACGGTGCCGCGGACGCACACCACGCGCCGGATCAGCCGGTGCCGGCTCGCCTCGTGCGAGCGGTCGCGGCGGACGGGCATGAAGTCCTGCACCTCGCCGACGCCGTCCTCCGTGAAGAACCGGGTGATCAGCACGTTGGTGTCGGGGAAGTAGAACTGCTTGGTCCGGGCCGGTACGGCGGCCGCCAGTTCGAAGCGGCCGCCGCGCTCGGCGTCGAGGATCGCCGCGAAGACGCTCGGCGAGTCGAAGGAGGGGCAGCAGTACCAGTCGATCGTGCCGTCGGTGCCGACCAGGGCCACGCTGCGCAGGTCCCCGATGAGGCCGTGGTCGGCGATGGGCAGGTAGCGGGTGCCGGGGGCGCCCCCGGCGAACGGCGTCGCGGCCATCGGCTGCCTCCCGGTGAGCGGTACGGAGCACATGCCCACTTGCGGTGCGATTTACCCACTGATATCAGGTTCTCGGTGTGTCTCGCACGCTCTGGGGCGGTGGATGGCGTTTTTCGGTGTGCCGCGTGTTTCCCGGGAGGACGCGAGTGGTTCCGCCGGGGGTGGGCAGGCGCTTCACACCCGCTCCCGCTCCACCTCCGGATGCAGGGTGCGGCGGGGCGGGCAATGGTGAGAGTGTGCCCCGTTCGAAAGGCACCGGCACGGATGCGGTCATCCGGACCGAGGAGGAGGCATCATGGCAACACCCGAAGAGTCCCGTTCGTCGGACGACGTCCGCACCCCGGACGCCCTGCTCCACACCGCCCCGTCGAAGGACATCACCCCCGAAGACCTGGTGATGGCGGCGGGCAGGGACGTCACACCGAAGACTCTCGACTGGGCACGCCGCAAGCTGGAGTCGGAGGGCCCGGCGGCCATCGAGAAGCTGCTGCCTTAGGGCGCCCGGGGAACCGGCGCGAACGGACAGCGAACGGGGAGGCGGGCCGGGCCCGGCGCCCGGCCCGTCCGGCATGCCGGGGCCCGGCACGACGCACCTGCCGTGCCGGGCCCCGGCATGTCCGAGGGGGTCCGCCAGGGTGGCGCGGACCCTCAGTCCTCCTCCACCACGTGGACGGCGGCCTCCTCCGCGCCCGCCGCTCCCCCGTCGATGCCGACGTCCTCGGCGACCTCCTCCTTCACCCGGTCCGGGTGAGCGCCCTCGTCGGGGGCGACCAGGCGGCCCGCGCGGGCCGCGCCCGCCTCGGGGTCGACCGGTTCGCCCGCGCCGCCGGGCAGGTCGCCGATGTCGTCACCGGGCGGCGGGGTCACGTCCGGGACCTCCTGGCCGAGCCGCTCGTCCAGGGTCTCCCCCTCGCGCTGCTCCTCGGCGGTGGTGCCGTGCTTGGTGACGCCGAGGGGGCGTTCGGGCGGGGAGTAGCCCTCGTCGAGCAGGTCGTCGTACGTCCGCTCGCCGACCGCGTCCTGGAGGTCCAGGGGGGCGGCGTCCTCCTGTTCCTCGTTGGATCCGGTGGGCTGGTAGGCGTCGTCCGCCATGGGGGTCTGCTCGGCCTGCTGGTCGCTCATGGTCGCCTCCTCGGGGGTTCGCGGGCGGTCCGGTCCCGGTCCGCGTTTCCCGCGACCGGATCATTAATCCCGCCGGCACCCGGGCAGGTGGTGGGCGCCTCGCCGTGCCGCCGCCCCCTGGTCCGCGCCACCCGGCCGCGCCGTGGGGCCGAGGACGCGTCACCGGGCCCGGGCGGAGGCCGGGCCCGTACGGCGAGGCGGGGGGCGTGTCGGCGGCGGCGGCCGGCACGCGGAGGTGTCCCGGGGCCGCCCCCGAGGCGACGGCGCGGCCGTGCTAGCCGGCCGGCAGGTGCTCCCGCATCGCCCGCGCCGTGCCGGTCGGGTCGTAGCCGTCGGGGACGCCCGGCACGAGGATGATGTCGCCCTCGATGTGCCGCGACCGCAGCGGGGCGATCTCCCGGTACGCGGGCGAGTCCCACCAGGCCCGCGCCTCGTCCGTGGACGGGAAGGAGATCACCACGACGTGTCCGGGCCAGCCGCCCTCCAGGATCTCGTGCTGCGCGGCGTGCACGAGGAAGCGGCCGCCGAACGGCTCGAAGGTGGTGGTGATCCGCTCGATGTACTCGGCGATCTCCGGGCGCGGGGCGGCCTCCCGCAGGTGCCCTATGACGTAGGCGGCCATGATGTCCTTCCGCTCGAACTGCCTGGCGTACGCGGATGATCGTGGCACGGGACCGGCCCGTGGGCGATTACTCCCCGGGTAAGGGCCCGCGGGGGCCCGTCACAGGGCCTTGCGGCGCACGAGCAGGGCGAGGACCAGCAGGCCGGGCAGGAGCGGCAGCCAGACGGTGAGCAGCCGGTAGCCGAGCACCGCGGACGCGGCCCCGGCGCCGGGGGTGCCGGCGGCGGTGAGGGCGAGGGCCAGCGCGGCGTCCAGCGAACCGAGGCCGCCCGGCGAGGGCAGCAGGGCGGCGGCGCTGCTGGCCGCGAGGTACAGCAGGGTCACCTGGAGCGGGGCGAGCGACAGGCCGACGGCCCGGGTGACGGCGACGAGGACCAGGGCGTGCAGCACGGCGAAGGCCAGGGAGCCGCCCCACAGGGCCGCCGCGCGGGCCGGGCAGGCGTGCAGCGTCCGCACGTCGGCCAGGACGACGGCGAGCACCCGCCGGCAGCGCGACCACAGCGGGGTGGCCAGCAGGACAGCCGCCAGGGCGGCCGCGCCCAGGACGGCGGCGACCGCCCCCGCGGGGACCCGGGGCAGGCGCAGCAGCCCCGGGCAGGCCGGGGCGAGCAGCGCGAGCAGCGCCAGGCGGACCGCGGCGCCCGCGGTGGCCTTGACCGCGAGCGCGCCCGCGGCGCGCGCGCCCGGCAGTCCGCAGCGCGTCAGGAAGCGGAGGTTGACCGCGCCCGCGCCGAGCCCGGCGGGCAGCAGGTGGTTGGCGGCGGACGCGGCGAACTGCGCGGCCACCAGCAGGCCGCCGGGCAGCCGCCGGACGACGGCGCCCTGCTGGGCGAGCGCGGAGGCCGCCCACGTGCCGACGGCCGCCGCCGCGCCGGTCAGCAGCCAGCCGTGGTCGGCGGCCGCCAGCCGCCCGGCCCCGCTCTCCAGCGCGGGCCAGTGCCGGCGGGCCAGGTACAGGCCGCCGAGCAGGACGGCGAGGCAGACACCGGCGTGCCAGTAGCCGCGGCGACGCCCGAGGGACGCGACGAGGCCGACCGGAGACATCATGAGCCAGCGCCCGGGGCGGGCGAGCCGGTCACGGTGGACGCGGGCCGCGGGGTGTGCCCGGGCGGCGGCGCGGTGACACCCCGGACGGGGCCCGGGAACAGCTGCCGGACGCCCGCGAGAGCCATCGGTCCGGCAGGCGGCGGCACGACGGCGCCCCGCACCCGGCCGGGAGCGAGCGCGCCGGCCGCCGTGGACCCACGCCGCCGGTCGTCCACGGGAGGCACCGGCCCGACGGGCAGCGGCATGACCGCGCCCCGCGCCCGCCCCGGGGCGGGCGAGCCGGTCACGATGGGCGCGGGCTGCCGGGCGTCCCCGCCCTCCGCCGGGTCCACGGGTGCGTGGTGCGAGCGTTCGTGGCTCGCCGCGTCGAGTGTCGCGGGCGCGCTGCCGGCCATCATCACCCCTCGGTCCCCACAGGTCGTAGGGCCCACTGTCGCCCCACGACCCGCGAAGCCGGGGCGCGAACAGTAAAAAACACAGTCAAACCAATCCGTATCACTCGGCCGTGTCCGGCGGGCAGGGCCAACCGGCCGACGGCCCTACGCGCTGTAAGGTTGGAGCATGGCTGGCACAGGGTCCCGGAGCAGGGCGGAGCGGCGCAGCGCCGGGGAGCTGGAGGGCGAGGTGCTGGCCGCCCTCTGGGCCACGGAACGGCCGCTGACCCCGGCGGAGATCCAGCACGCGATCGGCGGCGGACTCGCGTACAACACCGTGCACACGATCCTCAAACGCCTGTACGACAAGAGGCTGGTGCTGCGGGACGCCGACGGCCGGCGCGGCGCGTACCGGCCGGTCAAGAACGCGGCGGAGCTGACCGCCCAGGCGATGCGCGCGGCCCTGGACCGAGGACCGGACCCGATCGCCGCGCTCCGGCACTTCGTGACGGGTCTGAGCGCCGAGGAGGAGCGGGCCCTGCGCGCGCTGCTGGCCGAGGAGGGGCTGTGAGGACCGCGCCGTAGCGGTGCGGGCGCGGCCCTCGGGCCCGACGTCCCGCCGGGCTCAGCCGCCGTTCGGCGCGCGGTGCGGCGGCTGTTCGGGCGCGGAACGGCGGGCGGCCGCCGGTACGGTCCGCACGGCCGGCTCGTCGGTGCTCACCGTCAGCGCCTCGCCGTGGTGGCTGAGCGTCAGCGGCTCCCCGTCGAGGAGCGCGTACGTCACCTTGTCCGCGCCGATGTCGACCCGCAGCCGGCGGCCGCGGAACTGGACGTGGAAGGCCAGCCGGCGCAGCCGCTCCGGCAGCCGGGGCGCGAACCGCAGCAGGTCGGTGCCCCGGCGCAGGCCGCCGAAGCCCGCGACCAGCGCCATCCAGGTGCCCGCCAGCGACGCGATGTGCAGCCCGTCCCGGGTGTTGTGCTCCAGGTCGTGCAGGTCCATCAGCGCGGCCTCGGAGGTGTACGCGTGGGCGAGTTCCAGATGCCCGGTCCGGGCGGCCATGACGGCCTGGCAGCAGGCGGAGAGCGAGGAGTCGCGGACCGTCAGCGGCTCGTAGTAGGCGAAGTTCCGGGCGATCTGCTCCTCGTCGTGCTCCCGCTCGAAGTGGTCGGCGCACGTGTACATGGCCAGGACCAGGTCGGCCTGCTTGACGACCTGCTTGCGGTAGAGGTCGAAGTAGGGGAAGTGCAGCAGCAGCGGGTACTGGTCGGCGCGGGTGCCGGCGAAGTCCCAGCGCTGGTAGCGGGTGAACCCGGCGTGCTGCTCGTGCACGCGCAGTTCGGTGTTGTACGGGACGTGCATGGCGTCGGCGGCGTCGCGCCAGGCCGCGCTCTCCTCCTCGTCCACGCCGAGCCGCCGCGCCTCCCGCGGGTGGCGTTCCACCGCGTCCGCCGCGGCCCGCAGGTTCTGCCGGGCCATCAGGTTGGTGTACGTGTTGTCGTCGGCGACCGCGCTGTACTCGTCGGGGCCGGTGACCCCGTCGAGGTGGAAGACGCCGTGGCTGTCGTGGTGTCCGAGCGACCGCCACAACCGGGCCGTCTCCACCAGCAGTTCCACGCCGGTCTCGCGCTCGAAGACGGTGTCGCCGGTGGCCTCGACGTACCGGAGGACGGCGTCGGCTATGCCGGCGTTCACGTGGAAGGCGGCGGTGCCGGCCGGCCAGTACGCGGAACCCTCCGGGCCAGCGATGGTCCGCCAGGGGAACGCGGCCCCGGCGAGCCCCAGTTGGGCCGCGCGCTCCCGGGCCTCGTCCAGGGTGGACTGCCGCCAGCGCAGTGCCTCGGCGACGGCCCGGGGCGCGGTGTGGGTGAGCACGGGCAGGACGAACATCTCGGTGTCCCAGAAGGCGTGGCCGTCGTAGCCGGAGCCCGTCAGGCCCTTGGCCGGGATCGCCCGCCGCTCGGCCCGGGCCCCCGCCTGGAAGACGTGGAACAGCGCGAACCGGACGGCCTGCTGGATCTCCTCGTCGCCCTCGACCTCGACGTCGGCGCGGGCCCAGAAGTCGTCCAGAGTGGTGCGCTGGGCGGCGAGCAGCCCCTCCCAGCCGTCGTGCGCGGCGGCGGCGAGCGCGGCGTCGACCTGGTCGGCCATCGCGGGCAGCGACCGGGCGCCGGACCAGCCGTGGGCGACCAGCTTCTCCACCCGCAGGGTCTGTCCGGGCTCCAGCACGGAGGTGACGGTGAGCCGGGCGACGTCGATGTCGCTCTCGCTGCGGCAGGTGGTGTGCTCGGGCCCGCTGACGACGTGGTCGGCGGCGACCGCGACGCGCAGGCCGCTGCGCCGGGTGCGGTGCACCAGCCGCAGCCGCTCGCCCGCGGCGAAGCCGTCCTCCTGCTCCAGCGGCGACTTCAGGGCCTTCGCCGCGCGCGGGTCGCCGTCGGACTGCGGCAGGCTCTCGTTGGCGACCAGTTCCGACTGGATGACCACCCGGCTGCGGCTGCCGACGGCCTCGACCTCGTACGCCACCGCGGCCACCGCCCGCTGGGTCAGCGACACCAGCCGGGTGGAGCGCACCCGCACCGTGGTGCCCGCCGGGGAGGTCCACTCGCAGGTCCGCTCCAGCACCCCGCGGCGCAGGTCCAGGACGCGTTCGTGGGCGACGAGCCGGCCGTACCGCAGGTCGAACGGCTCGTCGTCGACCAGCAGCCGGAGCACCTTGCCGTTGGTGACGTTGATGACCGTCTGCCCGGACTCCGGGTAGCCGTAGCCGGCCTCCGCGTACGGCAGCGGGTGCACCTCGTGCACGCCGTTGAGGTAGCTGCCGGGCAGCCCGTGCGGTTCGCCCTCGTCGAGGTTGCCGCGCCAGCCGACGTGCCCGTTGGACAGCGCGAACACCGACTCGCTCTGGGCGAGGACGTCGAGGTCGAGGGAGGTCTCGCGGACCGTCCAGGGCTCGACCGCGTAGGCGCGCTCGGTGATCACCGGTCACCTCCCAGCTCGGCGAGGTCCCGGACGACCGTGTCGGCGCCGTGCGCGTAGAGCGCGTCGGTCTGTCCCACCCGGTCCACACCGACGACGAACCCGAAGCCGCCCGCGCGGCCCGCGTCCATGCCGGCCAGCGCGTCCTCGAACACGGCCGCGCCGGACGCCTCGACGCCCAGTTCGCGGGCGGCGGCCAGGAAGGTGTCGGGGTGCGGCTTGCCCGGCAGGTCGCGTTCGGCGGCCACCACGCCGTCGATGCGCACGTCGAAGAAGTGCTCGGCGTCCACGGAGCGCAGCACGTCCCGGCAGTTGGCGCTGGAGGAGACGATCGCGGTCCGCAGGCCCCGGGCGCGGACGGCCTCCAGGTAGCGCAGGGTGCCCTCGTACGCCTCCACCCCGCCGGTGCGGATCCGCTCCAGCAGCAGCTCGTTCTTGCGGTTGCCGAGGCCGTGCACCGTGCGGGCGTCCGGCGGATCGTCGGGTGCGCCCTCCGGGAGCCGGATGCCGCGTGAGTCGAGGAAGGCCCGGACACCGTCGGCGCGGGGGCGTCCGTCGACGTACTCGTCGTAGTCGTCGGAGCCGAACGGCCGCCCCTGCTCGCCCGGACAATCGCGCAGGAAGGCGTCGAACATCTCCTTCCAGGCCGCCGCGTGCACGACGGCCGTCTTGGTGACGACCCCGTCGAGGTCGAACAGGCAGGCCTGGATGGTGTCGGGCAGACCGAGCTGTGTCATACCCCGACTCTTCCCCGCCAGACGGCTTCCAGTGGGTGGCGCACGCCACATGTTCGCGCACGCCCGGCGGACGGACGGCGGACGCCCGGTGCCACACTGGGTCGTGTGCCGCCGACCTTCGACGACCTCCTCGCCCGCGCCCGTGCCCTGCCCCGCGACGGCCGCCGTGCCCTGCTCGGGATCGCGGGCGGCCCCGGCGCGGGCAAGACGACGCTGGCCGAGCGCCTGGTGCGCGCGCTGAACGGCGACGGGCCGCCGCGGGCCGCGCACGTGCCCATGGACGGCTTCCACCTCGCCGACGCCGAACTGGACCGGCTGGGCCGCCGGGACCGCAAGGGCGCGCCGGACACGTTCGACCCGGCCGGGTACGCGGCGCTGCTGCGGCGGCTGCGCGAGGAGACCGGCGAGGTGGTGTACGCGCCGGGGTTCGAACGGGTGCTGGAGCAGCCGCTCGCCGGGGCCGTCCCGGTGCCGCCGACGGCCCGGCTGGTGGTGACGGAGGGGAACTACCTGCTGCTGGCGGACGAGCCGTGGGCGCGGGTGCGGGCGTGCCTGGACGAGGTGTGGTTCTGCGAGATCGCCGAGGAGGAGCGGGTGCGCCGACTGGTCGCCCGGCACGAGGAGTTCGGCAAGGACCACGCGGCGGCCGTGGCCTGGGTGCGGGACAGGGACCAGCGCAACGCCGACCTGGTCGCACCGACCCGGGAGCGGGCGGACCTGGTCGTGCCGGCCACGGTGCTGGGCGATATCTGACGGCTCGTCGGTGCGTGGCGGCCCCCTTGCGGCCTGCCGATGTGGTCCGCGTACGGGCCCCGGTGCCGCGCGTACTTCGGTGCGCGGCCGCCGCCCCCTCGGCCGCCGGTCCGCGACCCGGGGCGTACGGGGCCGGACCCCGCGGTCGCCGGGGCGCGCGGGAGGGCCGCCGGGGCGGTCGCGAGGGGCGGGGCGGGGTGTCCGGGCGGCCTCCCGCCCGCGGTGCGCTCCCCCGCCGAAACCCCCTGGTCACGACGGCCGGTGGACTATGTTGAGTGCTCGTGGCAGACAAAGGAGGCAGGCCCGTGCCCTCGCCGCAGCAGGCACGTGCGCAGGCATCAGCGATCACGTCGGGCAGGACGGCGCCCACGGCCGAGGCCGCCCCGGCCTCCCGGCTCAGGGAACTCTTCGACGGCCCCCGCCTGTCACCGGGGCAGCGGCGCATCGCCCAGTACCTGATCGAGCACCTCACCGAGGCCGCGTTCCTGCCGATCACCGAGCTGGCCGACCGGGTCGGGGTCAGCCAGCCGTCCGTCACCCGCTTCGCCGCCGCCGTCGGCTTCAGCGGGTACCCCGCGCTGCGCGAACGGCTCCAGTCCATCGCCCTGAGCACGCTGGCCGGCGCGCCCGGCGACGAGAACCGGGCCAACGAGCTCCAGGCGGCCGTGGACGCCGAGATCCAGAACCTGGAGAACCTGCGGCGCGACTTCGCCGATCCCGACCGGGTCATCCGCGTCGGCCGCGAGCTGTCCCGCTCCTCCCCGCTGACCGTGCTGGGCCTGCGCATCTCGGTGTCGCTCGCCGAGTACTTCGGCTACGCCGCCCGCCGCGTCCACCCGGACGTGCGGCTGGTGACCCTCGGCGGCAGCGTGGCCTACGACGCGCTGCTGCAGGCCCGTGAGGCAGGCGGCGGCTGGGTCCTGGCCTTCGCCATGCCCCGGCACTCCCAGGAGACGCTGGACGCCGTGCGGGTGGCACGCGCCGCGGGCCTGAAGGTCGCCCTGGTGACCGACCTGGCGCTCGGCCCGCTGGCCGACGAGGCCGACGTCACCTTCGCCACCGGCACCGGCGCACGGCTGGTGTTCGACTCCTACGCCGCGCCGGGCGTGCTGGCCGCGGCGCTGCTCCAGGCCATGACGGACGCCGATCCGGAGCGCACCCAGGCCCGGCTGGAGAAGTACGAGCAGCTCTCCGAGCAGCACCGGTTCTTCCTCGGGGACTGACCCCGCCCGGCCGCCACCGGGGGCCGTCCGAGGGCCGGTGGGACGATCCTTCCGCCGAGGCCCGCCGCTCGTGAAGATCTTGCGGTCCCCCGCCCCCGGTACGGGGATGATCCACCTCAAATTCCATATGAATGTTTTCATGCGTCTTGCAAACGTAGCGGCATATATAAATACTGCTCGGCGGAATCACCGCACGCACACCACCCCGTGAAGGCCGACGGACCGCCCCTGCGCACGCACCCACCGCACTCGGAGCCGGTCCCCCGTCCCCGGGGTTCCCGAACGGACGCTCCCCGCCGCCGTCCCCTACCCAGGCCGGCGGCCGGAGCGTTCCGGGGCGCATCGTCTGCGCGACGCGCCCGTGGCGGCCCCGGCCATCCCCTGGGCCGGGGCCGCCCCGCACCCGCCGACCGCCCCCAGGACGCCCATACCGGAGCGATGATCATGCCCCTGACCAGTACGCGCATCAGCCCCGACTGGCCCTGCCAGGTCAAGGCCCCGGGCAGCTACGACTGGGAGCGCTCGGCGGCCAGGTGGCTGCGCGAGCTGATCCCGGCGCGCTACGCCAGCTACCCGGCGCTCATCCGGCACCCGGTGCTGCTCGCCCGGCACGCCCAGCTCCAGGTGCAGCAGGAGATCCGGGTCGCCCGGACCGCCCTGCAGACCGCGCGGGCCGAGCTGCCGGTGCTCGGACTGCCGGAAGCCGTGATCGAACACACCATCAAGCTCTACGCGGCGGAGATCCTCCAGCTCCAGCACATCGCGCGCAGCGTCCGCGCGGTCAGCGAGGCCCTGGCCGTCCGCGGCACCGGCCGCTGACCCGCCCCTTCCGCCCCCGCGCTCCCCGCGTCCGCGCCCGCCTCCCGGGCCCCGCACCACCCCCCCGCCGCGTCCCGCGCCGCCCCGGACCGGAACCGGGGGAACGCGCCCGCGCGCTCCCTCCACACACCCGGGAGCCGCTGCGCGGAACGTTCGCATCCCCGACCCGGCAGACGAGTGATCGAACGGCTTCCGGTGTGCCATGCTCGACGGGTGACGAGCGAGCCCCTGCCTCCGGTGGACCGTGGCACCAGCGCCGAGCTGGCGGCGCTGGCCAAGGTCGTGGCCCGGCAGCGCACCGAGATGGAACGGCTGCGGGACGTGGCCGCCACCTCGGCGGTCCTGGAGCGGGCCAAAGGCGTACTGATGGCCGTCACCGGCTGCACGCCGGACCACGCGCACGAGAAGCTGCTCCAGCGCGCCAAGGACGGCAACCGCACCCTCCTCGAACAGTGCTGGCTCACCCTCGGCGCCCTGCCCCCGCGCGAACCGTCCGCCGCACCGCCCCCGGCCGCGCCCCCCACCACCGGCGCCTGGACCGGCACGCCCGCCGGCACCCTGGACCCGGCGGACGTGCTGGGACACATCGGCCGCGACCTGGTCCGGGTCGGCTCGCCGCACGAACTGGCCGGCCGCCTGCTGCACCACCTGGCGCCCGAGGCGGACGCCGACGCGGTCCTGCTCTACGAGCGGGTGCCCGGGGGCGGACTCGCCCTGCGCGGCTACGCGGGCCTCGAACCCACCCTCGCCGCCCAGTGGCGGCACGTGCCCCCGGTGAGCGGCGTACCCGCGCTGGAGGCCCTGCGGTGCGGGGAACCGCGCTGGCTGGAGGACGCCACCGCGGACCGCGCGCGCTACGTGCTGATCGGCGCCCCGGCGCAGCGGTGGCTCAGCCGGGCCTGGCTGCCCGTGCCGGCCGGGGACAGCCCGAGCGTCGCCCTCGGCGTGCTGCGCCGCAGCGGCAGGCCGTTCGCACCGCGCGAGCGGGAGCTGCTGCGGGCCGTGTCCCGGCTGTGCGCGGGCCGGCTGCGCGCCTTCGACGAGGCGCGCGGCGGCACGGACGGGGACGTCCCGCAGACCGTGCAGGCGGTGTTCGACGCGCTGCCGGGTGCGGTGATCCTGCTGTCGCCGCTTCGCTCGGCCACCGGCGAGGTGGAGGACTACCGCATCGAGGCCGCCACCCGGGAGGCGGTCGACGTGTTCGGCCGGACGGGCCGGGACATGGTCGGCAGTCACATCCTGGAGAGCTACCCGTCGGTCGCGGGCGAGCCGCTGTGGCGGGGCTACCTGCGGGCCCTGGAGACCGGGGAGCCCTTCGAGGGCGAGCCGTTCGCCTACGAGGACGTGGTCGGCGAGGTACCCGTCACCGCCACCTACACGGTCCGGGCGGCCCGGCTCGGCGACGGCCTGCTGGTGACCTGGCTGCGGCACGACCCGGCGGTGCGCCAGGAGCAGCGGCTGTCCGACGTGCAGCGGCTCGGCAACCTCGGCTGGGCGAACTGGAACCTGGTGACCCAGGAGATCTCCTGGTCCGCGCAGACGTACGCCGTGCTCGGACTGCACCCCGGGCAGCGGCCGGTGCGGCTGGAACGGCTGCCCGACCTGGCCCTGCCGGACGACCGGGGGCCGCTCGCCCACGCGATCGCCGAACTCGTCGCCCGCGGCCGCCCCTTCGACGTGCCGTTCCGCACCGGGACGCCCCCGGCCTTCCGGCACCTGCGGGTGGTCGCGGAAGCGGTCACGGCGCCCGACGGTTCCCCCGTCGAGGTGCACGGCTTCGTGCAGGACCTCACCGCGCAGCGCAGCGCGGAACTCGCGCTGGTGGAGAGCGAACGGGCCATGCTGCTGCAACGCGGCATCCTGGAGGCGGAACGCGCGCTGGCGGCCCGGCTCCAGCACGCCCTGCTGCCGCTGCCCGACAAGCCCCGGCAGCTCGCCGGGCTGCGCGTCGAGGTCTCCTACCTGCCCTCGCAGACCGGCATCCACGTCGGCGGCGACTGGTTCAGCGCCGTCGAACTGCCCGACAGCGACGCGCTGTTCGTGGTGGGCGACGTGGCGGGCCACGGCATCGACGCCGTGGCCACCATGGCCCAGCTCAGGTTCACCGCCAAGGGCATGGTCAGCACCGGTTCCTCGCTCACCGGGGCGCTGGCCCGGCTGAACCAGCTCCTGCTGCACTCCCGCGACGGCCAGATCACCGCCACCATGGTCCTGGCCCGCTACGACCCCGGCCGGCAGGTGCTGTCCTGGGCGCACGCCGGGCACCCGCCGCCGCTCCTGGTCCGCCGGGGCGAGGTGCGCTTCCTCGACCGGCCCGGCGGCATGCTGCTCGGCGCGGCGGGCGCCCCCGTCTACGAGTCACGGGACCTGCGGCTGGAGCCCGGGGACCGGCTGCTGCTCTACACCGACGGCCTGGTCGAGCGCCCCGGCGAGGGCCTCGACGCGGGGTTCGCCCGGCTCGCCGATGCGGTGCGCACCCACGACGAGTCCGTCGGTCTGGACGCCCTGCTCGTGTCGATGCTGGCGGACGAGCGGCGCGACGACGTGTGCGTGCTGGACATCCGGGTGCCGCTGGAGCGGGTGCAGGACGTGGACACGACCGTCGCGGAGACGGAGTTCTAGGAAACCCCCCTAGCTGCGGGGTACCGATTCCGGCCCGCCGGCGACCGGGCGTGCGGACCGGTCCACCGGGCGGTCCGGACGGCCGCGCTCAGTCCGCGGGGTGGCCGGCCTCGATGGTGACGGCGGCCGAGAGCCGGAGCAGCGGCCCGTCGGGCCCCTCCCCCCACCGCACCGGGTCGAGGACGTGACCGACGTGGTCGCCGCCGTCGACCCGGTCCACGACGGCTCCCACGAACCAGGCCGCCGCGCCGTCGAGGACGACGGCGACCCCGTCTTCCTCGTGCTCCTCGTGCCAGGCGGTGCGTGCGAACTTGTCGGTCTCGTCGCCCGTCTCGCCGCCGAACAGCTCCGCCAGGTCCCGCCGGTCGCGGGTGAGCAGGTGGACGGCGAGGTACCGCGCGGTCCCGGCGACCCGGTAGGTGCGGTTGGCCTTCGACAGCCACACGGCGAACCTCGGCGGCCGGATGGAGCACTGCGAGGCGAAGCCGACCAGGCAGCCGGCGCGCTCGCCGTCCGCCACGGCGGTGACCACGCACATGTCCGGGTCCAGCCGGGAGAGGAAGGCTTCGTGGCCCGCCGCCCGGCCGCCGCCGGTCCGCGCCGCCCCGGCCGCCGCGCCGCTGCCGCTGCGCCCGCCGTCACCGTCCGCCATGCCGTCCACTCCCCTTCGCCGCCACCGGTCCGGCCACCGGTCCCGGCCGGCGGCCGGGACCGTGCGCCGCGGTCCTCACCTCCGAAGTGCCCGCGGCGCGGCTCACGAACCGTCGCCGGGGCCGGGGCGGGTGGCCACCGCGCGGCCCCCGGCCGTGCCGGTCCCGCCGTGCCGGCCGCCGGTTCACCTCGCTCGGCGGTTCACGCCCGGGCCGGGCCGGACTCCCCCCGCACGAACCGGCTCAGGGACGCGGTGAACGCGGCGACGAAGGCGTCCGCGGCCTCGTCCGGCAGCGCGTCCAGGGACAGGTAGGGATTGAGGTCCTCCAGCTCGACCAGGAGCAGGCTTCCGTCGGGGGCGCGGCAGGCGTCGACGCGCTGGACGCCGTACCCGAGGTCGTTCCAGTCGACGAACCGGCGGGCGAACTCCAGGTCGGCGGCGGTGGCCGCGTAGGGCCGCAGCTCCCAGCGGTGCTCGGGGTCGGGGGCGTACAAAGCGTACTGGAAGTCGTCGTCGACGAAGTAGAAGGACACCTCGTAGGCGAAGTCGACGCGGGGCTGGATCAGGACGTCGCCGTCGGCGAGCCCGTCGAGCCGGCCGGCGGGCAGGACCCGCAGGCCGAGGGAGTCGGCGCCGAGCTTCGGCTTGACGACGTACCGCTCGGCGGCGGGCAGCAGGGGCAGGTCCGCGGCGCGGTCGACGGTCGGGATCACGGGATGGCCCGCGGCGGTCAGGTCGAGCAGGTACTGCTTGCCCGCCATGTCCGCCTTCCCGGTGAGCGGGTTGTAGACGCGGGCGCCGGTGGCCAGCGCCCGCGCGCGGAAGGCCGCCCACGCGTCCCGGTGGCCGAGGACGGGTCCGCTGTTGCGGACGACGACGGCGTCGAAGCCGTCCATCAGGGCCTCGGCGGCCGTCGGGTGACACAGGGCCAGGTCGAAGTGGGCGCGCAGCCGGGAGGCGAGGTCGATGTCCTCGTCGCAGTAGCGGCGCCCGCGGGCCCGGTACGCCAGGTCGGTGACGTAGAGCAGACGGGGACGGGCGGCGGGCATGGCGTGCTCCTCGGGGCGGGGTGGTTCCGGAGGGTGGTGCGTGGCCGTCGGCACGGGGCACCGCCGCGGCGGAGGAGAAAGGTTACGCCGCAGCGTGCGCACGGCTTCCGCCGCCCCCTGACGGCGCGGGAAGCGAGTGGGACGGTGAGCCCCGGAAGCACTCGGTTCCCCGGCGGGGCGCTCGGGCTGCACCGAGTGCCAGGGGATCGGCCCGGGTGCTACGTTCCCGTCCATGAGTTCCAGCAGCGCGGCGCCCGCCGCCAAGCCGCCGATCCGGGACGCCCTGGTGGCGGCGGCCTTCCGGCTGTTCCTGGAACGCGGGTTCGAGCAGACGACGGTGGACGACATCGTGGCCCTGGCCGGGGTCGGGCGGCGCTCCTTCTTCCGCTACTTCCCCTCCAAGGAGGACGTGGTCTTCCCGGACCACGAGGGCTGCCTGGCCGGGATGACCGCCTTCCTCGCGGCGGGCGGCGCGGAGCACGAGCCGGTGCGGCGGGTGTGCGACGCGGCCCGGCTGGTGCTGCGGATGTACGCCGAGAACCCGGGCTTCTCCGTGCAACGCTACCGGCTCACCCGTCAGGTGCCCGGGCTGCGCGCGTACGAGCTGTCGGTGGTGTGGCGCTACGAGCGCGCCCTCGCCGCGTACCTGCGCGACCGGTTCGGCGGGCGCCCGGACGGGACGCTGCGCGCCGACGTGATCGCCGCGGCGGTCGTCGCCGCGCACAACAACGCCCTGCGCGCCTGGCTGCGGTCGGACGGCGAGGAGGACGCGGAGGCGGCCGTCGACGGCGCGCTGCGGTACGTGCAGACGACGTACGCCCGGCCCGCGGACGATCCGGCGCCGCCCGCCGTCCCGGGCGGCGCGGCCTGCGGCGCGGACCGGCCCGGCGACGTGGTGGTGCTGGTCGCCCGGCGGGACGCCCCGCTGTGGCGGGTGGTGCGGGAACTGGAGACGGCGCTCGGCCGCGCCTGAGCGCGCGGGCGGAGCCCGGCCGCGCGGACCGGCGATCCTCCAGCCGTGATCCAGGGGCCGGACCCGCACTTCAGGGGTACGGAGTGCCTTTACGAGTGACACTGAGTGCCATACCCTGTCGGCGTGCACGGTGGCACGGCGACCGCGCGCACGCGTGCGCGGTCCCCCCGGCACGCGGGATTCCGGGCGAGCGCAGGGAGTTGACAGGCGTGCACGACGACTTGGCAGGCATCTCGCAGCCGGCGGCCGGTTCCGCGACGGGTGTTCTGAACCCCGCCGCGGACGCCAAGGACGCCATCCTCTTCCAGCGCTGCGGCTGGTGCGGCACCGCGACCTACCACCGGTTGCTGTGCCCGGTGTGCCAGGGCAGCGAACTGCGCACCGAGCGCAGCGAGGGCGTCGGCACGGTCCGCCACTCCACCGTGGTGCACCGCAACACACCGGCGGCGCGCAACGTGTCGCTGATAGAGATGGCCGAGGGCTTCGTCGTGCGGGGCCGGGTCATGGGTCCGCCGGTCGGGATCCACAGCGGTGACCGGGTCCGGCTGTCCACCGCGCGGGACCTGGTGCGCGGGGAGCCGGTCTTCCAGTTGGCCGACGAGCCGTACCGCGCCTGGACCTGACCGCGCCGCGCCGCCGGCGCCCGGGGCGGTGGCCCGCGCCGCGCCCGCGCGGTACGCCGCGGATGTGATCGATCACCTCCCGCCGACAGGCAACCCACGGACTCCGCTTGCCGTCCTCGAGGAGCGAGGGACGCCCGGGACGACCGGGGCGTCCGAGATCGGTGTTCGAGGAGGAACAGTGGTCCGTGCCCGGCACACATGGGCGGCCGCCGCCGCGTTACTCGCGGTGGCGGGGGCATCCCCGGGGGTGGTGGTGGCCCAGCCCCACGAGTTGAGCGCCAGAGCGGAGTCGGCGGCCCGGGACGGCATACCCTTGCCGCCGGGATGGCGGCTGGACGGAGGGGACGGGGCACCGCGGCTGGTGTGGCGGTCGGACCGGACGGTGCCGATGGGGGACGCGCGGGTCGAATTCCGCGCCGGCGGGAGGCTGCTGGGCGTGCCGCGGCCGGGTGCGGACGGACGCACCTTCCGGTTGCCGCTCGACGGGCGGCGGGCCGCAGATTTGGGTGAGCTGCAGGTGTGGTCCGGCGGACGGCGGTTGGACGCCTCCACGCCGGCCGGCGCCACGTCGGCCGCCGCCCTGCCGGCCAAGCCGCTGGCGAACGCCGTGGACCCGGGCAAGCCCGGCGCGTACCGCACCACGACCGGCGAGTACGCGCTGAAGTCGGTCCGGCTGCCGGGCTTCCCGGCCCCGGTGGAGATGCGCGCGGTGGTCGTCGCCCCGGTACGCGCGTCCGGCGCGCGTCCGCTCGCGCTCTTCCTGCACGGCCGCCACTACACCTGCTACAAGGGGCGCGCCGACGTCACCGGTGACTGGCCCTGCAAGGGCGGCACCAAGGCGGTGCCCAGCCACCGCGGTTACCTGCGGGACCAGCGACTGCTGGCCTCCCAGGGCTATGTGACGGTGTCCGTCGCGGCCAACGGCGTCAACGGGCAGGACTTCGCGGCCGAGGACGGCGGCGCGCAGGCGCGGTCCTCGTTGGTGCGGCTGCACCTGGCCCGCTGGGCCGGCTGGGCCGAACACCCCGAGACCGCGCCGAAGGTGGTGCGGGAGGCACCCCGCGCCGATCTGTCCCGGGTCCTGCTGGTCGGGCACTCGCGGGGCGGCGAGGGCGTCAGCCGGGCCGCGCTGGACAGTCTCGCCCCGCCGCCCGCCGACCAGGACGGCTACCACGGTCCGGTCCGCTGGCGCATCCGGGGCACGGTCCTCATCGGCCCGACCGTCTTCGGGCAGAACCCGCAGCCCGACGTCCCGTCGGTGAGCATCCTGCCGGGCTGCGACGGCGACGTCTCCGACCTCCAGGGCCAGGTGTACGTCGACGGGACCCGCGCGGTCGGCAACGGCACCGCACTGCACAGCGCGGTCTACGTGGTCGGCGCCAACCACAACTACTTCAACTCGCAGTGGACGCCCGGCCAGGCCGCGGCACCCGCCGAGGACGACTTCTACGAGGACTCCGGGCACCGCGACCCGGTGTGCGGCACCCGGGCCGCGACCCGGCTGACCGCCGACCAGCAGCACCGGGCCGGTGCCACGTACATCGCCGCCGCCGCGCGGCTGTTCCTCGCCGGGGACGACCGGGTACGGCCGCTGCTGGACGGTTCCCGGCGGCGGGCGCCGTCGGCGGACCCGGCCCGGGTGCTGACCCACGCGGTCGGCGCCGGCCGCGGCGGCGGGTTCCTGCCGGACGGCGGGGTCTCGGTCACCGGCGGCAGGCTGTGCGCCGCGGTGGACCCGAGCCCGGCCAAGTCCTGCCTCGGCGTGGGCGACAAGGGCTACTCGCCGCACTTCGCGCTGTGGGAGACGGACCGGGAGACCGGCCGGCGGGCCGTCGCGGTGCGCTGGACGCGCGCCGGCACCCCGGCCCGGGTGACCGCCGGGGCACCGGTGCGGCTGTCCGGGTCCACGGCCCTGGCGCTGCGGCTGTTCGTGCCGCCGAACTCCCGCGGCACCCAGCTCGACGTGACCCTGACCGACGCCGCCGGCAAGCGGGCCGGGCTGGGCCGGGTCACGGTGGACGGACTGCCGGGCAGCGACCGGACCGCCTCCTACTGGGCGCAGGAGGTCCGGCTGCCGCTGACCGCGGCGACCCGCGCCGGGCTCGACCTGGGATCGGTCAAGTCCCTTGAGCTGACCCCGCGTTCGGCCTCGGGGCGGGCCTGGCTCATGGACGCCTGGGGCTGGCGGCCCGGGACTCCCGCGGTGCGGGCCGACGCGCTGCCGCGCGTGGACATCGGCCGCCGGACCGTCACCGAGGGCGACGCGGGTGTGCGCACCTACCGGGTTCCGGTGCGGGTGACGGGCACGGGCGGCAGCGGCCAGGTCCGGGTGTACGTCGTCGACCCGGTCACCCGCAAGACCACCGACCGGCTGGTGACGGTCCGGCCGGGCGGCGACGACATCGACGTGCCGGTCCCGGTGCAGGGCAACACGCGGTACGGCCCCGACGTGTGGCACGACGTCCTGGTCAAGGCGGTGCACGGCGCGGTCGTGGGCTCGTACCGGGGCGGGATCACCGTCCGCGACGACGACCCCGCGCCGAAGATGACCGTCAAGCCCGTCGCCGGCAAGGTGACCGAGGGCCAGACGCTGAAGTGGCGGCTGTCGCTGTCCACGGCGGTGGACGTGGACATGAACGCCCTGTTCCAGGTCACCGCGGCCACCGCGCCGGAGCTGTCCACCAAGGACGTCCCGGCGAACTGGCTGCGGGACACGAGCGGGGAGCGGCCCGACCCCGAGCGGCCGCTGTCCAAGGTGAAGGGGCTCTACCTCTGGGTGAGCGTCCCCGCCGGCCGGACGAGCGTGGACATCACGGTGCCGACGGTCAGGGACCGGGTCCGGGAGTCCACGGAGTCGGTGCGGTTCCGGCAGATCAACCTGGAGAACGGGCAGCCGCAGACCGGCGGCCTCCGGCTGTCGGGTTCGGTGCGCGACGCGGCGTAGGGCCCGCGTGCCGGGTGGCCCTCACGTGCCGAGGGTCACCCGGATGCCGACGGTGCCGTCCGTCCCGCGCCGGAGCCGGCTGCCCAGCAGCGTGAGGCGGCCGAGGATGCCGTACTTGCGCGCTATGAGCCCGCGGTAGCGGGCGGTGGTGGCCGCGTCCGTGAGCACGGCGGTGGCCGGCGACAGGTCGCCGGTGGGGTTGCCGCGCACGTCGCAGGGGCCGACCAGGACGTCCGGACGGTGCCGGATCCGCTTTACCTTTCCGCTGTCGGCCGCCGTCCACACGCCCAGGGCGCCGTCGTCCGGTACCACCCACACCGGGGTGGCGACGGGGGTGCCGTTCTTACGGTAGGTGGTCACCAGCAGGTACTTGCCGGAGCCGAGCCTGCGCAGCCGTGTGTCGTCCATATTCGCAGTGTAGGAGCCCGGCCCGCGGTCCGAGGAGGGCCGCGGGCCGGGCTCCGGCGGGGGCGCGGTCGGGCCGGCCCGCCGCGGCGGATATCCCGGGCCGGGCCGCGCGGACGGGACCGGGCGTCTAGATTGCGTCGTGCACGGAGTACCTCTCGTCAGGCATCTCATCAGGCACCCAGGAGCTGACCCACGTGACCGACAACCCGGCCGCCACGAACGACGTGGCCGTGTCGCTGCGCGCCCGCATCAACACCGGCCGGCCGCACACCGCCAGGATCTGGAACTACTGGCTCGGCGGCAAGGACAACTACGAGGTGGACCGGGCGGCCGGTGATCAGATCCGCCGGCTCCACCCGGGTATCGGGGAGTACGCGCGCGCCGACCGGCTCTTCCTCGGCCGCGCGGTGCGCCACCTGGTCCAGGAGGCCGGCATCCGGCAGTTCCTGGACATCGGCACCGGGCTGCCCACGGCCGACAACACCCACGAGGTGGCGCAGCGGCTCGCGCCGGAGTCCCGGATCGTGTACGTCGACAACGACCCGCTGGTCCTGGCCCACGCGCGTGCGCTGCTCACCAGCACCCCCGAGGGCCGCACGGACTACCTGGACGAGGACCTGCGCAACGTCGACGCGATCCTCGAACACGCCGCGCGGACACTGGACTTCAGCCGGCCGGTGGCACTGATCCTGCTCGGCGTGGTCATCTTCGTCGGTGACGACGAGGATCCGTACGCGCTGGTGCGGGAGTTGACGGACCGCCTGCCCCGGGGCAGCCACCTGGTGCTGTCGCACACCATCACCAGCCCGTCGATGCCGGACGTGGACGACGCGGTCAGGTTCTGGAACGAGCACGGCACCCCGAAGCTCACGCAGCGCACGCCCGCGGAGGTGGCCCGGTTCTTCGACGGTCTGGAGCTGCTGGAGCCGGGGCTGGTGTCGTGCTCGCGCTGGCGGCCCGAGCACGACCACGGGGCCGAGCCGGAGGAGGTCGCCATGTTCGGCGGGGTGGCCCGCAAGAACTGAGCGCCCCGAGACCGAACGCCGCCGCGGACCCCGTACGGAGTCGCGGGACGACGGCAAGGGCACCCGTGCGGTGACGGGTGCCCTCGGTGGTACGGCGCGGTGTGCGCGGGGCCGGTCAGGCGGCCCGGTGCGACTGCGGGGTCGCGGCGGCCCACTCCATCACCAGGCGCTGGTACTCGGCGCGCTGCTCGGTGGTCAGTGTCCCGCCCGACCGGCGCCACAGCGCCCGGATCTCCTCGTTGACCTCCGCGGCCGATCGCTCGGAGGCGGCTGCAACAGTGGTGGACATGCTGTGAAGCATATGCCGCCGGACGTGAAGGCGGTGTGAGTAAGTATCCGCAATCCGGACATTACGGACCGTGTCGCTCATCACGTCCAGGTGTCAACCGGAACGAGGAGTACCGCCTCAGGTGCCCGGCTTGCGGCCGTAGACGTAGACGTCGTCGCCGTTCCTCAGCAGCGACCAGTACTTCTTGGCGTCCTTCGTGGTCATGTTGACGCACCCGTGCGAGCCGGGCGGGTTCCACATGCTCAGGCCGACGGAGTGGAAGGCCTGGCCGCCGTCGAAGAACTGGCTGTAGGGCATCGGCACGTCGTACAGGTTCGAGACGTGGTCGATGTCCCGCCAGTAGACCTTCTTCAGGCCGGTACGGGTCTCGAACCCGTCCCGTCCGGTGCGCACGGGCACCGGGCCGTACACCAGCCGGCTGCCGTCCTGGATCCAGGTGAGCTGGAGCGTGAGGTTCACGCAGGCGATCCGGCCCTTGTTCGTCGGGCACTTGCCGGCCTTGTTCGGCTTGTTCCCGACGGCCTTCTGCTTGTTCATCAGATCCATCACGCCCCAGGTGACGGGGCCGGCGTACCCGATGTTCGGCGTGATGCCGTGCTTGTTCTGGAAGCTCCGGACCGCCTGGCAGTCGGCGGCGGACTGCCTGCCGTCGACCGGCCGGCCGAGGAACTTCTCCACCTGCTTCTGGTACGGCCCCGCGGCCGTCGTGCAGCTCGCGGCCTGGGCCGGTGCCGCCGTGAAGGCGAGCGCCAGCGGCGTCACCAGTCCCGTGACGCCCAGTGCGACGACGCCTCGTCTGCGTATGCCCCCCATGCGGCCTCTACCTCTTCCCTTGTCCGGTGGTCCGATCGCGCGGCTGTCCGCCCGGGCCTTCGCCCGGGGTCCTCCCAGCGCGATTCCCGTGGTCTCGGACTACTAGACCCGACAGGGCGGGGGATGGTTGTGTTTCCGGTCAGGCTGTGACGAAACGGTGAAGTTCAGACCGTACAACACGCCCGGAGCAGGCCGACCGCCCGGGTCAGGGTGTCCGGCGTCGCCGTGAACGGCAGGCACAGCCGGCGGGTGAGACCGGCGTGGCCGGTGCCGAACCGGGGCCCGGGACTGATCGTGAGGCCGCGGGCGGCGGCCCGGGCCGCGAGGTCGGCGGCGCCCGGCCCGGCCGCGCCGAGGTGCGGCCACAGGGTCAGCCCGCCGGCCGGGACGGTGTACGTCCAGCCGGTCCCGGCGAGCAGCGCGGCGAGGTGGTCGCGCTGGACGCGCAGCCGGGCGCGCCGGTCGGCTAGCACGGGCGGCAGGGCCTCGCCGAGCAGTTCGGCGGTGACGAGCTGTTCCAGGGGCGGCGGTGCGAGCCGCGCCTGGAGGGGACGCAGCCGCAGCTGTCGTACGAGGTCCGCGGTGGCCCGGAGCCAGCCGACCCGCAGGCCGCTCCAGAGCGTCTTGCCCACGGAGCCGAGCTGGATCACCCCCGCGCCCGCGAGATGGGGTTCGGTGCCGGGCGGTGTCCGCAGGTCCAGGTCGCGCAGGGACTCGTCGGCGAGGACGGTCAGCCCGTGGCGGTCGGCCAGCTCGGCCACCGCGCGGCGGGCGGCGCCGGTCATGTGGGCGCCGGTCGGGTTCTGGAAGTCGGGGACCAGGCAGGCGAGTCGGGGCCGGTGCCGGCGTACGGCCGCGGTGAGCCGCGCGGTGTCCCAGCCGTCCGCGGCCGAGACGGGCACCGGCAGCAGGCGGGCCCGGTGGGCGCGCAGCACGGCGAGGACGCCGGGAGAGGTGGGGCTCTCCACCAACACGGGTGTCCTGCGGTCGGTGTGCAGGTGGTCCAGGAGGAGGGTGAGGGCGGCCCGGGCGCCTGCGGTGACCAGGATCTGCTCGGGGCGGGTGGCGAGGCCGGCCCGGGTGTAGCGGTCCGCGAGGAGTGCGCGGAGCCGGGGCAGGCCGGCCGTGGCGGCGCCGGAGTCCAGGAGCAGCGGGGCGCTCAGTTCGGCGGCGCGGGCGAGGGCGGCGCGGCAGGCCTCGTGGGGCGCGGCGGGTACCGCGAGGGTGAGGTCGAGGGCGGCGCCGGGGGCGCCGCCGCGGTCCAGGGACCAGGGGGCGGTGCGCTCGGTGAGGCGGGCGGGCAGCCGTACGGCGCTGCCGCTTCCGTGCCGGGTGAGCAGCCAGCCCTCGGCGCGCAGCAGGCTGAGCGCGGCGACGACCGTGCCGCGGCTCAGGCGCAGGGTGCGGGCCAGTTCCCGCTCCGCGGGCAGCCGGGTGCCGACCGGGAGCCGCCCTTCGGCGACGGCGTCCCGGACGGCCGCGGCGAGGGCGCGGCCGAGGGGGCCGGAACGGGTGCGCCAGTCGCCGAGCGCGGCGACGAAACCGGAGTCCACCGGTCCAGGGTCCACCTGTCCGGTTCTCCTGGTCCAGTCACCGTGAAGTGGACCAGGAGTTCGGGACCGCCGCCGCCCGCGCCGCGACGCGTGCACCACCCCCTCGCCGGTGTCCCGCCGTACTCCCCCCGCCTGCTCCGGGCCGCCCGTGACGCCGCCACGCGGTGTTCGACCGGATCACCCGGCGGCTGCCACCGCGCGGCGCGGAACAGCGTGGCGGCGGACCTGGCGGACGTCTCCGCGCAGCTCGGCCGAACCCGGTGCCCGCCCACCCGGCGCGGCTCGGCACCGGGGCCGGTGCCGAGCGGGTGCACCGGATACCGGCGGCGGACACCGGCCGACGGTCAGGACGAGCCCGACGGTCAGGACGAGCCCTGGGCGGCGGCCGTGCGGAAGCCGGTGTTGACGGCGGTGAGGCCGCCGTCGACCACGAGGGTGGTGCCGGTGATCCAGGCGGCGTCGCGCGAGGCGAGGAAGGCGACCGCGGCGGCGATGTCCTCCGGCTCGCCGACCCGGCCGAGCGGGTACATGCCCCGGACGGCGTCGAGGACGTCGTCCTTGCCCTCCCACGCCGAGGTGCGGACCGTGCCCGGCGCCACCATGTTGACCCGGACGCCGCGGGCCGCCGCGTGCCCGGCGAGGGTCCGGGTGAGCGAGCCGAGGCCGGCCTTGGCGGCGCTGTAGGCGTGGTTGCCGAAGTCCTGGAGGCCGTTGACGGAGCCGATGCTGACGATCGCCCCGCGTCCGGAGGCGGCGAGGTGCGGCAGCGCGGCCCGGCAGCAGCGGTGGGCGCCGGTGAGGGTGACGTCCAGGTCGCGTGCCCACGCCTCGTCGGAGTCGTCCTCGAACCGCGGTACGTCCGGGGAGCAGTGGGCGGCGCTGTTGACCAGCACGTCCAGCGAGCCGAACGCGGCGACGGCGTGGGCGACGGCGGCCTCGACGGCGGCGCGGTCGGCCACGTCGCAGGCGAACGCCTCGGCGGTCAGGCCCTTTCGGCGCAGGGCGGAGGCGGTGCGTTCGGCCTCGGGCAGGTCCCGGTCGGCCAGCAGGACCCGGGCGCCCTCCCCGGCGAGCCGGCGGGCGACCGCGGCGCCGATTCCGCGGGCGGCGCCCGTGACGAGAACTCCGTGTCCTGCGAAGCGAGTGAGATCGGTCATGGGGAGACGGTACGAGCGAATCGATCACCGGCACAGGTAGCGTGCACCCATGTCCGCCTTCCTGCAGCAACTCCCCGCCCTCATAGGGGTCGTGATCGGTGCGCTCGGCTCGTACCTGGCGGTGGTGCGCAGCGACCGGGCACGGTTCGGACGCGAACGGGCGGCCCGCTGGGAGGAGCGGCGGCTCGCGGTGTACTCCGACTACGCGCGCACGCTGAAGCGGGCGGTGACGCTGGCGTACCGGGTCGCCGCCCACTTCGGCAACGACCCGCACCCGCATCCGCTGTCCCCCGGGGAGGCGGAGCCGCTGCTCGCCCAGGCCACCGCCGACCGGGACCCGGCCGGGGAGGCGCTGCTCCTGCTGGGCAGCCCGGCGGTGGTGGAGCGGGCCCGCGCCTGGGTGGTGGCGGTGATGGAGATGGAGCGGTTCCTGCGGGCGGGGACCCGCGATCCGCGGGCGTGGCAGGAGCTGCTGGAGCGGCAGCGCGCCGGCCGCGAGGGCTACTACGCGGCCGTGCGCGAGGACCTGGCGCTGCCGCCGGGTCATCCGGCCCACTGGCCGCTGCCCGCCGCGCCCGCGACCGGTCAGCGGTAGCCGGTGGTGTCGGCCGGCTTGCCCGGGTCCTGCACCTCGACCAGGTACCGCCAGGCGTCCGGCCGGCTGCCGTCGAGGTCGGTGTAGCCGTACTCCCGCGCGAGGCCGCCGCTGGACAGCGACCGCCCGTTGAAGCGGGAGACGTCGGGGTCGGCGGCCAGGGCGGCGACGGCACGGCCGGTGTAGCGCGGGGTCTCGGAGATCGCGAAGTGCGGTTCCCGGTCCAGCGCGTCCCGCCAGCCGTCCTCGGTCACACCGAACGCCTCCAGCATGATCTCCGACCGCATCCAGCCGGGGGTCAGGGCCACGGCCGTCGCACCGCGCGGGCCGACCTCGTGGGCGAGGGCGAAGGCCATGCGCAGCACGGACGACTTGGCGAGGTCGTAGAAGAAGTTCACGCGGTAGGTGTCGCGGTTGTAGTCGGCCGTGCCGTCGGTGACCTCGACGACGAGGCCGCCGGGCCGGTCGAGCAGGAGCGGCAGCGCGCAGTGGCTGGTCACGGCGTGCGTCTCCACCGCGAGGCGGAGCAGCCTGAGCCCGTTGTCGAGGTCGTGCTCCCACACGGGTGCGTGCCACTCGAACAGCTTCTCGCCGCCCCAGATGTCGTTGACGAGGACGTCGAGGCGGCCCTGTTCGGCCGCGATGCGGGCGACGAGGGCGCGGACGGCGGACGGGTCCAGGTGGTCGACCGCCACCGCGACGCCCCGGCCGCCGGCCGCGGTGACGAGGTCGGCGGTGTCCTCGATGGTCTCGGGGCGGTCGTACTCGGAGCGGCGGGCGCGGGTGCTGCGCCCGGTGACGTAGACGGTGGCGCCGGCCGCGCCGAGTTCGACGGCGATGCCCCGCCCGGCGCCCCGGGTCGCCCCGGCGACCAGCGCCACCTTGCCTTCCAGCGGTCCTGACATGTCCTGCCTCCCGTGTGCGGCGACTGCTGAGGTCCCCACTGTCGCCGGGAAGCCGGACATCTCCTGTCGTCTTTTCCGGCGGCGCGTGCGTGATCCGCCGCACGCGCCGCCGGTGGCCCGGCCGGGTCAGTGTCCGCGCCTGATCCACTCCTCCAGGTGGGGGGCCTCCGCGCCGATGGTCGTGGAGTCGCCGTGGCCGGTGAGGACCTTGGTCTCCGGCGGGAGGGTGAGGAGGCGGTCCCGGATGGATTCGACGATCGTCGGGAAGTGGGAGTACGAGCGTCCGGTGGCGCCCGGGCCGCCCTGGAAGAGGGTGTCGCCGGTGAAGACGGTGCCGAGACCCGGGTCGTACAGGCAGACGGCGCCCGGGGCGTGCCCGGGGGTGTGCAGGACGGTGAGGTCGGCGCCGGCCGCCTCGATGACCTGGCCGTCCTGGAGGTGCCGGTCGGGCTCGCGGTCGGGGTGGGTCTGCCGCCACAACGGCAGGTCGTCCGGGTGCAGCCAGATGGGGGCGCCGGTGAGTTCGGCCAGTGCCGGGGCGGCGTTGACGTGGTCGTTGTGGGCGTGCGTGCACACGATGGCGGTCAGGCGCCGGTCTTCCAGGGCGTCGGCGATGGCCTGGGCGTCGTGGGCGGCGTCGATGACGATCACCTCGCGCTCGTCGCCGACGATCCAGACGTTGTTGTCCACGTCCCAGGTGCCGCCGTCGAGGGTGAACTGCCCGGAGGTGACGAGGCGTTCGATGCGTACGGTCATCAGAGCACCACCACCGAGCGCAGCACGTCGCCCTGGTGCATCCGCTCGAACGCCTTCTCCACCTCGTCCAGCCGGACGGTCTCGGTGACGAACGCGTCCAGCGGCAGGCGGCCCTGGAGGTGCAGGTCGATCAGCATGGGGAAGTCGCGGCTGGGCAGGCAGTCGCCGTACCAGCTCGACTTCAGGGCGCCGCCGCGTCCGAACACGTCCAGCAGGGGCAGTTCGAGCTGCATCTCGGGGGTGGGGACACCGACGAGGACGACCGTGCCGGCGAGGTCGCGGGCGTAGAAGGCCTGGCGGTAGGTCTCGGGGCGGCCGACGGCCTCGATGACGACGTCGGCGCCGAACCCGCCGGTCAGTTCGCGGATCGCCTCGACGGGGTCGGTGTCCTTGGAGTTGACGGTGTGGGTGGCGCCCAGGGTGCGGGCCTTCGCCAGCTTGCGGTCGTCGATGTCCACCGCGATGACCTTCGCCGCGCCGGCCAGGTTCGATCCGGCGATGGCCGCGTCGCCGACGCCGCCGCAGCCGATGACGGCGACCGAGTCGCCGCGGCCGACGTTCCCGGTGTTGATCGCGGCGCCGATGCCGGCCATCACGCCGCAGCCGAGGAGGCCCGCGACGGCCGGGGAGACGGCCGGGTCGACCTTGGTGCACTGGCCGGCCGCCACCAGCGTCTTCTCGGCGAACGCGCCGATGCCGAGGGCCGGGGACAGCTCCTGCCCGGTGGCGGCGAGCGTCATCTTCTGCCGGGCGTTGTGGGTGTTGAAGCAGTACCAGGGCCGGCCGCGCAGACAGGCCCGGCACTGCCCGCACACCGCACGCCAGTTGAGGACGACGAAGTCACCGGGCGCGACGTCGGTGACGCCCTCGCCGACGGACTCCACGACGCCCGCCGCCTCGTGGCCGAGCAGGAAGGGGAAGTCGTCCGAGATGCCGCCCTGCTTGTAGTGCAGGTCGGTGTGGCAGACGCCGCAGGCCTGGATCCGCACGACGGCCTCGCCGGGCCCGGGGTCCGGTACCACGATCGTCTCGACCCGTACCGCCTCGTCCTTGCCCGGTGCGATCACGCCGCGTACTTCCTGCGCCATGCTCTGGTCCCTTCCTCGATTGCCTTCGCCGCCGACCCTACGCGCGCCCGATGGGTAGCGGGACGGACCACGGCGGTGATCGGGGATCTTAACTCCGCCGCCGGCGCGCACCGGCCAGGTACCCCGTCACGGGCGGCGCGACCGCGGGCCCGCCGCACCGCCTCCGAGCAGCACGGAGGGCCGCCCCGGCGGGGGCGGCCCTCGCGTGCGGCGGCGGGTCAGGCCTGGACGGCGGGCAGCAGGCCCAGCACGGGTGCCACCGGAGCGGCCACCTGCCACAGCTCGTTGAGCCGGTTCAGCTCGTTGACCTGGTTCAGCGCGCTCGCCTGCTCGGAGACCCGCGGGACCTGGGCCCGGTACTGCGCGGGGACGTCACTGACGGTGAGCGAGTCGAGCACGGCCATGGGGCTGATCGGCCCGGTGGCCGGTGCGCTCGCGGCGGCCGCGTTCGCCATCGGCGCGGCCAGGCCGGTGACCCCGGCGGCGAGACCGAGGACGGCGACGATACGTCGTGTTGAGATCATGTCCTCAGCAACGGCGGCGGGCCCCCGCCGGACACGGGCGGCGGGCCGCGCTCACCCGTGGGGCGGAGCGCGGCGGCTGCGCTTGCCGACGCCGCCGGGGCGGAGGAGTCTCGGAGGCGGGGCCCGTGCGGCCCGCTCCCGTTCGGGCCGCGGGCGCCTGGAGGAGGTCACCATGGGTACCGCGACGGGATCCGTTTTCGACGCCGAGACACTGCGCCGGGGCATCGAGGGGAACACCGGCAACACCCTTCTGTCGCTCTACGCGGACGACGCGGAGATCCGCATCGTCGACCGCGACAACTCGCCCAGCCACCCCACGGTCCTGCACGGCCGGGGACAGATCGCCGAGTTGCTCGACGATCTCTACAGCCGGGACATGACACACAAGCTGGACCGGTGCGTGGTGCAGGGCGACCACGCGGCCTACAGCGAGTCCTGCGAGTACGAGGACGGCACCCGGGTGCTGGCCGAGTCGATGGTCACCCTGCGGGACGGCAAGATCACCGACCAGATCGTCGTCCAGGCCTGGGACGAGTAGCCCCGGCCGCGGAAGGAGATCGGCACGGGTCCAGGTCGCCGTGGCCCGGCTGACCTGGGCCTTCCCGGCACGGGCCGCGCTCGTGCGGGCACAGCCGGCGGCGACCGGCGCCGGTGCCGGGGCGTCCGCGGGCCGTACGGTCCCTCGGCTACGCTGTGCCCGGGCCGTGACTGGCGCTGAGGTGGAGTACCACCGGGGAGCGGCCCGTGCCGGCTGCCGCGCGCCTGGGCGAGGAGATCCGATCCCGTTCAGGAGTGTGCAGCATGACCCAGGCCCGTTCGATGGACGGCACCGCGCCCGCCCGCCGCATCGTCGAGGACGCCGCCCGGCGGGCCGCCGACCTCACCGCACGGACCGGCACGGCCCCGTGCCTGGCGACCGTCCTGGTCGGCGAGGACCCGGCGTCCGTGACGTACGTGCGGATGAAGCGGAACCGCTGCCGCGCGGCCGGCGTCGAATCCCGGCACGTCGCGCTGCCCGCCGGCACGACGACCGGCGAACTCGTCGGCACGCTGCGGGAGTTGTCTGCCGATCCGGGCGTGCACGGCATCCTGTTGCAGCACCCGGTGGGCGACCACGTCGACGAGCGGGCCGCGTTCGAGGCGATCGCGCCGGAGAAGGACGTGGACGGTGTCACCTTCGCCTCGTTCGCCTCGATGAGCTTCGGTCTGCCGGGCTTCGTCTCGTGCACGCCGGGCGGGATCATGCGGCTGCTGGACGAGTACGGCGTCGACCCGGCCGGGAAGCGGGCCGTGGTGGTGGGCCGCAGCGCGATCCTCGGCAAGCCGGCGGGGATGCTGCTGCTGGCCCGGGACGCGACCGTGACGTACTGCCACTCGCGCACCCGGGACCTGTCGGCGGCCGTCCGCGAGGCCGACATCGTGGTCGCGGCGGTCGGCCGCCCCCGGCTGATCCGCGGGCGGGACCTCAAGCCGGGCGCGGTCGTGATCGACGCGGGCTACAACCCGGGGAACGTCGGCGACGTCGACTTCGACTCCGCCGTGGAGCGGGCCTCCCTGATCACGCCGGTGCCGGGCGGGGTCGGCCCGATGACGATCGCCACGCTGCTGGAGCAGACCGTCCGGGCCGCCGCCCGGCAGCTCGGGGTGTAGCGGCTCAGCGCATCGAGGCCTCGTACCGCATCACGTCCCCGGCCCGCGGGCCGTACCGGGGGCCGGGCCTGGTGGCGGTCGTCTCCAGGCCCGGCACGGCTCCCGTGGCCGGGTCCGTGATCGGCAGGCGCCGGGTGCCGAGGGGGTCGCCGGGCGCGTACGCCCGGCCGGTGCGCCCGAGCCGGTCCGCCACCCGGTCGGCGGGGCGCAGTCCCGGGGTGTCGGCCAGGAGCCGGGCGAGGGCCGCGGTCTCACCGGTTCCGGGGGGCCAGGCGTCGAGCAGGATGCCGACGGCGTCCGGGAGTTCGCCCGTGTCCCTCCCGGTGTCCCGGTCGGCGGCCTCGCGCGGATGGGCGCGCAGCCGGGCCACGTCGCGCGGCGGCGCCGCGGGCGGCGCGTCGCTCCAGCTCGGCGGACAGGTCCGCCGAGTGATCACACCGCCGTCCGCGACCGGGCTCCCGCGTACCACCCGGACCGGCCCGGACCCGGGTGATGCGCGGCCGGCCGGTCCCGCCGTGTGCGGCGGGCTCAGGCCGTCGTGAGGACCATCCGGAAGCGGGCGCCGCCGGACAGCATCTTCCGGTACGCCGCGTCGGCGTCGGCCAGCGGCACGGTCTCGGTCATCGGGCGGATGCCGTGCAGCGCGCTGAAGGCCATGGTCTCCTCCACGTCCCGCGCGGTGCCGGAGGGATGGCCGCGCACGACGCGTCCGCTCATCAGAAGCTGGTTCGGGTTGATCCCGAGCGGTGTGGTGTCGGCTCCGATGACCACCAGCTCGCCCCGGGGCGCGAGGCCCTCGACGGTGGCGGTGATGGCCTCGGAGCTGCCGGCGGTGGCCAGTACGACGGCGGCGCCGCCGAGGGACCGCAGGGCCTCGGCCACCGGGGTGCCGGAGGTGCTGTCGACGTAGTGGTGCGCGCCGAGCTGCTGGGCGAACCCGGCCTTCTCGGCACCCCGGGCGATCGCCACGGTCTCGAAGCCCATCGCCACCGCGTACTGCACGCCGAGGTGGCCGAGACCGCCGATGCCCAGCACCGCGACCAGGTCGCCCGGCTTCCCCGAGCTGCGCCGCAGCCCGTTGAACGTGGTCACGCCCGCGCAGGCCAGGGGGCCCGCGTCGGTCGCGCCCAGCGCGTCCGGGATCCGTGCCAGGGCGTCGACGGGCACGATCACCCGGTCGGCGAAGCCCCCGTCGTAGGTCCAGCCGGGTACCTGGAGGCTGGTGCAGACGACGAAGTCGCCCCAGCGGCAGGGCGTGCAGTGGCCGCAGCTCCCGCCGAACCAGCCGACCGCCACCCGGTCGCCGGTGCGGTACCCCCACTCCTGCGCGCCCTCGCCCAGCTCCTCGACGCGGCCCGCGATCTCGTGCCCGGCGACGACGGGGAAGTCGACGCCCGGGAGCGCGCCGTCCACGAAGAGGGTGTCGCTGTGGCAGATGCCGCACGCCTCGACGGCGATCCGCACCTGCCGGGGCCCCGGCCGGGGCACCTCCCGCTCGGCCAGTTCGAGGGCACCGCCCGCGGTCGTCACCTGCGCAACTCGGTACGTGCTCATCTGTCTCTCCGGTGGACGGGTACGACGGTCCTCGCCACCAGCAGACCAGCTCGGGCCCGATCCCGCGCGCCGGACCGGCCGGGCCCGGGCCGCCCCGGGGCGGCCGTCAGGGAGCGGCGGACCGCCAGCCCTCCGGGCGGAGCATGCCCAGCAGCAGCCGGACCAGCTCGTCCACCGTCTCGTCCAGCGTCGCGTCCACCCATCCCGCGGTCCAGTCGTGCAGCAGTCCGTTGACGCCGCCGATGAAGGCCGTGGCCGCGAGGCGGTAGTCGCGCGGCGCCGCCTCCCCGCGGGCCACGGCCGCGTCCGCCTCGGCCCGGATGAGGTCGACCCAGCGGGCCCGGCGGGCGAGGCGCTGCTCCTCCATGCGGGGGCTGACGCCGACGATCTCCACGAACGTGACGCGGATGCGGCGCGGGTCGCAGGTGACGCCGTGGGCGTAGGCCCGGAAGAGGACGGTGGCGCGGTCGGCCAGCGGCAGGCCGTCCGCGTCGGCGAGCGCGGCCACGACGGCCTGCTCGGCCCAGTCGTTGACCTGCAGGTGGAGCGCGGCGAGCACGTCCTCCAGGGTGCGGAACTCCTCGTAGAACTGGCGGGTCGACAGGCCGGCCGCCTGGCTGAGGGCGGCGACCGTGGTGCCGCGGTAGCCGGGGCGGTCCCCGAACAGCCGCAGCGCCGCGCCGAGGAAGCGGCGGCGCCGCTCGGCCTGCCGTTCCGCGGCGGACCGGCCGCCGTAGCGGCCCGTCGGCGCCCTGAGCCTGCCCTCCACGCGTCTCCCTCCGTCGCCGCACCGTCCACCCATTCTTGTCGTGCACACGTCTTGTCGAGAAGGCCGACCCTTCCTTACTTTGCAGTAAGTCCACTCTGAAAGCGCCCGTGTTCAGATTCCCCCGAGGAAAGAGAGCCGTCATGGCCGCCTCCAGAACCAGGCACCTGTGCTTCCTCACCGCCGCGCTCACGCTGGCCGCCGCCGTCCCCGCGGCCACCGCCTCCGCCGAGCCCGCCGCACCCGGCGGCCTGCGCGAGGTGCTGTTCGTCGGCAACAACTGGGACGGCACCGCCGACGTCATCGGATCGACCGGCGACTTCGCCAAGGTGGGCCGGATCGGCGTCGTCCCGGACAAGGACGCGCGGATGGCCGAGATCAACGCGGATCCGATCAAGTGGATCTACTTCCAGGCGATCCGGGGCAGCGTCGGCGAGGGCCACGACCAGTTCGCCGACGACATGTACTCGACCCCGGACGGCGGGTCGGTGGTGGTGTCCCGGCCGAGCTTCGCCGACGTCGTCTCCATCGACCTGGCCAGCGGAAAGGTCAACTGGCGCTTCCCCGTGGCCGGTTACCGCGCCGACCACATGGCCGTCTCCCCGGACGGCACCCGGGTGGCGGTCTCCGCCTCGACCGCGAACACCGTGCACGTGCTGGACATCGTCACCGGCAGGCAGCTCGGGTCGTTCAAGACCGGCGACAAGCCGCACGAGAACGTCTTCAGCAAGGACGGCAGGTACATCTGGAACATGTCCATCGGTGACGTCAACACCGCGCTGGACGACCCGGGCTGGGACTGGACCAAGGGCGACCGGCACATCACGGTCGTGGACGCGACGACGTACCAGCAGGTCAAGGTCGTCGACATGCGGCAGCGGCTGGACGCGTTCGGGCTGCGGGACTTCTCCGACGCGGTCCGCCCGGCCGTGTTCTCCCCCGACGAGTCGAAGCTGTACTTCCAGGTGTCGTTCTTCAACGGCTTCCTGGAGTACGACGTCGCCACCGACCGGATCACCCGGCTGAAGACCCTGCCGAAGAACCCGGCGACCAGCGAGGACCGCACCACCTGGGTCAACGACTCCCGGCACCACGGCATCTCGATGAACCCCGAGGGCACCAGACTGTGCGTCGCGGGCACCATGGACGACTACGCGACCGTGGTCGACCGCGCCACGCTCCAGGAGGGTCCGTTGGTCACGGCGTCCAAGCCGTACTGGGCGACGGTCAGCGGTGACGGCAGGGACTGCGTCGTCTCCGAGAGCGGCGCCGACCGGGTGACGGCGATCGACTTCGCCACGGGACGGAAGGTGGCGTCGGTCCCGGTCGGCGACCATCCGCAGCGCGTCCGGCTGGGACACGTGCGGGCCGGCTGGACGGGCCCGGACGCCGGCTGAGCGGCGGCCGGACGGCGGGCGCGGCCCACGAGGTGCCCCACTCACCCCGCGGGCCGCCCCCGCCCGGTCAGCCCGGCCGCCGGCCCCTGGTCGCGGCGCCGCACCGGCGCTGCCGGCCGCGGAGGTACGGCACCGCCCGCGCCTCCGGCCCGGGCGGCCCGCGCCCCGCCCGGCGAAGCGGCGTCCGGGCCGCACCGCACGCCCCGGGCACCGGCGGTCCCGCCGGCCGGCCGGGGGTGACGTCGCGGCCGGCTACCGCCGGGGCAGGCGGTGCAGGGTGACGTCGGTGAGCGTTCCGTCGGCGACCGTCGCCGTGAGGTAGGTGCAGTACGGCTGGCGGCGCCGGTCGGTCGGGGAGCCGGGGTTGAGCAGGCGCGGGCCGCCGGGGGCCGTGGTGTCCCAGGGGATGTGGCTGTGCCCGAAGACCAGCACGTCGAGGTCGGGGAAGCGGGCCGCGCAGCGGGCCTCCCGGCCCCGCGCCGGACCGGTCTCGTGGACGACGCCGAAGCGCAGGCCGCCCAGGTCGGCGCGGGCCACCTCGGGGAGCCTCGCCCGCAGTTCCGGGCCGTCGTTGTTGCCGTACACCCCGATCAGCCGGCGGCTGCGGCTCTCCAGCAGGTCGAGGGTGGCGGTGTCGACCCAGTCCCCGGCGTGGAACACGACGTCCGCCGCGGGGACCTCGTCGAGCAGTTGCTCCGGCAGCCGCTTGGCGCGCCGGGGCAGGTGCGTGTCGGACATGAGCAGGAGGCGCATCCGGCCGGCCTAGGCGCCGCGGGACGTCAGCCGGCCGAGGCCGCGGACCAGACCGAGGGTCAGGGCGCCCGTGCCGAGGGCGGCGGCGACGGGGTGCCGGACCACGGCCTCCTGCCAGGAGCGGGCGTGGGCGATGTCGTCGAAGGCGCCGTGCGCGCCCTGGTCGCCGTCGGACGTGCGGTCCACCGGTTCGAAGAGGTTGTCCAGGCCGGCCGGCGGGACGCCGTCGGTCTGCTGGGAGTCGAAGCCGGTCCGGGCCAGGTACCGGTCGAGCAGCGCCGGGGCGAAGCGGTTGGCCCACAGGGTGGCCACGGTGCCGGCGCCGATGTAGTACTGCTTGCGGCGCGGGTGGTCGGCCGCGTACAGCACGCCCCGGGCGGCGACCTCGGGCTGGTAGATCGGCGGGACCGGCATGGGGTGCTTCGGCAGCCGTGAGCGGACCCACTGGAACTGGGGCGTGTTGACCCCGGGCATCTGCGCGACCGTGACGTGCACGCCGCTGCGGCGGTGCAGCAGCTCGGTGCGCAGCGAGGAGGTGAAGCCGTTGATCGCGTGCTTGGCCCCGCAGTACCCCGACTGGAGGGGGATCGACCGCTCGCCGAGTGCCGAGCCGACCTGCACGATCGTGCCGCGGTCGCGGGGCAGCATGCGCCTGAGGGCCGTGCGGGTGCCGTTGACGAAGCCCAGGTAGGTCACCTTGGTGATCCGTTCGAACTCCTCGGCGGTGATCTCCTCGAAGGGCGCGAACACGGTGGAGAACGCGCAGTTGATCCAGACGTCGATCGGGCCGAACGCCTTCTCGGCGGCGTCGGCGACGGCCTCCAGCCGCGCGGGGTCGGCGACGTCGGCGACCTGTACCAGGGGCCGTCCGCCGAGCGCCGCGACCTCGTCGGCCGCCTCCCCGAGGCCGCCCTCGCCGCGCGCGACCAGGACGACGTCGGCTCCGCGCCGGGCGTACAGCCGGGCGGTGGCACGGCCGATGCCGGCGCTGGCACCGGTGATGACGACGGTGGGCTGCATGGTCCTCTCCTCGGGGTGACGCGGTTCTTCTGGGTCCGTTCTTCCCGGTCCGGGCGGCGGGGGGCCGCGCTGCGGCGCGGACGCCGCTCAGGGGCCCGGTGCCCCGGGGCCGGTGGTGGCCGGCCGGTCGCCCGCGGTCATGTCCTCGCCCACCGCAGCGGCGACGGTCCGGGCGCGCTCGTCGGGCGGGGTGGGGCCGACCCAGGCGCGCTGCCCGTCGTAGGTGAGGATCTCCAGGGCCCGGACATTGTGGACGGTCTTGTCGTACGCCTGGGCGGAGGCGCCGCAGGAGTTGTTGCCGATCATGCCGCCGAGCGCGCAGTGGCTGTGCGTGGAGGGTTTCGGGCCGAACTGGAGGCCGTGGCGGGCGAGCCGGTCGTTCAGCTCGCCCAGGACGAGGCGTGGGGGGGGGGGGGGGGGGGGCCCCCCCCCCCCCCCCCCCCCCCCCCCCCCACGCCTCGTCGGACACCGCGCCGGGACGGCCCGCCGCCCGTCGGTCCGTCAGTCCTCGCCGCGCACTATGTGCTCCTCGGCCGCGGCGCACCGGCCCTCACCGGACGGCCGGTCCAGGACGGCCGGGAGGCAGGTGCGCACGCCCCGCCCCCGCCGGCGCCGGGCCTTCGCCCAGCCGGTCTCGGCGTAGGGCAGTGCGGTCTTGTCACTGGTGTGCGCGGTCACGTCGCTCATCTTCCTTCTGCGCCCTGGGGTCTGGGGTCTGGGGTCTGGGGTCTGGGGTCTGGGGTCTGGACACCCCGGGTCCCCGGGCCCCGGCGGGGGCAAACCCGGGCGGCCGGGCCGCGCCTCAGGTACGGCCGCCGCCACCGCCGCCGAACGAGCCGCTGGAACCGGACGACCACCGCGCGCGGCGCTGGTCCTCGGCGCGCTTGCTGCCCGCGTTGCCGACCTGGTGCGGGGTGAGCCGCTCGCCGTCGCCGTCGGCCCGGGGCACCTCGTCGGGCTCGCGCACCTCCAGGGTCTCGCGGACCGGCCCGGACGCGGGCATCCGCGGCTGCTCCTCCGGCCTCGGCGGGGCCGGCTCGCCGCGGCGCACCTTGAAGCCCATCCGGAAGGCCCAGATCAGCCCGGCGACACAGGCCAGGCCGGCGACCAGGATGGCGATGTACCCGAAGACCTGCACTCCGCCGGCTGCTTGATACGTGACACTGTCCATGTCCTTCGGGTACCCGGGCGATTCCCGGGGATGCCCGGTGACCTGACCGTCAGCCGATCGGCGCATCCGCCCGCACCTGCCCCGGCGGGTGCCCAGGGCGTGGCGTGGGCCCGCCTCCGGTCGCCGGGAGTAGCGTCGGCCGCGATGACCGAATCACCCCAGATGTCAGAGATCACGGAGATCACCGCCCGGTATTCGGCGCCCGCCCCCCGCCCCGGGCGGTCCCTGCTGCGCTGGGTCTCCACGACCGACCACAAGGTGATCGGCCGGTTCTACATGGTCACGGCCTTCTCCTTCTTCATGCTGGCCGGGCTGCTGGCGCTCGGCATGCGCACCGAACTGGCCGAGCCCGGTCTCCAGGTGCTGAGCAGGCAGAGCTACAACGAGTTCGTCACCGTCCACGGCACGATCATGATGCTGCTGTTCGCGACGCCGATGTTCGCCGGCTTCGCCAACGCCGTCATGCCGCTGCAGATCGGCGCGCCCGACCTGGCGTTCCCCCGGCTGAACGCGCTGTCCTACTGGATGTACCTGTTCGGCGGGCTGATCGTGGTGTCCGGCTTCCTGGTGCCCGGCGGGGCCGCGTCCTTCGGCTGGTTCGCCTACGCCCCGCTCAACAGCTCCTATCACTCCCCCGGCGCGGGCGGCGACCTGTGGGCGATGGGGCTGGTGGTGTCGGGCGTGTCGACGACGCTGACCGCGGTGAACTTCATCGCCACGATCACGTCCCTGCGCGCGCCCGGCATGACGATGTTCCGGATGCCCATGTTCACCTGGAACGTGCTGTTCACCTCGATCCTGATCCTGCCCGCGTTCCCGGTCTTCACGGCCGCCCTGCTGGCGCTGGAGGCCGACCGGAAGTTCGGGGCGCACGTCTTCGACGCGGCGAACGGGGGCGCGCTGCTGTGGCAGCACCTGTTCTGGTTCTTCGGGCACCCCGAGGTGTACATCGTGGCGCTGCCGTTCTTCGGGATCGTCTCGGAGATCTTCCCGGTCTTCTCCCGCAAGCCCCTGTTCGGCTACCTGCCGATGATCGGGGCGACCACGTCGATCACCATGCTGTCGGCGGTGGTGTGGGCCCACCACATGTTCGCCACCGGGGCGGTGCTGCTGCCCTTCTTCTCGATCATGTCGTTCCTGATCGCGGTGCCCACGGGCATCAAGTTCTTCGCCTGGATCGGCACGATGGTCAACGGGTCGCTGTCGTTCGAGACGCCGATGCTGTGGTCGCTGGGATTCCTGGTGTCGTTCCTGCTCGGCGGGCTCAGCGGGGTGCTGATCGCCTCCCCGCCGCTCGACTTCCACCTCACCGACTCGTACTTCATCGTCGCGCACCTGCACTACGTCCTGTTCGGCACGGTGGTGTTCGCGATGTTCGCCGGCTTCTACTTCTGGTGGCCGAAGTTCACCGGGAAGATGCTGGACGAGCGGCTCGGCAAGGTGCACTTCTGGCTGCTGTTCCCGGGGTTCCAGCTGACCTTCCTGGTGCAGCACTGGCTCGGGGAGCAGGGCATGCCCCGGCGGTACGCGGACTACCTGCCCGGGGACGGCTTCACGCTGCTCAACACGCTGTCGACGGCGGGCGCGTTCCTCCTCGCCCTGTCCACGCTGCCGTTCCTCTACAACGTCTGGCTCACCGCGGCCAAGGGCGAGAAGGTCACGCTGGACGACCCCTGGGGATGGGGACGCGGACTGGAGTGGGCGACGTCCTGCCCGCCGCCCCGGCACAACTTCGTCGCGCTGCCCCGCATCCGGTCCGAGTCCCCCGCCTTCGACCTGCACCACCCCGAGATCGAGAGCCCGGCCGGAGAGGACCTGGTGCGGTGAAGGCGGAGGCGATGCTGTTCGGCGGGGTGGCGCTGTTCTTCGCCGGGACCGCCGCCCTGTACGGCGTGTGGTCGCGGGAGGAGACGGGCACGACCGCGCTGGTCGTCGCGTCCGGGATGGCGGCGCTGGTCTCCTTCTTCTGCCTGGTCCAGTACCGGCGCCGGGGCTCGCGCGCCCAGGACCGCACCGACGCGGAAGTCGCGGACGGAGCGGGGCCGGTGGCGTTCTTCCCGGACGAGAGCCCCTGGCCGATCGTCACCGCGCTCGGCTTCGCGGTGACGGCCACCGGGGTCGTCTACGGGCTGTGGCTGTTCCTCATCGGCTTCGCCGTCCTGGCTCGCGGGGTGTGCGGGCTGGTGTTCCAGTACGCGCGCCGCTGAGCGGCCTGCGGGGAGCGCCCGGCCGGAAGTCCCGCACCGGCTCGTGGTCGCTCTCGTACCCGCCGGCGAGGGTCTGCCGGATGTCGCCGGTGGGCACGCCCTCGGCGAGCCGTTCGCGCTCGGCCGCCGTCAGGGCGCGGCACAGCCACCGGGTGACCAGGAACGCGACGACGGGCGCGACCACGAGGGCGGTGCGCAGGATCCAGGTCAGGGCGTCGACGGAGACGCGGAAGGTCAGGGCGATGATGTCGTTGCCGCCGGCCAGCAGCAGCACACCGTAGAAGACGGCGCCCCCGACGCCGAGGCCGGTGCGCACGGGACGCTCGCGGGGCCGGTCGCACAGGTGCTGCTCGCGGTGCCACTCCCCCGTCAGCCGCTGCTCCACGAACGGGTAGGCGTAGAGCACGGCGAACAGCAGGGCGGGCAGGACGACCGCCGGCAGCAGCACGTTCCACATGAGCGTGTGCCCGGCCACGTTCGTCTCCCACGGCGGTACGAGCCGCAGCGCGCCCTCCAGGAACCCGACGTACCAGTCGGGCTGGGAGCCGGTGGACGCCTGGTCCGGCCGGTACGGGCCGTAGGTCCAGACGGGATTGATCTGGACGAGGCCGGCCAGCAGCGCCAGCACGCCGAAGACGATCAGGGACAGTCCCGTGGAGGTCGCGGTGAACTGCGGGAAGAGGGGCTTGCCCCGGACGTTGCGGTTGGTGCGGCCGGGCCCCCGCCACTGGGTGTGCTTGAGGTGGAAGACCAGGATCAGGTGCACCGCCACCAGGGCGATGAGCAGGCCCGGGAGCAGCAGGATGTGCAGCGGGTACAGGCGGGTGACGAGCACGTGTCCGGGGAAGGGGCCGCCGAACGCGAAGAAGGCCAGGTACGTGCCCGCCACCGGGATCGACGTCACGATGCCCTGCGCGATCCGCAGGCCCGTGCCGGAGAGCAGGTCGTCGGGGAGCGAGTAGCCGGCGAAGCCCTCGGCGAGCGCGAGCATGAACAGGGTCAGCCCGACCGTCCAGTTCAGCTCGCGGGGCCGGCGGAACGCGCCGGTGAGGAAGACGCGCAGCATGTGCAGGCCGATCGCGGCCACGAAGACGAGCGCGGCCCAGTGGTGGAGCTGGCGCATCAGCAGGCCGCCGCGCACGTCGAAGCTGATGCGCAGGGTGGAGTCGAACGCGGCCGACACGCGTACGCCGCGCAGCGGTGCGTACGAGCCCGCGTAGACGACCTCGCGCATCTCCGGCTGGAAGAAGAACGTCAGCCACACCCCGGTCAGGACCAGCACGAGCAGGCTGTACAGGGCGATCTCGCCGAGGAAGAACGACCAGTGCTCCGGGAACGCCTTGCGCAGCAGCGAGCCGCCCTCCAGGACGGGCAGCCGCGCGTCGACGGCGGCCACGGCCCGCTCGGCGCTCCGGCCGGTTCGGCTCACGGGCCCTCCGCCGCGGCGGCCCGCTCCACCTCGGCCTCCACCTCGCCCCGTGCCCGGCCGGTGTCCTTGGCGTACTCGCTGACCGCGCTCTGCGCCTCGCGGGCCAGGTCCCGCCAGGCGCGCAGGGCGGTCTCGTAGGTGCCCGACTGGGCGCCCGTCATCCGCTGCTCGGCCGGCGGGCCGTAGGTCTCCCGGAGGTCCTGGACCGTGGCGTGGGCCGCCTGGGCCGCACGCTGCTTCTGCACGAGTTCGTCGAAGGTGTGTGCCACATCAACCGACCCTAGGCAAGGGTGCCGCCGCGCGCCTCCCCAGCCTGCCCGAACGGCTGCGCCCCGCACCCGGCCGGCGGTCCGGCCACCGGGTGCGGGGTCCGCCGTGTCCGGCCGCCGCCGGTCAGCCGGGCGCCGTCCGCAGACCCTTGCCGAGGGTGGCGGTCAGCGCGGCGACGGTGACCAGCAGGGGGAAGACCAGCAGGGCCGGTCCCGGGCTCCAGCGGGCCAGCAGGGCGCCGGCCAGCGCGGGCGCCAGGGCGGCGGCCGAACCGGCGGCGAGCAGCACCCCGCCGACCACGCGGCCCTGGAGGTGGTCCGGGGTGACGGCGGCCTGGTGGCCGAAGAGGGCCGCGTTGGCGGTGGGCCCGAGGAACACGGCGGCGGCCAGGGGTACGGCGGCCAGGACCGACCGGGACAGCAGCGCGCTGACCGTCATCAGCGCGACGGTGGCCCAGCACAGCAGCGTGATCAGGACCGGCAGCCGCAGCCGGCGCTGGAGGGCCGGGGCGGCGAACGCGCCGAGCAGGCCGCCGAGCGCGAAGATCGTGCCGGCGACGCCCACCAGGGCCGGTGGCACACCGGCCCGCCGCAGCGCGAGGGTCATGGCGAAGATCATGCCGGTGAAGGCCATGTTCAGCGGGGCGGCGATCACCAGCAGGGCCCGCAGGAACGGGTGCCCCAGCAGGAAGCGCAGCCCCTCGGCGGCGGACGGTGGGGCGGACGGGCCGGCCGGCGCCCCGGTGGCCCCCTCCGCGGGCCGCCGGGGCTCCTGGAGCGGCCGCCGGATCCGGCAGACGGCCACGAGGGAGAGCAGGTAGCTCAGCGCGTTGCCGAGGAAGGGCAGGGCCCGGCCGAGCCCGAACAGCAGGCCGCCCAGCGGCGGTCCGGCCAGCGACACGCCGTACGCGCGGGCCTCGTTGCGGGCGACGGCGGGGACGAGCTGGTCGGGCCGGACCAGGTTGCGCACCGAGGCGTGCTCGGCGGTGCTGAAGACGGCCGTGGCGGCGGCGCCGGCGACCACCACCGCGAGGATCACCGGCAGGCCGGCGGTGCCGGTCACCACCGCCCAGCCGAGCAGGGCGTACAGGACGAGCCGCAGGACGTCGCAGACGATCATCAGCCGGCGCCGGTCGAACCGGTCGGCGAGGACCCCGGCCGGCAGCCGGCACACCAGGGTGGTGACCAGCCCGGCGGTGCCGACGAGCCCGGCCCGCGCCGGCGACCCGGTCTGCTGAAGCACCAGCAGGGGCAGCGCCAGTTCCACCATGGCGCCGCCCAGGTCGGACAGGCACTGGCCGGTCCACAGCAGGTTGAAGTCGCGGTTGCGCCACAGGCCGGGCGGCGGGCCGGTGCCGGCCTCGCCGGCGGCCTCCTCGGTGAGCGGCGGCCCGCTCACACCCGGTCCTCGTCGGCCGCCGCCGCGCCGGCCGCGGCCTGACCGGCCGGCACCCCGGCGGCCGGGACCGCGAGCGGGGTCGCGGGCGAGGCCGGGTCCGGGTCCCGCGGTCCGGCCGCGTCCGGGGTCCCGGCCCCGCCGGGGGTGTCCGCCGGGGCCGCGGGCGCGGGCGCCTCGCGGGTGGGGATGACCAGCAGCCTGGTGACGGTGCCGTCGTCGTCGACGACGTCCCGGACGTGGCGGAAGCCCAGGCGCCGGCACATGGACAGGCTGGCGGTGTTCGCGGCGCCCACCATGCCGTACGCCTCGCTGAGCCCGAGGTTGTCGGCGGCGTGCCGGAGCAGACCGCGGACGACCTCGCCGCCCAGCCCGCGTCCCCAGTACCCGGGGGCCAGCGCGGTGACCAGTTCGTGTCCGTCGACGTTGCCGGTCGGCTTCACCTCGGCGTGGCCGACGTAGTCGCCGTCCAGCCACAGGCCCCAGACGTCGAAGCGGCCCTGGGGGTAGACGTCTTCGAGGATGGCGTGGAACAGCTCGCGGATCTGCGGTTCGGGCACGAGGTCCTGCCCCATCCAGCGGCACACCTCCTCGTCGCGCAGCAGGGCGACGAAGACGTCCTCGTGTTCGGGCCGGTAGGGGAGGAAGTGCAGGCGTTCGGTGCGCAGGGCGGGGGTCATGGCGGGCTCCTCGGGAGTGAAGCGGGTGCGGTGGGGGCCGAGGGCGGTGGGGCACCGGGACGGCGACGCGTGGGGGGAAGGGGGCCGGGCGTGCCGGGCCGGCGCGGGTGCGGCCGGCCCGGCTGCGGTGCGGGAGCGTCCGGTCAGGCGCCGGTGTTCTCCATGCGCTCGCGCAGGCTCCGGGGGCGCATGTCGGTCCAGACCTCGTCGACGTACGCGGAGCACTCGGCCTCGGTGCCCTCCTTGCCGACGGGCTGCCAGCCGGCGGGCACCTCGATGTCGGCGGGCCAGAGGGAGTACTGCTCCTCGTCGTTGCGCAGCACCTGGTAGCGGGTGTTCTCGTCCATGTCGGGTTCCTCCGTGGTGCGGTTCGGGTGGGGGCGGGGCGGTCGTGGCGGCCCGGGCGGGCCGGGTCGGGTGGTCGGGGCGCGGGGGGCGCGGGGGCCGCGCCGGGCCGTCGCCCGGCGCGGGGCCTCGCGGGGGCGGCGGGTCCTCACCGGCCTCCCCTGGCGTGCCGGGCGAGGTGGCGCAGGGCCTCGGCGAACTCCTCGGCCACCCGGCGCACGGTCTCCGTGTCGTGGACGGCGGGCCGGTGGTGCCAGGTGAAGGCGAGCCGGCCGTTCTGCACCGCGCCCACCACCTCCACCGGGTGCGAGCCGGGGTCGCGGGGGTCGTGGTCCTGTCCGAGGGAGCCGTGTTCGGCGCGGATGAGGCCGCCGTCCGCGGTCTCGGGGCGGGCGTCCCACTGGCCGAGGTAGTTGAAGACCACCTGACCGTGGGCCCGGGCGCCGCCGAGGCGTTCGCGGACCCCGGGCGGGCCGAAGGTGCGCAGCGCGCCGAAGCCGATGCCGTTGCCGGGGACGGCGCGCAACTGCCGGCGCACCGACTTCACCAGGGACTTCCAGTCGCGGTCCGGGCCGAGACCCCCGGGGTCGGGCACCTGGACGGCGACCGGGTAGACGGTGGTGAACCAGCCGACGGTGCGCGAGAGGTCGACGCCGTCGAGCAGGTCCTCGCGGCCGTGGCCCTCCAGGTCGAAGCGGACCCGGTCGTCCCCGGTCCAGCGGGCCAGGGCCAGGGCGAGGGCGGCCAGCAGCACGTCGTTGACCCGGGTGCGGTACGCGGTCGGCGCGGAGCGCAGCAGGGCCGTGGTGTCCTCCTCGTCCAGTTCCACCCCGACCGTGGCGGCCGGGCCCGCGGCGGGTGCCGGTGCCGGGTCCGCCGGGCCGGTGCCCGCGCTGACCGCCTGCTCCCAGTGGGGCAGTTCGTCGTCGAGGCCGCCGTCGGCGACGTGCGCGGCCAGGCGCCGCGACCACTCGCGGAAGCTGGTGCCGCGCTCCCCCAGCGCCACCGGGCCGCCCTGGCGGGCCTGCCGGTAGGCGGTCTCCAGGTCGTCGCGCAGGACGCGCCACGACACGGCGTCCACCACCAGGTGGTGGGCGACGAGGAGGAGGAACGCGGGACGGTCCGGGTCGCCGGTGAACAGGGCCGCCCGCAGGTGCGGGCCCCGGGCCAGGTCGAAGCCGGCGTGCAGTTCGTCGGCGGCCTTCGCCATGGCCGCGTCGGCGTCCTCGGCGGACAGCCCGGTCAGGTCGTGCCGGACGAGGATGTCCTGGCCGGCGGCGGGCGGCGGGTTGAACTGCCGCCAGCCGTGCTCGTCCCGGGTGAACCGCATGCGCAGGGCGTCGTGGTGGTCGAGCAGCGCGCCGAGCGCGGTGTCCAGCGCCGCGGGGTCGGGGCTGCCGTCGAGTTCCAGCAGCGCCGACTGGTTGAAGTGGTGGTGGGCCGCCCGGGGGGTGGTCAGGAACCACTCCTGGATCGGGGTGAGCGGCACCTCGCCGGTCACCGGGCCGTCGTCGGACCGGCGGGGCGCGGTGCGGACGACGGTGGCGAGTTCGGCGACGGTCTGGTGCGTGAACAGGTCCCGGGTGGCGACGTGCAGACCGTCCCGGCGCAGCCGCGAGACCACCTGCATGCTCAGGATGGAGTCGCCGCCGAGCGCGAAGAAGTTGTCGTCGGCGCCGACCTCCGCGATGCCCAGCACATCGGCCCAGATGCGGGCGACCCGGCGTTCGGTGTCGGTGCGCGGCGCGGTCCGCGGGCCGTCCGCGGTCTGCGCGGGGCCGGGTGCGGGCAGGGCCCGCCGGTCGGTCTTGCCGTTCGGGGTGAGCGGCAGCCGGTCGAGCGGGACGAACAGCGCGGGCACCATGTGCGGGGGCAGCAGCCCGGCGAGGTGCAGCCGCAGTTCGCCGACGGGCAGCCCGGCGGCGGACGGCTGCGCGGGGACGACGTAGGCGACGAGCCGGGCCGGGGCGCCGCCGTCCTCCGCCGGGCGGACGACGACGACCGCGTCCCGCACGAGTTCGCTGCGGCGCAGCGCGCCCTCGATCTCGCCGGGCTCGATCCGGAAGCCGCGCAGCTTGACCTGGTCGTCGGCGCGTCCGGCGAACCGGAGCCGGCCGTCGGCGGTCCAGCGGACCAGGTCCCCGGTGCGGTACATCCGCTCCCCCGGCGCGCCGAACGGGTCGGGCACGAACCGCTGCGCGGTGAGTCCCGGCCGGCCCAGGTAGCCGCGGGCCAGGCCGGGTCCTGCGATGTACAGCTCCCCGGTCACGCCGGGCGGTACGGGGCGCAGGGCGGCGTCGAGCACCCGGACGCGGGTGCCGCCGGAGGGGCGGCCGATGGACGGGGCGCCGGTGCCGGGGGTGAGCGGGCCGGTCCAGGTGGCGACCACGGTGGCCTCGGTGGGCCCGTAGGAGTTGATCATCCGGCGGCCGGGCGCCCAGGTGTCGACGAGGTCGGCGGGGCACGCCTCGGCGCCCACGATGAGGGTGCGCAGGCGGGGCAGGGCGGCGGCCGTGCCGGGCGGGACGGTGGCCAGTGCCGCCGGGGGGATCAGGGTGTGGCTGATCCGGCGTTCGGCGAGCACCTCGGCCAGCCTCTCGCCGACCAGCGGCCCTTCCTCACCGGTGACCAGCGCGGCCCCGGCGAGCAGCGAGACGCACAGTTCCAGCACGGAGGCGTCGAAGCTCGGGGAGGCGAACTGGAGCACCCGGTCGCCGGGGCCCGCCGCGTACCGTTCGGCGGCCGCCGCGGCGAAGGAGGCGAGGCCGCGGTGGGTGACGACGACGCCCTTGGGGGTGCCGGTGGAGCCGGAGGTGTAGATGACGTAGGCGGGGTGGCCGGGGGTGAGCGCGGTGGGGCGGTCGGCGTCCGTGGGTGCCGTGTCCGGTCCGTCGGCGGCCCAGACCTCGGCCGGATCGCCGAGGACGAGGTGGGCGCCGGCGTCCCGGACCATGAACTCCCGGCGCGGCCCGGGATAGTCGGGGTCGACGGGCAGGAAGGCGCCGCCGGCCTTGGCGACGGCGAGCTGGGCGACCACGGACGCCGCGGAGCGGGGCAGCGCGAGGGCGACCACGCGCTCGGGTCCGACGCCGTCGCGCAGCAACCGGTGGGCCAGCCGGTTGGCGGCCCGGTCCACCTGCGCGTAGGTCAGTTCCCGGTCGCCGTCGACGAGCGCCACCGCGTCCGGGGTGCGGGCCGCCTGCCGTTCGAACAGGGCGGGCAGAGTGGCCTCGGCGACCGGGCGGAAGGTGCCCCGGCCCTGCTCCAGCAGGGCCTTCTGCTCGTCGGAGGAGGTCAGCGGCAGGGCGCCGAGCGGGCGGTCCGGATCCTCGGCGACGGCGCGCAGCAGGGTGCCGAGCTGTCCGGCCATCCGCTCGGCCGTGGCCGGGTCGAACAGGTCGGTGTTGTAGGTGAGCAGGCCGTGCAGGTCTCCGGAGCCGGTCTCGGCGAACTCCAGTGTGAGGTCGAACGCGGCCTGCTCGGAGTCCGGTTCGACGTCGGTGACCTGGAGCCCCGGCAGGTCGAGTGCGGCGGCCGGGGTGTTCTGGAGGACGACCATGACCTGGAAGAGGGGGCTGCGGCTGGTGTCGCGGACGGGCTGCACCTCGTCCACGACCCGCTCGAACGGCACGTCCTGGTGGGCGAAGGCATCGAGCACGGTCTGCCGCACGGTGCGCAGGAACCCGGTGAACGGCTGCTCCGCGGCGGCCCGGGAGCGCAGCACCAGGGTGTTGACGAAGAACCCGACGAGGTGCTGGATCTCGGGCCGGTCGCGGCCGGCGGTGACGGTGCCGACGGCGATGTCCTCGGTGCCGGAGAGCCGGGCTAGGTAGGTCTGGGCGGCGGCGACGAGGGTGGTGAACAGGGTGGTGCCGTGGTCACGGGCGAGCCGGGTGAGCCTCCGTACGGTGCCGGCGGGGACCAGCAGCGGGGTGCTCGCCCCGGCGCTGGTGCGCACCGGCGGCCGGGGCCGGTCGGTGGGCAGTTCCAGCGGGGCGGTGTCGGCCAGCCGCTCCTTCCAGTAGGCGAGGTGGGCGTCGGCGTCGGTGTCGCCGGTGGTGCGCTGCCAGTGCGCGTAGTCGGCGTACTGCACCGGCAGGGGCGGCAGTTGGGGTTCCGTGGCGCCGAGTCCGGCGCGGTAGTGGTGGGCGAGGTCGCCGAGCAGGACGGAGGTGGACCAGCCGTCGGTGACGATGTGGTGCAGGGTGAGGCCGAGCACGTGGTCGTCGTCGGCGAGCCGGACCAGGGCGGCCCGCAGCAGCGGGCCCTCGCGCAGGTCGAAGGGGCGGGCGCGGTCCTCGGCGAGCAGGCGGCGCAGCGCCGTCCCGCGGTCGGCGTCCGGCAGCGGGGACAGGTCTCGCACGGGCAGCGGGACGTCGTGCGGCGGGTGGACGATCTGGACGCCGTGGCCGTCCACGCTGTCGAAGGTGGTGCGCAGGGACTCGTGCCGGGCGACCACGGCGTCGAGGGCGGCGCGCAGCACGCCGGTGTCCAGGGGGCCGTGCAGCCGCAGGGCGAGCGCGGTGGTGTACTCGGCGCCGTCGGGTTCGAACTCCTGTAGGAACCAGAGGCGTTGCTGGGCGTGGGACATCGGTGCGACCGCGTCGCGGGCGACCGGGACGAGCGCCGGGCGGCCGGAGCCCTGCCGGTCGCCGAACAGCCGGGCCAGCGAGGCCGGTGTGGGGTGGGTGAACACCGCGCGCGGGGTGACGTCGGCGTCGAAGGCCTCCGCGAGGCGCGAGGCGAGCCGGATGCTGAGGATGGAGTCGCCGCCGAGCTGGAAGAAGTCGTCCTCCACGCCGGGCGGTTCGCTGCCCAGCACCTCCGCGAAGACGGCGGCGGTGCGGCGCTCGGCCTCGGTGCGGGGTCCGACCCGCGGGCGCCGGGACTCGGCGTCCGGTGCGGGCAGGGCGGCGCGGTCGACCTTGCCGTTGCGACTGAGCGGGAGGGCGGCGAGCGCGACGAAGGCGGTGGGGACGAGGTAGTCGGGCAGGGTGCGGGCGGCGAAGGCGCGCAGCCCCTCCTCGTCGGTGCCCGCCGGTCCGACGACGTAGGCGACGAGCCGTTTGGCGCCCGGCCGGTCCTCGCGGGCCAGGACGGCGACGTCCACGACGTCCGGGTGGGCGGCGAGCGCGGCCTCGACCTCGCCGGGCTCCACCCGGAAGCCCCGGATCTTCACCTGGTCGTCGGCGCGGCCGAGGAACTCCACGGTGCCGTCCGGCCGCCGCCGGGCCAGGTCGCCCGTGCGGTACATCCGGGTGCCGGGCGGGCCGAGGGGGTCGGCGAGGAAGCGGGCCGCGGTGTCGCCGGGTCGGCCCAGGTAGCCGCGGGCGACGCCCTCGCCGGCCAGGTACAGCTCGCCCGGGCAGCCGGGCGGCACGGGCCGCAGCCGGGCGTCGAGGACGTGGACCCGCATGTCGTCCAGCGGGCGTCCGATGGGCACGGTGCCGGGTACCGCCGCCGGGTCGGCGAGGGCGTGGGAGGTGGCGAAGGTGGTGGTCTCGGTGGGCCCGTAGCCGTCCACGACGGTCAGGCCCGGGCAGGCGGCGAGCACCCGGCGCACGGCCGGGGCGGGGACGACGTCGCCGCCGGTCCACACCTGGGCGAGGCCCCGGAAGCAGTCGGGCGCGTCCTGGGCGAGCAGCCGGAACAGCCCGGCGGTGAGCCACAGCGCGGTCGGCCGGTCCGGGCCGGCCGGCCGGCGCAGCAGGGCCGCGTCGACTCCGTCGCCGGGGGCCACGAGGACGCATCCGCCGTTGAGGAGCGGTGCCCACACCTCGAAGGTGGCGGCATCGAAGGCCACCGGGGAGTGCAGCAGCACCCGTGCGCACACGTCGCCGGTGAACCGGCTGTCGGTGGCCAGCGCGGCCACGTCCCGGTGCCGTACGGCGACGGCCTTGGGCAGGCCGGTGGAGCCGGAGGTGAACATCACGTAGGCCAGCCGGTCCGGGTCGGCGGCCGCCGGCTCCGCGGTCCCGGTGTCCTCCTGCCCGGGGCGGGCGGCGGCCACGTCGGCGGCGGTGAGGACGGTCGTGGCGCCGGCCTGGGCGAGCAGGGTGCGGCGGCGCTCCTCGGGGGCGCGGGTGTCCACGGGGACGTAGGCGCCGCCGGCCGTCAGCACCGCGAGTTCGGCGACGACGAGTTCGGCGGAGCGGTCCAGCAGGAGCGCCACCCGGTCCTCGGGGGCCAGCCCGCCGTCCCGCAGGCGCCGGGCCAGTGCGCCGGCCCAGTCGTGGAGCTCGCGGTAGGTGAGTTCGCGGTCGCCGTCGCGGACGGCGGGCGCGTCCGGGGTGCGGCGGGCCTGCTCGGCGAACAGGTCCACGGGGCTGCGCGGGGCCGTCCGGCGGGCGGTGGTGTTCCAGCCGGCCAGCAGTTCGCGGTCGGCCGCGGTGAGCAGGTCCAGGTCCGCGAGGTCGGCGTCGAACCCGTCGGCGAGGGCGGTGAGCAGGGCGGCCAACCGGTCGGCGGCCCGCCGCGCGGTGCCGGGGTCGAACAGGGCGGAGTCGTAGGCCAGGTCGAAACCGAGCCGGTCGGCCAGGTGGGCGCGCAGGCACCAGGGGAAGGTGGTGGCGTCGTCGGCGCGGACCTCCTCGACCCGGACGCCCGTGCGGGCGGTGGCCGACTCGTCGACGGGGTAGTTCTCGAACACCACCATGCTGTCGAACAGCGCCTCCCCGGCGGGGACCTCGCTCGCCGCCTGGATGCGGGGCAGGGCGAGGAAGTCGAAGCGCCGGGCGTCGGCCTGCCGTTCCTGGAGCCCGCGCAGCCAGGGCAGCACCGGTCCGGCGGGGACGCGGACCCGGGTCGGCACGGTGTTGATGAACATGCCGATCATGCCCTCGACGCCGGGCAGTTCGGCGGGGCGGCCGGAGACGGTGGTGCCGAACACCACGTCGTCCCGGCCGCCGGAGCGGGCCAGCAGCAGGGCCCAGGCGCCCTCGACCACGGTGTTGACGGTGAGTCCGGCGCGGGCGGCGGTCTCCCGCAGCCGCCGGGACACCTCCGGGTCCAGCTCGTGGTGGACGGCCGCGGCGGAGCGGGCGCGGTGGGCCTCGGCGGGGGTGCGGTCGTACGGCAGCGGGGTGCGGGCGGTGAAGCCGGCGAGCGCCTCGGCCCAGTGCCGTTCGGCCGCCGTCTCGTCCTGGGCGCCCAGCCAGTGCAGGAAGTCCGCGAAGGGGCGGCGGGCCGGCGGCGCCGGGTCGGGGCCGCCGGTGAGCGCCGCGTAGCGTTCGCAGACCTCGGTGAGCAGCTGTCCGGTGCTCCAGCCGTCGAGGACGATGTGGTGGGTGGACCACACCAGCAGCACCTCGTCGCCGGGCAGGGCGGCCAGGGTGAGCCGGGTGAGCGGCGCGGTGCCGAGGTCCAGGCCGGCCTCGCGGTCCTCGGCGAGCAGCCGTTCGGTGGCCTCCGCGCGCCGGTCCGGGGTCAGGGCGCGCCAGTCGAGGTGGGTGACGGGCAGTTCGGCGTGATGGTGGACGAGTTGCACCGGGTGGGGCAGGCCGTGCCAGTGGACGCTGGTGCGCAGGGCCGGGGTGCGGTCGGCGACCTGCTGCCAGGCCGCGGCGAAGGCGTGCGGGTCGGCCACCCCGGACAGCCGTACGGCGGTGCGGTCGAAGTAGGCGTGCTCGGTGTCCACCAGGCCGTGGAAGAGCATGCCGGACTGGAGCGGGGTGAGCGGCAGGACGTCCTCGATGTGCCGGCCGGTGCCGACGAGCCGGTCCAGCGCGTCCTGGCCGAGTCCGGCCAGGGGGAAGTCGGAGGGGGTGCGGCCGCCCGCGCCGGGGCGGGCGCAGTGGGCCACGATCTCCCGCAGGGCGGTCAGGGTCTCCTCGGCGAGCCGGCGGACGGTGTCCTCGTCGTAGATCTCCGCCGGGTAGGTCCAGCCGAGTTCGAGCCGGCCCTGCTGGACCACGCCGGTGACGTCGAGCAGGTAGGGGCGGGTCTCGTCGGGGTCGGTGTCCCGGCCGGCGGGCGGCAGGGAGCCGCGGATCAGGCCCGCGCCGCCGTCGCCCGTGTCCCACTGGCCGTGGTAGTTGAAGCCGACCTGCGGGGCCGGTGCCCCGGCGAGCGGGCTGCCGGGCACGAGGTGGCGCAGGGCGCCGTGGCTGAACCCGCGCAGCGGCACCTCGCGGAGCTGCTCCTTGACCGAGCGGAGGGTGTCGTGCCAGCCGGCGTCCGGGTCGGTGCGCAGGGCGAGCGGGAACTCGGCGGTGAACCAGCCGACGGTCCGTGACAGGTCGACGTCCTCGAACAGGTCCTCGCGGCCGTGGCCCTCCACGCCGAGCAGGATCCGGTCGCGTCCGCACCAGCGGGCCAGGGTGCGGCCGAGGGCACTGAGCAGGACGTCGTTGACCTGGGTGCGGTAGGTCTCCGGGACCGCGCGCAGCAGGGCGTCGGTGGTGCCGGCGTCCAGGGTGACCGTGAGGGTGGCGGCGGTGCCGTGGGTGTTCGGGCCGGGCCGGCCGGCGGGCAGCGCGGCCGGGGTCCGGGTGGCGCGCGTCCAGTACGCCAGGTCGGCGTCGAGGGCGCCCGCGCGGGTGTGCCGGTCGAGCCGGTCCGCCCACCGCAGGTAGGAGGTGCCGGTGGCGGGCAGCCCGGCGGGGCGGCCGGCCGCCGCCGCGCGGTGGGCGCTCTCCAGGTCCGCCAGCAGGATGCGCCAGGAGACGCCGTCGATCACCAGGTGGTGCGCGGTGACGACGAGCTGGCCCGCGCGGTCCGGGCCGCGGTCGAGGAACAGGACGCGGACGACCCGGCCGGTCGCGGGGTCGAGGGCGGCCTGCGCCCGGTCCGTGAGCCGCTGGGCCTCGGCCTCCAGCGCCGTGTCGTCGAGGCCGGAGAGGTCGTGCCGGGTGAAGACGCCGTCCGGCGCCTCGGGCAGCACGTCCTGGCGCCAGCCGTCGGCGGTGCGGCGGAACCGGGTGCGCAGGGCGGCGTGATGCCGTACGACGGCGTCGGTGGCGTCCCGGAGCGCCTGCGCGCCGGTGTCCGGGGCCAGTTCCAGGCGCTGGGTCATGGAGAAGCGCAGTCCGCGCGCGGGGTCGCGGCCGTCCAGGTACCAGTGCTGGATCGGGGTGAGCGGCGCCTCGGCGGGCTCGGTGTCGTCGGCGGTGCGGGTGCCCGGCGCCGACTCGCGGACGCTCAGGGCGAGTTCGGCGACCGTCTGGTGGCGGAAGACGTCCTTGGTGGTGAGGGCGAGTCCGGCCTGCCGGGCGCGGGAGACGATCTGGATGCTGAGGATGGAGTCGCCGCCGAGCGCGAAGAAGTTGTCGCGGGCGCCGACGCGTTCGGCGCCCAGCACCTGCGCCCAGATCTCGGCCAGGCGTTCCTCCGTGCCGGGCCGGGGGGCGACGTAGGGGGTGGTGCTGTCGGGCTGCGCCGGCGGGGCGGGCAGGGCGCGGCGGTCGGTCTTGCCGCTGGTGGTGCGGGGGATGCGGGCGAGCGGGACGAACGCGGCGGGCACCATGTGGTCGGGCAGGGTGCGGCGCAGCGCGAGGCGCAGGGCGTCGGCGGACGGGGTGCGGCCGGGGGCGGGCACCACATAGCCGACGAGCATGAGCCGGCCCGCGTGCTCCCGGGCGGCGACGGCGGCGTCGGCGACGTCCGGGTGCTCCAGGAGGGCGGCCTCCACCTCGCCGGGCTCGATGCGGAACCCGCGGATCTTGACCTGTTCGTCCACCCGGCCGAGGAACTCCAGCAGCCCGTCCCGGTCCCAGCGGGCGCGGTCCCCGGTGCGGTACATCCGCTCCCCCGGCACCCCGAACGGGTCGGCGAGGAAGCGGGCGGCGGTCAGGCCCGGCCGGTTCAGGTAGCCGCGGGCCACCTGCGCCCCGGCCAGGTACAGCTCGCCGGGCACCCCGGGCGGCACCGGGCGCAGGGCGCCGTCGAGCACGTAGGCGCGCAGGTTGCCGCCGGGGCGGCCGATGACGGGCCGGTCGGGCCGGTCGGCGCAGCGGCCGTAGACGGCGTCGACGGTGGTCTCGGTGGGCCCGTACATGTTGTACACGGCCACGCCCAGCTCCCGGTCGGCGCGCACGAGGTCGCGCCAGTCGGCGGGGGTGACGGCCTCGCCGCCGACGAGCAGCAGGCGCGGGTGGTGGCGGCCGGGGGCGAGCAGTCCGGCCGAGGTCAGTTCGCGCAGGAAGGTCGGGGTGACGTTCACCAGGTCGAGGCGGTCCCGGGCGATCCGGGCGCAGAACGCCTCCGGGTCCAACCGGACGTCCTCGTCGATCAGGTGGACCTCGTGGCCGAGGGCGAGGAGCAGCGGGCCCTCCCACGAGGTGTCGAAGGAGAAGGAGGCGCTCAGCGCGGCCCGCAGCCGCCGTCCGCCGCCGGTGTGCGGGGCGAGCAGGCCGGTGCGGTGGTCGTGGCAGAGGTTGACGAGCTGCCGGTGCTCGACGGCGACGCCCTTGGGGCGGCCGGTGGAGCCGGAGGTGTAGACGATGTACGCGGTGTGTCCGGGCAGCAGGGGGCGGACGCGGTCGGCGTCGGACGGGTCGTGGTCGGGCAGCCGGTCCCAGGGCACCGCGCCGAGGTCGGTCAGCAGGGTGTGCGGCCGGGCGTCGGCGAGGAGGAGGTCGGCGCGCTCCGGCGGGAGGCCGGGGTCGAGGCAGAGCAGCGCGGCGCCCGCCTTGAGGACTCCGAGGAGCGCCACCACCAGGTCGGAGGTGCGCGGGAGCCGTACGGCGACCACGTCCTCGGGTCCGGCGCCGCGGGCGGCGAGGTGGTGGGCGAGCCGGTTGGCCCGCCGGTTCAGCGCGGCGAAGTCGAGGGTGGTGTCGCGGGCGGCGAGTGCCGTGCGGTCCGGGGTGCGGGCGGCCTGCGCCTCGAACAGGGCGGGGAAGGTGGTGCCGGGCTCGGGCAGCAGGGCGCCCCGGCCGTGGCGGAGCACCTGCCGGCGTTCGTCGTCGGTCATCAGCGGCAGCGTGCCCACGGGCCGCCCGGGGTCCTCGGCGGCGGCCTCCAGCAGGACCCGGAGCCGGGCGGCGAGGCGTTCGGCGGTGTCGGCGTCGAACAGGCCGGTGTCGTACTCCAGGTAGCCGGTGAGGCCGTCGTCGCCGGTGATGAAGTCGAAGGCGAGGTCGAAGGTGGCGTTCCGGACCGGCGGGGTCACCGGTTCCACCGCCAGGCCGGGCAGCTCGGGCGGCTCCGCGCCGAGGTTGTGCAGGGCGACCATGACCTGGAAGAGCGGGGTGCGGCTGGTGTCCCGTTCGGGCTGGACGGCGTCCACCACGCGCTCGAAGGGCACCTCCTGGTGCGCGAACGCGTCCAGGACGCCCGCGCGCACCTCGGCCAGCAGGTCGCGGAAGGGCAGGTCGGGCCGGACCCGGGCGCGCAGCACCAGGGTGTTGACGAACATGCCGACGACGTCGTGCAGTTCGGGCCGCTCCCGGCCGGCGGTGACGGTGCCGACGGTGACGTCCTCCTGGCCGGCCCAGCGGGCGAGCAGCACCTGGCAGGCCGTCACCAGGGTCATGTACAGGGTGGCGTCGGCCTCCCGGCCGCGTGCGCGCAGCCGCTCGGTCAGCCCGGCGGGCAGGGTGAACGTCACCAGGGCGCCGTCGCGGCCGCGGACGGCCGGCCGCGGCCGGTCGGTGGGCAGCTCCAGCGGGACCACCCCGTCCAGGGCGCGCCGCCAGTGCGCGAGTTCGGCCTCGGCGCGGTCGGCGCGGGAGCGCTGCCAGGCCGCGTAGTCGGTGTACCGGACGGGCAGTGCGGGCAGCCGCGCGCCGCGGTTCTCCAGGGCCGCCGTGTACAGCTCGCCGAGGTCGCGGGCGAGGACGCCGACCGACCAGCCGTCGGTGACGATGTGGTGGACGGCCAGGACCAGGACGTGCTCGTCCGGGCCGAGCCGGGCGAGGCGGGCCCGCAGCAGGGGGCCGGTGGTGAGGTCGAACGGGGTGGCGGCCGCCTGCTGGAGGAAGCCGTCCAGCGCGGCCTCGTCCGGGAGGCCGGTCACCGGGAGGTCCACGGGCCGCGGCGGTCCGACGACCTGGTGTGCCTGGCCGTCGTGCTCGGCGAAGGTGGTGCGCAGGGCCGGGTGCCGGGCGACCAGTCCGTCCAGGGCGGTGCCGAGGGCGGCGGTGTCCAGCGGACCGCGCAGCCGCAGCACCGACAGGGTGGTGTACTCGGTGCTGCCCGGTTCGAACCGGTCGAGGAACCACAGCCGCTGCTGGGCGTACGACAGGGGCGCCGGGCCGTCGCCGGGGGCGGCCGGGATGGTCGCGGCGCCGTCGCCGGAGCGGGGCTCGCCGAGCGCGGCCGCGAGGCCGGACAGCGTGGGGTGGGTGAACAGCAGCCGGGGCGAGACGTCCGTGCCGAAGGCGGCGCGCAGCCGGGAGGTGACGCGGACGGCGAGGATGGAGTCGCCGCCGAGCGCGAAGAAGTCGTCGTCGGCGCCGACCTCGCCGGTGTCCAGGACGTCCGTCCAGGCGGCGGCGACCAGCCGTTCGGCCGGGGTGCGCGGCGGGGTCCGGGTGCCGTCGGCGGCGAAGCCGCCGGGGCCGGGCGCGGGCAGGGCGCGCCGGTCGAGCTTGCCGTTGACGGTGAGGGGCAGCGCGGCCATCGGGACGTAGGCGGCCGGCACCATGTGCGCGGGCAGCAGTCCCTCCAGGTGGGCGCGGAGTTCGGCGGCGGGCGGCGCGGCGCGGTCGCCGGTCCCGGTGCCGACGACGTGGGCGACCAGCCGGCGGGTCCCGGCGGTGTCCTCGTACACGCCGACCGTGGCCGCGGCGACGCCCGGGTGGCGGTGCAGGGCGGCCTCGATCTCGCCGGGTTCGATGCGGTAGCCGCGGATCTTGACCTGCTGGTCGGCGCGGCCCAGGTACTCCAGGGTGCCGTCGGCCCGCCAGCGGGCCCGGTCCCCGGTGCGGTACATGCGGGTGCCGGGCCGGCCGAAGGGGTCGGCGGGGAACCGGGTCGCGGTGAGTCCGGGCCGGTTGAGGTAGCCGCGGGCCAAGCCCTCGCCGGCGACGAAGAGTTCGCCGACCGCGCCGGGCGGCACCGGCTGGAGCGCGTCGTCGAGGACGTAGAGCCGCAGGTCGGGTATGCCGGTTCCGATGGGGCTCGCGGTGGCCGCGCGGGCCGTGGAGCGGTCGAGCGCGGCGTGGGTGACGTGCACGGTGGTCTCGGTGATGCCGTACATGTTCACCAGGCGGGGCGCGGTGTCGGGGTGGCGGGCGTACCAGTCGGCGAGCCGGGCCACGTCCAGCGCCTCGCCGCCGAAGATCACGGTGCGCAGGGCCAGCCGGTCGCCCACGTCGGGCCGTTCGGCGTCCGCGCGGATCAGCGGGTAGAACGCGGAGGGGGTCTGGTTGAGCACGGTGACCCGCTCGTCGGCGAGCAGGCGCAGGAAGTCCTCCGGGGAGCGGGCCGTGTCGTCGGGGACGATCACGAGCCGGCCGCCGTGCAGCAGCGGGCCCCACAGCTCCCACACCGAGAAGTCGAAGGCGTAGGAGTGGAACAGCGTCCACACGTCGTCGGGGCCGAAGCCGAACCAGTGCCGGGTGCGGGTGAACAGCCGGACCACGTTGGCGTGCGGGACGACGACGCCCTTGGGCCGGCCGGTGGAGCCGGAGGTGAAGATGGCGTAGGCGGGGTTCTCGGGCAGGGAGCGCCGGGCCGGGCCGGCGACCGGCCGCCGGGCCAGGTCGGCCCGCACCTCCGGGTCGTCCAGCAGCAGGACCGGCACGCCGGTCCCGGTGCGGGTGGCGGTGGTGGTGACCAGTGCCACCGGGGCGGCGTCCGCGAGCAGGTCCCGTACGCGTTCCGGGGGCAGGGCCGGGTCGACGGGCAGGTAGGCGGCGCCGGTGCGCAGGACGGCGAGGACGGCCACGACGAGGTCGGTGGAGCGGGGCAGCGCGAGGGCGACGAACGTCTCGGGCCCGGCGCCGAGTTCGGTGAGCCGGTGGGCGAGCCGTGCGCTGCGGGCGTCCAGGGCGGCGTAGTCGAGCCGGTCGTCGCCGCAGGTGACGGCCTCGGCGTGCGGGGTGCGCGCGGCCTGGGCGGCGAAGAGCGCGTCGAGGGTGTCGGCGGGCCGGCCCTCCTCGGTGCCGTTCCAGTCGGTCAGCATCCGCCGCCGTTCCCCGGCGGTGGTGAGGGCGAGGGAGCGCAGCGGCCGGTGCGGGTCGTCGGCCAGCTCGGTGAGCAGCAGGCACAGCCGGCCGGCGAGGTCGGCCGCGGTGGCGGCGTCGAACAGCGCGGGGTCGTAGGCGAGGTCGAAGCCGAACCGCTCGCCCTGGTAGGCCCGCAGCACCAGCGCGTAGTTGGTGGCGTCCCGGGCGGACACGTCCGTCAGGCGGATGCCGGAGCCGGCCGCGGCGGACTGCTCGAAGGGGTAGTTCTCGAAGGCCACCATGCTGTCGAACAGGGCGCTGCCGGCGGGCACGTCGCTCAGCGAGGTCAGCTCGGCGAGGGAGACCTCCGCGAACCGGCGTGCCCCGGCCTGGTCCGCCTGGAGTTCCGCGAGCCAGTCGGCGGCGGTGCGGCCCCCGTCCACGCGGACCCGGGTGGGCAGCGTGTTGATGAACATGCCCACCATGGACTCGGCGCCGGGCAGGTCGTCGGGGCGGCCGGAGACGGTGGTGCCGAACAGGACGTCCGGCTCGGCGCTGTACCGGGACAGCAGCAGCGCCCAGGCGCCCTGCACCACGGTGCCGAGGGTGAGCCCGGCCGCCCGGGCCGTACGGGCCAGCCGGGCGGAGACCTCGCCGGACAGCCCGGCCGTGTGCACCGCCGCGGACCTGGTCTCGTGTCCCGGGGGGCGGACGCGGTCGACGGGCAGCGGGGTGGGGGTGGCGAACCCGTCGAGGACGGCCTCCCAGTGCGCCCGCGCGGCGGTGCCGTCGCGGCCGGCCAGCCAGCGCACGTAGTCGCCGAACGGCCGGCGCGCCGGGGGCCGGGGCGTGCCGCCGGTGGTGAGCGCCGTGTACTCCTCGAACACCTCGGTGAGCACCTGGGCCAGGCTCCAGCCGTCCAGGATCAGGTGGTGGGAGGTCCACAGCAGGTGCAGCCGGTCGCCGGGCAGCCGGACGAGGGTGAGCCGCATCAGGGGCGCCGTGCCGAGGTCCAGGCCGCGCCCGAGGTCCTCGGCGCGCAACCGGTCCAGCCGCTCGGCCCGTTCCGCCGGGTCCGTCTCGCGCCAGTCGAGCCGGGTCACGGGCACGGTGACCCGGTGGTGCACGACCTGGAGCGGCACCGGCACGCCCTCCCACACCACGGAGGTGCGCAGGGCGGGGGTGCGGTCGGTCACCCGCTGCCAGGCCGTCGCCAGGGCGTCGGGGTCGGTGACGCCCTCCAGCAGCAGCGCGGCCTGGTCCACGTAGACGTCGTCCGGTCCGCCGACCAGCCGGTGGAAGAGCATGCCCTCCTGGAGCGGGGTCAGGGGCAGCAGGTCGGCCACGTCCCGGCCGTCCCCGGCGAGCCGGTCCACACCCGCCTGGTCGAGGCCGGCCAGCGGGAAGTCGGAGGGGGTGCGGCCGCCCGCGCCGGGGCGGGCGCAGTGCTCGGCGATGGCGGCGAGGGCCTGCGCCATGCCGTCGGCCAGGGCCCGGACGGTGCCGGGGCGGTGCACCTGGTCGCTGTAGTGCCAGGTGATCTCCAGTTCGCCGCCGGCGACGACGGCGGACACGTCCAGGAGGTGGTCCAGCGGGGCGGCGGGGTCCATGTCCCGGCCGGGGACGTCCGCGACGGGGGCGAAGTCGCCGCCGGCGGGCGCCTCCCACTGTCCGTGGTAGGTGAAGCAGACCTCGGGCAGCGGCAGTTCGCCGAGGGCGCGGGCCTCCGGCCGGGGTGAGCCGAGGTGGCCCAGGGCCTGGTAGCCGAGGCCGCGGCGGGGCACGGCCCGCAGGCCTTCCTTGACGGCCTTGAGCGTGGCCCCCCAGTCCTCCGGGCCGGCCGGGACCAGGGTGACCGGGTACTGGGTGGTGAACCAGCCGACCGTGCGGGACAGGTCGGCGCCGTCGGCCAGGTCCTCCTCGCGGCCGTGGCCCTCCAGGGCGACGGTCACCCGGTCGGCGCCCGTCCAGTCGGCGAGGACCCGGCCCAGCGCGCTCAGCAGGACGTCGTTGACCTGGGTGCGGTACGCGGCCGGCACCTTGCGCAGCAGTGCCCCGGTGGTGGCCCGGTCCACCCGGGTGCGGACGGTGCGGACGGACCCGGCGAGCGGGGTGCCGGGGAGGTCGACGGGGAGCGGGGTGCGCGGCTGCGCGGCCTCCCGCGTCCAGTGGGGCAGGTCGTCGTCCAGGTCGCCGGCCCGGACGCGTTCGGCCAGGGTGCGCGCCCAGTCGGCGAACGGGGTGTGCTCGGGTTCGAGCCGGGGCTCCTCGCCGGCCGCGGCCCGCCGGTAGGCGCGTTCCAGGTCCGCGAGCAGCACCCGCCAGGAGACGCTGTCGACCGCGAGGTGGTGCACGGTGAGGAACAGCCGCGGCCGCTCGTCGCCGGTGAGCAGGGCCGCGCGCAGCAGGGCGCCGGTGGCCGGGTCGAGGGCGGCGCGGGCGGCGTCCGCGGCCTCGGCGGGCGGGGTCCCGGGGCCGTGGCGGGTGAGCAGCCCGGTGGCCGGGCCGGTGCCGGGGTGCTGCCGGTGGCCGTCCGCGGTGCGGGTGAAGCGCGCCCGCAGCGCCGGGTGGCCGGCCACGACGGCGTCCAGCGCCCGGGCCAGCGCCGGCTCGTCGAGGTCGTACGGCAGGTCGAGCAGCATCGACATGCTGAAGTGGGCGAGCGGCCCGTGGGTGGCGAAGAACCACTCCTGGACCGGGGTGAGCGGGGCGGGCCCGTCGTCGTGCGGGCGGCGGGGCGCGGGGACGGCGGCGGTGCGGCGGGACGCGGCGGCGGCCAGGTCGGCGACGGTCTGGTGGCGGAAGACGTCCTGCGAGTTGATGCCGAGGCCCGCGGCCCGGGCCCGGGAGACGGCCTGGATGCTCAGGATCGAGTCGCCGCCCAGTTCGAAGAAGTTGTCCGTGACGCCCACCCGGGCCACCCCGAGCACCTCGGCCCAGATGGCGGCGAGGGTCTCCTCGTCCGGGGTGCGCGGGGCGGTGAACTCGCGGTCGCCGTCGCCGCCTTCGGGGTCGGGGGCGGGCAGGGCGCGGCGGTCCAGCTTGCCGCTGGTGGTCAGCGGCAGCGCCTCCAGCGGGGTGAAGGAGGAGGGCACCAGGGCGTCCGGCAGGACCTCGCGCAGGGCCGCGCGCAGCTCGGCCGGGACGGGCCGGGGCGCGCCGGGCGCGGGGACGACGTACGCGGCGAGGCGGGTGTGGCCGTGCGCGTCGGGGACGGCGACGACCGCGGCGGCGGCGGTGCCGGGCAGCGCGAGCAGGGCGGCCTCGATCTCGCCGGGCTCGATGCGGTGGCCGCGCACCTTGATCTGGTCGTCGGCGCGCCCCAGGTAGTCGAGGCTGCCGTCGCCGGTCCAGCGGGCCAGGTCGCCGGTGCGGTACATGCGGGTGCCGGGCGGCCCGTAGGGGTCGGGCAGGAAGCGGGCCGCGGTCAGGCCGGGCCGGCCGGCGTAGCCACGGGCCAGCTGGGCGCCCGCGAGGTACAGCTCGCCGCCGACGCCGGGCGGCACCGGCTGGAGGCGGCCGTCGAGGACGTAGGCCCGCACGCCGGGCAGCGGGCGGCCCACCAGCGGGCGGTCGCCGCCGCCGATGCGGCAGGACAGGGCGTCGACGGTGCACTCGGTGGGGCCGTAGAAGTTGTACGCGGCCGTGTCCGGATGGGCGGCCAGCTCGCGCCAGAGCGCGGGGCCCACCGCCTCGCCGCCCAGCATGAGGACCCGGGGGCGGTGCCGGGGGTCGGTGAGCAGCCCGGCGGGGAGAAGCTGCCGCAGGTAGGAGGGGGTGACGTCGAGGAAGTCGACGCGGTGTTCGACGACGTACTCGACCAGGGCGGCCGGGTCCATCCGGGTCACCTCGTCGACCAGGTGCAGCGGGTGGCCGTCGGCCATCAGCAGCACGCCTTCGAGGGAGGTGTCGAAGGAGAACGACGCGGTGAGCGCGACCCGCAGCGGGCCGCCGCCCGCCTCGGCGACGAAGCCGGCCCGGTGGGCGGCGAGCAGGCGGGACGCCGAGTGGTGTGTCACGGCGACGCCCTTGGGGCGGCCGGTGGAGCCCGAGGTGTAGATGACGTACGCGGTGTGGTCGGGGTCCGGCGGGGTGTGCGGGCCGGTGCCGGGAACGTCGGCGGGGACCGCGCGCAGGGCGGCCTCGTCCAGGACCAGGGCCGGGCGGGCGTCGTCGAGCAGGAAGCGGACCCGTTCGGCGGGCAGGGCCGGGTCCAGCGGCAGGTAGCCGGCGCCGGCCTTCCAGACCGCGAGGATCGCGACGATCATGTCGGCGGTGCGCGGCAGCCGCAGCGCGACCAGGCGCTCGGGTCCGGCCCCCTGGGCTATGAGGTGCCGGGCGAGCCGGTTCGCGCGGGCGTCGAGCGTGCCGTAGTCCAGCCGTTCGCCGCCCGCGACCAGGGCGAGGGCGCCGGGGGTGCGGGCGGCGCGGCGCTCGAAGAGCACCGGGTGGGGGGTGTCGTCCACGGGGAGCCGCGCGGGGGTGTTCCAGTCGTGCAGGACGCGCCGCGTCTCCTCCCCCGACAGCAGCGGCAGGGTGCCCAGCGGCCGGTCGGGGGCGTCGACGGCGCCCTGGAGCAGGCGCAGCAGCTGCCCGGCCAGCCGTTCGGCCGTGGCGGCGTCGAACAGGTCGGTGCGGTACTCCAGCAGACCGGTCAGCGCCGGTCCGTCGGGCACGAACTCGACGCTGAGGTCGAAGGTGGCCGCCTGCCGGGGCACGGTGACCGGGGTGGTGGCGAGCCCGCGCGGGGCGGTCGCCGCGGGCGGGTCGGGGTGCAGCAGCACCATGACGTCGAACAGGGGGTTGCGGCCCGGCTCGCGGGCGGCACCCGCCGCCTCCACGATCCGCTCGAACGGCGTGTCGCCGTGCGCGAAGGCGTCGTTCACCGTGTCGGCGGCCCTGGTCAGCAGCGCGCGGAAGGACCCGGCGGCGTCGACCGGGGTGCGCAGCACGACGGTGTTCACGAAGAAGCCGACGGTGCGTTCGAGGTCGGTGCGGGACCGGCCGGGGGTGAGGGAGCCGACGGTGACGTCGTCCTGGCCGGACCAGCGGGCCAGCAGGGCCTGGGTGGCGGCGACCAGGGCGGTGTGCAGGGTGCTGTGCTGCTCCCGCGCGAGGTCGCGCAGGCGCGCGGTCAGGCCGGCGGGCACGGTGAAGGTGTGCACGGCGCCCCGTCCCGCCTCCTCGCCGCGCCGGGGCCGGTCCAGGGGCAGCTCGGGGGCCACGGCGCCGGCCAGCCGCTCCTTCCAGTGGGCGAGGTCGCGTTCGAGGCGGGCTCCGGAGAGCCGTTCGCGCTGCCACACCGCGAAGTCCGGGTACTGCGTGTCCACCGGGGGCAGTTCGGGTGCCGAGCCGTGCGCGAGGGCGTCGTAGGCGGTGCACAGCTCGTCCAGGACCAGCCCCATGGACCAGCCGTCGGTGACGATGTGGTGGGCCGTCAGCAGCAGGACGTGCGAGGTGTCCGACTCGCGCAGCAGCAGGGCGCGCAGCAGCGGCCCGGCGGACAGGTCGAAGGGGCGGGCGTACTCGGCGCGGAGGTCCGCGTCGAGGTCGTGGGTGTCCCGCAGCGGCAGCGGCACCGGGCCGGCCGGGTGCACCCGCTGCGCGGGCCGGCCGTCGGTCTCCTCGAAGGTGGTGCGCAGGGCCTCGTGGCGGGCGACGACGGCGGCGAGGGCCGCCTCCAGGGCCGCGCGGTCCGGCGTGCCGGTGAGGCGGACCGCGACCGCGCTGTTGTAGCGGGCGTCGCCGGGCCGCAGCCGGTCCAGGAACCACAGGCGCTGCTGCGCGAAGGACAGCGGCAGCGGGTGGTCCCGGCCGGCGCGCGGGATGCCCTGCCGGGCGGCCGGGGCCTTGCCCGCGGTCCGTCCGGCGAGCCGCCGCCGCAGCGCCTCGCGCATCTCCTCGGGCAGGGCTTCGGCGCGGTCCCGCCGGGAGGGCCGGGCGGGGCCGGAGGGGTTCGAAGGGGTCGAAGACGTCATGGTCGTCGGGTCCTCACCGTTCGTGGTCGTGGCCGCCGTACGCGGCGTCTTCGGGGTCGGGTGCGCCGTACGCGGCGTCCTCCAGCTCGCTCAGCACCTGGTCCTCCACGACTTCGGCGAGGACGGCGACGGTGCGGGAGACGAGGACGTCGCGGGGGGTGAGCGTGACGCCGAACGCGTCGTTCGCCCGGGAGGCGATCAGCAGGGCGCGCATGGAGTCGCCGCCGAGGTCGTAGTAGTCGTCCTCGGCGCCCACGGGCGTGTGCAGGGTCTCCTCCCAGATGGCCGCCAGCGCCTCCTCGGCGGGGGTGCGGGGTGCCACGTACGCGGGCCGGTCCCGTTCCCCGGCCGGTTCCGGCGCGGGCAGGGCCGCCCGGTCGGTCTTGCCGTTCTCGGTGAGCGGGAAGCGGTCCAGCACCGCGTACGCCGTCGGGACCATGGGGCCCGGCAGCGAGCGGGCGGCCAGTTCGCGCAGTCCGGCGGCGGTGGGCGGTTCGGCGCCGGGCGCGGCGAGCACGTGGGCGACCAGGCGCGGCAGCCCCGGTTCGTCCTCGCGGACCGTCACCACGGCGTCCAGCGCGCCCGGGTGCCGGGCCAGGGTCGCCTCGACCTCGCCCGCCTCGATGCGGTGGCCGCGCAGCTTGAGCTGGTGGTCGGTGCGGCCCAGGTAGTGCAGTTCGCCCGCGGCGTCCCGGCGGACCAGGTCGCCGGTGCGGTACATGCGGGTGCCGGGCGGGCCGAACGGGTCGGCGGTGAACCGGGCCGCGGTCAGGCCGGGCCGGCCGAGGTAGCCGCGGGCCAGCGCCGGGCCGCTCAGCCACAGTTCGCCGGCGACGCCGTCGGGCACCGGGCGCAGCCGGGCGTCGAGGACGTAGGCGCCGGTGGCGGGCAGCGGCCGGCCGATGGGCGGTGCCGCGCCGTCCGCCGTCAGGGGCGCGGACCAGGTGGCGACGACGGTGGCCTCGGTGGGGCCGTAGGAGTTGACCATGCGGTGGTGCGGGGCCCAGCGGGCGACGAGTTCGGGGCCGCAGGCGTCGGCTCCGACGATCAGGGTGTCCAGGTCCGGCAGCGTGCCGGGGGTGTCGGCGGGCAGGGTGGCCAGCGCGGCGGGCGGCAGCAGGGTGTGGGTGATGCGTTCGGCGCGCAGGACGCCGGCCAGCTCGGGGCCGAGCAGCGGTCCCGGGCGGGGTACGACCAGCCGGGCGCCGTGCGGCAGGGACATGCACAGTTCCAGCACGGAGGCGTCGAAGCTGGGCGTGGCGAAGGCCAGCACCCGGTCCCCGGCGGTGACGCCGTAGTGGGCGGCCTCGGCGGCGGAGAACGCGGCGAGCCCGCGGTGGGTGACGACGACGCCCTTGGGGCGGCCGGTGGAGCCGGAGGTGTAGATGACGTAGGCGGGGTCGTCCAGGTCGAGCGGGCGGGTCCGGTCGGCGTCGGCGGGCCGGTGTCCGGGCGCGTCGTCCGGCGGGGCGGCGAGCAGCCCGGCGACCTCCTTGGCGTCGAGGGTGAGGGCGGGGGCCGCGTCGCGCAGCATCAGCGCGACGCGCTCCTCGGGGTAGGCGGGGTCGACGGGCAGGAACGCGGCGCCCGTCTTGGCCACGGCCAGTTGTGCCAGCACCATGTCCGCCGAGCGGGGCAGCAGCAGCGCGACGAGGCCGCCGGGTCCGGCCCCGCGGGCGATGAGCCGGTGCGCCAGCCGGTTGGCGCGCTCCTCGGCCTCGGCGAAGGTCAGGACCGTGTCCCCCGACTGGAGCGCGGGGGCCGTGGGCCACCGGTCGACGGCGGCCTCGACCAGGGCGGGCAGGGTGGCCGGGGGCACCGGGTCGAGCGCGGGCCGGGCCGGGCCGCGCAGCAGCCGGTCCCGGTGCGCGGGCGGCAGCACGTCGAGGTCGTCGAGGCGGGCGGTGCCGTCCGAGGCGGCCAGGGCGCACAGGGTGTGCAGCAGCTGACCGGCCAGGGACTCGGCGGTGGCCGCGTCGAAGTACCGCGGGTCGGTGCCGAGTTCGACGGCCAGCCGGTCGCCGGGCGAGACGACCACGGTGAGCGGGTAGTTGGTGGCCTCCCGGGCGTCCAGGTCCCGCAGGGCGAGGCCGTGCGCGCCCGCGGTCGTGTCGCCGACCGGGTAGTTCTCGAAGACCACCAGGCTGTCGAACAGGTCGGTGCCCGGGGCCAGTCCGCTGAGGGCGTGCAGCTCGCCCAGGGGGAGGTGATCGTGCCGCCGGTCCTCGGCGCGCGCCTCCTGGAGCGCCCGCAGCCAGGCGGCCGGGGCCGCGCCGCCGTCGACGCCGGTCCGGGCCGGCAGCGTGGTGATGAACAGGCCGGTGATGGTGTCGGCGCCGGGCAGGTCGGCGGGCCGTCCGGAGACGGTGGTGCCGAAGCAGACCTCCCGTTCCCCGCTCCAGCGGGCCAGCAGCAGCGCCCAGGCGCCCTGCACCACGGTGTTGAGGGTGAGGCGGTGCCGGCGGGCGAACTCCGTGATCCGCCGTGTCTCCTCGGCGTCGAGCCGCCGGGACAGCCAGCTGTCGGAGCGGGCCGTGTCGCCCGGGGCGGGCCTGCGGTCGTAGGGCAGCGGGGTCGGGGTGCCGAGGCCGGCCAGGGCTGCGCGCCAGTGCTCCTCCGCCTGGCCGGTGTCGCGGGTGGCGAGCCAGGCGGCGTAGTCCGCGAACGGCCTGCGCTCGGGCAGCCGGGGCCGTTCGCCGCGGGCGAGGGCGGCGTGCGCGGTCATGACGTCGGCCAGCACGTGGAAGACGCTCCAGCCGTCCAGCAGGACGTGGTGGAAGGTCCACACCACGCGGACCGCGTCCGGGCCGAGCCGGACCAGGGCGAGCCGCAGCAGCGGGGCGCGGTCCAGGGCGACGCCCCGGCTCCGCTCGTCGGCGAGCAGCCGTTCCAGTTCCGCGTCGTGCCGGTCCGCGGGCAGTCCGCTCCAGTCGTGCTCGGTGACCGGCAGGGTGACGTCGCGGTGGACGACCTGGAGGGGGACGGGGACGCCGTGCAGGGCGACGGACGTGCGCAGGACCGGTGTGCGGTCGACGACATGCCGCCAGGCGTCGGCCAGGGTCCCCGGGTCGTGGGCGCCGTCCGCGACGAAGGTGATCTGCTCGACGTACAGGCCGTGCCGGGCCTCGTCCAGGCCGTGCATCACCATGCCGGCCTGGGTGGGGGTGAGCGGGTAGACGTCCGTGACGTCCGCTCCGTCTCCGACGAGCCGGTCGACGGCCCGCTGGTCGAGCGGCGCGAGCGGGAAGTCGGAGGGGGTGCGGCCGCCGGCGCCCGGGGTGGCGCAGTGCCGGACGATCTCGCGGAGTTCGCCGGTCAGTTCGGCGGCGAGCCGGGCGACGGTCTCCCGGTGGTGCACCTCCCGGGAGTAGGACCAGGTGAACTCCAGCCGGTCGTCGATGACCTGGCCGAGGACGTCGAGGAGGTGGGGGCGGCCGGCGGCGCGGTCCATGCCGCCGGTGAGGCCGCCGTGCGGGGCGTGCAGCAGTCCGCCCGGTGCGGCGGGCGTCCGGTCCTGCCGGCCCAGGTAGTTGAAGCAGACCGGGGGCAGGGCGGGCAGCTCCGCCCCGGCCGCGGGGTGCAGGAAGCGGAGGGCGCCGTAGCCGAGTCCGCCGTTCGGCACGGCCCGCAGGTTCTCCTTGACGGCCTTCAGGACGGTGCCCGTGCCGGCGTCCCGGGGCACGTCCAGGGCGACGGGGTACATGGCGGTGAACCAGCCGGTGGTGCGGGCGAGGTCGGTGTCCGCGAACAGCTCCTCGCGGCCGTGGCCCTCCAGGGTCACCGCCACCCGGTCCCGGCCGGTCCAGCGGGCCAGGACCCGGCCCAGCGCGCACAGCAGGACGTCGTTGACGCGGGTGCGGTAGGCGTCCGGCACCTCCTGGAGCAGGCGGCGGGTCTCCTCCGCGTCGAGCCCCGCGGTCAGGCTCTCCTCGACGGCGGCGGTGTTGGTGCCGCCGGGGTGGTCGGCCGGCAGGCCCGGGCCGGTGCCGAGGTCCCGCCAGTGGGCGAGTTCGCCGTCGAAGCCGCCCGCCGCGGTGTGGTCGGCGAGCCGGCGCGCCCAGGCCCGGAACGAGGTGCTCTTGGGGGCGAGCGCGGGCCGCTCGCCGCCGCGCAGGGCGCGGTAGGCGGTGTCCAGGTCCTCCAGGACCAGCCGCCAGGACACGGCGTCCACGACCAGGTGGTGGGCGGCCAGCAGCAGTACCGGCCGGCCGCCGTCGGACGGGCGGCACAGCGCGGCCCGCAGCAGCGGCCCGGCGGCCAGGTCGAAGCCGGCGCCGAGCGGGCCGGCCACCTCCTCGGGGGTCCGCCCGTGGTGCACCTCCAGGTGCGGGGCCCGGTCGCCGGGCGGGGTGCCGTACTGCCGCCACCGCCCGTCGCCCTCCCGTTCGAACCGCGTCCGCAGCGCGTCGTGGTGCTCCAGTACGGCGGCCAGGGCGGCCCGCAGCACGGTCTCGTCCGGGTCGGCGGCCAGTTCGTGGGCGACCGTCTGGCTGAAGTGCGCGGGGTCGCCGGTGAGGGTGCCCAGGAGCCAGTGCTGCACGGGGGTGAGCGGCATCTCGCCGGTCACCGGACCCTGCTCGGCGGTGCGGGCGGTCGCGCCGGCGTCCGGCAACCGCTCGGCCGCGGCGGCGAGTTCGGCGAGGGTCTGGTGGGTGAACAGGTGGCGCGGGGTCAGGGCGAGCCCGGCCCGGCGGGCGGCGGACACGATCCGGATGCCGAGCACGGAGTCGCCGCCGAGCGTGAAGTAGTTGTCGTCGGCGCCGATCTCGGGCACGCCGAGCACCTCGGACCAGATGGCCGCGAGGGTCCGCTCCGCCCCGGTGCGCGGCGGCCGGCCGGTCACCCCGGCGGCCGGGGCGTCCCAGCGCGGCGCGGGCAGCGCCCGGCGGTCGAGTTTGCCGGTGGCGCCGAGCGGCAGCCGTTCCAGCGGCACGACGAGGGCCGGGACCAGGTGGTCGGGGAGGCTGCGGGCGAGGAACTCGCGCAGCCCGGCGGTGTCCGGCGGGCCGGCCGGCGCGGACGGCGCCCCGGCCGCGGAGTCCTGCGGCGAGCCGGCCGGGCGGGGCACCACGTAGCCGACCAGGCGGCGGTGCCCGGCGTGCTCGACCACCCGGGCGGCGGCCGCCGCCACGGCCGGGTGGCGGGCCAGCGCGGCCTCCACCTCGCCGAGTTCGATCCGGAAGCCGCGCACCTTCACCTGGTCGTCGCCGCGGCCGAGGTACACGAGATCACCGTCGGCCGTCCAGCGGACCAGGTCCCCGGTGCGGTACATGCGGCCGCCGGGCGCGCCGAACGGGTCGGGCAGGAAACGGGACGCGGTCAGCCCGGGCCGGCGCAGGTAGCCGCGGGCGACGCCGGTCCCGGCGAGGAACAGCTCACCCGGCGCGCCGACGGGCACCGGGCGCAGCCGCCCGTCCAGGACGTAGGCGCGGGCGCCGCCGAGCGGCCGGCCGATCGGCGGGTCGCGGTCGGGGTCGGCCGGGTCGCAGGCGAAGGCGGTGGCGTAGACGGTGGCCTCGGTGGGGCCGTAGATGTTGTACACCCGGCAGCCGGGAACGGCCTCGCGGACCCGGCCGACGGTCCGGGCGGGCAGTCCCTCGCCCGCGAGGACGACGGTGTCGGCCGTGATCAGCGCGGCGTCCTCGGCGAGCAGCCGGTCGAGGGCCGAGGGCACCGCGCTGAGCAGTCCGGCCCGCCAGGGGCCGGGGCGCTCGGTGAGGGCCAGCAGGTCGCGGACGACCTCCACGCAGCCGCCGGACAGCAGCGGCGAGAAGATCTCGAAGACCGACACGTCGAAGTTGAGCGAGGTGGAGGCCACGACGTGGGCCAGGCCCCGGCCGGTGAACTCGGCCGCCGCCCACTCGGTCAGGGCGAGCACGGAGGCGTGGGCGACGACCACGCCCTTGGGGCGGCCGGTGGAGCCGGAGGTGTGGATGACGTACGCCGGGTGGCCGGGCAGCAGGGCGCCGCGCCGCTCGTCGTCGCCGACGGGGGTGTCCGGCACGCCGGTGTCCGGCTCCGCGTCCAGCAGGATCCTGGTGTACGGGCCCTCGGGCAGCCGGCCGGCGGTCTCGGCGGCGGTGACCACGGCGTCGGGGCGTACGTCCGCGAAGAGGAACGCGACGCGCTCGGCCGGGTGGCGGGGGTCGACCGGCAGGTAGGCGGCGCCGCTCTTCAGCACCGCGAGGAGCGCCACGATCAGGTCGGCGGTGCGGGGCAGGCAGAGCGCGACGAAGCGCTCGGGTCCGGCGCCCGAGGCGATGAGCCGCCGGGCCAGCCGGTTGGAGCGGGCGTCGAGTTCGCGGTAGGTGAGGCAGGTGTCGCCGTGCCGGACGGCCGGGGCGTCCGGGGTGCGCTCGGCCTGGCGGTGGAACGCCGCGGGCAGGGTGCCGTACGGCGCCTCGGTCCGCCGCCCGCCGAACCGGTCGAGCAGGGCGCGTCCCTCGGCCGGGTCCAGCAGGGGCAGGTCGCCCAGGCGGCGGTCCGGGTCGGCGGCCATGCCGGTCAGCAGGGTGCGCAGGCTCGCGCCGAGGGCTTCCACCGTGGCGGTGTCGAAGGCGGCCGGGTCGTAGTCGAGGTTCACCGCGAGGGTGTCGCCGGGTGCGACGACCACGCTGAGCGGGTAGTTCGTCGGTTCCAGGTCCCGTTCCTGCTCCATGGCCAGGCCGTGCCGGGCCAGCGCCCCCTCGTCGAAGGGGTAATTCTCGAAGACCACGATGGAGTCGAACAGGGCGGTGCCGCCGGGTACGTCGCTCCAGGTCTGCAACTGGGCCAGCGGGACGAAGTCGTGGCGCCGGGACTCGGACTGGGCGGCCTGGAGTTCGCGCAGCCAGTCCAGCAGCGGGCGTTCCTCGTCGACGCGGGCCCGGGTGGGCAGGGTGTTGATGAACAGGCCCACCATCGCGGTCACGCCCGGCAGTTCGGCGGGCCGGCCGGAGACGGTCGTGCCGAACACCACGTCGGAGCCGCCGCCGTAGCGGGACAGCAGCAGCGCCCAGGCGCCCTGGAGGACGGTGTTGAGGGTGAGTCCGGCGCGCTGGGCGGTCTCCCGCAGCCGGGCCGAGACGTCCGGGCCGAGGGTGGTGCGCACCGACGCGGAGGAGGAGGCGCGGTGGGCCTCGGCGGGCCGCCGGTCCCGGGGCAGTTCGGTGGGGGCCTGGAAGCCGGCCAGGACGGTCCGCCAGTACCGCTCCGCGCCGCCGGTGTCCCGGTCGGCCAGCCAGCGCAGGTAGTCGGCGAAGGGCCGGCGTTCCGGCACCCGCGGGGAGCGCCCGGCGGTCAGGGCGGCGTACCGCTCGCACACCTCGTCGAAGACCTGGGCCGCGCTCCAGCCGTCGAGCAGGACGTGGTGGAACGTCCACACCAGGCGCACCCGGTCGGCGGTCAGGCGGATCAGCGTGAGCCGCATCAGGGGCGCGGTGCCGAGGTCGACGCCCGCCTCCCGGTCCTCGGCCAGCAGCCGGTCGAGCGCTTGTGCGGCGCGGTCGGCGGGCAGGCCGGTCCAGTCGTGGTGGGTGACCGGCACGGTGGCCCGGTGCCGGACGACCTGGAGCGGTTCCGCGGTCTCCTGCCACACCAGGTGGGTGCGGAGGACCGGGTTGGCGTCCGCGGTGCGCTGCCACGCCTCGGCGAGGGCGTGCGGGTCGGTGACGCCGGACAGCACGAGCTGCACCTGGTTGACGTAGGTGCGGCCGTCGGGGTCCAGCAGGCTGTGGAAGAGCATGCCGGACTGCATCGGGGTCAGCGGGTGGACGTCCGCGACGTCCCGGCCGTTCCCGGCGACGCGGTCCACGGCGGCCTGGTCCAGCCGGGCCAGCGGGAAGTCGGAGGGGGTGCGGCCGCCCGCGTCCGGCCGGGCGCAGTGCGCGACGATCTCGCCGAGGGCGCGCAGCATGCCCTCCGCGAGCGCGGTGACGGTCTCCTCGTGGTGTCGTCCGGCGCCGTAGTACCAGGTGATCTCCAGCCGGCCGGCCTCGACCCGGGCCACGACGTCCAGCAGGTGCGGCCGTTCGGTGCCGGTGGCCTCCGCGCCGCCGAGGCCGCCGGGCACCGCCCCGATCAGGGTGCCGCCCTCCGCGCTCCAGTCGAAGCGGCCCAGGTAGTTGAAGCTGATACCGGGCATGGGGGTGCCGGTGAGCCGTTCCTCGCGGGCGAGGTGGCGCAGGACGCCGTAGCCGAGTCCCCGGTCGGGCACGGCCCGCAGCTGTTCCTTCACCGCCTTCAGGGCGGTGCCCCAGTCCCCGGCCGGGACGGTCAGGGCCACCGGGTACAGGGAGGTGAACCAGCCGACCGTGCGGGAGAGGTCGACGTCCTCGAAGAGCTGGTCCTCGCGGCCGTGCCCCTCCAGGCCGACGGCGACGGTGTCGCGTCCGGCCCAGTCGGCGAGGACCCGGCCGAGCGCGGTGAGCAGGACGTCGTCGACGCGGGTGCGGTAGACGCCGGGGACCCGGCGCAGCAGGTCGTCGGTGCGCTCGGGGTCGAGCCGGACGGTGACCTCGCGGACGTCGGCCGCGGTGTTGCCGCCGGTGCCGTCCGCGGGCAGCGGTGCGGCGCAGTGCCGGGCGGTCCGCTCCCAGTGGGCGAGCTGTCCGGCGAAGCGGTCGTGGTCGCCCAGCCGCCGGGTCCATTCGGGTACGGAGGTGGTGCGGGCGGGCAGGCTTACGGGCTGTCCGGACAGGGCCTGCCGGTAGCCGGTCTCCAGGTCCTCCAGCAGGATCCGCCAGGAGACGCCGTCGACCACCAGGTGGTGGGCGACGAGCAGCAGCCGGGCGGGGCCGCCGCCGGCGGTGAACAGGCGCGCGGTGAGCAGCGGGCCGGTGTCGAGGGACAGGCCGGCGTGGGCCGCCGCCGTGACGTCCTCCTCGGCCCGCGGGTCGTGGACTTCGAGCAGTTCGGGGGCCGGGGCGTCGGCGGCGGCGATGTCCTGGTGCCAGGCGCCGTCGCGGTCGCGGGTGAAGCGGGCGCGCAGGGCGTCGTGCTGGGTCCACAGGGCGGTGAGGGCGCGGCGCAGGGCGCCTTGGTCGACGGCGCCGACGGTCTCGACGACGACGGACTGGTTGAAGAAGGCGGGGTCCGCCGGTCCCGGGTCCAGGAACCAGTGCTGGATCGGGGTGAGGTCCGCGGCCCCGCGGACCGGTTCGGTGCCGGCGACGGCGGGTGCGGCGCCGCCGGTGGCGGCGGCCAGCTCGGCCACCGTGGGGTGCCGGAACAGGTCGCGGGGGGTGAGGGCGAGTCCGGCGGCCCGGGCGCGGGAGACCACCTGGATGCTGAGGATCGAGTCGCCGCCCAGCATGAAGAAGTTGTCGTCGACGCCGACCCGGGGCACGCCGAGCAGTTCGGCCCAGATCCCGGCGAGGGCGCGTTCGGTGGCGGTGCGCGGGGCGCGGTGGGCGCGGTCGCCGCCCGCCGACCAGTCGGGGGCGGGCAGCCGCCGCCGGTCGACCTTGCCGTTGGTCGTCAGGGGCAGCTCGGGCACCATGACGAACGCGGCGGGCAGCATGTAGTCGGGCAGTCCGGCCGCCAGGTGGGCGCGCAGTTCCGCGACGGAGGGCACGGCCGCGGTGCCGTCCGGCACCAGGTGGGCCGCCAGCCGCTTGCGTCCGGCGTCCTCGTACAGGGAGACGACGGCCTCGGCGATGCCGGGGTGGGCGGTGAGCCGCGCCTCGATCTCGGCGGGTTCGACGCGGAAGCCGCGGATCTTGATCTGGTCGTCCGCGCGGCCGACGAAGTGCAGTTCGCCGTCGGCGCTCCAGCGCACGATGTCGCCGGTGCGGTACATGCGGCCGCCGGACGGCCCGTAGGGGTCGGCGAGGTAGCGGGCGGCGGTGGCCCCGGGCCGGCCGGCGTAGCCCCGGGCCAGCCCGGCGCCGGCGATGTACAGCTCGCCGGGGATGCCGGGCGGCTGGGGCTGGAGGGCGCCGTCCAGGACGTAGGCGCGGGTGTTGTCCAGGGGGCGGCCGATGGGCAGCACGGCGGGCAGCGGGTCGCCGGACCGGAAGACGCGGCGGGTGGCGAAGGTGGTGGTCTCGGTGGGGCCGTAGCCGTCCACGACGGTCAGGCCGGGGCAGGCGTCGAGGACCCGGCGCACGACCGCGCCCGGTACGGCCTCGCCGCCGGTCCACACCTCGCGGGCGCCGCGCAGGCAGCCGGGGTCCTCCTGGGCGAGCAGCCGGAACAGGCCCGCGGTCAGCCACAGGCAGCTCACCCGGTGCTCGGTGACGGCGCGGCGGACCTGGGCGGCGTCCAGGTCGGTGGGCGGGGCGAGGACGGCGGTGCCGCCGCGCAGCAGCGGCACCCACACCTCGTAGGTCGAGGCGTCGAAGGCGTGCGGGGAGTGCACGAGGACCCGGTCGTGGCTGGCGAAGGCCCGGTCCAGGGCGAGCGCGGCGACGTCCCGCTGGCGCACCGCGACGCCCTTGGGGGTGCCGGTGGAGCCGGAGGTGAACATCAGGTACTGGACGTTGTCGGGATGGACCGCGGGCGCGGGCGCGGCACTCCCGGTGGCGCGGTCGTCCGTGCCGGGGCGGTCGACGCGCAGGACGGCGCCGTCGGGGAGCAGTTCCCGGGCCGTGCGCTCCCGGGCCGCGTCGGTGAGCAGCAGTCCGGCGCCGGCCCCGGCCAGCATCCGGCGCAGCCGGTCGGCGGGTGCCCGGCCGTCCAGCGGCACGTGGACACCGCCGGTGCGGACGAGGGCGAGCTGGGTGACGATCAGGTCGGCCGAGCGGTCCATGAGGACGCCGACCGGGTGTTCGGGGCGGACGCCGAGGCCGGCCAGCCGGGCCGCGAGCCGGGCGGAGCGCTCGTCGAGCTCGCGGTAGGTGAGGTGCTCGTCGCCCCACTCCAGGGCGACGGCGCCGGGCGTGCGGCGCACCTGCGCGGCGAAGAGGTCCGCGACGGTGGCGTCGGGCAGGTCGGTGGCGGTGTCGTTCCAGGCGTGCAGCACCTGCGCGCGGCGGTCCGGCGCGAGCAGCGGGAGCCGGGCGGGCGGGCGGGCGGCACCGGCGGGCAGGCCGGTGAGCAGGACGGTCAGGTACTCGGCCAGCCGCTCGACGGTGCCGGCGTCGAACAGTTCCGGGTCGTAGCCGAGGCGCAGGGCCAGTTCCTCGCCCGGGTAGGCGGTCAGGCTCAGCGGGTAGTTGGTGGTCTCGATGCCCTCCAGGCCGGTCAGGCGCAGGCCGTGGGCGCCGGCGAGGTCGCCGTCCACCGGGTAGTTCTCGAAGACGACGATGCTGTCGAACAGCGCGACCCGGTCGGGGAGCGCGGTGAGCGCCTTCATGCGGGTGAGCGGCAGGTGGTCGAAGCGGCGGTCCTCGCTCTGGTCGTGCTGGAGGGCGCGCAGCCAGTCGAGCAGGGTGCCGTCGCCGGGGACGGTGACCCGGGTGGGCAGGGTGGTGATGAACAGGCCGGTCATCGACTCGGCGCCGGGCAGCTCGGGCGGCCGTCCGGACACGGTGGTGCCGAACACGACCTCGTCGCGGCCCGCCTGCCGGGCCAGCAGCAGCGCCCAGGCGCCCTGCACCAGGGTGTTGAGGGTCAGGCCGGAGGTGCGGGCCAGTTCCTCCAGGGTCCGGGTGGCGGCCGCGGGCACGGCGGCGCGGACCGCGTGCGTGGACTCGGCGCGGTGGGCCTCGCGCGGCTCCCGGTCGTAGGGCAGCGCGGTGGCCTCGGCCAGCCCGGACAGCCGGTCCCGCCAGTACCGTTCGGCCGCGTCCGGATCGCGCCGCCGCAGCCAGGCGACGTACTCGCGGTGCGGCGGGCGGTGCGGGAGGGCGTCGGCCCCGGCGTGCCGGGCGAAGACGTCCGAGAGCACCTGGAACAGGCTCCAGCCGTCCAGGAGCAGGTGGTGGAAGGACCACACCACGCGCACCCCGGTGGCGGAGACGCGGGCGAGGATCAGGCGCTGGAGCGGGGCGCGGCCCAGGTCGACGCCCTCGGCGCGGTCGCGGGCGAGCACGTCCGCCAGCCGGGCGCGGCGCTCGTCCTCCGTCAGGTCGCGCCAGTCCAGGTGGGTGACCGGCACGGCCGCGTGGCGCTCCACGACGAGCAGCGGTTCGGGTACGTCCTGCCAGACGACCCGGCCGCGCAGCACCTCGGTGCGGTCGGTGACGTGCTGCCAGGCGGCGGCGAGCGCCGCCGGGTCGGGCACGCCGTCCAGGACGAACGTGAGCTGCTGGAAGTAGACACCGCGGTCGTCCTGGGACAGCCCGTGGAAGAGCATGCCCGCCTGGGTGGGCGTCAGCGGCAGGACGTCGGCCACCGCGGCCGGGTCGGTGCCGGTGATCCGGTCCACGGCCGCCTGGTCGAGCGGGACCAGCGGGAAGTCGGAGGGGGTGCGCCCGGCGGCTCCGGGGGCGGCGGCGTGCCGGGCGAGGTCCGTGAGCGCGTCGGCGAACCGCCCGGCCAGGTGCTCGACCGTGTCCTCGCGGTAGCGCCCGGCCGCGTAGAACCAGGTGAACTCCAGGGCGTCGTCGTCGAGCCGCCCCACGACCTCCAGGGCGTGCGGGCGCCGCGCCGCCGGGTCGGCGTCCAGTTCCAGCGGCCGTACGGTGCCCCGGAACAGGCCGTCGGGGTCCTCGTCGCGTCCCATCCGGCCGAGGTAGTTGAAGCTGACCTGGGCGTCCGGGGCGGGCGGCGGCGCGCCGGCACCCGCCAGCCGGCGCAGCGCGTCGTACCCGAGGCCGTGCCGGGGTACGGCGCGCAACTGCTCCTTGACCCGCTTGAGCACGGTGTCCCAGCCGGCGTCCGCGGGCACGGCGAGCGCGACCGGGTACCGGGTGGTGAACCAGCCGACCGTGCGGCTGATGTCCAGCTCGGGGAAGAGTTCCTCCCGGCCGTGCCCCTCGACGTCGACCAGGACCCGGTCGCGTCCGCTCCAGTCGCACAGCGCCCGGCCGAGGGCGCTGAGCAGGACGTCGTTGGCCCGGGTGCGGTAGGTGTCGGGCAGGGTGCGCAGCAGTGCCGAGGTCGCGCCGGGGCTCAGCCGTACGGTGACCGCGCGCTGGGCGGCGTAGGTGTCGGGGGCCTCGGGCCGGTCGGCGGGGAGGGCCGGTTCGGTGCCGGGGACCGCCCCGGCCCAGTACTCCCGTTCGTCGTCGAAGCCGCCGTCCGCCGCGTGGGCGGCCAGCCGGCGGGCCCACTGCCGCAGCGGCGAGGACTTCGCGGGCAGCGCCGCGGCGCCGTCCTCGCCGGCGCGGCGGGCCCGGTAGGCGCGGTCCAGGTCCTCCAGCAGCACCCGCCAGGAGACCCCGTCGACCACCAGGTGGTGCACGGCGAGATGGAGCACGGGCGCCGGGCCGTCCGTGGCGTGGTGCAGGACGGCGCGCAGCAGCGGCCCGCGGGCCAGGTCGAAGGAGCCGAAGTGCGGGGTGTCCGTCTCGGGGCCGCTGTGGCGGGCCAGCCGCAGCCGCGGTGCCCGCTCGTCGACGACCCAGCCGGTGCCGTCGGCCGCGCCGTCCGGGATGAACCGGGAGCGCAGGGCGTCGTGGTGGACGGTCAGGTCGTTCAGGGCGTCCTCCAGCGCCGCCGGATCCACGTCCTGCGGCAGCCGGACGGACAGCGCCTGGGAGAAGTGGCCGGCGCGCTCGGCGGCGGCCTCGAACAGCCAGTGCTGGATGGGGGTGAGGGGGGACGTGCCGGTGGGCGCCTCGGCGGCGGGGGCCGCGGTGCGCGGGCCCGCGGCGGCGTCGGCGCAGCGGGCGAGGGCGGCGACCGTCTGGTTCCGGTAGACGTCCCGTGAGGTCAGCTCCAGGCCCTCCTGGCGGGCGCGGGCCACCACCTGGATGCTGAGGATCGAGTCGCCGCCGAGTTCGAAGAAGTTGTCGTCGACGCCGATCCGGTCCACGCGCAGCACTTCGGCCCAGATCGCGGTGAGCGCGCGCTCGGTGGGCGTGCGGGGCGCGACGTGGCGTACCGCGCGGACGGCGGGGCCCGGGTCGGGGAGCCGGCCGCGGTCGAGCTTGCCGTTCGGGTTGAGCGGCAGGCCGTCCAGGACGAGGACGGCCGACGGGACCATGTAGTCGGGCAGGGTGCGGCCGAGTTCCCGGCGTACGGCCTCGGGATCCACCGGCCGTCCGGCGGCCGGGACGACGTAGCCGACCAGCCGCCGGTGCCCGTCGCCGTCGGCGGCGGCGGTGGCCGCGGCCTCGGCGACGCCCGGGCAGCCGCGCAGGGCCTCCTCGACCTCGCCCAGTTCGATGCGGAAGCCGCGCACCTTGACCTGCTGGTCGATCCGGCCCAGGTACTCCAGCCCGCCGTCGGCGCGGCGGCGCACCAGGTCGCCGGTGCGGTACATGCGCTCGCCCGGCGCGCCGAACGGGTCGGCGACGAACCGGGACGCGGTCAGCCCGGGGCGGTTCAGGTAGCCGCGGGCCAGGCCGCCGCCCCCGAGGTACAGCTCGCCGGTGACGCCGACGGGCTGCGGGCGCAGGCGGGAGTCCAGGACGTAGGCGCGGGTGAGTGCCACCGGGTCGCCGATGGGCGGGGCCTGTTCCGGCAGCCGGTCGCCGGCGAACCAGGCGGTGGCGTAGACGGTGGCCTCGGTGGGGCCGTAGATGTTGGCGATCCGGCACCCGGGCAGGGCGGCCCGCAGGTCGTGCACCGTCTGCGCGGGCAGGGCCTCCCCGGCCAGGACGACGGTGTCCGCGGTCACGGGGGCCGTGCCGCCCGCGAGCAGCCGGGAGACGACGGACGGCACGCCGCTGAGCAGACCGGCGCGCCGCGGGCCGGATCCGTCGGCGAGGGCCGGCAGGTCGGCGACCACCTCGACGGTGCCGCCGATCGCGGGCGGGCAGAGCAGTTCGAACACCGAGACGTCGAAGTTGAGGGAAGTGGAGGCGATCACGTGGGCGAGCCCCTCGGCACCGAACCGCTCCCCCGCCCAGCGGGCCAGGGCGGTGGCGCTGCGGTGGGTGACGACGACGCCCTTGGGACGGCCGGTGGACCCCGAGGTGTAGATGACGTACGCGGGGTGGTCGGGCAGCAGCGGCCGGAGCCGGTCCGCGTCGGTCAGGACGGTGTCGGCGACGGACGCGTCGGCGCACTCCTCCAGCAGCAGCGGCGTGTGGTCCGCCGGCAGCGCGGAGGCGGTCTCCCGAGTGGCCACGACGAGGGCCGGGCGGGCGTCGTCGAGCATGAGGCGGACGCGTTCGGCGGGATAGGCGGGGTCGACGGGGAGGTAGCCGGCGCCCGTGGAGAGCACCGCGAACAGCACGGGCACGAGGTCGGCGGAGCGCGGCAGGCACAGCGCGACGAGCCGCTCGGGGCCGGCGCCGTGCGCGACGAGCTGCCGGGCCAGCCGGTTCGCGCGCCGGGCGGTCTCGGCGTAGGTCAGCCGGTCCGGGCCGCAGATCACGGCGGTGCGGTCGGGGGTCCGGGCGGCCTGCGCGTGGAACAGCGCGGGCAGCGTGGCGGGACCGGTGTCGCGGGCCCGGTGGGCGGGCGGGTTCCAGGTGTCGACCAGGGTGCGCTGTTCCGCGGCCGAGAGCATGGGCAGTTCGGCGAGCCTGCGGCCGGGGCCGTCCGCCATGCCCTGGAGCAGGCGGTGCAGGTGGGCGGTGAGCCGGGCCACGGTGGCGGTGTGGAAGAGGTCGGTGTTGAACTCGGCGGTCAGCACGCAGTCGCCGTCGGCGCCGGGCGTGAACTCCAGGACCAGGTCGAAGCGGGCGGCCGGGCGGGGCAGGGGGTGGTCGGTGACGCGCAGCCCGCCGGAGAGCGGCGGCGCGGGCGGGGCGGTCTGCTGCACCACCAGCGCCTGCACCAGCGGGGTGCGGCTGGGGTCGCGGGGCGGGGCCAGTTCCTCCACCACGCGGTCGAACGGCACGCCGTCGTGGGCGAAGGCGTCCAGCACCGTCGTCCGCATCCGCTCCACGAATCCGTCCACGGTGGTCCGTTCGTCCACCTCGCCGCGGAGCACGACCGTGTTGGCGAAGAAGCCCGGCACGTCCTCCAGGTCCCGCCGGCCGCGCCCGGTGGTGACGGTGCCGAACGCGACGTCCCGCTGCCCCGAGTAGCGGGAGAACAGCAGCGCGGCGGCCCCCGCGAAGAGGGTGAACACCGTGGTGCCGCGCCCGGCCGCGAGCTGTCGCAGCCGGGTCACCAGCTCCGCGGGGAGGGTGTGCCGGTGGGCCGCTCCGGCGGTGGTGCGCACCGCGGGCCGCGGCCGGTCGGTCGGCAGCTCCAGGGTCTGCGCGCCCGTCAGGTGCCGTTTCCAGTAGGCCAGGTCGCGGGCGTCGCCGCCGGCGTCGCGCTGCCGGCGCTCCCACACCGCGAAGTCCGGGTACTGCACGGCGGGCTGCGGCAGCCCGTCCGGTTCGCCGGTGGCCTCCGCGTGGTAGAGGGCGGCGAGTTCGCGGGTGAGGATGCCCACGGACCAGCCGTCCGTGACGATGTGGTGCTGGGCGAGGAGCAGCAGGTGGTCCGCCTCGGCCAGCCGGACGAGCAGGGCCCGGGTGAGCGGACCGGCCGCCAGGTCGTGGGGGCGGCCCAGTTCCTCGGTGAGCAGCGCCTCGGCGGCCTCGGCGCGGCGCGTCTCCGCGACACCGGTGAGGTCCGCCGTGCGCAGGGGCAGGTCCGGTTCCGCCGCGACGCGCTGCACGCCCTGGCCGTCGGCCGTGGTGAACGTGGTGCGCAGGGAGGCGTGGCGGGCCGCGAGGCGGTGCAGGGACCGGCGCAGCGCGTCGGGGTCCAGCGGGCCGCGCAGCCGCAGGGCCACGCCGGTGTTGTACTCGGTGCCGCCGCCGGTGAGGTCGTCGAGGTACCAGAGCCGCCGCTGCGCGCTGGACAGCGGCAGGGCGCCCTCGCGCGGGGCGGGCGGGATCGGCTCCGGCGGCGCGGCGGCCGAGGGGTCGTCGAGCAGGGGGGCGAGGGCGGCGACGGTGCGCGCGGTGAACACGTCCCGCACGGTCAGCCGTACGCCCAGCTCCTCCCGGATCCGGGACAGGGCGCGGGCGGCGAGGATCGACTCCCCGCCGAGTTCGAAGAAGTCGTCCGTCACCCCGACCGCGCCGACGCCGAGGACGTCCGCCCAGATGCCGGCGAGGTCCCGCTCCCGCGCCGACCGCGGCGGTACGTGACCGGCGGCGGCCGTGCGCTGGGGGGCGGGCAGGGCCCGCCGGTCGATCTTGTTCTGGGGGGTGAGCGGCATCCGGTCCAGGACCATGACCGCGGACGGCACCATGTGCGCGGGCAACACGGCGGCCACGGCGGCACGCAGCGCCAGGGGGTCCAGTGCGGGGGCGGGGGCGGACCGGGGCTCGGGCGTCCGCGCGGGGGCGTCCACGGGAGCGACCGCAGCGCCCGAGGCCGCCGCACCCTCAGGCGCGGCCGAATCGTCGGACGGGACCGCACCGGCGGGGGCGGCCGGCCCTGCGGAGGCGGGCGCGGCCGGGCCCCCGGCCGGGGTGACGTAGCCGACGAGCCGCTGGTGGCCCGGCTCGTCCTCGCGGACCACGACCACGGCCTCGCCGACCCCGCCGGCCCGGCGCAGGGCCGCCTCGATCTCGCCCGGCTCGATGCGGAAGCCGCGGATCTTCACCTGCCGGTCCAGCCGGCCCAGGAACTCCAGCTCCCCGTCGGCGGTCCGGCGCGCCCGGTCCCCGGTGCGGTACAGGCGGGCGCCGGGCGGGCCGAAGGGGTCCGCGACGAACCGGGCGGCGGTCAGGCCCGGACGGCCCAGGTAGCCGCGGGCCACCGCGTCGCCGCCCACGAACAACTCGCCGTCCGCGCCGGGCGCCACGGGCCGCATCGCCGGGTCGAGGACGTACACCCGGGTGTGCGGCAGGGCGCTGCCGATCGTCGGCGTGCCGTGGCCGGCGGTGAGCGGCCCGGTCCAGGTGGCGACGATGGTGGCCTCGGTCGGACCGTAGGAGTTGATCATGCGGCGGCCCGGTGCCCAGCGGTCCACGAGCCCGGCCGGGCAGGCCTCGGCGCCCACGATCAGCGTGCGCAGGTGGCGCCCGGCCCCCTCCGCCGGGTCGGGCAGGGTGGCCAGCGCGGCGGGCGGTATGAGGGTGTGGGTGATGCGGTGTTCGTCCAGCACCGCGGCGAGTTCGTCGCCCAGCCAGGGACCGTCGGGCGGTACGACGAGCGTGGCGCCCGCCAGGACCGAGACGAACAGCTCCAGGACGGAGGCGTCGAAGCTCGGCGAGGAGAACTGGAGCACCCGGTCGCCGGGGCCGACCGCGTACCGCTCGGCGGCGGCCGCGGTGAATCCGCCGATGCCCCGGTGGGTGACCGTCACACCTTTGGGTGTACCGGTGGAACCGGAGGTGTAGATGACGTAGGCGGCGTTGTCGGGGCCGGCGTCGGCCGGGTGCGGCGCCGCGGTGCCCGGGGCCGGCTCCTCCTCCAGTACGGCGGCGAGCGCGACCGGATCGTCCAGGGTGACCGCGGGCGCGGCGTCGGCGAGCATCAGCGCGCGGCGCTCGGCGGGGTAGGCGGGGTCCACGGGCAGGAAAGCGGCGCCCGCGCGGGCCACGGCCAGTTCCGCCGCGATCAGCTCCATGGAACGCGGCAGCACCAGGGCCACCACCCGGTCGGGCCCGGCCCCGCGCGCCGCCAGGTGGGCGGCCAGCCGGTCGGCGCGGTCGGCCAGTTGGCGGTAGGACCAGGTGCGCCGGCCGTCGGTGAGGGCCGGCGCGTCCGGCGTGCGGGCCACCCAGGCGGTGAACAGCCCGCCGAGCGTCGGATACGCCGGGGCCGCGCCGCTCTCCGGCGTGCCGGCGGGGCCGGCCTGCGGCAGGGAGGACGCCGGTGCGGGCTTGTCGTGCAGGTCCGTCATGGGTGAAGTCCTTTGGAGAGCGGGACGATGCGGCGCGGAGGACCCCGGCCACCGCGGACGCGGTGCTCTGGACGGGGAGGGCGCACCGGGCGTGCGCGACGGTGCGGCGGTGCTTCTCGGGTGGGCCGGCCGGAGCCCCCGGGCCCCTGGGGTGCGGGGCGGCCGGGGGTGGTCCCGTCGGGCAGGGCGGCCGCGCCGGGCGGCGCTCCGGAAGTGGCGGTCCGCCGGGGGCGGTCGGCGTCTCCCGGGTCCGGGACCGGCGCGGGCCGTCACCCGGGCGGCGTCCGCCGGGGCCGGGCCCGGCGCGCCCCCGCCCCGGGCGGGGCCGGCGGGGGCCGTGGATCAGCCGTCGTCGGTACGGCGTGCCGTGCGCCCGGAGATCTGCACGCGGTCGATCCTGCCGGTGGCCGGATCCCGGTGGAACCGGCCGCCGGGTTCGGGGCGCCCGGTGGCCGGATCGAGCAGGTCGCAGGAGAGGTCCGGGTAGCAGACCAGCGGCAGGGCCAGGTCACCGTCGACGGAGAGGGACGGCGCGCCGTCCGGTCCGAGCGCGACGCGGTACGTCATCGAGCCGTTGCGGTAGGTCCCGGCGCAGTCGGGCACGGCGACGGGCCGGCCCCGGTCCGCGCCGGGCGTGTCGGCGGGTACCCGCAGGCCGGTGAGCCGGGCCAGTTCCTCGGTGAGGTCGCGCCAGAGGGCGGTGGCGCCCCCGGCGTTGCCCGTGAAGGCGACCACGGTCCCGCTCTCCGGGTCGGCCCGCAGGTGGCAGGAGGTGCCCTGGGCGTTGCCGTCGTGCCCGCACCACACGCGGCCGTCCCGCTGGTACAGGGCGAGGCCGAGGCCCCAGCCGTCGGCCAGCGTGCCCGGCCGGGCGGCGGGCTCGGGGCGGCGCATCTCCTTGGCGACGGCGGGCGGCAGCACGTCCGAGCGGCCGATCAGCGCGTTGCCGAACGCGGCCAGGTCCAGGGCACTGGCGAGCAGGGCGCCGGCCGGCGCCTCCAGCGGCGCGAGGTTCTGCCGGGCCGGAACGGCCCTGCCGGTCGCGGTGTTGACGGCGTGGCCAACGGCCAGGGGACGCACGGGTGCGGTGTCGCCGATGAACGCGGGCAGCACGCCGAGGGGTTCGAGGAGCAGCGCCCGGACGGCCTCCGCCCAGGGCAGTCCGGTGATCGCCTCCACCAGCCGGCCGGCCGCGACGTAGCCGGCGTTGGAGTACGAGAAGTCGGTCCCGGGCGTGAACAGCGCGTCGGAGGCGGTGCAGACGGTCGCGAGGTAGCGGGCGGCGCTCGTCGCGGCTGCGGTGTCCGAGTCGGGGCCGGTGGGCAGGCCGCCGGTGTGGCTGAGGAGGTGACGGATCGTCACCCCGGGTATGCCGCGCAGCTCCGGCAGGTGCTCGGCGGCGGGTTCGTCCGGGTCGAGGTCGCCGTCGTCGGCCAGGAGCATGACGAGGGCGGCGGTGTAGGGCTTGGTGAGCGACCCCAGGGGGACCGCGGTCCGGGCGGTGAAGGGGGCGCCGGTCGTGACGTCGGCGGTGCCGGTGTGCACGGAGACGGCCTCCGTGCCGGTGTCCAGAACCAGTTGGGCGCCGGGCACCCGGTGGGTCCGGGCGAGGGCGGCGAGCAGGTCCTCCAGCTCCCGGCGTAACAGGGACGGTGTGCGGGCGGCGGCCGGAGCGGCGGGGATGGTGTACGGCATGAGAAGGGGACTCCCGTTGGATGGGTCTCATGTGCGGGTGTGCCGGTCCGGTCCGTGAGCGGGCGGTGCGGGGCCGGCCGGGTGCGCTGGGCGCGCTGGGACTACGGTCTGCGGACCTCGACGGGCAGGTGCCGTACGCCGACGATGACGGCCGGGTTCTGGTATACGACCTCGTCGTAGGAGGGGACCGCCAGGATGCGGAATCGTTCATGCAACTTCCGCAGGGCGATCCGCGCCTCCAGCCGGGCCAGGGGTGCCCCGAAGCAGAAGTGGATGCCGTGCCCGAAGGTCAGATGGGGGTTCGGGGTGCGGGTGACGTCGAAGACGTCCGGCGCGGCGAAGCGGGCGGGGTCCCGGTTGGCGGCGCCCAGATGGGCCATGATCATGCTGTCCGCCGGGATGTCGTGACCGCCGAGGGTCACGGGCCGGGTGACGCGGCGGCCGAGCTCGGGGAAGGGCGGCAGCCAGCGCAGCACCTCCTCGACGGCGGCCGGTATGCCCGCGGGGTCGGCACGCAGCGCGGCGTCCGTGCCGGGGTGCCGCCCGAAGGTGACGACGGCGTTGCCCAGCAGAGCGGTGGTGGTGATGTGCCCGGCGACCAGCAGCAGGGCGACGAAGCCCACCATCTCCTGGTCGGCGAGCCGGACCCCGTCCACCTCGGCGGCGATGAGCCTGCTGGTGAGGTCGTCGCCGGGGTCGGCGCGGCGGGCGCGGATGTACTCCAGCATGTAGCCGTTCATCTCGCGCACCGTGGGGGCGATGGCTTCCAGCGCCCGCTCCAGGTCGGCCATGTCGGGCGCCTCGCCGAGCTGGTCGCCGCCGAACAGGACGCCGGCCCACTCCTGGAAGAGCCGGTGCTCCTCGGCGGGGATGCCGAGCAGTTCGGCGATCACGATGATGGGCAGCGGGTAGGCGAGCGCGTCGACCAGGTCGAACCGGTCCCGGTCGGCGACGTCGTCGAGCAGCCGGTCGCAGACGGCCTCGATGCGGGGGCCGAGCCCCTGGACGACCCGGGGGGTGAACGCCTGGCTCACGAGGGTGCGCAGTTTGCGGTGCTCCGGGGGGTCCATACCCACGAAGTTGCCCTGGGTGAAGGTCTCGAAGTCGGGCTGGGTGGGGGCCAGCGCCGAGAGGTCGGAGGAGTACGTCGCCGGGTCGGCGAGCACGGCGGCGACGGTCTCGTGGTCCAGCACCCGCCAGACGCCCTGCTCGTCGTCGTGACGCACCGGCCCGCCGTCGCGTAACTGCCGCCAGCGGTCGGGTAATTCGTCCAGGAGGGGCCGCGAGCCCGTCGCCTGTCTGCTGTTCACCTTGTCTCCTCGTTAGCGCGTGCGGGCATCCGGGAGTCACGCACGGGGGTTTGCCGGGGACCGGGGCCGTCGGGCCGCGGGGGTCCCGCGCACGGCGGTGTCGCACTGCCGGTGCGGGTGGACGGGAACGACGCGTGACCCGCGTAGCCCCGTGTGCGTGGCGGGCGTCAGCCGCCGCGGGACTGCCGTCGGGGAGGGCCGGGGGCCCTCAACGCATGCGGTGCGGGACGCCTCGGCCGCGCGGCCGACCCCGGCCCCGCGGCGAGCCCGGTCGTGTGGCGCGCCTACCCGACATAACCCCTCCCCCTCGGCGATACCTCCCGCGCGGCGAACGCGCGGGACCCTCCCGGCTCGTGAACGGACGGCGGGGTCCACGGACCCGACCGACCGAAACGCGGTGCGAAAATACGCAGTCTCAGGCCGTACCACCCCATGATTGGCATGATGCGTACCTCGCCACACCTTCGTTTCGATGGAACTCGGCCACAGTCTTCACGGTGAGTCACCCGCAAGCAACCCCCAGAAGCTTAACGGAGAGTACTCACCCGGTGCTTTTGCGTCACCATCCGGCCAATCCGCCAGGCCCCGCGGGCAGATGAGGCAGCGGCTGAACGGTCGCCACCGCGTGTGCCCCGAACCCTCGACCACAAACCGAGCGGCCGGGAAAAACACCCGGAAGAAACAGCCCCCGGGCGGCCGTCCGGTGCCACGCCGGTCCCCCGCGGCCCCGGTCCGGAGCCTCACCACACCCTTCGGCGAGCTCCCCGCGGCACCCCTGATCTGGGACGATTCCCGGGCTGCGGATGCGTCCGGATGCGGGGCCCGCGGCGTTCGTGCGACACGCCCGGGGTGCTTCCGGACCGGCCGCCGACACGCCCGGCCGCACCGCCCGCCCCTCCCCCGGTCTTTCGGCCACTCCGGGGCCCGGAGACCGCCGGCTCCCCACCGTGCGAACGGTTTCGGCCATCCTGACGCGAGGGGGCGCACGAGGTGCGGCCGCGCACCACCCGGGCCCCGCCGCCGGCCCGGCGCCCCGGCCGACCTGCGCGGCACCGCCCGGCGGAGAGCGCTCCCGGCACCTGCCGCGCGGGCCCACGAAACCGGCCGCCGCCCGCACCGGGCCGGACGACCGTCCGGGACCGGTCGCGGCCGGAGGAGCAGGCGAGTCGACCCGGCACGGGCGGGCCGACCAAGCCCACGCAGGGCGCCCGGCCAAGTGGACACGGCCCGCGGCCCCGGACGCGGGCCGCGCCCCCGCCCGGGGCCGGGCGCACGGCCGGAATTCCACGGCGGGCCGACGGGAACCGAGCCACGCGTCGCGCCGTGTAGGACCACCTCGTCCGCCAGCCGCTCCAGCGGCAGGTCGCCGAGGCCGGCCGGCGCGTCCTCGATGTCGACGCCGGGCGATTCCACCAGGCCGTCGGCGTACAGGACGAGCACCGAGCCGGGGCATGGGTCACCTCGGTCGTCGGGCGGACGGCCGAGGCGTCGATCCCGAGGAGCGGGCCCCCGGCCGGGTCCCGCCCCCGCGCCCGGCCGTCCGGGTGGCGCGGCAGCGGCGGCGGATGGCCCGCCCGCGCCCCCACCGCCCGCCCGCGGGCCGGGCGGCAAGTCCCCGCTGCTGCGCCTGCTCATCGGCTTCGACCCGCCGGTCTCCGGCGGTGTCCTGTACGACGGCTGGTCCGCCGCCCGCGCATCCTCTTCTTCGACGAGGCCACCAGCGCCCTGGACAACGACACCCAGCGCACCGTCATGGACAGCACCCGCAAGCTGAACGCCACCCGGATCGTCATCGCCCACCGGCTGTCGACGGTCCTGGACGCCGACCGGGTGATCGTGATGGAGGACGGCAGGATCGTCCAGCAGGGCCCCCCGGCCGACCTCCTCGCCGACACCCGGGGCCGCCTGCACGAACTGGTGCGCCGCCAGCTCGCCTAGAGCGCGTCCCCTCGACCGGGGGGCTTGGTCGGGGGTGCTCGGTCGCCGAGAGCGAGCCGGATGCCGAGGGCGGCGGTGACGGCCCCGGTGATCCGGTCGAGCGCGGTGTCGAGACCGGGGGTCAGCGCGCGGTGCCCGGGCCCCGGCCCGGTTCGGTGCCGCCTCCGTCCGGCTCGTCGTCGTGGTGGGACGGCATCCAGTGGTGCTCGGTGAACCAGCGGCCGAAGAGGGCTCCGCCGTAGATGACGAACCCGACGCCGATGAGCCAGGACTCGACGACGAGCACGGTGCCGACGGCGCCGTAGCTCAGGGCGTTGGTGACGATGAGCGGGGTGAAGACCAGGTAGGAGAAGGCCCGCAGGCCGACCAGGCCGATGACGGTGGCCAGGGCGCCGGGCAGCAGCGCGCGCCAGCGGACCTGGCCGCCGAGCAGGAAGCGCTGGCCCCACCAGAAGAAGAGCACACCGCTGACGGCGGACAGCGTGATCCGCTGGCCGCCGTGCAGCGTGGTCTTCGTCGCCGCCTCCTGGTACAGGTAGGCCGTCAGCACCACCAGCCAGGTCGCCTGCCGCCACACCCGGTGCCAGGGCCCGGCCGCCAGGCCCCAGATGCGCTCGTAGGCGTTCTGCACGCTGCCGCCGAAGGCCACGCCGAAGACGGCCAGCAGCACGGCGCTGAAGACGCTGGTGGTGCCGATGACCTTGCGCGGCGCGCTGATGATGTCCGTGAGGACGCGCGCGGAGCGGCCGGACAGCCCCATGCCGTCGGTGAGCCAGGAGGCGAAGCCGCCGCGCGCCAGGGGGTCGGCCGCGGCCACCACGATCAGCAGCGGCGCCAGCGTCACCAGGGCCAGGGTGGCGAACCCCATGGCCCGGTGCATCAGCTCCAGCTCCCGACCGTGCGTGAACAGGGCCCGAACGCGCAGCCACACCCACGCGCGGTGCAGGCCGTGCCGCAACCGCTCCACGGGTCCTCCGCTGCTCGCCGCCACACACCGTCCCGTACCGACTCGGCTCTTCCCGACCCGTCCAGCGTGGCACGCGCCGGGGGGCTCGCAGCCGGAGCGCGGGCACCGGCACGCGGCCGTGCCACGCACGGGTGATCGCCCGGCCGGGCGACACGGCCGGTGGCCAATCCGCCGTCCGGACGCCGCACCGGCGGAGAATCGGAGGCCGTGCACACCACCGACCACGCGGTCCCGGGCCGCCGGCGCCGAACCCTGATCGTGAGCGCGAGCATGGGAGCCGGTCACGACACCGTGGCCGCCGAACTCGCGCGCCGGGCGGCGGCCCAGGGGCACGAGGCCCATGTGACCGACGTCCTGCGGCTGCTGCCGTACGGCCTGGGCACGGGGCTGCGCCGCGGCTACCAGGCGTCCGTCCGGCACCTGCCCTGGGCGTACGCCGGGGTCTACGGCGCGCTGCTGCGCGAGGGGCGCGGTCCGCGGCCGAGCGGGGTGCCGCTGGCCCGGCTCGCCGGGGAGCGGCTGACGGAGCTGGTGGACCGGCTGGACGCCGACGTGGTGGTGCCCGTCTTCCACCTGGCGGCACAGCTCACCGGGCACCTGCGGGCCCGGGGCCGCCTGCGGGTGCCGAGCTCGGTGTTCCTGCTCGACTTCGCGGTGCACCGGCAGTGGCTGCACCCGGGCAACGACCGGTACCTGTGCCTCACCGACGCGGCGGCGGCCCAGGTCCGCCGGGCCGTCGCGGGGCCCGTGGTCACGACCGGGCCGGTGGTGGCGCCCGCCTTCCGCGCGCCGGCCCCCGGCGCGGACCGGTGGCGGGAGCGGTTCGCCGCGGTGGCCGCGGGCCGTCCCCCGGTGCTGCTGTCCGCGGGCGCCTGGGGCGCGGCGTCCCGGCCGGCCGCGACCGCGCGGCTGCTGGCGGCGGGCGGCTGGCTGCCGGTGGTGCTGTGCGGCCGCAACGAGCGGCTGCGCACGCGGATGGCGCGGGAGCCCGCGGCCCTCGCCCTGGGCTGGGTCGACGACATGCCCGGGCTGCTGGCCGCGTGCTACGCGCTGGTCGACAACGCCGCCGGGCAGACGGCCGTCCAGGCGCTCGCCGCGGGTCTGCCCGTGGTCGGCCACCGTCCGCTGCCCGGCCACGGCGCGGACGGCGTACGGCGGATGGCCGGCCTCGGCCTGTCCGAGCTGGCCCCGGACAGCCGCGCGCTGCTGACGGCGCTGGACGCGCTCCGGGAGGGCGGCCGGGAGCGCGCGGACCGGGTGGCCCGGGGCCGGGCGCTGTTCCGCCGGGACGCGCTGGAGTGCGCGACCACCTGGTGACCCACCCGCACGGTCCCCCGCCGACCAGACGGCACGGACCGGGCAGCCCCCGCGCCCGCCTCCCGGCACCGGGCGCAGCCGGCCGCGGGGCGGGCCCCGGCTCCCCGCACACGCCGGAACCGGACACCGGCCACGCGACACGGACCGGGCACACCCCCGCACCCACCTCCCGGCACCCGATGCGGGACGACCGCCGACCGGGCCCCGGGGCATCCCGCGAGCGCCCGCCCCGACTCCCCCGCCCGCACCGGAACCGGACACCGACCCCGCCACACGGACCGGGGGCGGGCGCCTCGGCTCCGGGTCATTCCGTGAGTGTTCGCTCCGGCTGCGCCGTTCGGGTGGGGGCCGGGGGGCGGTCGTGTTCGGCCAGCGGGCCCACCGTGAGGCCCGCCTCGCGGCAGTCGCGGACCAGGGCCGGCAGGGCGCCCAGCGCCGCGTGCCAGCAGCCGGGGGCCGCGTACCGGTCGGAGTCGTGCAGCAGGACCGTGCCGCCGCCGCGCAGGTCCGCGGCGACCCGTGCCCGTACGGACGCGGGCGTGGCGTCGGCCGCCCAGTCCCGGCCCCAGGCCGACCAGAGCACCGTCCGCAGCCCGGCCCGCCGGGCGGCCCGCAGGCGGCTCGTGGTGAGGATGCCATACGGCGGTCGGTACCACCGGGGCCGCCGGCCGGTGAGGTCGTGCACGGCGCGGACGGTCCGGGCGACCTCCTCGGCGTCACGGGCGAACGCGGGGAGCCAGGGCCGCTCGTGGCGCCAGCCGTGCACTCCCAGCTCGTGCCCGCGGCGCACGGTCTCGCGGACCACGGCCGGGTGGCGCGCCACGTGCTCGCCGACGACGAAGAAGGTGGCCCGCACCCCGAGAGCGTCCAGCGCGTCCAGGAAGCGCGGGGTCGACACCGGGTCCGGGCCGTCGTCGAAGGTGAGCGCGACGTGCCGGCGGTGCCCGGTGCCGGCGATCCGGGGGAAGAGCAGGGGCCGGGGGCCCGGGAGCCAGGTGGCCGCCGGGCCGATGTGGGCCGCGGCGGCACCCGCCGACAGCAGGACGGCGGCCGTCCGCCAGGAACGGCCGGACACGGGGGACATCGGTGGTCTACCTCCTCTGTGAGCGCGGGCCGGCGGTGCCTGAGCGGGGGGAGTCCGCCGGGTCCGTGGCGTCCCAGGCGCCGCCGGCCGACGACGCCTGGGCCAGGCCGATGCTGCCCGCCCCGATCAGGGCGACGCCCACCGCCTCCGGCAGCAGGCTCAGGCCCAAGTGGATCTCCTCGTCGAACAGCACCCAGCCGAGGACGACGCTGGTGAGCGCGTCGCCGAGGGTGAGCGCGGGTTGCGAGGCGGTCAGCGATCCGGCGGCGAGCGCGCCCTGGAGCAGCAGGAAGGCGACGAGTCCTGCGCCCCCCGTGGCGTACAGGGACCAGTGCGTGAACATCGCCGCGGGGCTCTCCTGGAACCGCCCCACCGCCTCCTTGAGCAGCGCCGCGGTGGTGGCGAAGGCGACCGCCGAGGCGAGACCGAGCAGCGCGGCCCGGGAGGCCCCCCGCACCGGACGCGCGGCCAGCACGAGCAGGACGACCAGCCCGAGCGCGCCGCAGCCGCCCAGCAGCCAGGCACCCGGCCGCGCGGTGGTGCGGCCGGCGGTCGGCGCCGCCGCCAGCAGGAACAGCGACAGCCCGCAGGCGAGGGCGGCGAACGCGAGCCAGGTCCGGGGGTCGGGGCGGCGCCGGAACACGACGCTGCCCACGGCCAGGGTGAACAGCAGCTCGGCGGCGAGCAGCGGCTGGACCAGGGACAGGCTGCCGGTGGCCAGCGCGCCCGCCTGGAGGACGCTGGACAGGGCCAGCAGCCCGGCGCCGGTCAGCCAGGACGGCCGCCGCAGCAGACCGGTGAACCGGCGCACGACCGATCCCGCTCCGTCGCCCCGGTCCGGCTCCTCCACCGCCGCCCGGCGCTGCAGCACCGAGGCGGACGCGTTGGACAGGGCCGCGAGCAGGGCGAGCAGGACCGTGACGGCGGTCATGACCGGCTCACCCGAAGCGGGCGGCGAGCCGCCGGTAGAGTCCGGGCGCGGCGCCGCGCACCAGGGCGGGCAGGCGCAGCCACCCGGGGACGTACACCTCGTCCCTGCCGTGCAGTACGGCGGCGTGGACCGCGTCCGCGACGCGCTCGGCGGGCACGGGCCGCGGCCAGGACCGCGTGTAGGGGATGCCCCGCCGGTCGAAGAAGGGGGTGTCGACCACGCCGGGGACGACGAGGCTGACGCCCACCCCGCTACCGCTCAGTTCGTAGCGCAGGGAGTCGGCGAAGGTGGCCAGGGCGGCCTTCGCGGCGGAGTAGACGGCCTCGCCGCGCACGCCCACGCTGCCGGCCAGGGACCCGATGAGCACGACACGTCCCGAGCCGGCCGCCACCATGTGGGGCAGCACGGCGTGCACCAGGCGCACGGTGGCCAGCAGGTCGACGCCGACGATCTCGTCGATGCGGGCGGCGGGCATGCCGGTGAAGTCCCCGGCCCAGCCCACGCCCGCGCCCGCCACGAGCAGGTCCAGCCGGCCGAGGTGGTCCAGGGCGAGGCCGGTGAGCCTGCGGTCGGCGCCCGGCCGGGTCAGGTCCGCCGGCAGCGCGACCGCGCCGGACTCCGCGGCCACCTGCTCCAGTCGGGTGACGTCGCGTCCGTTCAGGGCCAGTCGCCAGCCTCCCTCGGCGGCGAGCCGGCGGGCCACGGCCGCACCGATGCCGGAGGAGGCTCCCGTCACCAGGGCGGCGCCGCCGCGGCCCTGGCCGGGGCCGGTACGGAGGTCGGCACGGCGCTCCCGGGCCGGGGCCGGGGCCTGCCGGACGCCGTTCGACGGTCCTGCGCGGAACGGGGCATGGGACATGGTGGCGACCTCACTGCGGCGGCGTGCACGGGCTCGCGAAGTCCGGGACCGAACCCTCGCGGTGTATCCAGGGCGCCACACACTGAAACACCCCGCACGGCGGACCCCCGGCACCACACCCCGTCCCGACCGCGGCCGAGGGGGCCCGGCCGGGGGCCCGCGGGCGGCGAGGGCCGGCAAGGGACCGACCGGGAACGGCAGGGGCCCGCCACGCTTGGGAACGCCCCGACGGGTAACCCGCAGGGGAGATGATCACGACGGCGGAAGGAGACGTCATGCCGGGTGGGAAGGACCGTGAGGACCAGCCGCGTACGGCCCTGGAGGAAGTGTTCCACGAGGCCGAGGAGGCCGAGAAGCACGACGAGGACCGTACCGCCTCGGGCGAGGCCGGCGACGCCATCACCCCCAACACCGGGGCGCAGGAGCAGGCGAAGGGCGACTGAGCCGCCCGGGCGGCCCGCCCGCGGAACGCTCCGCGGGGCCCGGCACCGATCCGCGCCGTACGGGCCGGGCACCCCTCACGGGCGGCCCGGCCCCGCTGCGGCACCCGCACGCCTCCCGACCGGGTGCGCTCCGGCCCGATGGCCCCCCGGGGCGGTGTGACTCCCCCCGCACGGCCGGGACCACTGCTTTCGTACCGGCCGGGTACCCGAGCCCCATGAACGACCACCTGCGAGGACCCCAGCTACCCCCGTCCCGCGGCCCGCTCTCCGCGGCGGTCACCGCGTACCTGCGCGGCACGGGCGCCCTCCCCCGCCCGGCGGACGCGGACACCGCCGACCCCTACGGCGACGACCTCCAGCTCGCCCTCTACCTCTGCTACGAGCTGCACTACCGCGGTTTCGCCGGCGTCCCCGCGCGGACCGAGTGGGACCCGGACCTGCTCCGTGTCCGCGCCGCGCTGGAGGACCGCTTCCACGGCGCGCTGCGCGCCGACACCCCGGTCCACGACAGCCTGGACGACGCGCTCGCCGCCCTCCTGGTCGAGCCCGTCGAGGGCACGGGCGTCAGCCACTTCCTGCGCGCGCAGGGCGAGCTGTGGCAGGTGCGGGAGTACGCGGCCCTGCGCTCGCTGTACCACCTGAAGGAGGCCGACCCGCACGCCTGGGTGCTGCCGCGGCTGTGGGGCCGGGCGAAGGCCGGTATGGCGGCGGTGGAGTTCGACGAGTTCGGCGGCGGCCGGGCCGACCGGGTGCACGCGCGCCTGTTCGCCGACCTGATGACCGACCTCGGCCTGGACACCGCGTACGGCCGCCACCTGGACGCGGCCCCGGCCGAGATGCTGGCCGTGGTCAACCTGATGTCCCTGTTCGGGCTGCACCGGGAGCTGCGCGGCGCGCTGGTGGGCCACTTCGCCGAGGTGGAGATCACCTCCTCGCCCGGTTCCCGCCGGCTGGCCGAGGCGATGCGCCGCACCGGCGCGGGACCGGCCGCGGAGTTCTTCTACGACGAGCACGTCGAGGCGGACGCGGTGCACGAACAGGTGGTCCGGCACGAGGTGATCGGCGGACTGCTCGACGAGGAGCCGGAGCTGGCGCCGGACATCGCCTTCGGGATCGACGCGACCGAGTACCTGGAGGACCGGCTGGGCCGGCGGCTGCTGGCCGGCTGGCGGGCGGGGCGCTCGGTCCTGCGGACCCCCCTGGCACCGCCGCCGCGGCCGGCCGGGGACACGCCTCCGCGGTCTCCGGCGCCCCAGGAGATGTCCCATACATCCTGAATACCGGGGTACTCGCGGGCCGTGATCCCTTTCTTGCTACCGGGCGTGTACGCCCCTCAGGACGACACCGAGCTGCTGGCGGAGGTGCTCCGCGAGGAGACCTGGCCGGCCGGGGCGCGCGTGCTGGACGTCGGCACCGGGAGCGGTGCGCTGGCTCTGGAGGCGGCCCGGCGGGGCGCCCGGGTCACCGCCGTGGACGTGTCCCGGCGGGCGGTGTGGACCGCCCGGCTGAACGCGTGGCGGTCGCGGCTCCCCGTCCGCGCCCGGCGCGGGAACCTGTTCACCCCGGCCATGGACGGGACGACGTACGACCTCATCCTGACGAACCCGCCCTACGTGCCGGCGCCGGACGCCGGGCGGAGGCCGCGCGGCCGGGCCCGGGCCTGGGACGCGGGGACCGACGGGCGGCTGCTGCTGGACCGGATCTGCCGGGACGCGCCGCCGCTGCTCCGCCCCGGCGGGCAACTGCTGATCGTGCACTCGGCGCTGAGCGGGACCGACCGCACCCTGGAGCTGCTGCGGGCGGCGGGCCTGAAGGCGGCGGTGGTCCGGCGGCGCTGGATAGCCTTCGGCCCGGTGCTGCGCTCCCGGCAGGACTGGCTGCGCCGGCACGGTCTGCTCGCGCCGGCCGACGACAGGGAAGAGCTGGTGGTCATCCGTGCCGAACGACCCTGCTGACACCGTGCCGGGCGAGCCGCGGGACTCCGCGGCGCCCGAGCCGGGCGGCCCGGCCGCACCCGCGCCCGGCGAGCCCGGCGGCGCCGCGGCGGACGCCGCCGGGCGGGCCCGCCGGATCACCGTGCAACGGAACGGGCCCCTCCTCGTGGAGGGGCCCGTGGAAGTCGAACTGGAGGACGGGACCACGGTCTCCTCGGACCGGTTCCGCGTCGCTCTGTGTACCTGCCGGCGCAGCCGCCGCTTTCCGTGGTGCGACACCAGCCACCGGCGCAGGAGCTGAAGGCCGCACCGAAACCGCTTGTTTTCCGCCGCTCCCCGGAAGGCCCCCCACGGGCCTGTCCGGGGAGCGGCTGTGTGCCCGGGACGACGGGCGGCCCCACTCCGCCCGCCCGCCCCGGTGCGGGGTCGCAGGTCCCCGAACCAGGAGGCCGCACTCCCCAGTAACGGACCTGATCCGGTGTTCGCGGGGACCGTGCGACCCCGGTCTAGAACGCGAAGAGGCTGCCGCCGGCGGCATCCCTCGCGCACGCGTTGCCGAAGGAGCGCTCGTAGGAGACGCGCTTGCCCTGCCAGACGCCCTGGACGGTGACGACCACGGGGTCGTGGACCTTGGTGCACGCCACGTCGCCGGCGGCCTCGAGGGCGTCGAGGTCGCCGTCCAGACCGCGCAGTTCGGCGCAGGCCTCGGGTGCGGCCGGATGGGTGCCGGAGACCGTGGGGGCGCAGCTCAGGGTGACGGCGCGCTCCGGGACGGCCGTGGCCGCGTCACCGCCGTGGCCGGTGGTGAGGACCAGGGCCGAGGGGGCGTAGAGCGACGCCGGTGCGGCGCCCGGTGCGGCGACGGCCCCGGTCAGGGGTCCGCAGACGGCGGCGGCCGTGAGGCCGAGGGCCGCTGCCCAGCGCGCGGTGTTCCGCATTGTGTGCATCCTTCCGCTCGAACGGACGAGGTGCCGGCCCGGGCCCGGTCGGGGCGCGGCGGCGGCGATCGCCACTCTGCCGAGTCGGCGGCAGAAACTCACCTCGCACCCATGCGTTTGAGTAACCTTGCGTGTTGAATCAGTGGCGCGAAGTGACGGAACGCGCGTACGGCGCCCCCGCAACAGAGCGGTTGCCGCACCCCTGGAGCGGCGGGATGGCCGAAAATCAGCGCTTTGTTAATCGTCCTGAAACATTCACGATCCGCTCATGGAAGATCCCTTCATGACTCCCCGTGTTCATGAATTGATCACGAGGAGCGGGTGCCTCCGCCATCCGGCCGGGCGGGCGGCTCCCCCCGCGAGCTCCGCACGGCGGGTCCCGCCCGCACCCCCGTGTGCGGCGGGCACCCGCACCGGCCGTGCGCACACGCTGCCGGAGCGCGCGGACCGGTGGTGCACTGTGGGCCGGCCCTCCCCCAGGGCACCTCCCCCCGGCCGGCGTCCCCGGCGGCTTCCCCCGCCGGCCGGGGCGGGGCGTACCCCGGGCAGACGGTACCGGCGCCGCGCCGGGACCGGGGCCGGTGCGTCGGATCCGCCGGTCCCGCAGCCGGTCGGCGGCGTCGTCCACGTCGGCCGTCCCGGAGACCAGGCCGCGGGCGAGGCCGGCGGGCGCGCCGGGGGCGGATCGATGCCGGCCCCGCCGGCGGACAGGTGGGCCACGGCGGCCGCACAGGCGAAGCGGGCGTCGGCCGCGGGCAGCGGCCCGAGCACGGCGAGGGTGTGCGGCAGCACGGCGGCGCGCCAGGCGGCGCCGGACGCCACGCCCGGCCGGGGCGGGTCCACCCGGTGCCGGGCGACGGCGGCGGCCGGCGCGGAGAGGTCGCCCGCCGCGGGCTGTCCGGGCAGCGCTTCCCCGGACCGCCGGAGCAGCCACGGGACGTGGACGGGGAGGGCGGCGGGCATGCGCCCAGGCGGCCTCGCCCTCAGCGAGGGGTTCGTCGTCCGGAAAGGCCACCGCGCACTCCTCGGCGTGGCCGGCGAAGAAGCGGCGGAACACCTCGGCGCCCTCCTCCAGGGCCCGGTGCCGGGCGATGCCGGCGGCGGCCTCGCGCACCAGCGCCTTCCTCGACGTGCCGCGCTCCTCGGCGATCCGGCGCAGGCCGGCTGGTTCCCGCTCGACTCCACGTTGACGCCCGGCCTGCGGCACACGGTGGCGCCCGGGTGCTCACGCGTGAACATCCCCAGGTGGGGCCGTGTTCATGGCGGTACCCGCGGGAAGGAGGGCCGCGTCCGATTCCCGCCGGTGACGCGGGCCGCGCGGCAGCAGACTCGACGGCGGGGAACGAGCCGAGGAGGACCCATGGCCACGCACACCGCCCACCCCGACCACGACGTCCGGACCGACCGCGACGTCCACACCGTCCACGCGAGCCCGCTGGGCGAGCTGCTGCTGACCGGCGCCCTGTCCCCGTCCGGCGGCCTCGTCCTGACCTCGCTGTCCCTGCCCGGGCAGCGCGGCGCGCCCGGGCTCGGCGCCGGTGACCGGCAGGACGCGCCCTTCGCCGCCGCGCACCGCTGGCTGGACGCGTACTTCGCGGGCCGGCGCCCCCCGTCCGTACCACCCCTCTCGGCCGCCGGGAGCCCCTTCCAGCGGGCCGTGTGGCAGGCCCTGGAGGCCGTCCCGTACGGCACGACGACCACGTACGGCCGGCTCGCCGCACGGCTCGGCCTGCCCCGCTCCGCGCTCCGCCCGGTGGGCCGGGCGCTCGGCGCCAACCCGCTGCTGCTGGTCCGCCCGTGCCACCGGGTGATCGGCGCGGACGGCTCGCCGCGCGGGTACGCGGGCGGGGTGGAGCGGAAGCGGTGGCTGCTCGCCCACGAGGGCGCGCTGCGGTGAGGGCCGGGACCACGGCACCCGCCCCTGCCGAGGTCCGCCGCCGGGCGGACCGCACCGACTGGACCGCGCTGGCGGCCGAACTGGACGCGCACGGCAGCGCGTCCACCGGCGCGCTGCTGACCCCCGGCGAGTGCGCGGAGCTGGCCGCCCGCTACGACGAGCCCGGACTGTTCCGCACCACGGTCGACATGGCCCGGCACCGGTTCGGCGCCGGCGAGTACCGCTACTTCACCCACGACCTGCCCGCGCCCGTCGCCGCGCTGCGGGCCGCGCTCTACCCGCGCCTGCTGCCGGTCGCCCGCGACTGTGCGGCCCGGCTGGGACGCCCGGCCCCCTGGCCGGACTCGCTGGACGAGTGGCTGGCGCGCTGCCACGCGGCCGGCCAGGACCGGTCGGCGCAGATCCTGCTCAGCTACGGGCCGGGCGACTGGAACGCCCTGCACCGGGACGTGTTCGGCGAGCTGGTCTTCCCGCTCCAGGTGGTGATCGCGCTGGACGCGTACGGCACCGACTACACCGGCGGCGAGTTCCTCATGGTCGAGCAGCGCCCGCGGGCCCAGTCCCGGGGCTCGGCGAGCGTCCTGCGGCAGGGGCACGGCCTGGTGTTCACCACCCGGGACCGCCCGGTGCGCACGCGCCGCGGCTGGTCGGCCGGGTCCGTGCGGCACGGGGTGAGCACGGTGCGGTCCGGGCGGCGGCGGACGCTGGGCCTGGTCTTCCACGACGCCGTGTGAGCGGGGGCGCGTGCCCCGCTCACCGGGGCGCGAACGGACCGCCGGCCGTGCTCCGGCCCGTGTCCGCGCGCTGCGCCGTGTGCCGCGCGACGGCGCTCACGGAAGGGCCTGGGGCACTACGCTGGGGCGCGGGTGGTGTCACCCGTTCACTGTGAGTGTGTGCTGGGGAGCGGCGACGATGAGCCGGGTCTATCCGTTCGACGACGCATCGACGGCCCGGGCTGTCATCGACGACGACGGCACGCTGACGGAGTGGAACGAGGGCGCCCGCCGCCTGCTCGGCCATCCGGCCGACGCGGTCCTGGGCCGCCCCGCCGCCACGCTGCTGGCCGGCACCGGTCCCCCGGCGCCGCCCGCGGGCTCGCGCTGGCAGGGCACCGTCGGGCTGCGCCACCGGGACGGCCGCACCCTGTCGGTGTGGCTGCTGGCCCACCGCCGCCCGCCGCACGACGGCAGGCCCGGCCACTGGCTCGTCGTCACCCCGCTCGCCGGCCCGGAGCCGTCCGCCGGCGGCGACCCGCTGACCGAGGCGGGGCTGCTCCAGTCGCCCTGCGCGATCGCCGTGTACGACGACCGGCTGCGGCTGCGCCGGATGAACGAGGCGATGGCCGCCGTGGTCGGACTGCCGGAGGAGCGGCTCCGGGGCCTCAGGCTCGCGGAGATCGGCGGCCGGGCGCAGAGCGAGGAGCTGGAGCAGGGACTGCTCCGGGTGCTGACCTCCGGCCGGCCCCTGGACGTGCAGACCACGCTGCGCACCGGCGCCGAGGACCGGACCCACGCCTGGCTCGCCCGGATGGCACCGGTGCGGGACGGGACGGGCCGGGTGCGGGGCGTGTGCATGGCCGCCCACGACGTCACCGACAGCCAGCGGGCCCGGCAGCGGCTCCACCTGGTCAACGAGGCCGGCGCGCGCATCGGGACCACGCTCGACGTGACCCGCACCGCGCAGGAGCTGGCGGACCTGTGCGTGCCCGTGCTCGCCGACTTCGTCACCATCGACCTGCTGGACCCGCAGGAGTACGGCGGTGAGCCCCCGGCCCGGGTCACCGCGCCGGTGCGCCTGCGCCGGGCCGCCCACCAGTCGGTGCTGGCCGGGGCGCCGGAGGCGGTGGTCGGCCCCGGGCAGGCCGAGGAGTACCCGGACTTCTCCCCGCAGGCCGACGCGGTGACCGCGGGCCGCACCATCGCCACCTCCCTGGCGACCGGGGACATGGACCGGTGGCTGTCCTGGCACGGCGGGCGCGGCGGCCGGGTGCGGGACTTCGGCGTCCACTCCTCGATGTCGGTCCCGATCCGGGCGCGCGGGCTGACCCTCGGGGTCGCGGTGCTCACCCGGCACCGGCGCCAGGACGCGTTCACCGCGGACGACGTGCTGCTGGCCGAGGAGATCACCGCCCGGGCCGCCGTCTGCATCGACAACGCCCGCCGCTACTCCCGGGAGCGGGAGACGGCGCTCGCGCTGCAACGCAGCCTGCTGCCCCGCTCGCTGCCGCGCACGGCCGCGCTGGAGGCGTCCTCCCGCTATCTGCCGGCCGCGCGCGCCGGGGTCGGCGGGGACTGGTTCGACGTGATCCCGCTGTCCGGTATGCGGGTCGCGATGGTCGTCGGGGACGTGGTCGGGCACGGCATCCAGGCCTCGGCCACCATGGGCCGGCTGCGCACCGCCGTCCGCACCCTGGCGGACATCGACCTGGCCCCGGACGAACTGCTGACCCACCTGGACGATCTGGTGCTGCGCCTGTCGGACGAGTCCGGCGGCGAGGGCAGTCCCGGCGAGGTCGGCGCGACCTGCCTGTACGCCGTGTACGACCCGGTCTCCCGCCGCTGCACGATGGCCCGCGCGGGGCACCCGGCGCCCGTGCTGGTCCGCCCAGGCGGCCGGCCGCGCATGCTGGACCTGCCCGCCGGTCCCCCGCTGGGCCTGGGCGGCCTGCCGTTCGAGTCCGCCGAGGTGGACCTGCCCGAGGGCACCGTGCTCGCCCTGTACACCGACGGCCTGGTGCTGTCCCGGGAGCGGGACGGGGAGACCAGCCGCGAACTGTTGTACCGGGCGCTCGGCGAGCACGCGGGGTCGCTGGACACGACCTGCGACCGCGTGCTGCACGCCCTGCTGCCCACCGGCGGGGCCGCCGACGACGTGGCCCTGCTGGTCGCCCGCACCCAGGGCCTGCCCGCCTCCCAGGTGGCGACCTGGGACGTCCCCGCCGACCCGGCACTGGTCGCGCCGATCCGCAAGCAGGTCGCGGAGCAACTGGCCGCCTGGTCGCTGAGCGAGGTGTCGTTCACGGCCGAGCTGGTGGTCAGCGAACTGGTCACCAACGCGATCCGGTACGGCGCCCACCCGATCCGGCTCCGGCTGATCCACGACACGGCCACGCTGATCTGCGAGGTGTCCGACTCCAGTCACACCGCCCCGCACCTGCGCCGGGCCAAGGTCTTCGACGAGGGCGGCCGGGGCCTGCTGCTGGTCGCCCAGCTCACCCAGCGCTGGGGCAGCCGGCACACGCCCGAGGGCAAGACGATCTGGGCCGAACTGCCGGTGTACGGCGAGGACTCGGGCGGTTAGGGGGCCGCGGGCGGACCGGCGCCGCGGGCTGGTCTCAGGACGCCGTCAGCCAGGGCCGTATCCGTCTGCGGGCCTCGTGCAGACGGGACTTGAGCGTGCCGAGCGGGATGCCGGCGCGCTCGGCGGCCTCGGCGTAGTCCAGTTGGCAGATGTCCCGGTACACCAGTGGCGCGACCAGGTGCGGACGCTCCCGCTCCAGCCGTTCCAGGGCCTCCAGCAGATCCACCCGGGAGCCGGCGATCACGCTGGTGGTGCGCGGGTCGACGGCGTGCGCGGGCTCGATGGCGACGGGCTGCTCGACGGCCCGCCGCCTCAGCTCGCGGTACTTCTGCCGGCAGCAGTTCGCGACGACCGTGTACAGCCAGGTGCCGAAGCGGCTGCGGCCCTCGAAACCGGTGATGTGCCGGGCGACCTGGAGCAGCACGTCCTGGGCGGCCTCCTCGGCGTCCTCCCGGCACGGCAGGAAGCGCGCGCAGCGGCGCACGGCCTCGGGCCGTATCTCGGTCAGCAGCCGGTCCAGGGCCGCGCTGTCGCCGGCGGCGGCACGCCGGGCGAGGTCTTCGATCGGCGCCTGGTCCTGCACGGGCGGGCCCCCTCCGCGTCGGTCCGAGGCCAGGCATGATAGTCGTATGCAGCCCCCGGAGCGGATCGGCCGCCACCGCCTCGAACGGCACCTGGGCAGCGGCGCCTTCGCCACGGTGTGGCTCGCCCACGACCCCGAACTCCAGGCTCCGGTGGCGGTGAAGGTCCTCGCGGAGAACTGGGCGCACCGGCTGGACGTCAGGGAGCGTTTCCTGTCCGAGGCGCGGCTGCTGCGCCGGGCCGGCTCCAGCCGGGTGGTGCAGGTCTACGACATCGGTGAACTCCCGGACGGCAGACCGTACTTCGTGATGGAGTACGCCGCCGGCGGCACGCTCGCCGAGCTGCCGGCGGACGGCCCGCTGCCGGTGCGGGAGGCGCTCGCGCTGACGGCCGAGGCCGCGCGGGGCGCCGCCGCGCTGCACGAGGCCGGCATCGTGCACCGCGACATCAAGCCGACCAACGTGCTGCTGCACACCGCGCCGGACGGCTCCCGCCGCGTGCTGCTGGCCGACCTGGGCCTGGCCAAGAGCCTCGCGCAGGCATCGGTGCTGACCCTGGCCGCGGGGTCGGCGGGGTACCGGCCGCCGGAGCAGGCCGAGCCCGGCGGGGGCATCGACGAGCGGGCGGACGTCTACAGCCTGGGCGCGGTCGGCTACGAGCTGCTGACCGGGACCGTGCCGGGTCCGCCGGGCCGGGTGGTGCCGCCCCGGCGGCTGCGCCCGGAGCTGGGCGAGGACGTGGAACGGGCGCTGCTGCGCGCGCTGGAACCGGACCGGGAGCGGCGCTGGCCGGGCGCCCTGGCCTTCGCGCACGAACTGGACCGGCTGGCCGCGGGGCCGCCGGCCGGGCCCGGACGGCGGCTGGACGGGGTGCGCGGCCGGCTGGGCGCGCTGACCCTGGCGCTGGCCGCCGCCGTCACCGCCACCGCGGCGGCCCTCGCGGTGACCGTGGTGCCGCACCGGGGCGACGGCGCCGCGGACGCCGGGATGCGGATCGCGGACGGCACCGGCCGGGTGAGCGTGGTGGTGCCGGCCGGCTGGGGCCGCGAGGTGCGCGACTCCGGCTGGGACCCGCACGCGCTCGGGCTGGCGGCGGGGCACGAGCCGGGGCTGGTGGTGGCCGACGACCTGTCCCGCTGGCCCGACCTGGGGGCGGCCGTGAACGGGGTGTTCGCCGGCCTCAGCCCGCGCGGCGACGTCACCGCCCGCATCGGCCGGATCACCCACGCGGACTGCCGCTACACGGGCGCCCGCACGTTCACCGGCGCCGACTGGCGCGGCCGGGTCCGGTCCTGGCGCGACTGCCCGGACGGGGGTTCGGTCACCGAGGCCGCGCTGCGGCCGGCGGACGGCGGCCCCGGGCCGCAGGTGTACCTGCAGCTACGCCAGCGGAGTGACGGCGATGCCACCGACGGCGTACTCCGTTCGCTCCGGGTGGGCTGAAGGAAGCCTGCCGGGGCCGGGCCCGGGGAAGGGAATCCCACGAGTCCCGAACTATTCCGGCGGTGCGCGCATCGGACGGTGGTGACGGCGCACCCCGCGCCGCAGGCACGCGTCCCGGACGCGTGCCGTGACCTACCAGGAGTGTGGAGCGCCATGGTGTACATCCCCCGGTCCACGCGGCACGGGGCCCTGCTCGCGGGCACGGTCGCCGTGCTGGGCCTCGTGACCGGCTGCGGCGGCGGCACGGACGCCCAGGGCGGTCCGCCCGTCACGGCGTCCGGTACGGCCGCGCCCGCGCAGGACGGCAAGAGCGGGTCCGCGGCCGTCTCCGCCCCGGCCTCGCGACCGGTGCCGGCCGGCACCCCCTCGGCGCCGGCGTCCGCCCCGCCCGCGACCCGTTCGACCGCGGCCCCCACCCGCGGGGGCACGCCCCCGGCCGCGACGGTCGCGGCGAGTCCCCGCTGCCACACCTCCGAACTGGGCGCGACCGTGGGGCGCAACGACCCGGGCGCCGGCCAGGAGAACTTCCCGGTGGTCCTCACCAACAGGTCCGGCCGCACCTGCACGCTGCGCGGCTACCCGGGCGCGGCCTTCCTGAACGGCTCCGGCGGCCGGCTCGGCGCCGACCCGCGCCGCGAGCCGGGTTCCCCGGTGACGGTCACGCTCGCGCCGGGGCAGAGCGCCTGGGCGGGGCTGACCTTCTCCAACCCGGGGGTCAGCGGGGCCACGCCGGCCACCCCGGCCACGCTGCTGGTGACGCCGCCGGACGAGCGGGACCCGCTGAGGGTGTCCTGGGCGGGCGGCCCGGTGCCGGTCGCCGGGAACTCCTCGTCCGTCCGGCTGACCGTGTTCGGCCCCGGCACCGGTCCCTGAACCGGCCGGGCGGACCTCCCGGGCGCGATGGGCAGCCGGTCGTCGCGGGCGGTTCCCTGCCGTCTGTTTTCATGGGCGGGCACCTTGCGTTCGTTCGCCGGAAGGACCCGCCCTGAACACCCCGCTCGCCGAGGCCCTGTCCGCCGTTCTGCTGGCCGCCGTGCTGGCCTGGGCCGTCGTCCGGCCCTTCGGGTGGCCGGAGGCGGTCATGGCGGTGCCCGCGGCCGGGATCGCCGTCGTGTCCGGGGCGATCCCGCTGGACCACGCCCGGGACGAGGCCGTACGCCTCGGACCGGTGGTCGGGTTCCTGGCGGCGGTGCTGGTGCTCGCCCACTTCTGCGACGTGGAGGGGCTGTTCCGGGCGTGCGGGGCGTGGACGGCCCGGTGGGCGGGGGGCCGTCCGGGACGGCTGCTGACGGCGGTGTTCGCGCTGGCGTCTGCCATCACCGCCGTCCTCAGCCTGGACGCGACGATCGTGCTGCTGACCCCGGTGGTGTTCGCCACGGCCGCCCGTACCGGGGTACGGCCCAAGCCGCACGTCTACGCCTGCACGCACCTGTCGAACACGGCGTCGCTGCTGCTGCCGGTGTCCAACCTGACGAACCTGCTGGCGTTCTCGGCGAGCGGGCTGGGCTTCACCCGGTTCGCGGCGCTGATGGCACTGCCGTGGCTGGCCGCGATCGGCACCGAGTACCTGGTGTTCCGGTGGTTCTTCGCCCGGGACCTGGCGGCCGCCGCCCCCGCGGACCGGGACGAGGGGGCCGCACCGCCGCTGCCGCTGTTCGCGCTGGTGACCGTGGGCTGCACGCTGGCCGGGTTCGTGGTGGCGTCGGCGTTCGGGGTCGAGCCGGTCTGGGTGGCGGCGGCGGGCGCGCTGATGCTGGCCGGGCGGTCGCTGGTGCGGCGGCGGACGACCCCGGTGGCGGTCGTGCGGGCGGCGGCCCCGGCCTTCCTGGCGTTCGTCCTGGCGCTGGGCGTCGTGGTGCGGGCCGTGGTGGACAACGGGCTCGCGGACCTCCTCGGCCATGTGGTGCCGGGCGGCACCGGGCTGCCCGCGCTGCTGGGCCTCGCCGCGCTGGCCGCCCTGCTGGCCAACCTGATCAACAACCTGCCCGCGGTGCTCGTCCTGCTGCCGCTGGCGGCGCCCGCCGGGCCGGGCGCGGTCCTCGCGGTGCTGCTCGGGGTGAACATCGGCCCCAACCTCACGTACGCCGGTTCGCTCGCCACACTGCTGTGGCGGCGGATCGTGCACCAGCACGAGCACGACGTGGACCTCGGCGAGTTCACCCGGCTGGGGCTGCTCGCCGTGCCGTCCTCGCTGGCGGTCGCGGTGGTGGCACTGTGGGGGTCGTTGCGGGTTCTCTAGGACCGCGGGCCTCCGGGCCCGCGGGAGCGGACGGGAGGCCGAGGGATGCGGGTGGTCACCTGGCTGGTGGAGGGCACCTGGCCGGCCTGCGTGGACGCGGTACGGGCCCACGCGCCGGACGGCGCCGAGGTGGTGCTGCTCCATGTGAGCGGGCCGGACGTGCCGGCGGTGGCCCACGGGGCCTTCGCCGGACTGCTCGGCCGCGGTCGCGCGCCGGGGCAGCGCCCGGCCGAGGGCTGGGGGCGCGATCCGGGCGACCGGCTGGAGGGGCTCGGCGGTACGGCGGCGACGGCGCTGCTCGCCGCGGCGGCCGAGCGGCTGGGCCGGCCGTGTGCCCGCGAGGAGCGGACGGGGAGGGCCGAGCGCGAGGTGGTCGCCGCCGCCGAAGGGGCGGGGCTGCTGGTGCTGGCCCGGGACGGGGACCGGTCCCGGCTGGGCCCGCGCAGTCTCGGCCCGGCCGCCCGGTTCGCCGTCGACCACGCGCCCTGCCCGGTGCTGCTGGTGTGGCCCGAACCGGCCCCGGACCTGGGCACGATCCCGCCCCCGCCACCGCACCACCCCTGAGCCCGGTCCCGCCGGGGCCCCTCGGCCGGGCCGGGCGTGGCCGCTTCCGACCCGCCCCCGGCCCGGGGCCGCACGGCCCGCCCCGGTCAGTGGCCGCTGACGGCGCGCGCCGTGTACGGCCGCTCCAGCTCCTCGATCTCCTTGCCGGTCAGCTCCAGTTCGACGGCGGCGACCGCGTCCTCGATGTGGTTCGGCTTGGCCGCGCCGACGACGGGGGCGGCCACCGGGTCCTGGTGCAGCAGCCAGGCGAGGGCCACCCGGGCGCGGGGCACCCCGCGTTCGGCGGCGATACGGGTGACGGCCTCGACGATCGCGCGGTCGCTCTCCAGGTACAGCCGGCTGCCGAAGTCGTCGGTGGCGCTGCGTCCGGTGACCGTGCCCCAGTCGCGGGTGAGCCGGCCGCGGGCGAGCGGGCTCCACGGCAGCACGCCGACGCCCTGGTCCGCGCACAGGGGCAGCATCTCCCGCTCCTCCTCGCGGTAGAGCAGGTTGTAGTGGTTCTGCATGGACACGAACTTCGTCCAGCCGTGCCGCTCGGCGGTGTACTGGGCCTTGGAGAACTCCCACGCGTACATCGAACTCGCCCCGATGTAGCGGACCTTGCCCGCCCTGACCAGGTCGTGCAGCGCCTCCATCGTCTCCTCGACGGGAGTGCCGTGGTCGTAGCGGTGGATCTGGTAGAGGTCCACGTAGTCGGTGCCGAGGCGGCGCAGGCTGTGGTCGATCTCGGTCATGACGGCCTTGCGGGACAGGCCGCCCCCGTTGGGACCCGGCCGCATCCGCCCGTGCACCTTGGTGGCCAGCACGATCTCGTCACGGTCGGCGAAGTCGCGCAGGGCCTTGCCGACGATCTCCTCGCTGGTGCCGTCGGAGTAGACGTTCGCGGTGTCGAAGAAGTTGACGCCCGCCTCCAGCGCCTGCCGGATCAGCGGGCGGGACGCCTCCTCGTCCAGGGTCCACTCGTGCGTGCCGCGGTCCGGCAGCCCGTAGGTCATGCAGCCCAGACAGATCCGCGACACGTCCAGACCCGTCGAACCGAGCTTCACGTACTGCATCGTTGCTGCTCCTGCCTTCGACAGCGGTGGTCACGGGCGAGCCTACGTCGTGGCCCGGGCCCGACTTGACGACGGCGGCGTCCGGGCGATTTGATCCTGGGACGTGCCGCGCCGCCCGGCGTGGGGAGGATGGAGCGGACGTGCCCCCCATGGGTGTTCTTCGCGCCGCGGGGCCGCGCACGGCCCTGGGCGCCCTGGCGGCGGTGGCCGTCGTGGCGACGGCCCTGACCGGCTGCGACACCGGCGAACGAGCACAGGACGGGACCGGCTCCCCGGCGCCCGCCGCCCTCCGGCTGCCGCCGCGGGCCGCCGGGTTCGACTACCAGATCGGCGGCTCCTACCCCCCGCCCGCGGGCGTGCGGATCGTCAGCCGCGACCGGTCGGACTCCCCCGCCCCCGGCCTGTACAACATCTGCTACGTCAACGCCTTCCAGGCCCAGCCCGCCGAGCGATCCTCCTGGCCGGCCGACCTGCTGCTGCGCGACGCGCGCGGCGAGACCGTGATCGACGAGGACTGGAACGAGCCGCTGCTGGACATCGGCACGCCCGCCAGGCGGCAGCGGGTGGCGGAGCGGGTGAACCGGTGGGTCGACGACTGCGCCGACAAGGGCTTCGACGCGGTCGAGCCCGACAACTACGACAGCTACACCCGCTCGCACCGGCTGCTCACCGCGGCCGACGCGACCGCGTTCATGCGTCTGCTGTCCCGGCACGCGCACGCCCGGCACCTGGCCGTCGCGCAGAAGAACACCGCGGAACTGGCCGGGCGGCGCGAGCAGGCCGGGCTGGACTTCGCCGTGGCGGAGGAGTGCGGGCAGTACGACGAGTGCGAGGTGTACGCGAAGGCGTTCGACGACCGGGTGGTGGACGTCGAGTACACCGACCAGGGCCTGCGCGCGGCCCGCGCCCGCTGGGGCGGCCGGCTCAGCATCGTCCGCCGGGACCGGGACGTGTCCACGCCGGACAGCGCGGCCTACGTCCGCGCGGCGCGGTAGCCGCGCCGGTTCACCCGTCCGGCCGCCCCCGTCCGGCGGTACGGCGGCGGTCGCCGCCGTACCGCCGCGCGGTCAGCCGGCGCTGCCCCGGACGGTGATGGCGCTCACCGGGCAGGCGCGGGCCGCCTCCCGCGCCATCGGGTCGTCCACGCCCTCTTCGGTACCGGGGAGCAGTTCGCTGTACCCGTCGTCGTCCTGGGTGAAGACGCCGGGCGCGGCCAGCGCGCACTGTCCGGCGCCGATGCAGACGTCTTTGTCGATGTCGATGTCGATACGCATGGACCGAGCCTCTTACCAGGTCACGGGGAGTTCCAGCATCCCCTGGATCGTGTCGCCGGGTTTGAAGGGGATGTCCTTCGCCGGGGCGGCCAGCCGCAGCCCCGGCAGCCGGGTGACCAGGCTGCCGAGGGCGATCTCCAGCTCGGCGCGGGCCAGGTTCTGACCCAGGCACTGGTGGATGCCGAAGCCGAACGCCACGTGGTGCCGGTCGGCGCGGTGGAAGTCCACGCCGTCGGGGCCGTCGTACACGGCCGTGTCCCGGTTGATCACCGAGGTCGCGAAGAGGACGCCGTCACCGGCCCGGATCGTGGTGCCGCCGACCTCGATGTCCTCCAGCGCCACCCGTTGCAGCCCCTCCGCGATGGACAGCATCCGCAGCAGCTCCTCGACGACGGCGGGCAGCAGCGCGGGGTCGGCGCGCAGCTCGGCCAGCCGGTCGGGGTGCTGGAGCAGGGTGTAGACGCCCAGGGAGATCATGTTGGCGGTCGTCTCGTGCCCGGCGACCAGCAGGATCACGGCGAGCGAGACCAGGTCGGCCCGGTCGAGGTCGCCCTCGCGGAGCCGCTGGTGGACGAGGTCGTCCAGGATGCCGTCGCCGGGCGCGCTCTGCTCGGCCTTGGCGTCGATCAGGCCGCCGAGGTACCCCTCCAGCCGGTCGCGGGCCGCCACCGCGTCGGCCGCGGTCGCGCCGCGCAGCAGCCGGCGGGACTGCTCCTCGAAGAACTCGTGGTCCGCGTACGGCACCCCGAGCAGACCGCAGATCACGGTCGACGGCACGGGCAGCGCGAAGGCGGAGACCAGTTCGGCGGGCGGCCCCTGGGCGATCATCGCGTCCAGCAGGTCGTCCACGACCCGCTGGATCCAGGGGCGCAGCGCGGTGGCGCGCTTGACCGTGAACGACGGGATCAGCATGCGCCGCTGCCGGTGGTGCTCGGGGTCGTCCTGGCCCAGCAGCGCCACCCGGCGGTCGCGGCCGGCTTCGAAGCGGGGCGTGGGCACGGGGAAGCCGGGGCGGCGGCGGTCGGTGGACAGGCGGTGGTCGGCGAGCAGGGCGCGGGCCGTGGCCTGCGCGGTGACCAGCCAGACCTCGCGGCCGTCGTAGAGGGTGACGCGGGACAGGGGCCGTCCGTCCCGCAGCGGGTCGTAGCCGGTGGGCGGGTGGTAGGGGCAGGTGCGGTCCTGGGGGAAGGCGACGGGTTCGAAAGAGGCGGCCGGGCCGGTGGGGTCCGTCAGTTCCGTCATGGGAAGACCTCGCAGACGAAGGAGGTGCGTCGAGCCGATCTTCATTAGATGCCCCAGGCATCTATGGGTCGACCCGAAGTTCGGCCACTTCGGTGACCCCGGTGATCTGGCCGAAGCGGCACGGGTCCGGGGGCGGGAACCGGCCGCCGTCCCGGCTGCCCGGCACCGCCGGCCGTCCTCCTTCACATGATGCCGGAAGGCGGGCGCCGCGCGCGGCGAGGAGGCTTCCGGCGGCCTGCGGCGCCGGCAGTCGTGGTACAAGGTGCGGAACCGACGAAAGGACGGCGGACGATGCCTCTCCAGGGCGAGTACGAACCCAGCCCGACGCAGTGGGTGCGCGAGCAGGTCGAGCTGTACGAGGGCTCCGGCGGGACGGAGGGGACGACGCTGCGCGACACCGGGCTGCCGGTGATCGTGCTGACCACCCTGGGCGCGAAGAGCGGGAAGATCCGCAAGACGCCGCTGATGCGGGTGGAGCACGGAGGCCGGTACGCGGCGGTCGCCTCCGTCGGCGGCGCGCCCAGCCACCCGGTCTGGTACCACAACGTGAAGGCGCACCCGCACGTCGAGCTCCAGGACGGCCCCCGGAAGCGGGACATGCGGGCGCGCGAGGTCACCGGCGCGGAGAAGGCGGAGTGGTGGGAGCGGGCGGTGGCCGCGTTCCCGCCGTACGCCGAGTACCAGGAGAAGACGTCGCGGCAGATCCCGGTCTTCGTCCTGGAGCCCCTCGACGGGAGCTGACCGGGAGGCGGACCCCCGCGGGAGGCGGACCCCCGCGGGAGGCGGACCCCCGCGGGAGCCGGCCGTGGCCGGGTGGCGGCCCCTTTCGGCTCGATCCGCCGGCCGGGGCGTGTGAACCGGCTCCCGGGCGGGCACCCGTGCGTCAGGCCCCGCCGCGCTCCCCCGTCGCGGCGGGGCTTTCGCCTGCCTTGTCCGCGGGCCGGTCGGTGACGTCCAGGAAGATCTGGGCGGCCTCCGGGAACATCCGGGCGAGGGACCGCTTGATGCGCATGGCGACCTCCTCGACGCGCTCGCTGTCCAGGCCCGGCGCCAGGTCGATGCGGGCGGCGACCATGGTGGAGTCGAGGCCCATCTTCATGGTGAACAGCGCCTCGACGCTGTCGATCTCCGGCTGGGCCCGCAGCAGCTCCCGGATCCTGCCGCGCAGCTCGGGGTCGGCGGCCTCGCCGATCAGCTGGTCCCGGGCGTCCCGGCCGAGCCGGTAGGCGACGTAGACCAGCAGGAGGCCGATCGCCAGCGAGGCGGACGCCTCCCAGACGACCTGCCCGGTCACCATGTGCAGGGCCATGCCGATCATGGCGAGGGTGACGCCGAGCACCGCCGTGCCGTCCTCGGCGACCACCGTGCGCAGCGCGGGGTCGCGCAGCGCGCCGAGGCCGCCCCCCTGCTGGCGTACCTGGTGCAGGGCTCGCAGCAGCGAGATGCCCTCGGCCACCAGGGCGACCCCCAGCACCACCAGGCCCGCCACATAGCCGCTGAAGGACTCCTCGGCGCCGTTGCGCAGGGCCTCGACGCCCTGGAAGACGGAGAAGCAGCCGCCCATGACGAAGATGCCCACGGCGGCGATCAGGGACCAGAAGAAGCGCTCCTTGCCGTAGCCGAACGGGTGCCGGCTGTCGGCCGGGCGGCGGCTGCGGCTCAGGGCGGCCAGCAGGAAGACCTCGTTGAGGCTGTCGGCGACCGAGTGCGCGGCCTCCGACAGCAGCGCCGGCGAGCCGGCCAGGACACCGCCCACCGCCTTGGCCACGGCGATCACCAGATTGGCGCCGAGGGCGACCAGGACGGTGATCTTGGTGTGCCGGTCGTCCTTGGCGCCGCTGCCGGCGTCCTGATCGGTGCCTTCGTCGGTGCGGCCGGGCGCCGGTGCCGCCCGGCCGTCCGCGGTGGTGGGTGCCGGTCCCCCTCCGTCCTCCCCGGCGGCTGCCTGCGGCCCCTGCGGGCCGGAGGCGTGTGCCGGTCGTGTCGTTCTGCTCTCGGCCGTTCGTGCGGCCGTCTCCCGTTCCGAGGATGTCCCGCTCACCTTTCGCCGACTGCCCCCGACCGGACGGCTCACACCGTGCGGGCCGCGCCAAACGGGGAACGCGTGGGCAGGAGGACCCGGCACGAGGAGGAGACATGGGTGACGACGGCAACAGCGCCTACGGACACCGGGCGTTCAGCAGGTCCAGGAGCCACTTCGCCGACCGCATCACCGCCGACGGCCGCGACGGCTGGCCGGTGGAGGCGGGCCGCTACCGGCTGGTGGTCTCCCGTGCCTGCCCCTGGGCGAGCCGGGCGCTGGTCTCCCGCCGGCTGCTCGGGCTGGAGGACGCGCTGTCCCTGGCGGTCGCCGATCCGGTCCAGGACGACCGCAGCTGGCGGTTCACCCTGGACCCGGACGGCCGGGACCCGGTGCTCGGCATCCGGTTCCTGAGCGAGGCCTACGACAGGCGGGAGACCGGCTACCCGGGCGGGGTGAGCGTGCCCGCGGTCGTGGACGTCCCGAGCGGACGACTGGTCACCAACGACTACCAGCGCATCACGCTGGACCTGGCGACCGAGTGGACGGCCCTGCACCGCCCCGGCGCGCCGGACCTGTACCCGGCCGGGCGGCGCGACGAGATCGACCAGGTGATGGCCGAGGTGTACGAGGACGTCAACAACGGGGTGTACCGAGCCGGTTTCGCCACCCACCAGAAGGAGTACGAGGAGGCGTGCGCCGGTGTCTTCCGGCGGCTGGAACTGCTCGGTGAACGGCTGGCCGGGCAGCGGTATCTGGTCGGCGACACCCTCACGGAAGCGGACATCCGGCTGTTCACCACCCTGGTCCGGTTCGACGCCGTCTACCACGGCCACTTCAAGTGCAACCGCTGGAAGCTGACGGAGCACCCGGTGCTGTGGGCGTACGCCCGGGACCTGTTCCAGACGCCGGGGTTCGGCGACACGGTCGACTTCGACCACATCAAGCGGCACTACTACCAGGTGCACACCGGCATCAACCCCACCGGCATCGTGCCGCTCGGCCCGGACCTCGCCGGGTGGTCGGCCCCGCACCACCGCGAGGAGCTGGGCGGCCGTCCGTTCGGCGAGGGCACGCCGCCCGGGCCGGTGCCGGCGGACGAACGAGTGGCCCCCGAGGGACAGGCCGCATGAGGAACGACTGACGAGGAAGTAGTCACACATGTCCAAGAACAAGAAGAAAAAGCTCCCCCTCGCCTACCAGCCGGTCGGATTCGTTCTCAGCTGGGCGGGCGGTGCCCTGGCCGGAATGGCCTTCCGCAAGGCGTGGAAGGCGATCCGGCACGAGGACGACGCGCCCGACGCCCTGGACCCGGACCGCGGCTGGGGCGAGATCCTGCTCGCGGCGGCGGTGCAGGGCGCGATCTTCGCGGTCGCGCGCAGCGCGGTGGACCGCGCCGGCGCGAAGGCCATCGCCCGGCAGACGGGCGTGTGGCCGGTGACGGAGCCGGGCGGCCGGGACTGACGGCACGCGGCCGGCCCGGCTCCGCCGGGCCGGCGCGCACCCGGGCCCCGGGCCCGGCGGTCAGCCCTGTTTCGGCGCCGCCGGCCGCATGAGGCGCAGGGTGAAGGAGTGGCCGGCGGGATCGGAGTAGCCGCGTTCCTCGTACGGCCCCGCCGCGTCCCTCGTCTCGATCGGCCGGCCGCCGAGCCCCACCACCCGCCGCTCGGCCTCGTCCAGGTCCTCGACCAGGAAGTCGAGGTGCACCTGGAGGGAGTTCTCCGGGCGCGGCCAGCTCGGCGGGGTGGCGTTGGCGTCACGCCGGAAGGCGAGCCGGACGCCGTCGGCGCCCCGGATCTCGACCAGGTTGGCGGACGCGGCGGTCTGCTCGCCCTCCAGGAACTCCCTGTAGAACTCGGCGAGTTTCTCCGGTTCGGCGCAGTCCAGCACGACCACGCCCGCTTTGACCAGTGCCATGGATCCTCCTGGGATGTGTCCTCTCCCAGGCGGATATCCCGGGCCGCCGGATTCAGTCGGTGACGAGCCACTCCCCGTCGCGCATCAGTTCGCGCCCGCTCAGCTCGTCCGCCTCGCGCCAGGCCTGGATCCGCTGCGGGATGACGTTGAAGTACAGGTAGCGGGTGGTCAGTCGGCGCGGGTCGAACCCGGTCTTCCCGGCGAACACCTCGGCGTCCTCCTCGGGCAGGTCCTCGGGCGCGACCACCCGGACGATGCCCTCGACCAGGACGACGTCCCGCGTGGGTCCGATGCCGAGCCGGGCCCGGCCGGTGGCCTGGAGGTTGTGGCCGGTAGGGCTCTCCGCCGGGGTCGCGATCAGCAGCGCGGTGCCGTCCCACACGAACGAGAGCGGCACGAGGTGGGGGGTTCCTCCGTCGGGGCCGGCGGTGGCGACCCATGCGTCGACGTCGTGCTCCAGCCGGTGGAGGGTGTCCTTCTTGCGCTGCCCGGCGGAGCGGGCTGGGGGCGGGGTCATGCCGTACGGCCTCCTCGGAGTGGTCGTTCGCGTTCAGTGTGGCCGTGCGCCCCCGCTCCGCGCACGGAGTGCGCCGAGGTGTGTCCGGGTGGCGCGTGGCGGGCGGCCGGCTGTCCGCCCCCGTATCGCGGGCGGCCGGGAGCACCGTCCAGGGTGCTCCGGCGTACGGCTCGCGGCAGCCGGCGAGCGGTCCCGGACGGGAGCCGTGCCCTCCACCACCGGGTCCCGGCGGGGCCGGCGGCGCGGCCGGCCCCCGCCACCGCCGCGAGCCCTCCGCGCGTGGCCGTCCCCGTCCTCCCGTGCGCCGTCCGGCCCCCGGTACCGGGGCGGCCCGCACGTTCGGCCCGCCCACCGGCAGGTCGCGGCGCTCGGGGGGTGCCGGGCGGGCAGGCTGGGTGCCATGAGCGATGCGAACACGATGCGAGCCATCAGCCAGGACGTCCTGGGCGGTCCCGAGGTACTGCGGGAGGTCCGGGTGGAGCGGCCGGAGCCGGGTCCCAACCAGGTGCTGGTCCGGGTGCGGGCGGCCGGGGTGAACCCCACGGACTGGAAGCACCGGGCGACCGGCGGGTTCCTGGGCGAGCCGCCGTTCGTCCTCGGCTGGGACGTCTCGGGCGAGGTCGCCGCGACCGGCGTCGGCGTGGCCGCCTTCCGGCCCGGCGACGAGGTCTTCGGGATGCTCCCCTACCCCTACGGCCACGGCTCGCACGCCGAGTACGTGCTCGCCCCGGTCCGTGCCCTGACCCGCAAGCCGGCCGCGCTCGACCACGTTCAGGCGGGCGCGCTGCCGCTGGTGTCCCTGACCGCCTGGCAGGCGCTGACCGAGCACGCGGACGTCCGGCCGGGGCAGCGGGTGCTGATCCACGCGGCGGCCGGCGGGGTCGGGCACGTGGCCGTGCAGATCGCCAAGGCGCGCGGGGCGTACGTGATCGGGACGGCGAGCGCGGGCAAGCACGGCTTCCTGCGGGAGATCGGCGTCGACGAGCCGGTCGACTACCGGTCCACCGACGTCACGGAGGCGGTGCGGGACGTCGACGTCGTCCTGGACACGCTCGGCGGCGAGACGTCGGTGCGGTCCCTGCGGGTGCTGCGGCCCGGCGGTGTGGTGGTCTCGACCCTGCCGGTGGGTCCGGCGGACTTCCCCGAGGAGGCCGGGCGGCTGGGGGTGCGGGCGGTGCGGATGCTCGTGGACGCCGACCGCGCCGGGATGACGGCGATCGCGGGACTGGCGGAGTCCGGCGAGCTGAGGGCGACGATCGCCGGCACGTTCCCGCTGGCCCAGGCCGCGAAGGCGCACGAGGCGGGGGACACCGGGCGGACGACGGGCAAGCTGGTCCTGCTGGCGGACTGACCGGGAGCGCCGGCGACACGCGCGAAACTCGAAGACATATGTCATTCGAACATGCTCAAATTCCTTCTGGCGAGGGTAACTTGACGGTCGGCGAGCGTCGTCGGTGCGCGGGGTGGGAGGTGGGACCGAGGTGCGACACGAGCCCGTACCCCTCACCCGGCAACTGGGCGTGTACGACTACCGCGGGCACACGGTGCTGGAGTTCCGCGGCGAGATCGACATCGCCGCGGCGGCGGAGATCGGCCCGCACCTGGACCGGGTCACCGGCCGGGCCGGCGCCCGGGTCGTGATCGACCTGCGGCCGGTGGAGTTCTTCGACTGCTCGGGGCTGCGGCTGCTGTACCGGGCGCGCGCCCGGCTGCTGGAGCGCGGGGGGCGGCTGGACCTGGTGTGCACGCACCCGCTGACGCTGCGGGTCTTCCGGGTCACCGGTCTGGCCCGGCTGCTGCCGCCGCAGCCGGATCCGGACGCGGCCGTCGCCCGTTCGGGGGCCGCGTCCGGCTGCCCGTGAGCTGCGGCCCGGGCGGGCGGTCCGACTGACAGCCGTTCGCCCGACTCCCCGGCCTGTTCCGGCCGTTGGCGGGCATCCGGTCGGCAGAAAGGAGGACCGTCACGATGACGACTTCCGTCAGACGCCTGCCGGGCTGGGTCAAGGTCCTGGCAGCGTTCGTAGTGGTGCTCGCCGTACTGTTCGCCGGCATCAGGCTGGCCGTACTGCCGGGCATCAAGGACCTGTTCGGCACCGAGACGCACGACCGTTCCGGCCCCGCCGTCCTGCAGTCCGTGCAGGACATGAGCCGTTACGACGCGGCCTCGGGCAACTTCCAGGTCGTCGTGGACTTGGAGAAGGACGCCAAGTTCCTGCCCGACGCCATCCGCGGCACCCGCACCCTGTACGTCGGCGCGGGCACCGTGGACGCCTACGTCGACCTCGGACAGGTCGGCGAGAAGGACGTGACGATCGACGCCGACCGCACGTCGGCCACCCTGCGCCTGCCGCACGCGCGGCTGGGCAAGCCGGCCCTCGACCCCGACCACTCCTACGCCGTGACCAAGGAACGCGGTCTGCTGGACCGGCTCGGCGACCTGTTCTCGGGCAACCCGAACAGCGAGCAGGCCGTGCAGAAGCTCGCCGTCCGGCACATCGGGGACGCGGCGCGGAGCACCGGGCTGACCGCCCGGGCCGAGCGCAACACCACCGCCATGCTCCAGGGCCTGCTGCGTTCCCTCGGCTTCCGGGAGGTGTACGTCTCGTACGGCAGGTCGGGCTGATCAGGAGCCCAGCACCCCCGGCAGGGCCAGCGCCCCCAGCACGGTCGCGCCCATCAGCAGCCAGGCCACGTAGTCGCCCACGTGCCCGGACTGCAGGCGCCTGAGGGGCGCGGCCCAGCCGGGGGCGGCCGTCCAGTCCGGCCGGGTGACGGCGAGACCGGCGAGCGCCACCGCCAGCACCGTGGAGGCGACGCCCAGCAGCACCCCGGCCGCGGTCCAGTGGACGGCGACGTGGGCGCCGCCCGACCCCGCCTCGTTGACGGAGCGGGCCACCGCGGCACCGAAGCCGGGCACCACTCCGGCGGTGAAGGCGGCCGCGAGCAGCACGGCGGGCACGGTCGTCATGGTGTCCGGGATCCGGCTCAGCAGGCCGGAGGTCTCGGGCTCCTCGCCGGAGCCGCCGGTCTCGTCCGCCGCGTCCTCGGGCCGCGGCCCGAGGCCGAGGAAGACCCGGGCGGTGACCCGCAGGACCGCGCCCGCGGTGATCGCGGAGGCGGCCACGAACACCAGCGTGAGCGGTCCGCCGACCGCCTCCTCGGCGACGGACTTGCCCAGTGCCGTACCGAACGGCGGCAGCCCGGCGAGCCCGGCGGCGCCCACGGCGAACATCACCCCGGTGGCGCGCAGTTGTCGGGCCCGGCCGTGCAGGTCGTGCTCGTCGACGCTGCCGAACCGGTCCAGCAGGACGCCCGCGCAGGCGAACAGCGCGGCCTTCACCCCGGCGTGGCCGAGGATGTACAGGGCGACGCCGTCGTCCCCCTCGGGGGTGAGGACGCCGAGGCCGGTGAGGAACAGGCCGGTGTGCGAGACGGTGGAGTAGGCGAGCAGCCGCTTGATGTGCCGCTGGTACCAGCACATGACGGCGCCGACGACGGCGGTGAGGGCACCGAGCGTCACCAGGACCCGGGTGAGATCGGCGGCGGGGATGCCGCCGGGGCCGGCGAACACGGTGCCGTACACCCGCCAGACGCCGTAGGAGCCGAGTTCGACCATGATCCCGGACAGGAGCATGCACACCGGGGTGGGCGCGACGGCGTGCGCGTCGGGGAGCCAGAAGTGGAAGGGGACGGCCGCGGCCTTCACCAGCAGTCCGGTGAGCACCAGCACGAAGGAGGCGAGGACCAGCGCGTCCGGGCCGCCGTGCCCGGTGGCGTCGAGTCCGCGCCCGATCTTCGTCATGGCCAGCTCGCCGGTGCGCGCGTACAGCAGGGCGATGCCCGTCAGCAGGGCGTACGCGCCGAGGGAGTTGACGACGCCGAAGGTCAGGGCGCCCTGGACGGCCTTCGCCTCGTCGATGCGGTAGCCGGTCAGGGCGTACGCCACCACGCTCATCAGCTCGAAGAAGACGAACGCGTTGAACAGGTCCCCGGCGATGGCGAATCCGCACATGGCGCCCTGGAAGGCCAGCATCAGCGCGGTGAACGCGCCGCTGTGGCTGCCCAGGGGCTCGTCGAAGTAGCGCCAGGCGTAGGCGAGGGCGGCCAGGGTGAGCAGCGAGACCACCGCGGCCGTGCCGAGCGCCGGGCCGTCCCCGACGACGAGGATGCCGACGCTCTCGCCGCCGACGGGCAGCCAGCCGCCGACCCACTCGACCATCGGCGGACTGGAGTTCAGCAGCAGCGTGATCGCCAGGGCGGCCGTGGCGCCGGCGGCCGCGAAGCCGATGACCTCGGCCGCGGCCCGGGGCAGCACGCGGCCGGCGGCCACCAGCAGTGCGGCGCCGAGCAGCGGGATCACGGCGAGCAGCGGGAGCAGGTGGTGCATCAGCCGTGCAGCTCCCGCAGTTCGTCGGGGTCGACCGTGCCGTGCCGTTTGGCGATCTGGAGGACGAGGGCGAGCAGCAGCGCCGTGACGGTGGCGCCGACGACGATGTCGGTGAGGGTGAGGGCCTGCACCACCGGGTCCACCACCGGCCGGGAGCCGGGTGCGATGTCGGAGAAGACGGGCGCGGTGGCACCGTCGCGGTAGCCGACCGCCAGCAGCAGGATGTAGGTGGCGGACTGGCAGACGGAGAGACAGCCGACGGCGTGGACGAGGTTCCGGCTGGTGGCCATGCCGTAGCAGCCGGTCAGGAAGACGTAGACGGCGACCAGGTAGGGCAGGACGTGCATCACGGTTGTCAACTCCCTTGCTCCTCCTCGATCTCGACGGCCTGGTCGAGGAAGTGGGCGAGCAGGACGACGACCGCGCTGGCCACCTCCATGCCGATGGCCGCGTTCAGCAGGGGGACGAAGCCGCCGGAGGACAGCGTGTTGAAGGTGCCGTACGGCAGCAGCGTGTTGGCCAGGAGCGCGGTGCCGGCCAGCAGCGGGGCGAGGCCGAGCACGAGGTAGGCCGAGACGGCGACCGCGTCGGAGGCCTCGTAGCGGCCGAGCGGGCGGACGCGTTCGAGCGCCGTGTAGTCGGCGCCGAGGTAGAGCAGGTGCAGCGCGGTGGCGGCGACGACCCCGCCCTGGAAGCCGCCGCCGGGGCTGAGCTGGCCGTGCGCGACGATGTAGAGGCCGGTGACCAGCGTGACGGGCAGCACGAGCAGGGCGTAGCGGCGGACCGGAGGGGCCACCACGGCGGGCTCGGGCCGGGCGCGGCGCTCGTCGCGGGCCTGGCGCAGCAGCACCACGCAGCCGAGGACGGCGGCGAAGAGGATGCTCATCTCGCCGAGGGTGTCGTAGGCGCGCTGGTCGAAGTTGACGGAGGAGATGGTGTTGGCGGTGTGCCGGGCGAGGGAGGCCCGGACGGCGCGGTCGCCGTACGGGTGGCGCCGGCCGCCGAAGTCCGGCAGGTCCAGGCAGGCGGCGACGAGCAGGGCGGCCAGGCCGGCGCCGCCCACGGCCAGGACCCACAGCCGCAGCCGCTTCACCGCCGGTCCTCCTCGGCACGTCCGCGGCGCCTGATCTTGCGCACGGAGAGCATGATCAGCAGCGGGGTCAGCACGGAGCCGACGGCGAGCTGGGACAGGCCCACGTCCGGCGCCTGGTCCACGGTGAACAGCGCGGCCAGCAGCACGCCGAGGAAGGACAGCACCAGCGCCTGCCGGGCCGGGTCGCGCTGGGCGACGGCCGCGGTGGCGGAGGCGGCCATCAGCAGCAGGACGACGACGACCAGCGCGTCGGTCACGGGGCGCCTCCCCCGTCCGGCGGTCCGTCAGCCACCCCGCACCCCCCGGAACCCGCCCGCCAGCGCCCGTGAGGCGATGACGTTGCCGCCGATCAGCAGGGCGCCGACGACCAGCAGTTTCACCATCGCCCGGCCGGGCCCGACGGCCGCGCACACCGCGACGACGGCCGCCGCGCCCAGTGCGGCCGCCGACCAGGTCAGCGCCCAGGCCCCGGCGTGCTCCTCGGACAGGTCCTCGGAGAGCAGCCGGGCGAAGACGAGCGTGCCGACCGGTCCGAGCAGGGCCAGCAGCAGGGCGAGGTCGACGTAGGCCGGGCGGGCGTAGCCCTGGGACAGGAGCAGCAGGGCCGGGCAGACGGCGGAGGTGGTCATGTTCTGGGCGATCACCCGGCGGGCCAGGGGGCCGGTGGTCAGGCCCCACAGGGCCGCGGTCCCTCCGCCGGCCAGGGCGACGGTCGCCGCGAGGATCCAGCCGTTCACCGCCGGGCCACCGCCCGCCGGGCGAGCCGGGCCAGGACCGCGCCCGCGGCGGCGCAGCTCGCGCCGACGACGCGTTCCAGGGTGTCGACCGAGCTGATCAGCACCAGCCACAGCAGGCAGAGCGCCGCCCACCAGGCCAGGAGTTCACCGGTGGCGAGGAGGGCCGTCCGGTCGGCCGTACGGCGGATCATGCGACACCTCCTCGGTCCGTTGCGTCCGGGTACGCGGCGGTGTGTCCGGGGTGCCGCTGGGGGCATCCAAGCACCACCGGGCCCGGGCGGGAGCGGCGGCGCGCTGGGTCGTACGCGGAGTGCCCCGCAGGCGTGAACGGAACCACGGCTGTGTACCCGGCGGGCCGGGGACGGCGGCATCCGGGGTGCGATGCCGGGTAACCGCCCTGTGACCCGGTGAAGTTGAGGAGGAACCATGTCCCGTGCCGTCCCGCGTCTGCCCGCGGCCCTGCGCGCTCCCGGCAAGCGGGAGCGGACAGAGCCCGATCGTGCCACCCCGCGGCTGCCCGCGGCCCGGCGGCCCGAGGAACCGGCCGGCGAGCCGGTCGAGCGGCACGCGCTCCCCCTGCCCGTCCGGCTGCTGGCGATGCTGGCCGCCTTCGCGTGCATGGTGGCGTTCGCCGTGGTGCTGGCCCGCCTCACGCTCCAGCCGTCCCCCGCCTCGGTGTCGCTGACGCACAGCAACCTGCACCCCGGCCGCTCCCTCAACGCCTACGTGCAGCACGGGCAGTTCCGGGAGACGGTGAAGCAGATCGGCGGGAACGTGCTGCTGGGCGTGCCGTTCGGGGTGCTGGTGCCGGTGCTGGCCCCGCGGGCCCGGGGCGCGGGGCGGGTGCTGGCGCTGACGGCGCTGGTGATGCTGATGGTGGAGCTGGCACAGGGCGCGCTGATCACCGGGCGGGCCTTCGACATCGACGACGTCATCCTCAACACGGCGGGCGCGCTGCTGGGTTGGCTGCTGCTGGGGCGGCGGCTCGGGCGCGGGGTGCACCGCCGGGTGCGGCGGGCGCCCGCCGAGTGACCGTCCGGGCCCGGCGCGTGCCAGGCCCCGACGACCCCCTTGTGCCACTCCTTGCGTCAAGGGGCATCACTCTCCCCGCGGCTCGGCCGTCCGGCTCCGTGCCCGCACCTGCGGCGCCCTCCGGAAGCGGACGGTGCACCGAGCGGCCCGCTCAGTGCACCGTCCAGGTGTATTTGTCCCCGCCCACGAAGCGGACCACGTCCGGGTCGTCGAGGTCGTGGATGGTGATGCCGTGGGAGGCGGCCGTCTCCAGCACATCCGTGACGGTCCTGGCCTCGGCGACCACCTCGCCGTCGATCTCCATGATCCGGAAGGGCGGCTCGCCGTGCCTGCCCGGGCACACGCCCAGGACCATGACCCGCGGCCGGGAGATGTGGGGAGCTGCTTGTTCGGTCATGCAATCGAGGGTAGAACGCAACCCGCGCGGACGGGTCACCCGGCGGAGCCGTCCAGCAGGCCGAGGACCGCGGCCTCCACGGCGCCCTGCGTGGCGGGCCGCCCGAAGTCCCCGTGTTCGCCCAGCCGGGTGAGCGCGGGCGCGATGGTCTCCCCCTGCTCGAACAGTTCGAACACCCGGGGGTCGATGTACGAGGCCCGGCACACCGCGGGCGTGTTGCCCAGGTAGTGGCTGACCTCGCGGACCGCGCGGGCGGTCTGCCGGTGCCGGGCCGCGTCGGTGGTCCGGGCGCCGCGCGCGGTCACGGCGACCGCCACGGCGGCCAGCACCGTGGCGTGCCAGGTCCGGAAGTCCTTGGCGGTGACGTCGGTGCCGGACAGCCGGCGCAGTGCCTCGTTGAGGTCGTCGCCGTGCAGGTCGTGCCAGGCCCCGTGCTCGTGGAAGGCGAGGAAGCGCTCGCCGCCGCGCGGGCGGCGCAGCAGCGCGTGGCTGACCGTGCGCACCTGGTCGTCGACGAGCGCGCGCACCATCTCGACGCCGCCCTTGGCGGGGAAGCTGAACGTGATCTCGGCGCGGCCGCACCGGACGTGCTCGCGGAGCATGGTCGTCAGGCCGTAGGTCTCGCTGTTGCGGGTGTGCCGGTCGCTGCCGATACGGAAGAAGCCGAGGTCGAGCAGGCGGACCGCGCAGGCGGTGACCCGGTCCCGGCTGAGCCCGCGCCCCGCCAGGTCGCGGGCAACCTGCGCGCGCAGCTCGGGCAGGGACCGCGCGATCTGCCGCACGTGTGCGTGCTTGGCCCTGTCCTGCTCGGCCCGGAACCGCTCGTGGTAGAGGTACTGGCGGCGCCCGGCGGCGTCGGTGCCGACGGCCTGGAGGTGCCCGTCGGGCCGGCGGCAGATCCACACGTCGCGCCAGGCGGGCGGGATGGCCAGGGCGCGGATCCGGGCGAGCTGACCGGGGTCGGTGAGCCGCTCGCCGCCGGGCCCGGTGTAGCGGAAGCCCCGGCCGCAGCGCACGCGCCGGAAGCCGGGTTCGTCGCGGGAGCTGGTACGCAGTCGCACGGCGGCCTTCAGGGACGGCGCCAGTCGTCGGCGGTCAGGTGGGAGCCGGCCTGCGGTCCCATGCGCAGCATGCCGCCGTCGACGCTCCAGGAGGCGCCGGTGACGTACGAGGCGTCCGGGCTCGCCAGGAAGGCGATCACCGCGGCGACCTCGCGGGCGTCGCCGGGCCGTCCGAGCGGTACGCCGGGGCGGTGCTCGGTGTGCACATCGGTGTCCTCCTGGCCGGTCATCGGGGTGGCGATCTCGCCCGGCGCGACCGCGTTCACCGTGATGCCGTACTCGGCCAGCTCCAGGGCCATCACCTGGGTGAGCAGCCCGAGTCCGCCCTTGGCCGCGCAGTACGGGGCGGCGCCGACCCGGGGCTGGTGCTCGTGCACGGAGGTGACGTTGACGATCCGGCCGCCGTCGCCCTGGCGGATCATGCGCCGCGCCGCGCGCTGCCCGAGCAGGAAGGGGCCGACGAGGTCGACGTCGAGGACCCGGCGCACGTCCGCCAGCGCGAGGTCGAGGTAGGGGGTCATCGTGCCCGTACCGGCGTTGTTGACCAGGACGTCGATCCGGCCCAGCTCCTCGCAGAGGTCGTCCACGGTGTCGGCGGCCTCCGGCAGGCGGGTGAGGTCGAGCCGCGCCACGGCGGCCGCGCGGCCCGCGCCGCGGACCTCCCGCGCCGTCTCCTCGGCGCCCTCCTCGTCCTCGTGCCAGGTGATGCCGACGTCCAGGCCCGCCCGCGCCAGCCGGACCGCGGTGGCGCGTCCGATGCCGGAGTCGGCGCCGGTGACGATCGCTGCGCCCGCCATGTCCGGCTCCTCTCGTGTGTGTGCGCGTCGCAGTACCCGGGAGCGGGTGGGGCAAACGGGTCCGGCCACGCGGCTCCGGCGCCCCTCGCGGGGCGAACGGTGTGAACCTTGTCCCATGGAACCCGTCGCCGCCCTGGAGCGGATCGCCTTCCTGCTGGAGCGGTCGCTGGCGCCCACCTACCGGGTGCGGGCCTTCCGGACCGCCGCCCGGGTGCTCGCCGGGCTGCCCGCGGACGAGGTCGCCGGGCGGGCCGCGGCGGGGACGCTGGAGTCGCTGAAGGGGATCGGGCCCAGGACCGCGCAGGTGGTGTCGGAGGCGCTGGCCGGTGAGGTGCCCGGCTACCTGCGCCGGCTGGAGGCGGAGTCCGGCGCGCCGGCCGGCGCGGACGCGCCCGGCGCGTCCCTGCGGGCGCTGATCCGCGGGGACTGCCACACGCACTCGGACTGGTCCGACGGCGGCAGCCCGATCGAGGAGATGGGCCGGGCGGCGGCCGGGCTGGGGCACGAGTGGACCGTTCTCACCGACCACTCGCCGCGGCTGACCGTGGCCCGCGGGCTGTCGGCCGAGCGGCTGCGCGAGCAACTGGAGGTGGTGGCGGAGCTGAACCGGCGGTGGGCGCCCTTCCGGCTGCTCACCGGCATCGAGTGCGACATCCTCGACGACGGCTCGCTGGACCAGGAACCGGAGCTGCTGGAACGACTGGACGTGGTCGTGGTGTCGGTGCACTCCAAGCTGCGGATGGACGCCCGGGCGATGACCCGCCGGCTGGTGACCGCGGTGCGCGATCCGCACGCGGACGTCCTCGGGCACTGCACCGGGCGCCTGGTGACGGGCCGCGGGCGGCCGGAGTCGCGGTTCGACGCGGAGGAGGTGTTCGCCGCGTGCGCCGAGGCGGGGACGGCCGTCGAGATCAACAGCCGTCCGGAGCGGCTGGACCCGCCGCGGCGGCTGCTGCGCCGGGCGGTCGCGGCGGGGACGCTCTTCGCGGTCGACACCGACGCGCACGCGCCCGGCCAGCTCGACTGGCAGCTCCCGGGCTGCGCGCGGGCCGAGGAGTGCGGGGTGCCGCCCGAGCGGGTGGTGACCACCTGGTCGGCCGGGGAACTGCTCGGCTGGACCCGCGAGGGCCGGCTGCCGGCGCGCGCGGTGGGTTCCCGGAGCGCCCGGCGTGGTACCCGGTGACGAGCCGACGCCAGAAAGGACCCCCATGCAGCGAGCCGCCGTCTTCGACGTCGACGGAACCCTCGTCGACACCAACCACCTGCACGTCGTCACCTGGTGGGAGGCGCTCCGCCAGGCCGGGCACGACGTGCCCATGCACGCCGTGCACCGGGCCATCGGCCTCGGCTCCACGGACCTGATCGCCCACCTGCTCGGCGACGACCGCGACCGGGACCGGGACGGCGAACTCAGCGCGGCGCACAAGGCGCTCTACGGCCAGTACTTCGACCGGCTGCCCGCCCTGCCGGGCGCCGGGGAGCTGCTGCGGCGGCTGCACGGGGACGGCTGGACGGTGGTCCTCGCCACGTCGGCGAGCGGCTCCGAACTGGGCGCCCTGCGCCGGGCGATCGACGCGGACGACGCCATCACGGACACCGCGAGCGCCGACGACGTGCGGGAGGGCAAGCCCGCCCCGGAGCCCGTGGAGCACGCGCTGGAGCTGGCCGGGGTCCCCGCCTCCCGGGCGGTGTTCGTCGGGGACACCGTGTGGGACATGCGGGCGGGCAGCAAGGCGGGGGTGCGCTGCGTGGGCGTGCTGTGCGGCGGGATCCCCCGGGCCGACCTGGAGGAGGCGGGTGCCGGGGCGGTGTACGCCGACCCCGCCGACCTGCTGTCCCGGCTGGCCGGGAGCCCGCTGGCCTGACCCGCCGCCCGGTGACGCAGGTCACGGGAGGGGCCGGAACACCGGGAGGTGGTTGCCCGTTGAACCGATCGTGGGTGCGGAGGGGACAGTGTCCCCGGGCCTCACCTTCCGCCCACAGGGACGATCGTCCGGCTGAAGCCCTGTGGAGCCCCTCGCCGCGAGGCGACCGCCCTGCGCGCCCACCACCCGACCGCCCCGGTCGTGATTCCCCCGTCACGGCCGGGGCTCTCCATGCCCCGCACGCCCATGTCCCCGGGTGCCCGCCTCCCGCGGTGCTCGCGCCCCGGGTGCGGCCGGCGCCGCGTGTGCGGGTCCGGCGCCCGGGTACCCGGCCGCTCGTCGCAGCCTCCGCCGCGCCGACGAGAGGAGCCGAAGGTGAGCAGCTCAGCAGGGACCAGGGTCGTCGTGACAGGCGCCACCGGCAATGTCGGGACGAGTGTGGTGCGCCTGCTCTCGGAGGACCCCGACGTGAAGTCGGTGCGGGGGCTGGCCCGGCGGATCCCCGGGTGGTCGCCCGAGAAGACCGAGTGGGCCGCCGTCGACATCGCCTCGGACCAGGCGAACCTCGCCGAGCAGTTCGAGGGCGCCGACGCCGTGATCAACCTGGCCTGGGCCTTCCAGCCGACGCACGATCCGGCCACCACCTGGCGGACCAACGTGCTCGGCGGCATCCGGGTCTTCGAGGGGGTCGCCGCGGCCCGGGTGCCGGTGCTGGTGCACGCCTCCTCCGTGGGGGCGTACTCGCCGGGGCCCAAGGACCACCCGGTGGACGAGTCCTGGCCGACGCACGGCTGGCCGGACGCCGCGTACTGCCGTGAGAAGGCCTACCTGGAGCGCACTCTCGACGTGTTCGAGCGCGACCACCCCGAGGTGCGGGTGGTCCGGATGCGCCCGGCGTTCCTGTTCAAGTGGCAGTCGGCGAGCGAGCAGCGGCGCATCTTCGGCGGGCGCTTCCTGCCCGGGCCGCTGGCCCGGCCGGACCTGCTGCCGTTCCTGCCGGACGTCCCGGGACTCAAGGTGCAGGCCCTGCACACCGACGACGCCGCCGAGGCCTACCGGCTCGCGGTGCACTCGGAGACCGCCCGGGGCGCCTACAACCTGGCCGCCGATCCCCCGCTGGACGCCGGTGTGCTCGCCGAGCTGCTCGGCTCCCGGGCGGTGCGGCTGCCGCGTACGGCGGCCCGCTCGGCGATCGCCGCCGCCTGGGGGCTGCACCTGCTGCCGGCCTCCCCGCATCTGTTCGACGCCGTGCTGCGGCTGCCGATGATGGACTGCGCCCGGGCCCGCACCGAACTGGGCTGGCGGCCCCGGCGGACGTCGACCGAGGTGCTCAAGGAGTTCCTGGACGGCCTGCGGCAGGGCGGCGGGATGGACACCGAGCCGATGCGCGGGCGCAAGGTCGGCTGAGCCGGCCGCGGCGCCGGCGCCGCGGCCTACGAGGAGACGAGGGACGGAGGACGGCATGACGGGCAGCAGCGGTTCCGGAGCCGGGGGACGGCCGGTCCCCCGGGACCTGCCGGACCAGCAGGCCGACACCGGCGAGGACCCCTGGGACGTCGCGGCGGGACACCCCGGCCACGGCGGGGCCGAGGAGCAGGACGGACCGGACGCGCCCGGCACGGACGAGGCGGGCAGCGGCCCCCGGGGCGCGCCGCAGTCCGGCACGGTGCACCCCGAGCACCCCGACGCCGAGGAGCCCTCGGACTGAGGCCGCCGCCCCCGGGGCCCCGGGGGCGGACCGGTGGTCCTGGGCCGGGTCGGTGCGGGGCGCGCTGCCGCAGGGCGGCACGCCGGGCGGGCAGCCGGTCCTCGGCGACCGGTCCGGGGCGACGGCCGCCCGCGGAGAACCCGGCCGGCGGCAGGACGGCGGCGCCGACCGTGACCGCGTCCGGGCCGAGCCGGCCGAGGCCGATGGTCACCCTGTCGGCCGGGGGGCGCAGCGCGTACGTCGCCGCGTGCCGGCGGACGCCGGGCGGGAAGCGCGTGCCGAGCCGGAGCCCGGCCCGGCCGCCGGTGAGGACCCGCTCGGGCTGGAAGAGGTGGATCAGGTCCGACAGGCCGGCGCCCGGGTATGCGGCGGTCTCCTCCAGGACCGCCGGGGCGGCCCGGTCGGGCTCGGCGTCCCCGGGCGGGTAGGCGGCCGCCGGCATCGCGGTGAGCGCGGTCTCCCCGTCGGTGCCCTCCGGTGGCCCGCCGCCCTCCTCGCGCCGGCGGGCGAGCAGCGACTCCGCGCCCGCGTAGGCCTCCGGGCAGCCGGGGCGCCGCAGCGGCAGCGGCGACCGCGCACCCGCACCCGCACCCGCACCGTCAGGTGGCCTCATTCCACGGCCCGCCGTGTTCCGTCTCGGGGGTGACCAGGCAGGCGTCGGCGCCGAAGAGCACGACCACGGCGCTGCGGGCGCCGCACCACGTCCCCGCCTGGCCGAGCGTCTTGGCGGCGTTGTCGATGAGGCAGGGCACCGCGCCGGGAGCCCTGCGGCCGAGCGGAGCAGCCGCTCCAGCGGGACCGCGTCCCAGCCGATGTCTGCCCGTGGACGACGGCGCCCCGGTCCGGGGTGTGCTCCACGATGCCGGGCACGCCGACCCCGACACCGAGCAGCCGGCCGGGGTCGGTCCCCTCGGCGGTGAGAATCTCGGCCACGCCGTCCCGGAGGTGGCCGGCGATAACGTCGACGTCGTGGCCCTGCGGCGTCGGGGGGGCGCTCGGCGCACACGATCTCGGTCAGTGCGAGGTCGAACAGTTCGACGCGGTCGCGGGTCTCACCCACGTCGACGCCGATCATCCGGCCGCCGTGCGGGGCGATGCGCGGCAGAGTGCGCGGCCGGCCGCCGTCGGAGTCGACGCTGCCGGCCTCCTCCACCAGGCCGTCGGCGATCAGGTCCGCGACCACGTTGCCGACCGGGCCGGAGCCGAGTCCGGTGGCCGGGCCCGGTGCGAAACGGCTGAGCGGGCCGTCGAGATTCAGCCGCTGGAGGACCATCCCGGCACGGCGCGCGGAACGCCCGCGGGCGCCGGACGGACGGCGCCGGCCCCCCGGAAATTCGCTGGCCGCCCCCCGCCCGGCTACATACGATAGGCGCAACCCTAGGGGTCTTAGGCAATGGTCGGCCACGAGGCCGACGACGGAACCGACGAAGGGACTCCCCCATGATCGCGCTCACCGAGCAGGACATCCGCGCCTCGTTCGTCAACTGCTCCAAGGGCGAGGCCAAACGGCTGCCCGTCCCGCGCGACCTCGACGAACGCCCCTGGGACGACCTGGACTTCCTCGGCTGGCGCGACCTGGGCGCCCCCGACCGGAGCTATCTGGTCACCGAGCGGGAGGGCCGGGCCGTCGGCGTCACCCTGCGCTTCCCGGCCTCGCAGCGCGGCTTCCTGCACCGCAGCATGTGCTCCCTCTGCCTGACCACGCACCGCGGCGGCGGGGTGTCGCTGATGACCGCACGCAAGGCGGGCACGGCGGGCCGCGAGGGCAACTCGGTCGGTCTGTACATGTGCACGGACCTGGCCTGCTCCCTGTACCTGCGCGGCAAGAAGGTGCCGGCCTCCGGCGCCCGCTTCGAGGAGAGCCTCACCCTGGAGGAGCAGATCGCACGGGCCGGGAACAACCTCTCCGCCTTCCTCGACAAGCTGTACGTGTGACTCCCGCCGTACGCACCGATCCCCCGGAAGTGGCCGGATTTCCGCCGCGCATCCGGGTCACCGCCGTGCCGTGAACCCCCGAGGCCGAGGAGGGGGACCTCGGCCACCTGGCCTTACGTGAACATGTGCGGTCGGCAACAGACCGCGGACGGCCACGTTCGAGGTACCCGGGGAACGGGAACAGGCCACACGATGTTCGACGTACGAGAGTGGACCTCGGGCCTGCTGCGCCTGCTGAAGCGACGCCGGGAGCCGGTGGTCGTCCAGACGCTGCGCTCGACCGCGGCCGCGACGGTCGCCTACGTGATCGCGCTCCGGCTGAGTCCCGAGCCGGCCCCGCTGACCGCGCCGCTGACGGCGCTGCTGGTCGTGCAGGTGACCTTCTTCGCCACGCTCACCAACGGCATCCGCCGGGTGAACTCGGTGGTCGCCGGCGTGCTCGTGGCCATCGCCTTCAGTGTGCTGGTGGGCCTGACCTGGTGGAGCCTCGCGCTGCTGATCGTCGCGTCCCTGGCCGTGGGCCACCTGGTGCGCGTCGACGAGTACGTGGCCGAGGTGGCGATCAGCGCGATGCTGGTGCTCGGGGTCACCGCGCACGGGTTCACCGCGTGGGCGCGCATCGTGGAGACGCTGATCGGCGCGGTCGTCGGCACCGCCTGCAACCTGCTGCTGCCCCCGCCCGTCTGGGTGGACAAGGCGGGCCAGTCCATCGAGGACCTGGCGCGGCGGGTGCGGCAGCTGATGCTGCGGATGGGTGAGGAGGCCGCGGGCCGGACCCCCTGGCAGCGGGCGGCCGAACGGCTGCACGAGGCCCGCCGGCTGGACCACGACATCGTGCGCGTGGACGCGGCACTGCGGCAGGCCGAGGACAGTCTGCGGCTCAATCCGAGGGTGCGGGAGGGACTGCTGCACCGGGTGGTGCTGCGGACCGGCCTGGACACCCTGGAGATCTGCACGGTGGTGCTGCGGGTGCTGGCCCGTTCGTTCACGGACCTGGCGAAGGCCCGGGATCCCGACGACCTGTTCCCGCCCCGGGTCGGGGCGACCGTGGAGCAGCTGCTGTCGGAGATCGCGGACGCGGTGGTCAGCTTCGCCGTGCTGGTGACCACGGATCTGAGCGAGAACGCCGAGTCGGCGGAGGCCCGGCTGTCGGCCGAGCTGCACACGGCGGCGGGCACCCGGGACCGGCTGGCCGAGCTGCTCCGGGAGGAGATCGCCGAGAACTGGGCGGACTGGCAGTTGCTGGGGGCCGTGCTGACCGAGACCACCCGGATCATCGACGAGCTGAACACCGAGCACCGCACCCGCCGCCTGCTGGAGGAACTGGACCGGGTCTCACGCGAGCAGCGGGCGAAGCTGCCCCGGATGGCCCGGCTGCGCGACCGGCTGGGCGTCCAGGAGGAGCTGTGGCGCAACCGCGCGGGGTTCGGTGAGCGCGACCGGTGAGGCGGACGTCGGCCCTCCGATCCGGCGTTGCGCTCTGCGCAACAGACGTTGCCCGTCTTGCCCTCGACGGCCGGGGCGGGCCAAGGTGTCTGTCACGAGCAGGGCGACCGACGACCTGGGGTGCGTATGGACACGGAGGCACGGACGGACGGCGGGGGCTCCGCCCCGCGGCGGGACGGGGGGCGGACCGGCGGCTGGACCAGGCGCCGGTTCGTCGGGGCGGCGGCCGGGACGGCGGCCGTCGTGGCGGTGCCGTCCCCGGCGGCCCCGGCCACCGGCGGCGGGAGCACGGCACGCGCCCCGGAGCCGGCCGCGCCGGCCCGCGGGCCGTCAGGACGGTCCGGACCCCGCCCGCTGTATCTCGGCACGTACACCTCCGCGCCGGGCGGCGGCACCGGGATCGGCCTGGCGTCGTACGACCCGGGGACGGGCCGGATCACCGGGGCGGGCACGCTCACCGGGGTGCCCGACCCCTCGTACCTCGCCGTGCACCCGGACGGCCGCACGCTGTACGCGGTGGACGAGCGGCAGGACGGCGCCGTGACGGCCGTGCGGCTGGCGGACCGGCGGATCCTCGGCACCCGGAGCACGGGCGGCGCGAGCCCCTGCCACCTCTCGGTGCACCCCGGCGGGCGCTGGCTGCTGAGCGCCGACTACGGCTCGGGCAGCGTGACGGTGCACCCCATCGACGCCTCGGGCGCCCTGGGCGAGCGGACCGACCGGGTCACGCACACCTCCCCGCCCCCCGGACCGGGTCAGTGGGGCCCGCACGCGCACCAGTTCCTCACCAGCCCGGACGGCGGGCACGTCCTCGCCGTGGACCTCGGCACCGACACCGTCTACACCTACCGCCTCGACGCGGCGAAGGGCACGCTGGCGGAGGTGGCGCGGGCGCGCACCCGGCCCGGCGCGGGGCCGCGCCACCTGACGTTCCACCCCGGCGGACGGTACGCGTACCTGGCCAACGAGGTGGACGACACCGTCGCCGTCTGCGCCTACGACCCGGCGACCGGCCGGCTGGACGTCGGCGGGCCGCAGCCGACGGGCTCGGGCGGCGGCACCAACTACCCGGCGCAGTTCCTGGTGACGGCGGACGGCCGGTACGCCTACCTGGCCAACCGGGGGCACAACAGCCTCGCCCGGTACGCCGTCGAGGCGGACGGGGCCCGGCTGCGGCTGCTCGGCACCGTCCCGGTGGGCGGGGACTTCCCGCGGCAGATCGCGTTCTCGCCCGACGGCCGGCTGCTGTTCGCGGCCAACCAGCGCTCGGGCACGGTCACCGTCTTCCAGGTCGACGCGGCGGACGGGCAGTTGCGGCCGGCCGGTGCGCCGTTCGCGTCACCCGTCGCCGTCTGCGCGCTGCCGCTGTAGCCCGCGGGGGCAGGCGGCGGCGCCGGCCCGCGCCAGGAGGGCGTGGACGCGCTCGGTGAGGCGGGCGACGTCGTCGGCGGGCGCGTGGAAGGGCAGCCGTACGTCGCCGTGGGCCCGGGTGCGTTCGATGCGCAGGGTCAGCCCGTGCCGGTCGACGGCGAGCGGCACCACCCGGGTCGCGGCGTGCAGGCTCTCGGGCCGCACCAGCCGGGTGAGCCGCTCGACGGCGTCGGGGTGGGCGTCGGCGAGGTGGGTGAGCAGCCGGGCCTCGGCGCCGGCGAGGGGGTCGGGCCGGGCCGCGGAGAAGTCGTCCGGGTCGACGACCACGGGACCGTCGGCCTGCCGGAGCACCACCCGGGTGGGCCGGAACAGCAGGCTGCCCCCGGCGGGGGTGAACCAGCCGGAGAGCAGGAGCCGGGCCCGGACGCGGTTGCGCACCGGCACCGGGGCCACGTCGGCGAACTCCAGCAGGGCGGAGGGTTCCCGGCGCGGCGCGCACCGGGCGGCGGCGAACAGAGCGCTGTCCCCGGGCACGGACAGGCGGACCGCGCCGTCCTCGGTCACGGTGTGCGCGCCGACGTACTCCTCGCGCACGCCGTCCGCGGTCACCGCGCACGACCACGCGACGGCCAGCACCGAGCGCGCCCGTTCCGCCGCGCCGGGGGCGGCCGTCCAGTCCCGAGTGTCACCCATCCCGAACCTCCTTAGGTAAGCCTTGCCTAACCTATAGGAGTCCGGCGCGCACGCCAACCACGCCGCCCCCGTGACCGGGGCGGAAGCGGGCCGGGGCCGGAGTCGGGACCGGGCTAGGAGAGGACGCCCAGCAGGGCGCGGGCGCACAGGTCGCGCACCTGCTCGCGGCCCGGCTCGCCCTCGCCGCGCAGCCACTCCAGGCAGACCGCGGTGGTGAAGGCGAGCCAGCCGCGCACCGCGAGCCGCACCCCGGCGGCGGCCGCGAAGCCCGCTCCGAACTCCGGATCGGCGGCGAGCGCGGCCAGGATCTGCTTCTCCTGGGCGGCCAGCGCCTCCCGGTACACCCGGCGCACGGTCCGGTCGCCGGCGGCGTCGGCGCGGTGGAAGGCGCGGAAGCCGTGGGCGTGCGCCTGGACGTAGCCGAGGTAGGTGTCGAGGCCGGCGGTGAGCTGCTCGCGCACCGGCACGCCGGGCTCGGCGGCCGTCATCCGGAGCATGCGCGCGCTCTCCCGCTCCACGACCGCGGCGAAGAAGTCCCGCTTGGTCGGGAAGTAGTGGTAGAGCAGTCCGCGCGAGACCTCCGCGAGCTCCGCGACCCGCTCGATCCGGACCTCGTCGTAGGGGCTCTCCGAGAACAGCCGCGCGCCGACCGACAGCAGTTGCTCACGCCGTTCCCCGGTGCTTAGTCGGCGCCGGGCGCGCTCCCCCTCGTTCGCGGACATGGCGTCACCTTACTTGACGCCGATTCAACAACGGGACCACACTGGGGCCCGCTATTGAACCCACGTACAACACGCGCGCGTCACAGTTCCAACCATCCGCTGGCACAAGGGAGATCGCGTCATGGCGGAGACGACGCAGACCACGGGGAGCGGGCTGCCGAAGGGCTTCCGGAGCGCCGAGCAGGGCTGGCCCGAGCTGCACCGCATCCCGCACCCCCGGCGCCGGCTGCCCCTCCTCGGCGATGTGCTCGGCGCCGACCGGCGGCGGCCGCTCCAGGACTCCATGCGCTTCGGGCGCGCACTGGGACCGATCTACCGGCGGCGGGTCTTCGGCAAGGAGTTCGTGTTCGTGTGGGGGGCCCGGCTGGTCGCCGACCTCGCCGACGAGTCCCGGTTCGCCAAGCACGTCGGGCTGGGCGTCGCCAACCTGCGGCCGGTGGCCGGGGACGGCCTGTTCACGGCCTACAACCACGAGCCGAACTGGCAGCTCGCGCACGACGTCCTGGCCCCCGGGTTCGGCCGGGAGGCCATGGCGGGCTACCACGGGATGATGCTGGCGGTCGCCGGCCGGCTGACCGACCACTGGGACCGGCGGCTCGCGGCCGGGCGGACGGTGGACGTCCCCGGCGACATGACCCGGCTGACCCTGGAGACGATCGCGCGCACCGGCTTCGGGCACGACTTCGCCTCCTTCGAGCGGGACCGGCCGCACCCCTTCGTCACGGCGATGGTCGGCACGCTCGGCTACGCGCAGCGGCTGAACAGCGTGCCCGCGCCGCTGGCCCCGCTGCTGCTGCGCGCCGCCGCCCGGCGCAACGCGGCCGACATGGCGTACCTCGACCGCACGGTCGACGCGCTGGTCGCCGACCGCCGCCGCTCCGGCGGCGGCGAGGGGGACCTGCTCGACCGCATGCTGGCCACCACGCACCCGGTGACCGGCGAGCGGCTCTCCCCCGAGAACGTCCGCAAGCAGGTGATCACCTTCCTGGTGGCGGGCCATGAGACCACCTCGGGGGCGCTCTCCTTCGCGCTCCACCACCTCGCCCGGCACCCGGAGATCGCCGCCCGGGCCCGCGCCGAGGTGGACCGCGTCTGGGGCGACACCCCGCTGCCCGGCTACGACCGGGTCGCCAAGCTGCGCTACGTCCGCCGGGTGCTGGACGAGTCGCTGCGGCTGTGGCCCACCGCGCCCGCCTTCGCCCGGGAGGCCCGGCAGGACACCGTCCTCGGCGGGGAGCACCCGATGCGCCGGGGCGCGTGGGCCCTGGTGCTGACCCCGCTCCTGCACCGCGAGCCGGAGGTGTGGGGCGAGGACGCCGAGCGGTTCGACCCGGACCGGTTCACCGCCGCGGCCGTGCGGGCCCGGCCGCCGCACACCTTCAAACCGTTCGGCACCGGCGCCCGCGCCTGCATCGGCCGCCAGTTCGCCCTGCACGAGGCGACCCTGGTCCTCGGGCTGCTGCTGCGGCGCTACGAGCTGCACCCCGAACCCGGCTACCGGCTGACCGTCACCGAGCGCCTGACACTCATGCCGGACGGCCTGCGGCTGCGGCTGGAACGGCGGCGGCCGGCCCCGCCGGGCGGCACCGGCGGACAACGCCCCGCAGCGGCACCCGAAGCGGACGGGAGCCCGGAGCCGCACGGCGCGCTGCTCGCGGCGGAGCGGCCGGCGTCAGCGGGCCGCTGTCCAGTGCGCGGGGCGGGTGACTGAGGCGGGCAGGCGCGTGCCGGCGCTCCCCCGGGCCGCGTTGAGCTGCGGCTGGGTGAGGAAGAGGGCGCCGGTGAGATCGGCGTCGGTCAGCTCGGTGTCCCGCAGGTCGGCGCCGATGAGGTCCGCGCCGCGCAGGTCGGCGCCGGTGAGGTCGGCGGCGATCAGGCAGGCCCCCCGCAGGCTGGCGCCGCGCAGGTCGGCGCCCCTGAGCCGGGCGCCGACGAGGTCCGCGCCCCGCCGGTCCTTGCCCTTCCCCTTGCCGCGGATCCCGGCCCGGGCCAGCTCGCTGGTGCGCAGCAGCAGCACGTTGACCTCCCGGCGGTGCGCGGCCACGTCCAGCGCGGCCAGTTCCCCGGGGGTCTGCCGCGTGAGGCGCTCGGTCTCCCGGAGCGCCTGCCGCAGCTCGGCGTGGACCGGCCGGGCGGCCGGCAGGCCCAGCGACTCCGTCAGGTAGTACAGCAGCTCGTGGAGCTGCCGGACGACCGGGAACACCTCGAACATCAGGCCGGCCCGTTCCTCGGGGCCGGTGCGCCAGTCCTGGCCGCCGAAGGTGACCTGGGAGACCTTCTGTCCGGCGCCGAAGCAGTCGTAGACCGTGCAGCCGGAGAAGCCCTTCTGCCGCAGTTGCGCGTGGATGCCGCAGCGGTGGTCGTCCCGGAGGTTCTGGCACGGCTTGCCCGCGGGCTTGTCCAGCGCGAAGTCGGCGGAGCGGGCGAACGGCAGGGCGACACAGCACAGCCCGAAGCACTGTGCGCAGTCACCGCGCAGCCCGGCGGGGTCGGTTATCTGGTCCGGCATGGGCGCCAGCCTACTGACCTGCTCGTTCAGCCGTCCGCCGGGGCGGGCCGCCGGCCGGCGGTCAGACCTCGTCGCGGGCGAGTGCCAGCAGCCGGTCCAGGACGCGCGGGGCGCCCGTGCGCAGGCCGTCGTGCTCGAACTCGTCGGTGACCCAGGTGCGCAGTCCGCGGACGGCGCGGGCGGTCTCCAGCGCGTGGGCGGTGTCGACGTACATGTCGTCGTGGTAGACGGCCGCGGCGACGGGGACCTCGTTGGCGGCGAGGCGGGCCGGGTCGTACAGCGGGCGCCAGTCGGTGCGGGCGGCGAGCAGTTCGGCCGTCTCGCGCAGGGGCCGCAGGGCCGGGTCGGTGTCGAACGTCCAGGGGTGGACGGTCTCGCCGGTGAACAGGACCGGGCCGTCGCCGGTGAGCGCCTCGGCCGCGTCGAACTGCGGGAACTCGGCGCGGACGCGTTCGGCGGCCCAGGCGGTGGGCCGCGCGTCCTGGCCGTAGATCGACTCGTGGACGAGGGCGTAGAGGGGGTGCGCGGCGTACGACAGCAGGGTCTGCGCCTGCTCCTGGAAGGCGTCGGACAGTTCGGGGCCGCCGGAGGTGCGGACGAAGGCGTCCTCCAGCAGGTGGTGCAGGCGGTGGCTGCCGTCGCTCGTGCCGAGCATCAGGCCCAGGGACTGGAACGCCTCCACGGTGAGCCGGTAGCCGTTGGGCAGCACCACATCGTGGCCGAGGAGGTGGTCGGCGATCCGGCGGGCCCGCTCGACGTCCTGCGGGTAGCGCGCGTAGTGCGCGGTGACCTTGCGCTCGATGCGCGGGTAGGCGGCGCGGTAGACGTCGTCGGCGTGGGCGCTCAGGGAGGGCAGGCCGCCGGTGACGATCGCGGTCTCGACGCCCTCCGGGGCGAGGGAGAGGTACGACACCGTGCAGAAACCGCCGAAGCTCTGACCGAGCACGGTCCACGGGGCGCCGCCGGTGAGCTGGGGGCGGATGGCCTCGCAGTCGCGGACGATCGAGTCGGCGCGGAAGTGGGTGAGGTAGTCGGCCTGGGCGGCCGGACCGCCGCGCAGCGGGAGCGTCTGCCGGGTGGCGGGGGTCGAGCGTCCGGTGCCGCGCTGGTCGAGCAGCAGGACGCGGTACTCCCGCAGGGCCCGGTCGAGCCACGCCTGCCGTCCGACGAAACGATTCGCCCCGAATCCCGGACCGCCCTGGAGGTACACCAGCCAGGGCAGGTCCTGCCCGGCCTTGTCGCTCGCCACCGCCTCGCGGGCGTACAGCCGGACGGTCTCGCCGTCCGGGTCGGCGTGGTCGAGGGGCACGGTGAAGTGCCGGTCGGTGAGGACGACGCCGGGCTGGCGGTAGCTGGAACTCAACGGATCTCCCCGGACGGAGGGCGCGGACGCGTCCCAGTTCAGCACACCGCCCGGGCCGGGCCGGGCCCCGGGATCACCGGCCCGCGCCGAACGGCCGGCCAGCACGCGGCCGGCCCGGAACGGCACGTCACCGGCGCCCCGGCGGTGCGCACGACAGCGGACCGCCTCCTTCGTCCCTGCCGCGCCCGGGTGTCCTCCGGTCGCGGTACGGCGGCCCGCCCCACGGCGGCGGGACGGGGGCACGGCTCGCCGCGCCGTGTGCCGTGCTTCCCGCCGGCCGGAACGCGCCGTCTACCCTGCACTCGTCCGACGACCGACGCCGAGGAGCCGCGATGCGTGTCGCCCTGTTCCTGACCTGTGTCAACGACACGCTGTATCCGGACACCGGCCGGGCCGTGGTGAAGCTGCTGACCAGGCTGGGCGTCGACGTCGACTTCCCCGAGGCCCAGACCTGCTGCGGACAGGCGCACTACAACACCGGCTACCGGCACGGGACCGAACCGCTGGCCCGGCACTTCTCCGCCGTCTTCGCCGGGTACGACGCGATCGTGACCCCCTCCGGGTCGTGCGGCGCGATGGTGCGGGAGCTGTATCCGCGCATGGGCGAGCGGGCCCGGGCCGAGGGGCGCGGGGACGCGCTGGCGCGGACGCTCGCACCGGTGGTGCCGAAGACGTACGAGCTGACGGAGTTCCTGGTGGACGTGCTCGGCGTGACGGACGTCGGCGCCTGGTACCCGCACCCGGTGACCTACCACCCGACCTGCCACGGGCTGCGTTCGCTGGGGCTCGGCGACCGGCCGCTGCGGCTGCTGCGGGCCGTCCGGGGCCTGGAGCTGGTCGAGCTGCCGGGCGCGGAGGAGTGCTGCGGCTTCGGCGGCACGTTCGCGGTGAAGAACCCCGACGTGTCGGCGGCGATGGGCGTGGACAAGGTGCGCAACGCGGAGTCGACGGGCGCGCGGGTGCTGTGCGCGGCCGACAACTCCTGCCTGATGCACCTCGGTGGGACGATGAGCCGGCTGCGGTCGCGGATGCGGCCGGTGCACATCGCGGAGATCCTGGCGAGCACGGAGGAGGAACCGGCGGTATGAGCGGAACGTTCGTCGGCATGCCGGCGTTCCCCGAGGCCGCGCGCGGCGCCGTCCACGACGCCACGCTGCGCGGCAACCTGCGGCACGCCACCCACACCATCCGGGCCAAACGGGCGCGGGCGGTGGGTGAGTTGTCCGACTGGGCGGAGCTGCGCGAGGCGGGCCGGCGGATCAAGGACCACACCCTGCGCCACCTCGACCGGTATCTGGAGCGGTTGGAGGAGTCGGTCACCGCGGCCGGCGGGACCGTGCACTGGGCGGCGGACGCCGATGAGGCCAACCGGATCGTCGCCGGACTGGTCCGCGCCACCGGCGAGTCGGAGGTCGTGAAGGTCAAGTCGATGGCCACGCAGGAGACCGGGCTCAACGAGGCGCTCGCGGCGGAGGGCATCCGCGCCTACGAGACGGACCTCGCCGAGCTGATCGTCCAGCTGGGCGAGGACCGCCCCTCGCACATCCTGGTCCCGGCCATCCACCGCAACCGGGGCGAGATCCGGGACATCTTCCGCACTCAGATGGGCAGATGGGGGCGCCCGGCCCCGGAGGGGCTGCGGGACACGCCGGGCGAACTCGCCGAGGCGGCCCGGCTGCACCTGCGGGAGAAGTTCCTGCGCGCCAAGGTCGGCGTCTCCGGCGCGAACTTCATGGTCGCGGAGACCGGCACCCTGGTCGTCGTGGAGTCCGAGGGCAACGGGCGGATGTGCCTGACCCTCCCGGAGACCCTGATCTCGGTCGTCGGCATCGAGAAGGTGGTGCCGACCTGGCGGGACCTGGAAGTCTTCCTGCAGACCCTGCCCCGCTCCTCCACGGCCGAGCGGATGAACCCGTACACCAGCATGTGGACCGGGACGACGGACGGGGACGGGCCGCGCGCCTTCCACCTGGTGCTCCTGGACAACGGCCGCACCGACGCGCTCGCCGACCGCGTCGGCCGCCAGGCGCTGCGCTGCATCCGCTGCTCGGCCTGCCTGAACGTGTGCCCGGTGTACGAGCGGGCGGGCGGGCACGCGTACGGCTCGGTGTACCCGGGCCCGATCGGCGCCATCCTCAGTCCGCAACTGCGGGGCACGGCCGGCGCGATCGACGCGTCCCTGCCGTACGCGTCGAGCCTGTGCGGGGCCTGCTACGAGGTGTGCCCGGTCGCCATCGACATCCCCGAGGTGCTCGTGCACCTGCGGGAACGGGTGGTCGAGGGAGGCCCGGCGGTGCGGCGGGGCAACAAGGTGGTGCTCCGGCCGGCGAAGGGGCACGCGGCCGAGCGGGCGGCGATGCGGGCGGCCCGCTGGGCGTTCGCCCACCCCGGCGCCCTGCGCGCGGGCCAGCGGCTGGCCTCCCGGACGCGCCGACTGCACCCGCGGACCCTGCCCGGCCCGGGCAGGGCGTGGAGCGACTCCCGGGACCTGCCCGCGGTGCCGCCGGAGCCCTTCCGGGACTGGTGGCGGCGGACGCGGGGCACAGAGGGCGGTGCCGAGTGAGCAGCAGGGAACGGATCCTGGGCCGGGTGCGGCGGGCGCTCGCCGACGTCACTCCGGACGAGCGGCCGTACGAGGAGGCCGTGGGCCGGGACTACGCGCGCGAGCACGGGCGGCGGAGCACCGCGCGGACGGTGGAACTCCTGGCGGAGAACCTCGCGGACTACCGGGCGGTCGTGCACCGGTGCGCCCCGCCGGAACTGCCGGACCTCGTCGTGCGGCTGCTGGCCCGGCGCGGCTCCCGGGAGGTCCTGGTGCCGCCCGGGCTGCCGCCCGAGTGGCTGGCCGCCGCCGACGCGGTCCTGGTCCCCGACCGGGAGGCGGACACCGCGGCGCGGCTGGACCGGGTGGACAGCGTGGTGACGGGCTGCGCCGTGGCGATCGCCGAGACCGGCACGATCGTCCTGGACGGCTCGCCGGACCAGGGCCGGCGCCGCGTCTCGCTCGTCCCGGACCACCACATCTGCGTCGTCCGCGTCCCGGACCAGGTCGTCTCCTCCGTGCCCCGGGCCCTCGAACGCCTCGCTCCCGACCGCCCCCTGACCTGGATCTCGGGCCCGTCGGCCACCAGCGACATCGAGCTGGAGCGGGTGGAGGGCGTGCACGGCCCGCGCACGCTGGAGGTGATCCTGCTGGGCTGACCGGCGCCAGGCCCCGGCCCGCCGTACACCTGCGCGGTGGGCCCGGGCCGCCGTACGCCGTCCGGGACGCACCGGTTGGGGAGCCTCGGTGCCGGGCCGGGGGGGACGCCGAAAACCGTGGCGACGGCGCTGAACAAGCGCTTGGATAGGGCTCCGGACCCACCGGTCCGCGTGCCACGATCCCGACCCGCCGGAGGCCCCGTTGTTCACGTCCGTCGACGACGTCGCCGCCCGTCTCGCCGAGACCGGCTACCTCGCCTCCCCCGCCGTCGCCACGACGGTCTTCCTCGCCGCCCGGCTGGGCAAGCCGCTGCTGGTGGAGGGCCCGGCCGGGGTCGGCAAGACCGAACTGGCCAAGGCCGTCGCCCAGGTGGCCGGGGCGCGGCTGGTGCGGCTCCAGTGCTACGAGGGCGTGGACGAGTCGCGGGCGCTGTACGAGTGGAACCACGCCAAGCAGTTGCTGCGGATCAGCGCGGGCCGCGGCGAGAGCTGGGACGACACCCGCACCGACATCTTCGGCGAGGAGTTCCTGCTGCCCCGCCCGCTGCTCACCGCCATCCGGGGCGACGAGCCGACGGTGCTGCTCATCGACGAGACCGACAAGGCCGACGTCGAGATGGAGGGCCTGCTGCTGGAGGTGCTCAGCGACTTCCAGATCACGGTCCCGGAGCTGGGCACGGTCACCGCCACCCGCCGCCCGTTCGTCGTCCTCACCTCCAACGCCGCCCGGGAGCTGTCCGAAGCACTGCGCCGCCGCTGCCTGTTCCTGCACATCGGGTTCCCCGAGGAGGAACTGGAGCGCCGGATCGTACGGCTGAAGGTGCCGGGCCTCGACCGGGCACTGACCGACGCGGTGGTCCGGGTGGTGCACGCGCTGCGCGCGATGGACCTGCGCAAGGCGCCGTCCGTCGCGGAGACCGTCGACTGGGCGCACACCCTGCTGGCCCTGGGCGCCGGCGCCCTCGACGAGACCGTCGTACGGGAGACGCTCGGGGTGATCCTCAAGCACCAGGAGGACATCCGGAAGGCGGCGGCCAAGCTCGACCTGGACGCGCTGTGACGGCGGTCGCCGACCGGATCACGGGACTGGCCGGCGCGCTGCGCGCGCACGGTGTGCGGATCGGCACCGGGGAGACCGTGGACGCGGCCCGCGCGGCGGAGGCGCTGGGGCTCGCGGACCGGGAATTGCTGCGCGAGGGCCTGGCCGCGACGCTGCTGCACGGACCGGGCCAACGCGCCCTGTTCGACTCGGTCTTCGACCTGTACTTCCCGCGCGGTGTCGGCGGCCCGGAGGAGCCTGCCCGCGACCGCGAGGAGCTGCGCGACCGGCTCGCCGGGGCGCTGGCCGCCGACGACCGGGCGTCGCTGGCCCGGCTGGCGGCGGAGGCGGTCGACGGCCTGGGCGGGTACGGGAGTCCGCCCGGCTCGCAGGGCTGGTCGGCGCACCAGACCCTCGAACGGCTGCGGCCGCAGACCCTGTTGGCCCGGGTACGGGCCGACGTGCGCGGCCGGAGCGGCGGCGGGACGGGCTTCGCGGACCGGCTGCTGGACGACGAGATCCGGGGGCGGATCGAGGAGTTCCGGCGGATGGTCGGGGCCGAGGCGCGGCGCCGGGTGGCGGAGCGGCGCGGGCGGGACGAGATCGCGCGGCGGGCCGTGCGGCCGACCGCGGACCGGGTCGACTTCCTGTCCGCGAACCGGGACCAGCTCGCCGAGCTGCGCAGGGCCGTGGCGCCGCTGGCGCGCAAGCTGGCCACCCGGCTCGCCGCGCGCCGCCGCCGGGCCGCGCGCGGCACCATCGACCTGCGCCGCACGCTGCGCTCCTCGCTGTCCACGGGCGGGGTGCCCGTGCGGCCGGTGCTGCGCCGGCGCCGCCCGGTCCGTCCCGAACTGGTGCTGCTGTGCGACGTGTCCGGTTCCGTCTCCGGCTTCTCGGACTTCACCATGCTGCTCGTGCAGGCCCTGCACGACCAGTTCGCCAAGGTCCGCGTGTTCGCCTTCGTCAACCGGCTCGACGAGGTGACCGGGCTGCTCGGCCACGGCCGCGCCGACCCGGACGGGCTCGGGGCCCGCATCCGTGCCGAGGCCGCGCTCACGGGCCGGCACGGCAGCAGCGACTACGGGGTGGCGCTGGGCGAGTTCGCCGAGCGGTACGGCGCCGCGGTCGGCCCGCGCACGACGGTGTTCGTCCTCGGGGACGCCCGGACGAACAGGAGCGACCCGAACCTCGCCGCGGTGCGCGAGATCGCCCGGCGGGCCCGGCGCGTCTACTGGCTGAACCCCGAGCCGGGCGACCGGTGGGGCACCGGCGACTCGGCCGCGCCCGCCTACGCCGGCCTCGTCGAGATGCACGAGTGCCGCACGGCCCGGCAGCTGAGCGCGCTGATCGCCCGCCTGCTGCCGGTGTGACACGGGTGACGCGGGTGACACCGGGCGCCCGGCCGTGATCCACTGGCCGGACGCCGGACGCCGGACGACGGTGCGTACGGCCGGTACGCCGGAGCACGGGGCGCACGGCCGGTCGCCGCGCCGGGGCCGGCGCCACGACGGAGTGGCCGGGGCCGGGGGCCGGGGCACGACCGGCCGGGCGCGGCCCCGGTCCACCGCACCGGCGGCCACCGGCCGGCCCGCCACCGATCCGAGGACGTCGCCATGAGCCACCACCCGCCCGTACCGCTGGGCACCTTCCCCACCCCCGTCGAACCGGCGCCCCGGCTGGCCGCCGCGCTCGGGCTCGGGCCGGACGACCTGTGGGTGAAACGGGACGACCTGACCGGCCTGGGCGGCGGCGGCAACAAGATCCGCAAGCTGGAGTGGACGGTGGCCGAGGCCCTGGCCGAGGGCGCCGACACGCTCGTGACGACGGGGGCGCCGCAGAGCAACCACGCCCGGCTGACCGCCGCCGCGGGCGCCCGGCTCGGCCTGGACGTCGTCCTCGTGCTGCGCGGCTCCCCGGGCACCTCGCGGTCCGGGAACCTCGCCCTGGACGGGCTGTTCGGGGCGCGGCTCGCCTGGGCCGGCGACGTGGACCAGGCGGGGCTGGACGCGGCGGCCGCCGACGTGCGCGCACGCCTGCGGGCGGACGGCGCGCGTCCGGCGCAGATCCCGTTCGGCGGCTCCAGCACACTGGGTGCCCGGGGGTACGCCCGCTGCGGCGCGGAGCTGCGCGAGCAACTCCCGGGCCTGCGCACCGCGGTGGTCGCGCTCGGCTCGGGCGGCACCATGGCCGGGCTGGTCGCGGCCCTGGGCAGCGGATCGGTGCTCGGCGTCGACGTGGGCGCGTCGGCCGAACCGGCCGCGGCGGTGGCGGAGTTCGCGGCGCCGCTCACGGCGGAGGAGGTCACCCCGGCGGGGCTGCGGGTCCGCCGGGACCAGGTGGGTGCCGGGTACGCGTCCCTGACCGCCCCCGTCGCCCAGGCCCTCCGGCTGGCCGCCCGCACCGAGGGCCTGGTCCTCGACCCCGTCTACACGGGCCGGGCCCTCGCCGGTCTCCTGGCGGCCGTCCGGGACGGCGACGTCCGCCCGGGCGAGCGGACGGTCCTCGTGCACACCGGCGGTCTGCCGGGCCTGTTCGGCCACGCGGACGCGGTGGAGTTCGCGGAGGCGGGGGCGGAGATCTTCGGCGCCTGAGGACGGCGGACGGTCCCCGGCCCCAGCCGTACCCGGAGCCCGCCGCGGCCGGCGCACGGCGGCCTGCGGCGGGCCACCGGGCCGCGGGGCGTGCGGCCCGGTGCGGTGTCGGTGTCGGCGGGGGTGGCCGGTGCCGGGCCCGCCGGGCCCTCGGTGCGGTACCCCGCGGAAATTGGTCGGACGCGACCCGCAACCTCGCCCGGGGCCGGACGTCTGTCGGGGTGGAGGCCTCCACTTCGTCCCGTCGTCCGACCCGAGCCACCGAAGGAACCCATGTCCGCACACCGTGTCCCACGCCCGCCCCGCAACCGCAGGCTGCGCGCCGCGCTGGGAGTCTCCGCCGTAGGCGCGGCCCTGGCCGTCGCCGGCGCCATCACCGCCCAGGCCGCCCAGGGCGAGAGCCGCACCCCGGCCCACTCCCCCGTCCACCCGGAGCCCGCCGCGCCGGCCCCCGCCCCGGCGGCCGACCGGACGGCTCCGTCCCCGGTGCCGTCGCCGGTCCGCACCGCGACCCCGTCCCCGGTGCCGTCCCCCGTCCGCACCGCGACCCCGTCCCCGGTGCCGTCCCCCGTCCGCACGGCGAGTGTCCCCGCTCCGGTCCCCGCCACTCCCTCTCCCGCTCCGGCGGCTCCCGGGCGGGCCACTCCGAGCCCGGTGCCGTCCGCCGCCCCCGCGCACCCGCAGTCGGCGCCCGTGCCCCGGCACCACCACCGTCACACCGCGCCGGCACCGGTGCCGGTTCCGCAGCAGTACTAGGCAGGGCCGGTGCGGGGAGCCGTCGCGCGGCGGCTCCCCGCACCCGGCACCGGGAGATCCATGACGACAGCGACACCCCCCGCGGCGGTCCTGCCCCGGGCACGAGCCCGCGCCCGCGCCCGCGCCCCGGAGCGTCCCGCGTCCCTGCGGCGCCTCGCCCACCGGCTGCGGGTCCGGGTCCTCGCCCGCACCCGTTCGGGCACGGCCGAGGCGGCGCCCGGCGCCGGGCCGTACGCGGGCCCCGTGGCCGACGCCGGCCCCCCGCCGGACATCGAGGAGCTGTACCACCACCGGCGGCTGTCGCTGGTGCGCCTCGCGGTGCTGCTGGTGGACGACCTGCCGACGGCCGAGGACGTCGTCCAGGACGCGTTCACCGCGCTGTTCCGGCGGCACGGGCACCGGCTCGCCGCGCTGGACGACCCGGAGGCGTACCTGCGGACCAGTGTCGTCAACACGGCCCGCTCGGTGCTGCGCCGCCGCCGGACCGTACGGGCGCACACGCCCCAGCCCGAGGGGCACGCGCCCGCCCCGGAGGAGGACGTGCTGCTGCACGAGGACCACCGGGAGGTGCTGGCGGCGCTGCGCATGCTGACCAGGCGCCAGCGGGAGGTGCTCGTCCTGCGCTACTGGTCGCACCTGACCGAGGCCGAGATCGCGGCGACGCTCGGCCTGTCGCGCGGGACAGTCAAGTCCACGGCCAGTCGGGCCCTGGACGCGCTGGGCCGACGGTTGGAGGGACTGCGATGAACGGCTCCGGTACGGAAACGGCGGCGGCGCCGGTCGAGGAGCGGCTGCGGGCCGCCCTGGCCGCACGCGCGCACGCCGTCGGCCCGGCCGACCTGCGGCCCCTCGGCCCGCCGGCCGGAGCGGCGCGCACCCGGCGGGTGCCGGTGCGCCGGGCGGTGCTGGGCGTGCTGGCCCTGGCGGCAGCGGCCGCGCTGGTGTTCTTCGCGGTGCGCGGCGGGCGGCCGGGTCCGGCCGAGCCCGCCCGCTCCCCGCAGCACCCCCGGACCGCCACGCCGTCGCCGGTGCCGTCCGCGGTGCCCACGTCCCCGGACGGCCCGGTCCGGCCGGTCCCGAGCCCGGCCCAGCCCTGACCCGCTCCCCCGCTCGCCCCACACGCTCGGCCCGGACGGTCGCCCCGGACAGTCGGCCCGGACGCGGGGCGGGCGCGCACACCCGTGCTCGACTCGCATCACGTCCCGGCCGCCGCCACGGCCCTGCTGATCACCTCGGGCATCGCCGGGCCGGGGCCGCCCCTGTACGGGCTGCTGGTCGGCCTCGCCCCCGTGCTCACCGTCGCCCCGCTGCTCACCGCCGCGACCTCCGCCCGGGGCCTGGGCGGGAGCGGTGCGGGCTGACGTACGACCCGAGTCCGGAGGCACGCATGACCCGCAGGAGAAGCGACACCACCGGGACCGCGGCCGGGGCAGCCCCGGCCGCGGTCCCGGCGAACGGGGCGGTGCCCGGGTGCGGCACCGCCCGCGGGAACCGGGTCGCCTCCCCACCGGGCGGCCCGTGGGGAGGCGGTCCCCCGTGGGTGCCGTGACCGTCGTCCGCATCGCGTGGGGAACGGCCCTGGCCGCGGCCCCCGGCGCCGTGGTGCGCGTGCTGGGCGCCCGCCAGGCCCTCCCGGGGCTCGCCCCGGCCGCCGGCCTGGCGCCGCCCGCGTGGGCGGTCCTGCCCGGCCCCCTGCACACCGCCACCATGGCCGGCCTCGCCGTGTCGGGCCGCCGGTGGCGCACGGCGGCCCGCGCCGACGCGGCGGTCGCCGGCGCCGCCACGGTGGGCGGCCGGTGCGCGGCCCGTACGGCCGTACGGCCCGGCCCGCCCTGGGAGCGCGGGGCCCCGGGCGCTGCGCTGGTTCGAACGGACCCGGGCGGCCTGCGGCCCGTCCGGGCTGTTCGCGGAGGAGTACGACGTCCGTCAGCGCCGGCTGCGCGGCAACCTCCCCCAGGCGTTCGTCCACGCCCTGCTGCTGGAGTGCGCCGTCCGCATGAACGACGCCGCGAAGCTCCCGCTGTGAGAAAGCCGGGCGTGCCCGTGCGAGGCGAGCGGCGGTGGCGCGGGTCAGGCGACGAGGCCGAGGCGCGGTCCGCCGCCGTCGTGCAGGCGCCTGAAGAAGGCCAGCACACCCGCGGAGCCGCCGGCCCAGGTGGCGCTCGGCCGGGTGAGACCGGTGTCCGGGAACACGGGCCGGGACCAGGTGCCGCCGCTGCGGCCGAGGATGAGCAGGGCGACGGTCTCGGCCGCCTCGCGGAACTCCTCGGACGCGGACGCCTCCGCCACGTCCACCATCAGGTCGCCCACCCCGGCCAGCCCGCAGCACTGCGTGACCAGCGGCATCCGCGGTGCCAGCGCGGCGCAGGCGCGCGCGGCCCGCCGGGCGAGGTCGAGGTACCCGGGCTCGTCGAGGTGCTCGGCGGCCCGGACGAGTACGGTCCCGATGCCGGCCAGGCCCCGGCACCAGGAGCCGTAGCGGCGGGTCGCCCCCGGCTCGGCGGCCGCCGCGATGATGTCCGGGGTCACGGCGGCCAGCCGCGCGACCGCCCGCTCGGCGCGGCCGAGCACGTCCGGGTCGCCGGTCGCGGCGCCGTGTTCGAGCAGGAAGCAGGCGACGCCCGCCTCGCCGTGCGCGATGCCCTCGCGGAGTGCGGCGCTGCCGGCCGTGTCCGGGCCGGCCGGGGTCAGCCGGGCGGTGCCCGACGCCAGCATCCGGTCGCAGTCGGCGGCGACGGCGAGGTGCCGGTCCGCCGCGTCCCGGTCGCCGGTCCGCAGGGCGTGCCGGGCGAGCAGCAGCCGGCCGAGTCCGACCCCGGCGGCGCCCGCGATCAGGTCCGCCTCCGGGGGCCCGCCGTCCGGGGCGCGGTCCGGCAGGACGGGATGGCCGCCGGGCCGCGCGCCCGCGCCCGGCCCCGCCTCCACGCTCGCACCCGTTACCGCACCCGCCTCGGCGAGGAAGAGTGCGACGCCGGTGCGTCCCGTGTAGAAGCCGGGCGGCAGGTTCCTGGACTGTTCCGCCGTCCACCGCGCCAGCGCGGTGACGGCCGCGCGCACGCCGGGCCGGTGCGTGTGGTGGAGGAGCTCCAGCCCGAGGCCCGAACTGCCGCCGTAGACGTCGACCGAGGTGGGGACGTTCAGCCGGGCGGCCCGTGCCGGGTCCGCGATCGCGTGTGCCTCACCGGCGCAGTACGCGGTCGTGTGCTCGATGATCTCGCCCAGCAGGTCCCCGTCGATCCGGGGGTGCGCGGGCCGGCGCGCGGTTCTGGCCGTGCCGGTGCGCAGGCGGTCGGCGGCGGCGGTCCGTTCGGCCGGGTCGAAGCCGAGGAGGCCGGTGATCGACGACCGGATCTCCCGGTGGGCGCGGCCGGGCAGCGCCCAGGCCAGGCAGGACAGGGTCCGGTCCCGGTTGACGCCGTGGTCGGTGTCGACGACGACCGGGTCCAGGCCGGTGGCGGCGAAGAAGAGGGTGGCGCCCAGGGCGTAGTGGTCGTCGGCGGGGGTGGCCGGTCCGCTCGCGGGCAGCACCGGCTCGCTGTATCCGGGGGTCGCTCCGCCCGGGCCGGAGCCGTCCCACTCGCTGATCCCGAAGTCGATCACGTGGCAGTGGCCGGGGCCCGAGTCGTCGAGCACGACGTTGTCGGGCTTGAGGTCGCGGACGACGACGTTCCGGCCGTGGATCGCGTCCAGGACGCGCAGCAGCCGGGAGGCGAGGGCGGACAGGGTGCGGGCCGGCCGGGTGTCGTCGTCCCGGTAGGGGCCGTCGCGCAGGACGTCCCGGCGCAGGTCCCGGTCGCCGCAGCTGCTCATCACCAGGTACTCGTCCGACCGGTGGGCGAAGTAGTCCAGGAGGCGGGGCACGCCCGTGACGCCGTCCAGCCTGCCGAGGACCGCGCGCTCGTTGCGCAGCCGGTGGCGGGCGTCCGCGCCGGACTCGTCCTCGCCCACGAAGGCCCTGGCCTGTTTGACCACCACCGGCCGGCCGAGGGTGCGGTCGAGGGCGCGGTAGACGTTGCCGCGGGCCGCGCGCGCGATGCCGGCGGTGACCGTGTAGCGTCCGCCGCCGAAGCCGGGCGCGGACGGCTCGGCGCGGTGTCCGGAGCCGGTCGCGAAGGGGTCCTCGGCCCAGGGCGGGCACCGGTAGCGGCCGACGGCCAGGCCGTCGAAGACGCTGCCGTCCGGCCCGGTCATGACGGATTCGAGCCGCCCGCTCCGGCCGGTCCGGTAGTCGCCCGTGAAGGGGCCGTAGCGGTAGTAGACGGGGGCCCTCGGGTCGACCCGCCGGTCGCTGACGACCCGCGGTCCCTCGCGGTCGCGCAGTACGGCGGCGAGTTCCCGGGCGACCTCGACCACGGTGCCGGCCAGGGGGTAGACGGTGATCGCCTTGCCGACGGCGCCGGCGCTCACCACCCCGGAGTTGAGGCGGCGCAGCGTCTGCGGGTCGCGGGCGAACTTGGCGTGGCAGACGTGCCGGGACAGCACCGGCAGGACGAGCCGGGTCACGGCGTCGAGGTCGCCGGGACGGGCCGAGACGTGCAGTTTCCAGCCGTGTTCCATCGCCGGCATCCGCGGGTCGTTCAGGTACGACCACGTGTCGTCGGACCAGCCGCTGCGGCCGGCGATGGAGACGGCCACCGCTACGAGTTCAGGTCACAGGCGAAGCGGGTGGTGGCGGTCACCCAGGGGTCCGCGAGACACGCCGTGTGCTCGCGGTCGCCGCGGTCGTCGTCCTCGAACGCGATCGCGTCGTCGTCGATCTCCAGCGGACCCGCGTCGCGGAATCGGTCGGTTTCCAGAAGATCCGGCACGGCTACAGGCATGTGACGCCTCCTTGGTCTGTCGTGCGCTGAGGAACGGGAAACGGCCGGCACGGGCCGGTGGACCCGCTGGGCCGGACTCGCTGCACCAAGGTAGGGAGGGGCGTATCCGCTGACAAGGGGGCAGGTGGCGCCGCTGTTGCCGCAGATGCCGCCGGGAGCCGTGCGGCCCCCGGCCGGAGCACTAGGTTCCGCCGCCGGGGTGCGCGCCGTCGTCGGGTGGCCGGCCGTGCAGGGGCTCGGGTGGCGGCTCGAAGTGCACCTGGACCTTCTGGAACCCCTTGAACGCCTCGGTCGCGGCGTACGACCGGTAGGCGCGGCGGTCCGCCGGGCTCAGGTGGACCCGGTCCGTGAACGGGGTAAGCAGGCTGCGGGGCCACAGGCGCAGCACCCGTACGGACGCCACCTCGGCCGCCGTGACGAAGATCAGCGCCCCGACGTAGAGCCAGGCGAAGAGGCCGAGGACGATGCCGAACATGCCGTAGGTGGCGGTGGTCCCGCGCAGGACGTGGCTGACGTAGTAGGTGCCCACCCACTGCACCGCCTGCCATGCGCAGGCCGCGCCCAGGGCGACGCCGGCCAGCCGGCGCGCCGGCAGCGCCCGGTGTGTCAGCAGCCGGTACCCCAGGTGGAGCAGGACGGCGTTCAGGCAGACGGACGCGACGGTGGCGGCGATCCAGGTGCCGCCCCGCAGCGGCGCGCCGAACAGGTAGGTCTGCGAGGCCGCGACGGAGAGCAGGGTGAACGCGCCCAGGCCCACGGCGAGGAGCAGCAGGAACAGCAGGCCCTTCAGCCGCGACCGGAACGGGTCGTGGCGGGCGTGCCGGGGGACCGCCCAGATCTTGTTGAGGGCGTACTGCGCGGCCTGGGCCACACCGAGGGAGCCGTAGAGGCTGCCGGCGATGCCCGCGGCGAGCGCGGCCCCACTGCTGTGGAAGGAGTGGATGTTGTGCCCGAGCTGCTCCCCGATGACCGGGAACTCGCCCAGCGCCGAGTCCATGATGTGCCCGCGCAGCCCCGGATCGTCGCTGAGGAAGGTGCTCAGGACGGCGACGAGGATCAGCAGCAGCGGGAAGAGGGAGAGGAAGCCGTAGTAGGTGAGGAGGGCGGCGAGGTACGCGGCCTGGTCGTCGTAGAACTTGTACACGACGGCGAGCGGCAGCCCCACCCAGCGGTGGCGCCGTTGGAAGCCGTCGGCGCGTTCGAGGAACCTCCTGACCGGCGCCCGCTTCGGCGGCGCCCCCCGGGTGGTGTGGAGAGCCACGTTCCTCACCTGCCGTTTTGTGGAGGGTCCGACCGCATGCCGTGTCTAGTACCCGTGCCGGGGGGTGCCACGCGATACCCGTGCGGAACCCGGCCGGGGTCAGTTCGGCAGCGGTTCGGCGGGGTCCTCGGCGCGGTTCTTCACGAGCCCCTCGCTGGTGACGAAGTAGAAGACGGGGAGGACGACGAAGACGGCCGTGGCGAGCAGGGGCGTGACCAGGACGCCCAGGAGGCCGGCGGCGCCGTAGGCGAGGGCTCCGGCCGAGGAGCGCATCAGGCCGTGCCGTACGTAGGCGTCCTCCACGTCCGGCTTCAGCACCTCGGGCCGCCGGGCGAGCTGGTGGTAGAAGGCGACCCAGCTCAGGCACATCGCCGCGGCCAGCCCGGCGTAGAGGGCGACGGCGACCCGGGCGTCCGGGCCCGCCGGGTCCGCCTGGAACGCGTCCGCGAGCACCGCGGTGGGGAACGACAGCGCGGCCGTGGTGAACAGCAGCAGCAGGTTGGCCGCGTGCAGCCCGCGGTCCATGGCCCTGATCCGGACGAAGGCCTGGTGGTGGTTGAGCCAGATCACCGCGACGTAGCCGAAGGAGGCGAGGTAGCCGAGGTAGACGGGCCACTGGGCCAGCAGGGCGCGGCCGAGGCCGCCCGGCCGGTGCGGCGGGTCGGACAGTCCGAGGGCGAGCAGGGTGACGGCGATGGCCAGGACGCCGTCGCTGAAGGCCTCCGCGCGGGAGGTGTCCGAACGGGAGAATCCGTGGAGGCGGGTGCGGGACACGCTGGCTCCTGACGTGCTCGGCGGTGCGGGACGGGACGCGGGTCCCGGTCCGCCCGGGACGGGACACGGGACAGTGCGGGACGGGGCGCCGCGGGACCGCGGGACCGCGGTCCGGACGAGACGTTAGGGGCCGGCGGGCGGGGCGGGTTGACTGTCCGTGCCCGGGCCGTGGTCCGTGCGCGCCCGCGCGGTCGGCGGGCACGGGGCTCCCGGACGGCCGAGCATAGTGAGGCGCCGCACCCCTCTCGCGCCTGTGCGCGCACGGTTCCTTGCCCGAGAGCGAACCGATCGTGCGCGGCCCCTCGTGCCGCGGCCCCGGGCCGGTCCGGCGTGAGATCGGACACCGTGGGCGGCTGGCACCGGCCGGGCATACTGTCCGGCATCGACGACCCCGGGGGATGGTGTGCTGCTTCTCGATCTCGCCACCGTGGCGCCACGTGACCGGGCGGACGCGTTCCACCACGCGCTCACGGATTCGCTGGTCCCCAACGACGTGGCGCACGAGGAACCCGCCTCGGGGATCCACGCCCGCATGGAGATGTGGCAGGTGGGCGGGCTGCCCCTGTTCTCCACCCGCAACTCCGGCTTCGAGGTGCGGCGCACGCCACGGCACGTGCGGCACCACCGCGACGCGCCCGTGGTCTCCGTCTCGCTGCAGCCCGAGGGCGTCCACCGGGCCGAGGTGGCCGGGAGCTGGCGGCTGCTGGGGTTCGACGACATCTGCGTCTTCCACGAGTTGTCGTCGCGGGTGTACGGCTGGTCCGGTGACGGGGCGTCCCAGTCGGTGATGTTCGACATGAATCGGCTCGGCCTGCCGGTGGACGTCGTGGTGCGGGCGGCCGGACGACTGCGCGCCAGTCCGCTGCACGACCTGGTCCTGACCCACCTGCGCGGCCTGTGGCGGGACCCGGACCGGCTGGCCGCGGACCCGGGGGCGCCGGGCGTGGCCTCGGCGACCGCCGATCTGGTCCGCGCGCTGCTGCTGTCGGCGGCGCACACCGAGGAGTCCGCCGCGGTCAGGTCCGTCATGGACGACACCCTGCTGACCCGGATCATGGCCTACGCCCGGCGGCACCTCGCCGACCCGGCGCTGACGCCGGAGCGGATGGCGGCGGAGCACGCGATCTCCGTGCGCCGGCTCTACGTGCTGCTCAGTGACGCGGGGATCAGCCTGGAGCAGTGGCTCATCGCCGAACGCCTCGTCAAGGCACGGGAGATGCTGGCCTCCTCCCGGTACGGCCGGCTCACCGTGGCGGCGGTCGCCGCCCGCTGCGGGTTCAGCAGCCCGAGCCACTTCAGCCGTCGCTTCCAGGCGGCCTACGGGACGGCGCCGAGCGAGTGGCGGCGCAGGCAGAGCAAGGAGGCGGCGGGCGCGGCCGGCTGAGCGGGGGCCCGCCGGCCGGTCAGGCGAGGTGCAGGGCGGTGTGCAGGGTGTCCGTCACCTGGATCCGGGCGGCCCGGGAGGCGTCGGTGCGGCGGAGCATGTCGAAGAGGACGAAGGCGTGGATCGTGCCGTGGTAGCGGAGCGACACGACGGGCACGTCCGCCTCCCGCAGCAGTGCGGCGTACGCCTCGCCCTCGTCTCGCAGCACGTCCGCCTCCGCGGTGAGGACGAGCGCCGGGGGCAGGCCCCGCAGGCGGCGGGCGGGGGCGCGCAGCGGGGAGACGGACGCGTGCGCGCGGGTCCGCGGGTCGGGGGCGTACCGCTGCCAGTAGTCCCGCATGGCGGCGCTGCTCAGGAAGTAGCCCTCGGCGAACTGGTGGTAGGAGGGCGTGTCCATGGCCGCGTCGGTCACAGGGCACAGCAGCACCTGGTGCCGGAAGCCCGGGCCGCCGCGTTCCCGTGCCACCAGGGTGAGCGCGGCGGCCTGCTGGGCGCCCGCGCTGGCCCCGACGACGGCCATCCGGTCCCCGTCCAGCCGGCATTCCCGGCCGTGCGCGGCGATCCACCGGGCGACCGTGTACGCCCGCTCGACGGCCCCCGGGTGGCGGGCGTCGTCCGGCCCCTCGTACTCCGGGACGACGACGGCGGCGTCGGCGCCCAGCACGAGGTCGTTGACCAGGCTCCGGTGCGCGTAGGCGTCGGTCAGCATCCAGCCCAGACCGTGCAGGTAGAGCACGACCGGCAGGGCCTCGTCGCTGCCGGCGGGGCGCAGGATGCGCACCCGGATCCGGTTGCCGCCGTGTCCCGGCAGCGCCAGCCACTCCTCCTCCACGTCGGGCTCGTCGCGGCCGCCTCCGGTCCACAGGGACGTCACCCGTGCCCGGGCGGCGGGCGTGTGCGGGCCGGTGGCCGTGGTGTCGGGCAGGGTGTACGTGTCGACGAAGGCACGGGCCAGCCGCTCCAGCACGGGCGCGGTCCGCGGAGCCGGGACGTCGTCTTGCACGTGAACTCCTGCGCGGGGAACGGTTCGTCGGACGAGCTGCGGTCACCCCCGCGGGCGGGTGCGGGGCGCCGGAGACGGCCCCGCCGGCGGGGGTGACCAGAGTAGGGCGCGGGACACGCGGTGCGGGAGGTGTCTGTGCACCGGTTCTTGCCCCTGCCTGCACGGTCCGACCGGTCAGAGAGTGCCGGCCGGGTCCGGGGAGGGGCGGGTACGGTTGCGCCAGTCGCTGGGCGACATGCCGTACGCGGCGCGGAAACTGCGGCTGAAGTGGGTGGCGTTGGCGAAGCCCCAGCGCTTGGCCACCGCGGACACGGCCAGGTCGCCCGCGCCGGGCCGGGCCAGTTCGCGCCGGGCCTCCTCCAGCCGGCGCTGCTGGATCCACCGGCCGACCGTGCGGCCCTGCCCCTGGAAGAGTTTGTGGAGGTAGCGGACCGAGATGTGCTGGGCGTCGGCGACGGTGGCGGGCGTCAGGTTCCGGTCCCACAGGCGGGCGTCGACGTACGCGCGCACCCGCCGGATCAGCTCCTGCTGCTCCGGGGTCGTCCCGGCCGGGGGTTCGGTCTCCTCCGCGGCGAGTGAGCCGACGAACCCGGCGATCGTCGTGGCCAGCCGCAGCGCCGTCCGCGGCGGGTAGGCGGGCAGGGTCCCGGCGAACCGCCGCAGCAGGGGGCCGAGCAGGGGCGCGACCGGGCCGTCGGAGAAGGGGGCCCGGGCGGCGAGGAGACGGACCTGCCGGTCGGTGAGGGTGAGGGCGGCCCGGGGCACGCGCACCAGGTGCAGTTCGAAGTCCTCCGCCTCGTGCAGCACGAAGGGCGTCGCCGCGTCGCGGACGAGGATGTCGTCCGGGCCGCAGGCCGCGGTGCCGTCCTCCCGGAGCAGGGTCGCCCTGCCGAAGGAGTGCACGCCCAGCGTCAGGTGCGGCTCGGCGGCGGCGTCGTCGCAGCGGACGAAGGACCGGGCCGTCCCGGTGTAGGTGCTCACCCGCAGCGGGCCGAGCGTGCGGACCTGCGCCGGGCCGGTGAAGCGGGCGGCGGCGCGGACCCGGGCGGGCAGGAAGGACCGCGGCAGCGCGGACGGCGGTGCGCTCGCCAGGATCAGTCCGGGGTGCGGGGGCCGGCCGGCGTCGCCGCCGCGCGCGGCCGCGCGGGCCGGGCCGCCGGGTGCGGGGGCCGGGGGCGTCAGGCTCATGGGGTTCCCTGGTCGTGGCTCGTCGTGACGGTGGTCCGGGGCCGGTGCGGCCCGTGGCGGACCTCCTTCGCGGGAGGCCGCCTCCCCCAGCCTGGGGCCGGCCGGGAGCGCGGGACGGACCGTCCGGCGTTCCCTGCGGGCAGGGGCACGAGCCGTGCGCCGTGGGGCATCGCGGCGGCCGTTTGTGCCTGCTTTCTTCCTGGTGGTGACGGTGGCCGGCTGCTTGGCTGGTGCGTGTGGCGGGACCGGGTTCCGGCGGCGCGGCCGGCCGCCGCCGTCCGGGAGGGGCGTGGTCCGTCCGCCCCGCGGGCCGCCCGGTTGCGGCGCCCGCTGACACTTCGGCCAGGGGAGGACCAGTTGAGCTCGGTGATGACGACCGACGCGGTACCGGAGCACGAGCGGGTCGCCTTCTGGCGCGACGCGGTGGGCAGGGCGCTCGTACCGGTCGCCGTCGCCCCGCGCGCCGGTGCACCGTTCACCGGCACGATCGCCACCGACCGCCTCGGGTACCTCCGGGTCACCCGCATGGAGGCCGACGCCCAGCGGATCAGCCGCACCCCGGCGCTGATCGAGCGGTCGCCCGGTGACCTCCTCGCGTTCGCTCTCCAGGTGGCGGGCACGGCGGCCTTCGTCCAGGACGGCCGGCGGACCGAGGCGGGACCGGGCGACCTGGTGCTCCACGACACGGCCCGGCCGTACTCCTTCGTGCATCCCGGGCGGTTCACCGCGCATGTCTTCCTGCTGCCGCGCCACGTGCTGGGCGTCGCGGACGGCGACCTCAAGCTGGTCGCGGGCACCGCCATCGGCACCGGGCACGGGTTCGGCGCGGTGCTGCTGCCCTTCCTGGCCACGCTGGCCGCCTCGGCCCCCACCTACCGGCCGGCCGTCGCGGACCGCCTGGCCGGACACGTCGTCGACCTGTTCGCCACGCTGGTCGCCGACCGGGCCCAGTCGGCCGGCGCGGCCCCGGACGCGGCCCGTGACCACCTCGTGCGCAGCATTCGCGCCCACATCGACCGGCATCTCGGCGATCCCTCCCTCTCCCCCGACTCCATCGCCCGGGCCCACCACATCTCCGTGCGCTACCTGCACCGGCTGTTCGAGGGCGAGGACACCACCGTCGGCCGGCTCGTCCAGCGGCGGCGGCTGGAGGAGTGCGGGCGGGAGCTGGCCCGCCGGGGCCGGGTGACCCCCGCCGTCTCCGCGGTGGCCCAGCGCTGGGGATTCGTCAACGCCGCGCACTTCAGCCGCGTGTTCCGCGCCGCCTACGGGCTCTCCCCGCGGGAATGGCGCGAACTGGAGACACCCCGCCCCGACCGCTCCCCCGCCCCGGCACCCCGGTGAGCCGCCTGCCCCGAACCGCAGAGGGGGCGGAAGCCGGCGGGGGCGCCTACGACGGCCCCGGCGCCGGGATGCTTCTCGGGCGCGGCAAGGGGAGGCGTGCCGCTGGGGTTCGGTACGGGCGCGGCAAGCGGGGGGCGTGTCGTGCGGGCGTGCCGCTGTGGGTGCGGTACGGGGGTGGCCGCGGCGCCGGGGGCCGGCGACCGCTGTCGCCGGGCCGGGCCCGGGCGCGGGTGAGTGGCCCGGGCCGTGCGGGCGCGGGGGTGGTGCCGGGCCGGTTGCCGGGCAGGACGGTGGGGGTTACGGCGGGGGCTGGTCGGCGAGTCGGGCGCGGGCCAGGGCGACCCGTGCGGGGTCCGCGCCGGGGCCGAGGGCAACGCACCGCGTGAACATCTCGCGCGCCTCGTCGACGCGTCCGGTGCGCAGCAGGATGTCGCCGAGCGAGGTGAGGTAGCGGCTCTCCAGGGCGATGTTGCCGTCCGCCTGGCACAGGTCCACCGCGGTCCGCAGGCTGTCCAGCGCCTCGTCCCAGCGCCCCAGCCGGCCGAGGCTGAGCCCGATCCCCGCCGTCGCGCTGGCGCGGGCGAAGGCGGCGATGTGCGGTTCGACGCGGTCACCCGCCTCGTCCAGCCGGGCCAGGGTCTCCCGGTTGACCTCGATCGCCTCCAGGTCGTGTCCGGTGCCCCGCAGTTCCAGCGCGCGCCCCAGCATGGCCTGGAGCATGCCGTGCAGGTCCCCGCTCGCCCGGAACAGGGCGACGGCCTCGGTGATGTGCTCGCCCGCCGGGCCGTACTCGCCCAGCAGCCGGTGCGCCCAGCCGGCGTACTGGTGGGCCCAGGCCTGCTGCGTGAGGTCGCCGGCCCGCCGGGCCGCGGCGAGCGCGCGGGCGGAGTGGGCGAGGCTGTCGCGGGGCCTGCCCTCGCACAGCAGCACGGCCCAGGCGTGGTAGTTGAGCTGGGTCGCTTCGAGCAGCGGGTCGCCGAGCGCCGCGGCGGACCGGGCGGCGGTGCCGAAGACCTCCGGCCAGTGCCCCCAGAAGATCCACTGGTCGGAGAACCAGTGGAGGGCCTCGGCCACCTCGACGACGGTGGCGTGCGCGCCGTCCGCCGCCGCGGCCCGCAGGGCGGCCAGCCAGTTGGCGGCCTCGGCCTGGAGCCACTCGCGGGCCCTGTCCGCGCTGGTCAGGTCCACCGTGCCGCGCCAGGAGGCGGGCGGGGCCCCGTGGTCGGGTTCGTACCACCGGCCGGCCACGACGGCCGTCTCCAGCAGCCAGCCGTACACGGACCGGCGGGCCCGTTCGACGTCCTCGGCACTCTCCTCGGCGGCCAGGCGGCCCCGGCAGTACAGGGCGAGCAGGTCGTGCAGCCGGTAGCGGTCCCCGGCGGAGCCGAGCAGGCCCGCCTCGACGAGTTCCTCCAGGGTGTCCTCGGCGTCGTGGAGTTCCTGCCCGGTGAGCCGGGCGGCGCAGGCGGCGCCGACGTCCGGGCCGGGGACCAGGGACAGCCGCCGGTACAGGCGGGCGGCCGTCGGCGTGAGCTGCCGGTAGGACAGGTCGAAGGCGCCCGCCACCCGCACGTCCCCGGCGGACAGCGCGTCCAGGCGCCGTTCCTCGCGGGCCAGCCGGTCGGCGAGCCGGCGCACGCTCCAGCCGGTGCGGGTCGCGAGCCAGTTGCCCGCCACCCGCAGGGCCAGCGGGAGGTGTGCGCAGAGCCGGGCGACCTCGGCGAGGGCCTCCGGTTCGGCCGTCGCGCGTTCCGACCCGACGAGGGAGGCAAGCAGCGCGGCGGACTCGGCGGACCCGAGCCGGCCGAGCGGCAGCCGGTGCACGCCCTCCAGTCCGGTGAGCACGCGACGGCTCGTCACCAGCACCAGCGTGCCGCCCGAGCCGGGCAGCAGGGGGCGTACCTGCGCCTCGTCGCGGGCGTCGTCCAGCACCAGCAGGCAGCGGCGGTCGGCGAGGACCTGCCGGTAGACGGCGGGGTGCGACTGCGGTCCGGCCTTCGCCAGGTCGCGGTCGGGCACGCCGAGGGCCTTGAGCACCCGGACCATCAGCTCCGAGGGCTCCGGCGGGCTGTCCCCGGTCCCCCGCAGGTCCACCAGGAACTGGCCGTCCGGGAAGCGCCCGGCGAGGCGGCGGGCTGCGCGCAGGGCGAGGGTGGTCTTGCCCGTGCCGGGGGCTCCGTGCACGACGACGACGGGCGGCGCCTCGCCGGAGCCGGCCGCCGCCCCGGGCGCGCGGTCCCCGGTACCGTCCGCTCCGGGCGGCCCGGCGAGGTCCTCCAGGACGGTCAGCGCGTCCGCGCGGCCGACGAAGTCGTCGATGCCGCGCGGGAAGGAACGTACGCCGACGGGACTGTAGGCGGGGGTGCGTCCGGTCCGGGCGGCGGCGAGCAGGTCCTCCCGCTCGGTGTCGCCGAGGCCGAGCCCGTCCGCGAGCGCGGCCACCGTCCGCCGCTGCGGGGCGGCCCGCCGGCCGCGCTCCAGGTCGCCGATGCCGCGCACGCTGACCCCGGACGCCTCCGCCAGGGCCTCGATGGTCAGCGACCGCGCCAGCCGCAGTTCCCGCAGCAGTGCCCCGAACGCCGCCCCTCGTGCGGACACATCCGCCCCTTCCCGCGCAACTCTTGAACATTCTAGTAGCCGTGCCGTACGGCCGGTCCCGCGTCACCGGCCCCGCCCCGCTCACCCGAACGCCGCAACGGCGGCGGACCGCGCCCGGGCGGACGTGCCGCCCGCGCGCCCCGGCGCGTGCTCCGGGCGCCGGTTCGCCGCACCGGCCGCCGCGCTGCGCGCGCGGCCGGTGTACCGCATAGTGAACGAGGTGCGGGGCGAGGTGACGCCGCACGGCCCCGGACCGGGTCGGCCGGCTCGGCCGGGATCCGTCCGGCGGCGTCTTCGGCCCGGTGGGTGACGGGCGTCCGGGCGGCGTCGTCCGGTGCCGTCCCCCGTCGCCCCGACCACCACGGCTGCTTGGGACCACGCCGGCCCATGCGGGCCGTAACGACGCTGCGCACCGAGGAGGCTGTATGTCGTTCCAGGACCCGGCAGTGCCCGTATGCCCCTTCGACTTCGCCGACGCGCTGGACTACGACCCCTCGCTGGCCTCGCTGGCGCAGGACGGTCCGGTCAGCCGGATCCGGTTGCCCTACGGCGAGGCCGAGGCGTGGCTGGTGACCAGCTTCGCCGGCGTGCGTCAGGTGACGTGCGACCCTCGGTTCAGCCGGGCGGCGATCGTCGGCCGGGACTACCCGAGGATGACGCCTGAGCCCATCGTGTCCCCGGAGTCGATCAACGTGACGGACCCGCCGCACGCCACCCGGCTGCGGCACGTGGCGGCCCAGGCGTTCACCCGGGAGCGCGTGGCGGCCATGCGGCCGGCGGTGGACCGGGTGGTGGCCGGGCTGCTGACGGAGATGGCCGAGGCGGGGCCGCCCGCGGACCTGGTGACCCACCTCTCGGTGCCGGTGCCCCACCTGACGATCTGCGAGCTGCTCGCGGTCCCCGAGGCCGACCGGGACCATCTGCGCACGCTCACCATGCGGCTCCTGGCCACCTCGCCGGAGACCCGGAAGGACGCGGCCGACGCCAAGGCGGAACTGCGGTCGTACTTCGCCAAGCTGATCCCGGACCGGCGCGCCACCCCGGGTGAGGACCTGCTCAGCACGATGGCCCACGCCCCGGTCCCGGAGGGTGAGGAGCCGCTGAGCGACGACGAGCTGGCGGTGCTGGCCGTGACGCTCATCCTCAGCGGCAACGACACCGCGACCTGCCAGATCAGCAACATCGCCTACCTGCTGCTGACCCGGCCCGAGGACTGCGCCGCGCTGGCCCGCGACCCCGGCCGGCTCCCCGGCGCGCTGGAGGAGCTGCTGCGGTTCATCCCGTTCCGCAAGGGCGTGGGCATCCCGCGGATCGCGCTGGAGGACGCGGAGATCGAGGGCACCGCGATCCGCGCCGGCGATTACGTGCACGTGTCCTACCTCGCGGCCAACCGCGACCCGGCCGTCTTCCCCGATCCGCACACGCTCGACCTCGAACGGCCGGTGCGCCCGCACATGACGTTCGGCTGGGGCGGGCACCACTGCCTCGCCGCGCCGCTCGCCCGGGCCGAGCTGGACAGCGCGGTCACCGGCCTGCTGACCCGCTTCCCGGAGCTGCGCCTCGCCGTCGCGCCCGAGGACGTCGAGTGGGACGCCGGGACCATCCGCCGCTTCCCCGTGCGCCTGCCGGTCGTCTGGTGACGCCGTGTGGGGCCGGGCCGGGCGGCCCGGCCCCACATGACGTCGGAGCACATGGCGTCGGAGCACGCGGCGCGGGGCCGGGCGCCGGCGCCGCTGTCCGCGACCCGGGCGCCCGGCCCCGCGGAGCCGTCCCGCGCCGTCGTGACGTACGGGAACGGCTCGGGACGCGCCCCGGACGCCACCCGCCCGGCCGCTGGACCATCCGCTGTCCACCGGACGGTGGGCACGGCCTCCCGGGCGCGCGGCCCGGCCGGTGGGGTCCCGTCGGGTCCCGCCCGGCCGGGCCGCCCCCGCGCCGCCCCGGGTCAGCCCCGCGGGCCGGCCGGCCGGGTGCGGAAGCGCCGGTACAGCACCGTTCCAGCCAGCAGCGACGCCGCGCCCGCGGCGGCCGCCACCCAGGTGCCGTCCGCTCCGGTCCGGGCGAGCGTGCCGGTCGTCCGCGGCGGCACGACGGACGGCACCGGCACCGGCTCCGGCTGCGGCCGGGTCGCGGGCGTGTCGTGGTGCGCCGGCGGCACGACCCGCGCGGGCGGCTCGGGCGCCGGCGACTCCGGCGACGCCGGCGGCCGGGACGACGGGCGCTGCGGCGTGGGCGCCGGAACCGGCGCGTCGGAACGCCCGTGCGACGTGTTCACGGACGTGTTGCCGAAGACGGGGTTGGCCACGCCCACCACGTCGACGCTGTTGCCGCTGACGTTCGCGGGCAGATCCACCGGCAACTGGACGACGTTGCCGGAGACGACGCCCGGTGAGTTCTGCGCGGCGCCCACCGCCTCGGCCCCGCCGCCGGACCGCCCGGCGCCGCCGCCCGTGTTGGCGCAGCCGTTGCCGAACGCCGGGTTGAGCAGACCGACCACGTTCACGGTGTTCCCGCACGCGTTCACCGGGATGTGCACCGGCAACTGGACGCCGTTGCCGGAAAGCAACCCGGGCGAGCCGCCCGCGGTACCGGTCGCGGCGGAGTCGGCGTGCACCGGCCCCGCGACTGCCATCGCGCCGGAGGCGGCGGCGATGGCGATCACACTGTTTCGGGTAGCCCGTTTCATGGGGTTCCCTGCCCTTCAAATACACGGTCGCGGGCACTCGCCCGCACCCGGTGAAACGCGTGTGAAACCAATCAAGTTATGGCTTTTCAGTCTTTTGCCGGTAAGAGAGGCGGGCCCGCGCGCCGGGCGGGGCCGTGCCGCGCCCCGCGGATGGCCGAGTGTGCCGCAGCGGCGGAGCCGGGGAACTGGTAGCTCTCGGTAGGGCACCCGCTGCCGGAACCGATCGATCCGGAACCGACCGAGACGAGGAGCGATGGCGACCACCGTACGAGGCGCCGAGGCCGGCGCCGCACCCGCGAGCCTGCAACTGCCGGGAATCCTGTTGGGGGTGGGGCTCGGCGGATTCGTCGACGGCATCCTCCTGCACCAGCTCCTCCAGTGGCACCACATGCTCACCGGCACCGACCACGACCGCATCGGGGTCCGGTACTACGACCCGGACACCGTCTCCGGGCTGCGGATGAACACCGTGTGGGACGGCGTCTTCCACACCGTCTGCTGGCTGGCGGTCCTGATCGGGCTCGCCGTCCTGTACGCCCGGGTGACCACGGGCCGGCGGCGGGTGTGGGCGTCGCGGGTGCTGTGGGGGTGGATCCTGGTCGGCTGGGGCCTGTTCAACCTGGTGGAGGGCCTGCTCGACCACCAGATCCTGGGCATCCACCATGTGCACGGCGGCCCGTACCGGCTCTGGTGGGACATGGGCTTCCTGGTCCTCGGCGTCCTGCTGCTGGCCAGCGGCCACCTGCTCCGGCGCGGCGGGCGGGCGTTCGACCCGGTGGCGCCCGGCGCCGGACGGGACGGGCGGCCCGTGTGATGGACCACCCCATGACGCACGCCCCGCACCAGGCGGGCGGGGGCGCGGCGGAGTTCGTGCTGCCGGCCCTGCTCCTGCTGGCCTGCGCGGCGGCCCGGCTGCTGCTGGAGCGCGGGGCGCGCCGCCGGAATCCGGCGCGGGCACCGCGCCCGTGGCGGACCGTCTCCTTCTGCGCGGGCCTCGCCCTGCTGGCGGTGGCGCTGCTGCCCCCGGTGGCGACCCTCGCGCACCACGACTTCCGCGGCCACATGGCGCAGCACATGCTCATCGGGATGTACGCCCCGCTCGCCCTCGTGCTCGGCGCCCCGGTCACCCTCCTGCTGCGCGCCCTGCCCGCCTCCCGCGCCCGGCGGCTCACCGCCGTGCTGCACAGCGGCCCGGCCCGGCTGCTCGCGCACCCGGTGACCGCCCTGGTGCTGTCCGCCGGGAGCCTGCCGGTGCTGTACTTCACGCCGCTCTACGAGAGCGCCGCGGCCCATCCCGCCGGACACTGGCTGCTGCACGCGCACTTCCTGCTGTCGGGGTGCCTGTTCGCGCACTCCGTCGCCGGCCCCGACCCCGCGCCCGGCCGGCCCGGGGTCCGGGCCCGGCTGGTCTGCCTGGGGTGCGCCATCGCGGTGCACGCGGTCACGGCGCAGTTGCTGTACGGCGGCTTCCGGGTGGACGTGCACGCTCCCGTCGCCCAGGTGCAGGGCGGCGCGGAGATCATGTACTACGGCGGCGACATCGCCGAACTCCTCCTGGCGGCTGCGCTGGTGGCCACCTGGCGCCCCGCGCGCCGCACGGCCCGGGACGGGGTGCGGGCCGCCGCGGACCGCGGCCCGGGCAGCGCCGGGCGACAGCCTCCACAAGTAGTGGAATATTGAACTACTGGTCGTGGTTGTGGCCCGCGAAGGAGGTCACCAGTGGAGACGCGAGTGGAGACCATGTACTACGACCACGGCACCCCCGCCGACCGATGGGAGCGCGCGCGGTCGTATTTCGACGCGAAGGACTACGCGGGTGCGGCCCGGGTGCTGTCCCGGCTGGTCGAGGAGGTGCCGGAGCAGACCGGACCCCGGCTGCTGCTGGCCCGTGCCTACTACCACTCGGCCCAGCTCCGCCGCGCCGAGGCCGAGCTGCGGACCATCGTGGAGCGGGACCCCGTGGAGCACTACGCCCGGCTGATGCTGGGCCGCACCCTCGAACGGCAGGCCCGGCACGAGGAGGCGGAGCGGCACCTGCGGATCGCCTCGGCGCTCGCGGGTGACTTCCCGGAGGAGTGAGACGGCGGCCGTCCGGCCCGGTTCCCCGTGCGGGGGCCGGGCCGGACGCGTGTCAGGCCCCCGGGTTCACAGCGGGGTCGCCGCGTGCAGGACGAGGAACAGGGTGACGGCCGAGTTCGCCGACGACATCGCGGACACCACCGCCCCCGCGGCGGCGCCCCACGCGGCCAGGCCGACGGAGGTGAACGCCGGCGGCCAGGTGCGCGCCACCGGCGCGGGGCCGAGCAGGGCGGCCACCCGGCGCGGGACCGGACCGGTCGCGGCCAGCGCGGCGAGGGTCGGCACCGGAGTGCTCGGGGACAGCAGGGCCGCCTTGCCGATGGCGCGGGCGACGGTGGGCCGGTCGCCCACCGCGCGGGCCGCCTCCTCGTCCGCCCACCGCTCGGCGGTGTAGACGACGGCGGTGCGCAGCGGGCGCAGGAAGGGGTTGGCGCGGGCGGCCAGGTGCGCGGCGAGCAGGTGGCGGTGGTGCCGGGCGGCCAGGTGGGCGCGCTCGTGCGCGAACAGGGCGCGCCGCTCGGCGGGGGCGAGACCGGCCAGCAGTGCCGTGGTGACGACGATCCGGCCCCGGCCGCCGGGCAGCGCGTACGCGTACGGCGTGCTGTCGGGCAGGACCGCCACCGTGGGCGCCGGGATCCCGGCCAGGGCCCGGCGGACGCCCCGGGTGACCCGGTGGTGCCGCCACAGGGTGCGGGCGCAGGCGGCGGCGACCACGGCGAGCGCGGGGATGGCGACCCGCCCGGCCACCTCGTCGTACGGTACGGCGGCCCGCACCTCGGGGTCGGACCAGCGGTCCGGCAGCGGGTTACCGGGCAGTTGCGCGGTGCCGACCACCATGAGCAGGGCCAGGCACAGGGTGCTGCACACGGCCATGACGACGGCGACCGCGGTCAGCAGCCGGGTCGCGGTGCGCGGGTGCAGCCGTGTCTCGGCGAGCCGCGCGACCGGCCACGCGGACAGCGGCAGCACCAGCGGCAGGAAGACGAAGAGTCCCATGTGCCGTCAGCCCGCCGTACCGCCGGGGTCCGTGTCCGGGGTGTCGAGCAGGGCCCGCAGCACCTGTTCGTCGCCCGGCGGCAGCGCGGTCACGAAGCTGGCCAGGACCGCCTCGCGGTCCCGTTCCCCGTCCAGCAGGCGGCGCATGCGCAGGGCGGCCAGCCGGGCCACGTCGGCCGTCGGCGTCCACACGAAGGACCGGCCCTGCCGTTCCCGGGCGACGACGTCCTTGGCGAGCAGCCGCGTCAGGATGGTGACGACGGTGGTGTAGGCGAGGTCGCCGCCGAGGCGTTCCTGCACCCAGGCCGCGGTGACCGGCCCGTCCGCCTCGCGCAGCGCGCCGAGCACCTGCCCCTCCAGTTCGCCCTGGCCGCGCCGCCGGGCCCGGCCGTCTTCCCGCGCCATCGCCCCGCCCCCTTCTCCCGCGGCCCGCCTCCGAGGCGCCTGCCGGTGTGTCGCCCCACGCTACTTCACCCCGCCGCCCTGCCGCGGGGCGAGGCACAAGGAGAAGACGTGCCGCGGGCGAGGCACAAGAAGAAGAAAGGAGAAGAGAGGAGGGCTGCCGGGCGGTGGCGCGGGAGGCGGCGGGCGGGCGTGGCATGCTGACGCGATGGCACCTCCCCGTGATGACACACCGCTCGCCGAGCGGGTCGAGGAACTCCTCGCCGCCGGCGGCCCCCTGCCCATCGTCGCGGCCGGCCGGCCCGTGCTGCGGCGCGGCACCGAGCCGTACGACGGCCAGCTCGGCCCCGCGCTGCTGGCCCGGTTCGTCGAGGCCCTGCGCGTCACCATGCACGCGGCCCCCGGTGTGGGCCTGGCCGCGCCGCAGGTCGGGGTGGCGCTCAGGATCGCGGTGATCGAGGACCCGGCGCCGGTGCCCGAGGAGGTGGCGGCCGCCCGGGGCCGTGTCCCGCAGCCGTTCCGGGTGCTGGTCAACCCGGCGTACGAGCCGGTCGGCCCCGCCCGGGCCGCGTTCTACGAGGGCTGCCTGAGCGTGCCGGGCTGGCAGGCGGTGGTGGCCCGGCACGCCGAGGTGCGGCTGCGCGGCGAGGACGAGCGGGGCCGCGCGCTGGACGAGGTGTTCTCGGGCTGGCCCGCCCGGATCGTCCAGCACGAGACGGACCACCTCGACGGCACCCTGTACCTGGACCGCGCGGAACTGCGCTCGCTGTCGACGAACGAGGCCGTGGCGGCGCTGTGGGGCCGGCCGACACCGGAGGCGGCGGCCGAGGCCCTCGGCTTCGAACTCCCCTGATACGCCCGTCAGTTGTCCCGGTACGCCTCCAACAGCCGCAGCCACACCTCGCTCAGCGTCGGGTACGAGGGGACGGCGTGCCAGAGCCGGTCGAGCGGGACCCGGCCCACGACCGCGACGGTGGCCGAGTGGATGAGCTCGCCGACGCCGGGGCCGACGAAGGTGACCCCGCGCAGGATCTCGTCCTCCAGGTCCACCACCATGCGGGCGCGGCCCTTGTAGCCGTCGCCGTACAGGGCGGCCCCGGCGACGGAGGAGAACTCGACGTCGACGGCGCGGACCCGGTGGCCGGCCTGTTCCGCCTCGGCGAGCGAGAGCCCGACCGCGGCGGCCTCGGGATCGGTGAAGACGACCTGGGGTACGGCCTCGTGGTCGGCGGTGGCGGCGTGGGCGCCCCAGGGCTCCGCGAGTAGGGGGTCGCCGGCGGCCCGGGCGGCGATGGCGGCGCCCGCGATGCGGGCCTGGTACTTGCCCTGGTGGGTGAGGAGCGCCCGGTGGTTGACGTCGCCGACCGCGTACAGCCAGTCGGTGCCGGTGACGCGGAGGCTGTCGTCGACGTCCAGCCAGGAGCCGGGTTCCAGGCCGACGCTCTCCAGGCCGAGGTCGCCGGTGTGCGGGACGCGGCCCGTGGCGAAGAGGATCTCGTCGGCCTCGATCCGGTCGCCCGCGGAGGTGACGGCCACGACCGTGCCGTCCTCCCGGGTGACGGACTCCACGGAGGTGCCGGTGCGCACGTCGACGCCCGCGTCGGCGAGGGCCTCGGCGACCAGTTCCCCGGCGAACGGCTCCATGCGGTTCAGCAGGCCCTTGCCGCGGACCAGCATGACGACCCGGGAGCCGAGGGCCTGCCAGGCGGTGGCCATCTCCGTGGCGACGACACCGCCGCCGACCACGATCAGCCGGCCGGGCGCGGCCTCGGCGCTGGTCGCCTCGCGGCTGGTCCAGGGCCGCACCGCGGCGAGACCGGGCAGGTCGGGCAGTTGGGCACGGGTGCCGGTGCAGACGGCGACGGCCTGCCGGGCGGTGAGGGTGGTGACCGTGCCGTCGGGGCCGGTGACGGTGACCGTGCGGGGGCCCGCCAGCCGGCCATGGCCGCGGTACAGGTCGGCGCCCGTACCCGCCAGCCAGGCGACCTGGCCGTCGTCCTTCCAGTGGGAGGTGAAGTCGTCCCGGCGGGCCAACACGGCCGGGGTGTCGAGCGGCCCCCGCACCGCCTGGGCGAGGCCGGGCAGGCGGCGGGCGTCGGCCTGGGTCATCACCGGCCTGAGCAGGGCCTTGCTGGGCATGCAGGCCCAGTACGAGCATTCGCCGCCGAGCAGTTCGCCCTCCACTACCGCGGTGCTGAGACCTGCCGCGCGCGTGCGGTCGGCGACGTTCTCCCCCACCGGCCCGCCCCCGATCACCACGACGTCGTACGCGATGGATTCCGTTTCCGTCATGGGGTCAGTCTGGTGGGTGGTGTGTGCGTCGGCCACATGGGTACGCGCGCGGAACACCAGGCGTGCACGGGTGGAATAGCCGGACCGGCAGCCGTGTTTCCGCCGTCGGCACACCCCCACACCAGGAAGAGGGAATCACGCCATGAGCAGCACCGTGGAGCTGACCAAGGAGAACTTCGACGAGCTGGTCTCCGGGAACGAGTTCGTTCTCATCGACTTCTGGGCGTCCTGGTGCGGGCCCTGCCGGCAGTTCGCGCCCGTCTACGAGAAGGCCGCCGAGGAGAACCCGGACCTGGTGTTCGGCAAGGTGGACACCGAGGCGCAGCCGGAGCTGGCCGCGGCCTTCGGAATCTCGTCGATCCCGACCCTGATGATCGTCCGCGACCAGGTGGCCGTGTTCTCCCAGCCGGGCGCGCTGCCCGCGCCGGTCTTCGCGGACCTGATCGAGCAGGCCCGCAAGCTGGACATGGACGAGGTCCGCAAGAGCATCGACGCCCAGCAGGGCCAGCCGCAGGAGTAGGCGGCGGCGACACGGCGCCGGGCGCGGGACCGGCTCAGCTGGACTCGCGCCGCACCACCGAGGCCCCGAGGACGGTGTGCACCTCCGGTTCGCCGCCGGGGTCGCGCACCGCGCGGTCGACCAGTTCGGCGAGGGCGCGGCCCGAGGGCAGCTCGATGCGGACCGTGCTGAGCCGGGGCCGCAGCAGCCTGCCGAGCATGGTGTCGTCGGCGCCGAGCACGGCGACGTCCTCGGGGATGCGCAGGCCCTCGTCCTGGAGGGCGCGCATCAGCAGCATGGCGTACTCGTCGTTGAAGGCGAACACCGCGTCCGGGCCGGTGCCGCTCCAGCGCGCGGCCAGTTCGGCGGCGGCCTCCTCGGTGTAGGCGAGGGGCAGTTCCGTGACGGTGGCGCCGGTGCCGCGCAGCGCCTCGCGCACTCCGGCGAGCCGGGGCAGCGCGTAGTCCGCCAGGCCCGGCTCCTCGGGGACGACGACACCGATACGGCGGCGGCCCCGCGCGTACAGGTGGCTGCCCGCGCAGCGGCCGACCGCGTCGTGGTCCATCAGCAGGGCGTGCGCGCCCTCGACGCGGCCGGGGCCGACGGTGACCACGGCCCGGGCACCGGCCCGCTTGAGGACGGCGACGCCCTGCGGGCCGAGGCCGGCACCGGGCACGAGTACGGCGACGGGCCGCAGCTCGGCCCAGGCACGGGCCGCCTCGTCGCCGCCGAGGCCCACGCTGCCGTACTGGACGACGGTGTAGTCCAGGCGGCCGAGCGCCCCCTGGAGTTCGGTGAGGAATCCGCCGTAGAGCCGGCCCACCGGGACGGCCGGGGCGGGCATCAGGACCAGGCGGCTGTGTCCGGCGCGCAGGGTGCGGGCGGCGGCGTGCGGGACGTAGCCCAGTTCCCGGGCGGCCTCGTGCACACGGCGGCGGGTCGCTTCGCTGATGCGTACCGCGCTGTTGTTGAGGACGTAGGAGACGGTCGCGCGCGAGACGCCGGCCAGGCGGGCCACGTCCGCACTCGTGGGCGTATTCGGTATCTGCACCATGACAGACCGCATCTTGGCAGAGGCCCCGGAGCGCGGGGCGGCCGGGGCGATGTGGTTCATCGTTCGACCACACGGCGTCCCCACGGCCGGCGGGCGCTGCGCGGCGGACGCCCCGCGGGGCCGGTGGCGGTGTGCGGGGCCACGGCGGAAGTCCGGGCGGACCGGTGCGGGCGGGCCCCACCCGGCGATGCCGGTGCGACGCCTCCGCGGTCCCGGTGCGACGCCTCCGCGGTCGCAGTGCGGCGCCTCCGACGGTCTCAGCCCGGCGGCTGCGTGCCCGTGATCCGGGCGACGAGGTCGAGCCAGCCGGCCTCCAGCCGCTCCATGGGCGTCCCGCACTGCCGGGTCAGGTGGTGGATCAGCGCCGGGTCCAGCGAGGCCAGCAGGGCGTGGGCCAGCAGGTCGCAGTCGGCGCCGGGCACGATCTGCCGGAGCAGCATCGCGACGTGCGTGTGCAGCGTCCCGGCCGCCGGGTGGGCGAACCGGCGGGTCGGTTCCGGCTGGGCGGCCAGTTGCAGATCGAGCTGCTCGGCGGAGCGGTGGAGCACCGCGACCCCGAACGCCCGCAGCCGCTCCAGGGGCGGCGCGCCGGGGCCGAGCGGCGGCGGGCCGCTCAGGAAGTCGGCCTGGAGCTGCCGGGCCGAGTGGTCGAGCAGGGCCATCAGCAGACCGGTGCGGTCGCCGAAGCGGCGGAAGACGGTGCCCTTGCCCACCTCGGCCGCCGCGGCCACCGCCTCCATCGTCACGCCGGCCACCCCGTGCTCGGCGATCAGCCGGGTGGCGGCCTCCAGCAGCCGGGCCCGGTTCCGGGCCGCGTCGGCGCGCAGGCAGGGCTCGTCGGACGGCTTCCCGACCTCCAGGAGACGTGGTTGCCCCAGAGGCTCCTGGGGCTTGGGAAAGGGCGGCAGGGCGCGGGACATGAACACAGCGTAAAGCAATGAACACGGTGTCAAGCCCCGGGAAGAAAACTGGACCGTGGTCCGGTTATGGTGGTACATATTTAAACGGACCCCGGTCCGGATCGTGCCACCGCGTCTTTCAGTCCCCCTTGGAGTTCCCCATGTCTGTTCGCATCCTCGCGCTCGTCGGCAGCCTGCGCGCCGGCTCGCACAACCGGCAGCTCGCCGAGGCCGCCGTCAAGCTCGCCCCGGAGGGTGCCGAGGTCGTGCTGTACGAGGGCCTGGCCGACGTGCCCTTCTACAACGAGGACCTCGACGTGGAGGGCAGCGTCCCGGACGCCGCCGTGAAGCTGCGGGAGGTCGCCCTGGCCGCCGACGCCTTCCTCCTCTTCTCCCCCGAGTACAACGGCACGATCCCGGCCGTGCTGAAGAACGCCATCGACTGGCTGTCCCGCCCGTTCGGCGCCGGCGCCTTCGGCGGCAAGCCCGTCGCCGTGGTCGGCACCGCCTTCGGCCAGTACGGCGGCGTGTGGGCCCAGGACGACACCCGCAAGGCCGTGGGCATCGCCGGCGGCAAGGTCGTCGAGGACATCAAGCTGGCCATCCCCGGCTCCGTCACCCGCTTCGCCGAGACCCACCCGGTCGACGACGCCGAGGTCGCCGCGCAGCTGACCGAGGTCGTGGCCCGTCTGCACGGCAACGTGGGCGCGGCCGCCTGAGCCGGACACCTCCCGTGACGGGGGCCGGAGCCGACAAGGGCTCCGGCCCCCGCGGTGCGTCCGCGCCCGCTCCGGCGACACGCGGGTCTCGGGCGGCCGGGCGGGGGCCGTCCGTCCGTCTCCGCGCCGCGTGGGCCGGGCCCCGCGCACTGGGTACCCGGGTGACCGGGCGGCACGGCCCGGGCGAGGTGCGGGACGCGACCGGCTCATCCGCCCGCGGACCTGCCGGGACGCCGGTGAAAGCGGTGGTCGCACGCGGGGCCGGACGGGGTAGTCGGTGCGTGACCCGCACGGCCGGCACGCTCCGCGCCACCCCGGCCTCGGGCCGTCCCGGCGCGCGACCGGACGCCGGACGACTCACGGAAGGAGAGGCCATGCACCTGGACCCGCCCCCGCTGGACCGGGAACTAGCCGCCGCGCTCGAACAGTTCCGGGACGCGATCGGCCCCGGTTTCACCCTGGCCGACCTCCCGGCCGCCCGGCGGGACGCGTCCGTCGAACTGCTCGACCTCAGCGTGGACGGCCGTTTCGTGACCGAGGACCGCAGGGTGCCGGGACCCGAGGACGCGCCCGATGTCCCCCTCCTCATCTGCCGCCCGGCGTCCGCGCCCGCCACGGCGTCGCTGCCGGTGCTCTACCACGCGCACGGCGGCGGAATGATGGCCGGCACCAACCGCGCCGGCGTGACCGAACCCCTGACCTGGGCGCGCGAGCTGAACGCGGTCGTGGTGTCGGTGGAGTACCGGCTCGCACCCGAGCACCCGTACCCGGCGCCGGTCGAGGACGCCTACGCCGGACTGCTCTGGACGGCGGAGCACGCCCCGGAGATCGGCGGCGACCCGGACCGGATCGTCGTGACCGGCTCCAGCGCGGGCGGCGGCCTCAGCGCGGCGATCGCCCTGCTCAGCCGCGACCGGCGGGGACCGGGCCTCCTCGGCCAACTGCTGATGAGCCCGATGCTGGACGACCGCAACGACACCTTCTCCAGCCGCCAGATGGCCGGGGTGGCCGTGTGGGACCGCAGCGCGAACGAGACCGCCTGGAAGGCCCTGCTCGGCGACAGCCGCGGCGCCCCCGGGGTCTCCCCCTACGCCGCCCCCGCCCGCGCCACCGACCTGTCCGGCCTGCCCCCGGCCTTCCTCGACGTCGGCTCCGCCGAGACGTTCCGCGACGAGGTGGCCGGCTACGCGTCCCGCATCTGGCAGTCGGGCGGGGTGGCCGAACTCCACGTCTGGCCGGGCGGGTGCCACGGCTTCGACGCCCTCGCCCCGGACGCGGCCCTGTCCCGCGCGGCCCGCGCGGCCCGGGTGGGGTGGCTGCGGCGGCTGCTTGCGGAGTGAGGGCCCCGGTGCCCGCGCCGCCTCCCCGCACAAGCCGGTGCGGGAACCGTGCGCACGCCCCCACCCGGACGCCATCGTTCGGTAGACCTCGTGCCCGGAGCTTCCCGGAGGTGCTCGCCCATGACGCCCGACCGAACCGCGGGGCTCGCGGAGCTCCGACGCGCCCTGGCCGGCGGGGAGGTGACCTCCCGCGCGCTGGTGGAGCGGTCCCTGGCCCGGATCGAGGCCACGCAGCCGGTCCTGAACGCCTTCCGGACCGTCCGCGCCGAGGCCGCCCTCGCGGAAGCGGACGCCGCCGACCGGGAGCTGGCCGACGGCGCCCGGCGCCCGCTGCTGGGGGTGCCGGTGGCGGTGAAGGACGACATGGACGTGGCCGGCGAGCCGACGGCCTTCGGCTGTTCCGGGGTCTTCCCGCCGGTGGCCGCGGACGGGGAGGCGGTACGGCGGCTGCGCGCGGCCGGCGCGGTGATCGTCGGCAAGACCAACACCTGCGAGCTGGGGCAGTGGCCGTTCACCGAGGGGCCCGCGTTCGGTGAGACCCGCAACCCCTGGCACACCGGGCACACGCCCGGCGGCTCCTCCGGCGGTTCGGCCGCCGCGGTCGCCGCCGGACTGGTCCCGGCCGCGCTCGGCTCCGACGGCGCGGGCTCGGTGCGCATCCCGGCCGCCTGGACCCATCTGATCGGCATCAAGCCGCAGCGCGGGCGGATCTCGACCTGGCCGCTCGGCGAGTCCTTCCACGGCATCACGGTCCACGGGCCCCTCGCCCGCACGGTCGCCGACGCGGCCCTGTTACTGGACGCGGCGAGCGGCAACCACGACCGGGACCCGCACCGGCCGCCCACGCTCACGGTGGCGGACGCGGCCGGCCGCGACCCCGGACGGCTGCGGATCGCGCTGTCCCTGAAGCCGCCGTTCACCGCCGTGCCGGCCCGGCTGCACCCGGAGGTCCGCGCCCGGGTCGTCGCACTCGCCGGGAAGCTGGCCGCGGCGGGGCACACCGTCGAGGAGGCCGACCCGCCCTACGGGCGGATCGGGCTGGCGTTCCTGCCCCGGGCCACCGCCGGGATCGCCGACCGGGCCCGCGAGGTCCCCGACCCCGCGCTGCTCGACCCCCGCACCCGGGGCGCGGCCAGGCTCGGCCGGCTGCTGGGCGGGGCTCCGCTGCGGGCGGCCCGGCGCGCCGAGGCGGTGCTGCACCGGCGGATCGGCGGGTTCTTCCGGTCGTACGACGTCGTCCTCGCGCCGACGACGGCCACGCCCCCGCCACCGGTCGGCGCCTTCGCCCGGCTCGGCGGGCTGGCCACGGACCGCGCCGTCATCGCCGCCTGCCCGTACGCCTGGCCGTGGAACGTGCTGGGCTGGCCGGCGGTGAACGTCCCCGCCGGGTTCACCGCCGGCGGGCTCCCGGTCGGCGCGCAACTGCTCGGCCCGGCCTGCGGCGAACCGCTCCTCGTGTCCCTGGCCGCACAACTGGAGGCGGAGCTGCGCTGGCACGAGCGGTGGCCACCACGGACGGAGGCCACGGCCCACCCGGCCGCGTGACGCTCCACCGCCGCTGCGGCGGGTCGTGTGCGGCCCGCCCTGGAGAGGCGCTCGCAGGCAAGCGCGGGGAGGAACGCACCTCGCGCCCGCGGGGCAGGGTCATGCCCCCGGCGGAAGGCCCGCACGGCCCGCGCGCGGCCGGTTCTCACGCGTCCTGCCCGGGGTGATCGTAGGATCCACGGGCAGTGAGCAGGGACACGACGCGTGAGCCGAGGGGAACACCGGATGACATCGCCGTTCACGGCCGGCAGCGGGCCGGTGGCGGAGCCGCACGTGCTGTGCGACGCCCGCGCGCTGGCCGGGGCGCCGCCGGTGCCGGGCGGGGTGCTGTGGAAACTGGCCGAGAGCGGCCGCCAGCTCGACGCGAACGTGGTCCGGCTGGCCCCGGGCGCCCGGGTCCCGGTCCACACCGAGGCGCACCTGGACGTCCTGGTCATGGTCGTCGCCGGGGACGGCGTGCTCGGCAAGGGCACACCGGAGGCGGAGGAACCGCTCGCCGAGGGCTTCCTGGTCTGGCTGCCGCGCGGCGCATCGCGGAGCATCGCAGCCGGTGCGGCCGGGCTGACCTACCTGACCGTGCACGGCCGGCGCCCCGGCATGCGGATCGGCACGCGCCCCGCCGGGGGACCGGACGGCCCCGGCGCCGCACCGCGCTGACGGCCCCGCGAGACACCGGCCGCGGGGGCGCGTCGTACGGTCCTTCAGGGTGCCCGGGTGAGCACGTTCACCGAAGACGACGTCCCCGGCCGGTACGGCCCGCACGCCACCACCGAGGCGGACCCGCACGCCGTCGGGCGGGTGCGCACCGAGTACTCCCCCGCTCATGACGGCGACCCGGGCCCGGGCGAAGTCGTCTGGACCTGGGTGCCGTTCGAGGAGAAGGACGGCCAAGGCAAGGACCGTCCGGTGCTCGTCGTGGCCCGGGAGGCGGCCGGCACCCTCCTCGCCGTCCGGCTCTCCAGCAAGCGGCACGACGAGGACCGGGAGTGGGTGGCGATGGGCAGCGGACCCTGGGACCGCTCGGGCCGCGACTCGTGGGTGGCCGTGGACCGGGTGCTGCGGCTGCACGCGCAGGGCATGCGCCGGGAGGCGTGCGCGCTGGACCGGACCCGCTTCGACCTGGTCCGGCGGCGGCTGCACGAGCGCTACGGCTGGACCTGACCGCCCCGCGCCGCCCCCGCCACCGGGGCCGGCCCGCCCGGTGTTTGCGGGAACGCCCGCGCGAACGCCTCCCGCACCACCGCCCCCGGCGTCCGGTCGAGCACGCCGAACACCACGTGGCCGAAGGAGTGCGCGAACCGGCCGCCCGGTCCGAGCGCCGCGCGGAAGGCGGCGGCTACCTGCGCCGGGTCGTTGCCGAAGACCCCGCAGCCCCAGGCGCCGAGCACCAGTCGCCGGTAGCCGTGGGCCGCGGCCGTCTCCAGCACCCGCTCCGCCCGGACGGCGAGGGCTCCGGGCAGCTCCGCGGCGCGCTCGGGTGCCGTGCGCCGGACCACGCCCGCGTTGGGGGCGGCGGCCGTCAGGAAGCCCGCGAGGTACGGCTCGGGCAGCAGCCGGCCCCGGTCGTCGCGGAAGACGGGGACGGCCGGGGAGTGGATCACCCGGTCCGAGTAGAACGGGTCGCGGTGGGCGCGGTGGTGGTCGTAGAAGCCGCGGGCCGTCCGCACGCACGCGTACAGCGCGGAGGCGCGGCACAGCGCCTCCTCCTGGGCCTGCGCGCCGTTGAGGTAGCCGCCGCCCGGGTTGCGGGCCGAGGCGAAGTTCAGGACGGCCACGGGTGCGCCGGCCAGCCGGCGCGCCGCCTCCAGGCTGCTCTCACCGGTGACCTCGACGACCGCGCCGCTCCCGGCGGCCGGCGCCGGCGGCACCGCGACCGGTGCCGGGCCCGACATCCGGGTGCCGGTCCGGGCGGCGTCCACCGCCGCGGCGATCGACACCTCCCGGCCGTCCGGCGCCCGGTACCGGCCCGCGGCCACGATCCGCTCCGTCTCGGCGGCGATCCCGCGCAGGCGCGCGCTCACGGCGCCACCCCCGTGGGCGCCGTGGCCGCGTCCCGCGCGGTCTCCCCCGTCGTGCTCATACGGGCATCCTGGGTGATGCTGGTGGGGCGGTGCAACGTGGTTTCCGTGCCCCCCGGGGACGCCCCCGGGCGCGCCGGCGGACGGATTTTCCGGACCCGGAACGTCCCGGCGGGCACCCTTGTGCGAATGCGGGGAAGGGTCTTGGGTGGAGCGAGTGCCGGCCCCGCGCACACGCGGGACCGGTGGCATGGCGGAACCTCAGGAGGATCCCAGACATGTCCGATACGCACAGCGACGGTGGTGACTGTACGGAACACCGCACCGCCGTCACCGAAGCCGAGGTGGAGGCCCTGGTCCGGGGCATCTGCTTCAAGACCGGACCGCCCCGCACCCTCGGTGTCGAGCTGGAGTGGCTCGTCCACCCGGCCGACCTGCCGCACCTCCCCGTCACCCCCGAACGACTCGAAGCGGCCTACGCCCGGTTGCGGACCGTACCCCTGGCGTCGGCGCTCACCGTCGAACCCGGCGGCCAGCTGGAGCTGAGCTCGCCGCCCGCCGCCTCCCTCATGGAGTGCGTCGACACCGTCTCCGCCGACCTGGACGCCGTCCGGGGCGTCCTGGCCGAGGACGGTCTGCGACTCGCCGGCATCGGCCACGACCCGTGGCACACACCCCGCAGGTTCCTGCACGAGCCGCGTTACGACGCCATGGAGACCTGCCTGGACCGCACCGGACCGGCCGGCCGGCACATGATGTGCACCTCGGCCTCCGTCCAGGTCTGCGTGGACGCCGGCCACGAGGAGCCCGGCCCGCTGGGGTACGTGCGCCGCTGGTGGCTGGCGCACCACCTGGGCGCGGTCCTGGTGGCCGCGTTCGCCAACTCGCCGCTGCTGGGCCGGCTGCCCACGGGCTGGCAGTCCACCCGCCAGCTGATGTGGACGGAGATCGGCGCCGGCCGGGCCGGCGGGCCCCCGCTGGACGGTGCGCCCCGGGCCGCCTGGGCCCGGCACGTGCTGGACTCGCCGGTGATGTGCGTGCGCGGCGACGACACCCCCTGGGAGGTGCCCGAGGGGCTCACCTTCCGGGAGTGGACCCGTACGCACGCGCCCAGGCCGCCCACCCGGGCGGACCTGGACTACCACCTGACCACGCTGTTCCCGCCGGTCCGGCCGCGCGGTCACCTGGAGCTGCGGATGATCGACGCGCAGCCCGGCGAGGACGGCTGGCTGGTGCCGCTGGCGGTGACGGCGGCGCTGTTCGACGACCCGGAGGCCGCCGAGCGGGCCTACCGGACCGTGAAACCGCTCGCCGAGCGCACGCGGAACCTGCCCGCCCCGCACAACCCGCTGTGGGCCGACGCGGCCCGGCACGGACTGGCCGACCCGGAGCTGCGCGACGCCGCCGACGGCTGCTTCGCGGCGGCCCTGGAGGCGCTGCCCCGGCTCGGCGCCGCCACCCGGATCGTCGACGCCGTCGCGGCCCACCGGGACCGCTACGTCTCCCGGGGCCGCTGCCCGGCCGACGACCTCCTCGACCGGCCGCCCGCCCCGCACGCGCACCCGGCCGGGGACCCGTCATCCGCTCACCGGAGGAAGGACATCCGCACATGACCGCCCCGGAGACCGACGCCCCGACCGCCGAGACGGACGTCGAAACCCTGCGCGAGCGCGCGGTGGCCTCCCTCACCGCCGCCCGCGACCGCACCGCGCTGCTGACCGACTGCGTCGACGGGCCCGACCTCACCGCCCAGCACTCGCCGCTGATGTCGCCGCTGGTGTGGGACCTGGCGCACATCGGCAACCAGGAGGAGCTGTGGCTGCTCCGGGCGGTCGGCGGCCGGGAGGCGATGCGCCCAGAGATAGACAGCCTGTACGACGCCTTCGAGCACCCGCGGGCCGAGCGCCCCTCGCTGCCGCTGCTGGCGCCCGCCGAGGCCCGGCGGTACGCGGCCGAGGTGCGCGGCCGGGCGCTGGACCTGCTGGCGGCGGCGGACTTCCGGGGCACCCGGCTCACCGAGGCCGGTTTCGCCTTCGGGATGGTCGCCCAGCACGAACAGCAGCACGACGAGACCATGCTGATCACCCATCAGCTCAGGAAGGGACCGCGGGTCCTGACCGCACCGGACCCCGAGCCGGCCCCGCCGTTCACCGGCCCGGCCGAAGTCCTGGTCCCCGGTGGCCCGTTCACCATGGGCACCTCCACCGAGCCCTGGGCGCTGGACAACGAACGCCCGGCGCACACCCGCGAGGTGGAGCCCTTCCGGATCGACACGACACCGGTGACGAACGCCGCGTACCAGGCGTTCATCGAGGACGGCGGCTACGACACCGAGCGCTGGTGGGCGCCGGAGGGCTGGTCGCACATCAGGCAGCACGCCGTCACCGCCCCGCTGTTCTGGCGGCGGGACGGCGGCCAGTGGCTGCGGCGCCGGTTCGGGGTCACCGAGCCGGTCCCGCCGGACGAGCCGGTGCTGCACGTGTCCTGGTACGAGGCGGACGCCTACGCCCGCTGGGCCGGGCGGCGGCTGCCCACCGAGACGGAGTGGGAGAAGGCGGCCCGCTTCGACCCGGCCACCGGCCGCTCCCGGCGCTACCCCTGGGGCGACGCCGATCCGGGGCCCGAGCACGCCAATCTGGGCCAGCGGCACCTCGGCCCGGCGCCGGCCGGCAGCTACCCGGCGGGCGAGTCGCCGCTCGGGGTACGGCAGTTGATCGGGGACGTGTGGGAGTGGACGGCGAGCGACTTCCTGCCGTACCCCGGTTTCCGGGTCTTCCCGTACAAGGAGTACTCGGAGGTGTTCTTCGGTCCCGAGTACAAGGTGCTGCGCGGCGGCTCCTTCGCCGTGGACCCGGTGGCCTGCCGGGGCACGTTCCGCAACTGGGACTACCCGATCCGGCGGCAGATCTTCTCCGGGTTCCGCACCGCCCGCTCGGAGACCGTCTGATGTGCCGTCACCTCGCCTACGTGGGGCCGGCCGAGCCGCTCGGCCGGCTCCTGACGGAGCCCCCGCACAGCCTGGTGCGGCAGTCCTGGGCGCCGCGCCGGCAGCGGCACGGCACGGTGAACGCCGACGGCTTCGGGGTCGGCTGGTACGCGCCGGAGGACCCGGCGCCGGCCCGCTACCGGCGGGCCGGGCCGATCTGGGCCGACCTGTCCTTCGCCGACCTGGCGCGCGTGGTGCGCTCGGAGGCCGTGCTCGCGGCCGTCCGGGACGCGACCCTCGCGGGGGCGGACGCCGAGGCCGCGGCGGCGCCGTTCGCGGCCGGGCGGTGGCTGTTCAGCCACAACGGCGCGGTCGCGGGCTGGCCGGACTCCGCGGCGCCCCTGGTGTCCGCGCTGCCGCCGGTCGACCTGCTGTCGCTCCAGGCCCGCAACGACTCGGCGTTCGTCTGGGCGCTGGTCCTGCACCGGCTGCGCCGGGGCGACCCACCGGACGCGGCCCTGGGCGGGCCGGTGCGCCGGCTGGCGCGGGCCGCGCCCGCCTCCCGTCTCAACCTGCTGCTGACCGACGGGGAGACGATCGCCGCCACCGCCTGGGGCGACTCCCTCTGGTACCGCACGGAACCCGGCCGGGGCACGGTCGTCGCCTCCGAACCGTACGACGACGACCCGCTCTGGCAGGAGGTTCCCGACCGCACCGTGCTCACCGCGAGCCGCACCGGCGTGCTGCTCGCCCCGCTTCAGGATCTGGAGGATCCGGCGGACGTACCCCCGAAGGAGCCCTGCCGTTGAGCCCCCTGCACGTCACCCGTACCCTCCCCGAGGACGCGACGGACGCCGCGCTGCGCGCCGACGTCCGCGACGGCCTCACCGCCACCCCCAAGCGGCTGCCGCCCAAGTGGTTCTACGACGCCCGCGGCAGCGAGCTGTTCGAGCGGATCACCGAACTGCCCGAGTACTACCCCACGCGCGCCGAGCGGGAGATCCTCGCCACCCGGTCCGGTGAGATCGCCGCCGCCGGGGGCGCCCGCACCCTGGTGGAACTGGGTTCGGGCTCCTCGGAGAAGACCCGCCACCTGCTGACGGCGCTCACCTCGCTCGCCGCCTACGTCCCGGTGGACGTCAGCGAGAGCGCCCTCGTGCAGGCCGGCCGGTCCCTCGTCGGGGAACGCCCGGATCTGGAGGTGCACGCCCTGATCGCCGACTTCACCGCGCCGCTGACCCTGCCCGGTACGCCGGGGCCCCGGCTGGTGGCGTTCCTCGGCGGCACGATCGGCAACCTGCTGCCCGGCGAACGCACCCGGTTCCTCGCCTCCGTGCGGTCACTGCTCGCCCCCGGCGACGCCCTGCTGCTCGGCACCGACCTGGTCAAGGACGAGCGGGTGCTGGTCCGGGCCTACGACGACGCGGCGGGCGTGACGGCCGCGTTCAACAAGAACGTGCTGGCCGTGATCAACCGCGAACTGGGCGCCGACTTCGACCTTGACGCGTTCGAGCACGTGGCCCGGTGGGACGCCGAACGGGAGTGGATCGAGATGCGGCTGCGCTCCCGGACCGCCCAGACGGTGAAGGTGCCCGCCCTGGACCTGGCCGTGGAGTTCGCGGCGGGCGAGGAGCTGCGCACGGAGGTGTCGGCCAAGTTCCGGCGGGAGGGGGTGGCCGCCGAACTCGCCGCCGCCGGCCTGGAGACGACCCACTGGTGGACGGACGGCCAGGACCGTTTCGCGCTGTCGCTGAGCGTGGCGCGGTGACCCGCCGGACGGCTCAGCGGACGTCCGGGACGAGCGCCTCGGTGATCTTCCGCGAGGCGCGGCGCGCCTCGGTCGCCGGGTCCGCGCCGCCCAGCACCCGGGTCATGTACTGCTTGATCGGGTTGTCGGCCTCGACGTCGGTCCACTGAGGTGTGGTGGGGGTCGCCCGTCCGTGTGCCGCGCCCGCGGCCATGGCGGCGACCCCCTCCTCACTCGCGACCGCGCTCGCCAGCGTGGTCTTGTTGGGCACGTAGTTCATGGTGCGGGCGAGTTCGGTGTCCCACTTGGCGCCGGTGAGCGCGCCCACGACGGTGGTCGCGGCGAACTGGTCGTCGGTGTTCTGCGGGACGACCAGGTCGGAGCCGCCGGTGAAGACGGCGCCGGGCCGGCCGGCGGTGCGGCCGGGCACGGGGAAGAAGCCCAGCTTGTCCTTGAGGGCCGGGTTCTGCTGGAAGACGGACTGCACGAGACCGGGTACGGCGATGATCTGCGCGACCTTGCCGCGGGCGAAGATCCCGGCCTGCGGCGGGTGCTGCTCGTCGGCGTTCACCGGGCCGTCGCCCAGTGCCTGGAGCCGCCGGTAGAAGTCCATGCCGCGCAGCGCCTCGGGGCTGTCCAGGGCGCCGCGCCACTCGTGGTCCTTCTCCTCGGCCAGCTCGCCGCCCTCCTCCCAGATGAACCCGGAGAGGGTGTACCAGTCCTGGCCGGCCAGGTAGATGCCCTGGTTGCCGCCCGAGTCGAGCTTCTCGGTGTCGGTGAGCCACTCCTCGCGGGTCCTCGGCGGGCGGCTGATCCCGGCCTGCTCGAAGAGGTCCTTGCGGTAGATGACGACCCGGCTGGCCGCGTACCAGGGGATGCCGTACTGCTTGTTGCCGTCCTTGCCGGGCTGGGCGAGGCCGGGCAGCCACTTGTCCTTGCCCCAGTCCCGCATGGACTCCAGGGTGAGGTCCGCGAGCCGGCCGCCGTCGGCGTACAGCGGCACCTGGGTGTTGCCGACCTCGATGACGTCCGGGCCGTCGCCGGAGTGGCCCTTGAGCGCGGTGCGGACCTTCTCCACGATGCCGGTCCACTCCTGGATGCGGATGTCCAGGCGCAGGTCGTCATGGGTGCGTTCGAAGTCCTCGGTGAAACGCTGGAGGAACTCCTTGGAGGCGCTGTCCTTCATCAGCCACACGGTGACGGTCTTGCGCTCGGTGTCGCCGGGAAGCAGCCCGCAGCCGCTGACGAGGGAGCCGGTGACACAGATGAGGGCAAGCAGGCGACGTCTCACGAGGGGTCCTGTTCTGTCTGGCTGGGTGCTGGCACAGGGGGGATGGGCCCGACGTGGGGGGAAGCGCACTGGCTCGTACGGGTGTGGTGGGATTTTGGTATGTACCAATGCTTAGGTCAAGCGCTACCGAAGGGTACTTCGTGACGCCGTGCGGACCGAGCCCGGATACGGCACGGTGGATACGGCGTGACACGAGAGGAGCACCCGCATGTCGAACCACACCTACCGGGTGACCGAGATCGTCGGCACCTCGCACGAGGGCCTCGACCAGGCCATCCGCAACGGCATCTCCCGCGCGGGCCAGACCCTGCGCAATCTGGACTGGTTCGAGGTGACCCAGATCCGCGGCCAGATCGAGGACGGGCGGATCGAGCACTACCAGGTGGGAATGAAGGTGGGTTTCCGCATCGAGGACGGCGACTGAGCCCCCGGGCCCGCTTTCTGACGGACCATCAGGTACGGCCCTCCCGCTCCTGCGCATCCCGCAGCGCGGCGGACTCGGCGGCCCAGCGGGCCCGTACGACGGTGAACCCGGCGCGCTCGGCGTCGTCGCACACCAGCTCGTCGTCGTCCACCAGCACCCGCACCTCGCGGGTCCCGGCGAGCCGGCGCAGGATCTCCAGCTTGGTGAACCGGGCCGGCCTGCGGTCGGCGTCGCCCCGCATGTGCACCCGGCCCTCGGGCAGCCCCTGGGCGGCGAGCCACTCCAGCGTGTCCCGGCGGCACCGCTCGGGGCGGCCGGTGAGGTAGACGATCTCGCACTCCCGCGCGGTCCGCGCCGCCAGCGCCACGCCCTCCGCGAGGGGCGGGTCCGCGGGCGCGGCGGCGAAGAACGCCTTCCAGTTCCGCGGCCGGCTCTCCAGGAAGTGCTGGCGGTGGGCGGTGTCGGCGAGCGTGTTGTCGAGGTCGAACACGGCGATCGGCCGCCGGGTGCTGTCGTTCACGGACCCACCCTAGCCAGGCCGCGTCGCCCCCGGCCGGGGCCGGCCCGCACCCGCTGCCGCCGTCCGGCACCCGCCGGACCGCGGGCCCGGGAATCCCCGGCGCGCGAGGGCGTTGAACCCTGGGTGAGCAGCTCAGTGATCGCCCGGACCCGGTTCTCCCTCCTCGACCGCTCGCGCACCCGCGAGGGCCGCCCGCCCGGGGAGGCGCTGCGGGACACCGTCGCACTGGCGCGGGAGGCCGAGGCGCTCGGCTACCACCGGTTCTGGGTGTCCGAGCACCACGGGGTGCCCGGCGTCGCCGGCTCCGCGCCGACCGTGCTCGCCGCCGCGGTCGCCGCGGCCACCCGCACCATCCGGGTCGGCACCGGCGGGGTCATGCTGCCCAACCACCAGCCCCTCGTCGTCGCCGAGCAGTTCGGGGTGCTGGAGTCGCTGTTCCCGGGGCGCGTCGACATGGGGCTCGGCCGCTCCGTCGGCTTCACGGACGGGGTGCGAAAGGCGCTCGGCCGGGACAAGGGGGACGCCGACGACTTCGCGGCGCGGCTCGGCGAACTGCTGGACTGGTTCACGGTAGGTTCACCGGCCGGCGTGCACGCGCGGCCGGCGGAGGGGCTGCGGGTGCCGCCGTTCGTGCTGGCCATGGGCGAGGGCGCGCGGATCGCCGCCCGCGCCGGCCTGCCCATGGTCATCGGTGACCTGCGCCACCGCGCGAAGATGCTCCGCGGCATCGACGAGTACCGCTCCCTGTTCCGCCCCTCCCCCTGGGCGGCCGAGCCGTACGTCGTGGTCTCCGGCACCGTCGCCGTCGCCGCCACCGACGCCGGGGCACGGCGCCTGCTGGTGCCCGAGGCCTGGTCGATGGCGCACTCCCGCACCCACGGCACGTTCCCGCCGCTCGCCCCCGCCGAGTCCGTCGAGGCCCGCGCCATGACCGCGAGGGAACGCGAGCTCTACGAGTCGGGCCTCGCCGGGCACGTCGCCGGCGCCGCGGGCCGGGTGGCCCGGGAACTGGAGACCGTGCTGGCGGAGACCGGCGCCGACGAGGTCCTGGTGACCACCAGCACCTACGACCGCACGGCTCTGCTGGACTGCCTGCGGCGGCTCGCCGCGCTCTTCGCACCGGTCCCGGCGGCCTGATCAAGATGCGGAGCCCGGCCCGGCCGGTGACCCTGGGAAGGCAAGCCTGGAACCGACGAGGAGGGCTGCCATGTCCTTCATGGACAAGATCAAGGGCATGCTCAAGGGACACGAGGGCATGGCCGACAAGGGCATCGACAAGGGCGGCGACTACGTCGACGAGCGCACCGGGAACAAGTACCGCTCGCAGGTCGACACCGGTCAGGACAAGCTGAGGGACGAGTTCGGCACCCGGCCGCAGGACCGGGGCCACCCTCCGCAGTAGCGGCCCACCGGGGCGGATAGAGTTCCCCGGATGCACAGCTCCCACGACCCCTGCGTCCGCGTCCGCGGCGCCCGCGAGCACAACCTCAAGGGCGTCGACGTGGACATCCCCCGGGACGTGCTGGCGGTGTTCACCGGCGTCTCCGGGTCGGGCAAGTCGTCCCTGGCGTTCGGCACCGTCTACGCCGAGGCGCAGCGGCGGTACTTCGAATCGGTCGCGCCGTACGCGCGCCGGCTGATCCACCAGGTCGGGGCGCCCAAGGTCGGCGAGATCACCGGGCTGCCGCCCGCGGTCTCGCTCCAGCAGCGCCGCTCGGCCCCCACCTCGCGCTCCTCGGTGGGCACGGTCACCAACCTCTCCAACTCGCTGCGCATGCTGTTCTCGCGCGCCGGCAGCTATCCGCCGGGTGCCGGACGGCTCGACTCCGACGCGTTCTCGCCGAACACGGCGGCCGGCGCCTGCCCGGGCTGCCACGGCCTCGGCCGGGTCCACGACACCACCGAGGAGCTGCTGGTCCCCGACCCCTCGCTGTCCGTCCGCGAGGGCGCCGTCGCGGCCTGGCCCGGCGCCTGGCAGGGCAAGAACCTGCGGGACATCCTGGACACGCTCGGGTACGACGTGGACCGGCCCTGGCGCGAGCTGCCCGCGGCCCAGCGCGAGTGGATCCTCTTCACCGACGAGCAGCCGGTCGTCACCGTCCACCCGGTCCGGGACGCGGACCGCATCCAGCGGCCGTACCAGGGCACGTACACGAGCGCCCGCCGGTACGTGCTGAAGACGTTCTCCGACACCAGGTCGGCCACCCTGCGGGCGAAGGCGGAACGCTTCCTGACCAGCGCGCCCTGCCCGGTCTGCCGGGGCAGCCGGCTGCGGCCCGAGGCGCTCGCGGTGACCTTCGGCGGGCGGACGATCGCCGAACTGGCCGCGCTGCCGCTGACCGACCTGGCGGGGCTCCTGGACGGCGGCACCGAGACCGCCCGGGTGCTCACCGCCGACCTGAAGTCCCGGATCGCGCCGGTCGTCGAGCTGGGCCTGGGCTACCTCAGCCTGGACCGGGCCACTCCCACGCTGTCGGCGGGCGAGCTGCAGCGGCTGCGGCTCGCCACCCAGTTGCGCTCCGGGCTGTTCGGCGTGGTCTACGTGCTGGACGAGCCGTCCGCCGGACTGCACCCGGCGGACACCGAGGCGCTGCTGACCGTGCTGGACCGGCTGAAGACCGCGGGGAACTCGGTGTTCGTCGTGGAGCACCACCTGGACGTGGTGCGCGGCGCCGACTGGCTGGTCGACGTGGGGCCGGGCGCGGGTGAGCACGGCGGGCGCGTCCTGTACAGCGGGCCGGTGGCCGAACTGGCCTCGGTGGAGGACTCGGCGACGGCCGTGTACCTCTTCGACGAGTCGCCCGGCCCGGCGCGTGAGGTGCGCGAGCCCCGCGGCTGGCTGACGGTCGGCCCGGTGACCCGGCACAACCTGCGCGGGGTGACGGCCCGCTTCCCGCTCGGCGCGTTCACCGCCGTCACCGGTGTCTCCGGCTCCGGGAAGTCCACGCTCGTCGGCGAGCTGACGGAGGACGTGCTCGGGGTGGAGCGCCTGGTCCGCGTCGACCAGCGCCCCATCGGACGCACCCCCCGCTCCAACCTGGCCACCTACACGGGCCTGTTCGACGTCGTACGGAAGGTGTTCGCGGGCACGGAGGAGGCGCGGGCACGCGGGTACGGGGTCGGGCGGTTCTCCTTCAACGTGCCCGGGGGGCGCTGCGAGACCTGCCAGGGCGAGGGCTTCGTCAGCGTGGAGCTGCTGTTCCTGCCCAGCACCTACGCGCCCTGCCCGGACTGCGCGGGCGCCCGCTACAACCCCGAGACGCTCCAGGTCTCGTACCGGGGACGGAGCATCGCCGAGGTGCTGGACCTGACCGTGGAGGCCGCCGCGGAGTTCTTCGCGGACATCCCGGCGGCCGCCCGGAGCCTGGGCACCCTGCTCGACGTGGGCCTCGGCTACCTGCGGCTCGGCCAGCCCGCGACCGAGCTGTCCGGCGGGGAGGCCCAGCGGATCAAGCTGGCGAGCGAACTCCAGCGCGGGCGCCGCGGCCACACGCTCTACCTGCTGGACGAGCCGACGACCGGACTGCACCCGGCGGACGTGGAGGTCCTGGTGGACCGGCTGCACGGGCTGGTCGACGCCGGGCACACGGTCGTCGTGGTCGAACACGACATGACGGTGGTCGCGGGCGCGGACTGGGTCATCGACCTGGGCCCGGGCGGCGGCGACCGAGGCGGCCGCATCGTGGCAGCGGGCCCCCCGGCCACGATCACCCGAACCGAAGACAGCGCGACGGCCCCGTACCTGGCCCGCGTCCTGCCCTGACCACCGAACCGGCCGAGTCACTGGCGGGGGGGCGTCCGCCTGGCGCGCGGCGGGAAAGGGCTCGGGCCCGCGCGGGACGGGCAGGCCCGGCTCGGCGCGGGCCTGCGCCCGCGAAGCCGGGCGATCCGCGCCGGGGGCGGACGGCTCCGGAGGGGCCCGCCGCGCCGCCGGCCGGGTCCCGGGTGGCCGGTTCGGTCGCCGGGCCGCGCGGGTTCGCTTCGGTGGTGCGTCCGGGCTGGGGCCGGTCAGGGTGTCGGGAGGCGGAGGGGCGGCGCGGCGGCTCCGGGTGCGCCTGTCCGTGAGCGCCCGCCCCGCGGTGCCGTCGGCACGCTCGCGACCAGGGCCGCGTGGGTCCAGGCGGGCTCGGGGGCTACCGGCTGGGCCGCGTGGGCGAGGCCGCGGCGGTCGGGGTGGGCGCCCGGCGCGATCACCGGCCGGACCTCCACCTCGGCGACCAGACCGCGCGTCCGGGCCACCCGCCACAGCGAGGCCGGCAGGTTGTCCTCGCCCACGAAGGCCGCCGCGGTGCCGGGGCCGCCGTCCAGGCGCCGGTAGCGCAGGGACACCGGCTGGACGGGGACCCCCGCGTCGAGCGCCGCCTGGAAGACGGCCCGGCGGAACCGGCCGTGCGCGCGCCCGCACCAGGTGCTGCCCTCGGGGAAGGCGGTCACCGCGGCGCCCTCGCGCAGGACACCGGCGATCCGGGCCACCGTGCCGGGCAGCGCCCGCAGCCGGTCCCGCTCGATGAACAGGGCCCCGCCGTGCGCGGCCAGCGCCCCCGCCACGGGCCACCGCCGTACCTCGGTCTTGGCCAGCATGCGGGCCGGGCGTACGGCGGTGAGCAGCGGGATGTCCAGCCACGACACGTGGTTGGCGACCAGCAGCAGCCCGCCGGCCGGTGCGGCGGTGCCGGTGATCCGGACCCGGACCCCGACGGCCCGGACGATCATCCGGCACCACCGCCTGACCCACTCGGCCGGGATCCTCCGGCCGAACGGGGAGAGCACGACCCCGGCCAGCGCCAGCGCCGCGACCACCGCGAGCCGCGCCACGGCACGCGGTACGGGCACGACGGTGCGGGAGCGCTCCACGCACGCGCCCGGGGTGCAGGGCGCGGTGGGCAGCCAGACGCTCATCAGGCCGGGACGAGGGAGAGGAAGTGCCGCAGGTAGCGCGGGTTGACCCGGCGCATCGACAGCAGGACGTACAGGTCGGCAACGCCGAAGTCGGGGTCGTGCGCGGGTTCGCCGCACACCCAGGCGCCGAGGCGCAGGTAGCCGCGCAGCAGCGCCGGGAGGTCGGTGCGGCCGGCCGGCGCCTCGGCGTTCGGCACCCACGGCAGCAGCGGCCGGACCCGGTACTCCTGCGGCGCCAGGTGCTTGGCGCGGACCCGGCTCCAGGTGCCGGTGGCGAGGGCGCCGCCGTCGGCGAGCGGCACTGAGCAGCAGCCCGCGAGCCACTCGTGGCCCCGGTCGGTCATGTACCGGGCTATGCCGGCCCAGATCAGGCCGATGACGGCACCGTCGCGGTGGTCGGGGTGGACGCAGGAGCGGCCGACCTCCACCAGTCCGGGACGGATCGCGTCGAGCCGGCCGAGGTCGAACTCGCCCTCCGAGTAGAGCCGGCCGGCGACCGCGGCCCGCTCCGGGGGCAGCAGCCGGTAAGTGCCGACGACCTGCCCGGTCACCGTGTCGCGCACGAGGAGGTGGTCGCAGTACGCGTCGAAGGCGTCGACGTCGTGGCCCGGCTCGGCGGTGGCCAGCAACGCCCCCATCTCCCCGGCGAAGACGTCGTGCCGCAGCCGCTGGGCGGCGCGCACGTCGGCCTCGTCGCGGGCTAGGGTGACGGTGTAGCGGGTGGGTGCCGCGGGCTGCGGCGGACGGTCGAGGGTGGAAACGCCGGTCATGGCTCTCTCCTGGTCACGGGCCGGTCGGCGAGCGGCGGGCCGGATGCGCACGACCCGCCGCCTCAGTTCTCCCGACGCCGGTTGACCGGTGCGTGACCTGTGCCGGGAGAGCGGATGTGGGGATGCTGAACGGCGGGCACCGCGCCCCCCGCACGCGCCTCGCGCCCCGCAGGCCTCCGCACACCCGTGTCGTACGCGTGTGCGACCGCTCCCTGGAACGAAGGTGGGAAGGACGCTGAAGGCGTCGGCCGGCGCCTGGAGTCCGGCGCGGTGCCACCAAGTCCTCGCTGGTGCTGAAGGCGGCCCAGAGTGGCAGGAGGATCACCGTGCGGGTGATCGCCCACCGCGCCGGACACCAGGGCGGTTCGGTGACGAGCGCGTCCACGGAGCCGGTCGCGGGCTGATCCGGCGGCACACCGCGTGACGGGGGAGGGCGGCCGAGGCCCCCTCCCCCTCATGCCGCCCCGCGCGGCGAGGGGCGGCTCACCTGGTGACGGACGAGGCGCCGTGTGCGACAGCCGTAGCGGGCCGCCGGTGCGGCGGGGCGCCCGGTGGCTCACGGTTCCAGGACCACCTTGCCGATCGTGCCGCGCCGCTCCAGCGCCCGGTGCGCCGCGGCCGCGTCCGCGAGCGGGAAGCGGGTGACCGCGGGGCGCAGCCGGCCCCGGGCGGCCTCGTCGAGCGCGCGCAGCTCCAGGGCGCGCAGGCCGCCCGACCTCCGCAGCATCTCCGGGCCCAGGACGGACTGCGAGACGCCCTCGACGAAGTGGCCCCGGCCTCCGTCGATACCCTCGGCGGACCAGCCGAAGACCAGGTGCCGGCCGCCGGGCCCGAGCAGGGCGACGGCTTCCCGGGCGGCGTCTCCCCCGACACCGTCGTAGACGAGCGTGGCCGCCCGCCCGCCGAGGTACGCGCGCACCTCGGCCGGCCAGCCGGGGTCCGTGTAGTCGACGGCGAGGTCGGCGCCGTTCGCCCGCACCCGGGCGGTCTTCTCCGGGCCGCCCGCCAGTCCGATCACGGTCGCCCCGGCGTTCCCGGCGTACTGCACGAGCAGTGTCCCGATGCCGCCCGCCGCGGCGGGTACGACCACCACGTCCCGCGGACCGGGTTCGGCGAACCGCACGATGCCCAGCGCCGTGCGCCCCGTGCCGATCATGGCGACGGCGGCGGCGAAGTCCAGGGTCTGCGGCAGCGCGTGCAGGCGCTCGGTCCCGGTGACCGCGAGTTCGGCGTAGCCACCGGGCACCATCCCCAGGTGGGCCACCACGCGCCGGCCGAGCCAACCGCCGTCGGTACCGGTGCCGAGCGCGTCCACCACCCCCGCGACCTCCCGGCCGGGCACGGTCGGCAAGGCGGGCAGCTCGGGCAGCGGTCCCTGGTGCCCCTCCCGCAGGGCGGTGTCGAGCAGGTGCACCCCCGCGGCGGCGACGGCGATCCGCACCTGACCCGGACCCGGGACCGGATCGGCCACCTCCTCGTGGACCAGGTTTTCGGCCGGGCCGAAGGCGTGCAGACGGACGGCGTACATGGGACCCCCAGGCGGGACGACTCGGTGCGGCGGTTCACCGCACCTGCGAGCCTCCGGCCTCAAGCACACCTGAGGTCAAGGCCAGGCCGACCGGGACCGGCGGGACGCCATTGCGCGTTCCCTCCGGACACCGCCGGCCCCCGTGCCGTGCGCCCGGCTCCGCTCGGACCAGGGCGGATCAGGCCGTGCCGTGCGTCGCGGACCGGGGCATCTCCTCATGAACCCCTTATGCCCACACCGCCTTGACCACGGCGTGACCCGCCGCGGCCGCCCGCCCGTAGAACTCCCGCAGGCCCCCGTGCAGGCCGACGAACTCCTGCCTGGCCTCCGCCTCGTCCCATCCGTGGCCGGCGAGCCGGGCGCCGACGGCGGCCCACAGCTCGTCGAAGGAGACACGCGCGAGGAACTCCGCCGCTCGCGCCACCCCGGGCGGCTCCAGGAGCATCAGGGGCGGGTTCGAGGTGTCGGCACCGGCGCCGTGTGCCACGGGGCGCCCGCCGTAGACCGGCAGCGTCCACGGCCTGCCGGACTCACCGGACTCACCGGACTCACCGGGCAGGGCATCGGCCGCGGCGTAGAGGTCGTTGACGGAGTCCCAGATCCCGTACCCGGCGGCACCGACAGTCGGCGGCCGCCGGGCCGCCGGGGCGTGGAGGCACGGCCTCCCGGTGCGCGGGCGCTGACGCCCGGCGCGCACCAGGAGGCCGTGCCGCGTCCGGGGCCGGAACCGGCTCCGGACGGCTGCTTCCCGGCCGGGGACGCGCTCCCCGGCCCGGGCCGCTAGCAGGCCCCGAGGTCCTCCCAGACACCCCACTGGCCGGTGGTGCCGGGCTTGTCGCCGCTCACCCACCACTTGGCGCGCCAGTTGTGGCCGCCGTAGGACACGGTCTCACCGCCGTTGTAGATCCGCGCGGAGTCCCAGGCCGGCGCGGTGCAGGTGTCACTGCCGCCACCGCCGCCGCCGTTGCCGCCACCGGTGCCGCCGCCACCGCCGCTGCCGCCACCGATGTTGACGTCGACGCAGGAGTAGAACGCGTTGGCGGTGTCCGAGATGTTCCAGACCGCCAGCACCTTCTGACGGCCCGTGAAGTTGCCGAAGTTCACCTGGTGGCTGATGTCCGCGCCCGGCTGCTGGTTGTTGCCGGCGAACTCGGCGACCTTCTGGCCGGAGATGAAGTACTGCCAGTTCGCGGTGGCGTGCCGGGCCGTGTTGTGCCAGGTGAACGTCGCCGACGTACCGACCGGCGTGACCTTCCAGCCCTTGCTGTCGTCATCGAGCTCGGCGTACTCCGCGTGTCCGCCGCTGCAGCTCTGGAGACCCTTGGGCCCCTCGACGCTCTGCGGTTCGTACTTGATCTGACCGCAGGAGACGACGCCCTCGGCGCACTGCTGCTGCCGGCTCGTGGGCAGTGTCACCCAGCCGTGGGCGCTGGCCGAGCTGGCCGGGAGGCTGACGGCGAGCACCGGAGCGACCAGCGCACCAATCGCGAAAGCTGCTCGTCTTTTCGTGTCCATGCCACGTCACTTCCTTCAAGGGGATCGAGAAACGGCGCCCGTGCGGTCCGGCCGTGCCGGTCCCGCGGGGTGCGCGGTCCGCCCCGGCCGCGCATCCCGCCGGGCCGGGCGGGGTGCGCGGACACGGCGACGACGGGACGCGCGGGACGCGCGCCCCGTCGTGGCGCGACCGACACCACGGGACCGGGCAGGGGTCGGCACAGGTCTGGACCTGCACCCACTAGGTCTAGACCATAGCCCCGCGCCCGGCCCGGTCAAGAGTGCTCGCCCCAAAAAAACGGAGGCCCTTCCCGGCGCCTCCCGACCCCGAATCTTTTCCGGCTATTGGTCTAGACAAGGTGGCTGGAATGGTTCACAGTGCGTCTACACCAACGTGCCGCCGGACGGCACCGAAACCGCTTCCCCACCGTTGCCCCGCCGCGCCGCGCCCCACAAAAGCGCAGGCGGGCACCGCGCGCCACCCGCTGGAGCACACTCCGGCCACCATGCGCCGAAGCCGTCCGGCCGACACGACCACAAGCGAAATTCCGCCTCCCCCCCCCACCGCGGCGCAGCGCCCCCCAGGCCGCTGCGCGAGAGAGGAGTACCCCCATGGAAGCGCTGGAACGAAGCAAGGCATCCGCGCTCGGCCTGTTCCGGATCGTCACGGGGCTGCTGTTCACCTGCCACGGAGCCGCCACCCTGTTCGGCGTCCTGGGCGGCCCGGTCGGCGCCACCCCGCGCCTGGCGGAATGGCCCGGCTGGTGGGCCGCGGTCATCCAACTGGTCGGCGGGCTACTGGTGCTGTGCGGTCTGGAGACCCGCATCGCCGCCCTGCTGTGCTCGGGTTCCATGGCGTACGCCTACTTCGACGTGCACCAGGCTCACGCGCTGCTCCCCATCGAGAACGGCGGAGAGGCGGCGGCCATGTTCTGCTGGTCCTTCCTCCTCATCGCCGCCCTCGGACCGGGCCGTTGGGCACTGGAGTCCGTGGTGCCCACCCGCCGGCGGCCCGGTGCCAGGCCGACCGGTTCGGTGTGGTCCCGGAACACGACGACATCCGTCTGAGCGAACGGCCGACGTCACCCCGGCACACGATCACCGGTCGCGCGGCCGGGGCGGCGGCGCAGGCCCCCGTGGCCGGGGCGCCGTCCTGGTCGGCGCCGCCGGGCACCGGACCGGATCCCGGTTGATCGCATTCCCCGCCGACGGCGGGAGTCGGGCAGGCAGCCGACTCCGGACACCGGCTGACGGCGCGCACGAGGCCGGGAACCCGGACGGCGGGTCCCCGGCAGTCCGCGACCGGGTGATGCTCGTGACGGCCGCACCCGGTCGCCGTAGACGGACGCGCCCTGGTTACGGCGTACCGGTCTTGTTGAACCCCCGGTCGAGGTAGGGGTACTGGTCCGGGACGTGGCCGTCGGCCGCGACCAGCCGGGCGATGCCGCCCTGGTCCCGCCACACCTGCTGGGAGGAGCCGAAGGTGAAGCCCCCGAACTGCGGGTGGGTCTCGTTGGTGTAGATGCGGTAGCGCTGGCCTGGCTCGATGACCGTCCCCGCCGGGAAATGGAAGTCGCGACCGGTGGGCTTGGACTCCACGACCCAGCCGGTCAGGTCCTGGGGCCCGGCGCCCTGGTTGAAGATCTCGACGTACTCGTCGGCCTGGCCGGGGCCGGTGCCCAGGTACCGCAGGTCGGAGATGATCACGTCGGGCTCTTCGGCGGTGAACATGCAGACGACCTCTGCGAAGTTGACACCGCCCTCGGGGCTGCGGAACTGCCGGACGATCTGGCCGCCCCGCTTGAAGCCGCTCAGCACCGCCCGGTACTGCTTGCCGCCGATCGTGACGGGCTGGGGGTGGACGAAGGTCTGGAGGTCGACCAGGTCGTCGTCGACCGGGCTGCTGCCGGTGGTGTTGGGGGTCTCGTGGTGGTGGAAGGCGAAGTCCAGGTCGGTGGTGCTGCCGTCCTCGAACATGACGTTGATGCGGAGCTGGACGTCGAACTGCTCCGTGCTGACGCTGGTGGGCAGGTTGCGGTGCACGAAGGTACCGACGACGAACTCGGTGCCGTCGAGCTCGACGTCCGCGGCCGCGCCCCGGAACTGGTAACCGCTCTGGGACCCGCTGCTGCCCCACCTGACGTCCGCGGTGCCCAGGCCGTCGATGGGTGTGACGGCCGGGCTGGTGGACGGGAAGACGCCGGAAGTGACGACGGTGGTCATGGTGGCTGACTCCTGCTCTCGTTAGTCTTCGTCCTCGATGACCTCGGCCTTGATCTTGGCCGGCGGCGCGGATCCGACCTGCGCGACGCCGTCGGTGAAGCGGCCGGGCCTGGCGCCGTCGGCGGCTTCGAGGCCGCAGGTGTAGACGAGGCAGTCCTTGTCCTCGCCGCTCGTGTTCAGGTGCACGTGGTAGCTGAAGGTGAGCGTGCGCCCGTCGTCACTGACCTTGGCCTGGACCGGGGGCAGATTGCCGCCCGTGGTCTGGTCCATGCGCTTGTACTGGGCGCCCACCACGCCGTTCCAGCGGAACCCGGTGGGCGCGGTGAAGATGTGGTCGCGTTCGCCGGCGTCTACGGTCTCGCTCCAGTTCGGCGTGCGCACGCAGACGTTGACGGTGGTGCCGAGACCGCCGGGAGCGTCCTCGACGCCGCCCTCCTGCCACACCACGAGGTCCAGCTTCTGCGCCCGGCCCTGTTCGTAACCCCAGTCGTAGCCGTTGGCGTACTGGTCCTTCTCGGCCCGCTTGCCGTCGCGCGGCGGGCCGGCGTGCGGCTTTCCGGCGAGCGCGTCGGCGCGCCCCTGGTCCTCACCCCGTTTGTAGGCTTCCTTCTTGGAGTTCACCTCGGTGGCCATCTGCGTCCTTCCTGGACTCGTGCTCGAAGCGTGCGGTGGAAAGTGGAAAGGGGACGACCGGGCGCTCACCCGCCCTGGGACACGGGCCGGTCCCGGCTCCGGACACCGCGGAACTCACCGGACGCCGGGACGCCCGCGGGGAGCGGCGGCGGGCACCGAACGCGGGCCGCGCCCTCCCATGGCTTGGGGAAGGGCCGTTCACAGCCGTTGCGGCGCGCACTCGGGCCGTCATCCGCACCAATCGTTAACCCGGACTCTCGGGAGGTATGCCGCGATTCCCCCATCCGCGAATGAGGGATCGATCCTGCCTCACTTGTTCGAGTGGATTCGAAGCACTGGGTACATAGGGGTGCAGGGAGGAAGTTACGTGCGCCCCCTGTACGGCGTACACGCCCCCGTTTCGGCGTGCGCGCCCCGCCGCCCGCCTCCGTGCACCTCCCCGGACCCGCCCGGCACCCCGCCGGGCGGGTCCTCCCTCGTGCGGGTGGTGCGCGCGGTGCGCCGCTCCCCCGGTGGAGGCCCGGCCGGTATGCAGAGGGCGTACCGACGACGGCCCGGAAGGAGACGGACATGCGGGAGACGCGGGCGTGGCGAGGGAGGGAACCGGGCGGCACGGGGGCCCGGCCGCCGCGGTGCCGGGCGGTGTCGGCGTGACGGCGCAGACCCCGGCCCGGCAGGGCGCTACCGCTCGCGGTGCGGACACGGGCTCCCCGGACGGGGCCGGCGCACCGGTCACCGTGGCGGGGAACGGTACGGCCGGGTTCTCCGGGGACGGCGGCCCCGCGCCGGACGGCCGGCTGGCCTTCCCCGCGGACGTGGCCGTGTGGGGCGGGTCGGTGTTCGTCGCCGACCACGCCAATCACCGCATCCGGCGGATCGACGGCCCCGGCGTGCTGAGCACGGTCGCCGGGGACGGGATGCGCGGCTTCGCCGGGGACGGCGCGGAGGCCGTGCGCGCCCGGCTGGGCTTCCCGGTCGCGGTCGCGGCCGGCCCGGACGGTGCCCTGTTCCTGGCCGACGAGATGAACCACCGGGTCCGCCGCATCGATCCTTCGGGCGTCATCCGCACCGTCGCGGGCGAGGGCACCCGCGGCGGTGACGGCGACGGCGGACCCGCCGGACAGGCGCGGCTGGACGCCCCCTGCGCCCTGGCCGTGGACGGCACCGGAGTGCTGTACATCGGCGAGGCGGGCGTCCCCAGGGTGCGCAGGGTCGGCCGCGACGGTGTCATCGGCACGGTCGTCGCGGCGTCCGGGGGGCCTGCGGGCCCCGGCCCGGCCGACGCCGGCGAGGCGTTCCTGCCCGCGGGTCTGGCGGCCGACGCGGCCGGGCGGCTGTTCATCGCCGACCCGGTGGGCCGCCGGGTGCTGGCGCTGGACACGGACGGAACGCTCCGGGGCCTGGCCGGACCGCCGGGCGCGGACGGCGGGGGCACCGAGGCCGACTGGGACGCACCGTGCGCGGTGGCCGTCGACGGACAGGGAGCCGTCTACGTCGCCGACCTGAACGGACACCGGGTGTGGCGGCTGGCCGACGGAGCGGCCCGGGTCTTCGCGGGGCCGGAGCCGACGGCGGGCGAGGACCCCGGGGCCGGGCGCACGGCCGATGCCGCCCCCGGGAGCTCACTGGCCTACCCGTGCGGCCTCGCCGTCGACCCGGCCGGCCGGCTGCTCGTGGCGGACAACTTCCACCACCGCGTCGCCGCCCTGCCCCTCACCACCGCCCCCACCCCGGTCGACGAGCCGGAAGAGGACGAGAAGCGGGAGCAGGAACGGGAATCGGAAGAAGACCAGCGGGGCCACAAGGCGGAACCGGAGCGGGAGTCCGAAGGGGGCGGCGGGGCCCGGGACGACGCGGAGCTGCTGGTCCGCCAGGAGGTCGGGGTGGAGGTGCCGCGCGGCGGGCACGAGCTGCTGCACGTACGGGTCTCGTCCACCGACCCCTGGGCGCCGGGGCCGGTGGAGCACCGCTTCACGGCTCCGACGGGGTTCGCCTTCGACGGGCTGGTGACCTGCGCGTACTACCGCGCGGACCGTACGGTGCTGCCGGGCGGCGAACCGGCGGCGGCCCTGCGGGACGGCGGCAGGTCGCTGACCGTCACCGACGCGCCCCGCCTGAACACCCCCGACCGTCCGGCGGCGGCCCTGGTCTACACGCTCGGCGTCCGGGCCCTGCCGGACGCCGAGCCGGGCCGGTACACCGACGGCCGGGCGGTGGTCGCGGGCCGGCCCGAGGTGCGTCTGAAGGCGAGCGTCCTGGACGACGACGACTGACCGGCACCGGCACGGTGCCCGCCGAGCCGCCCCCGAGGCGCACCCCGTCCGGGGCGGCTCTCCCCGCTCCCAAACCCCTCAGCAATAACTAAACGTTTCTCTGCTCCCGCGTCACCCGCCCGAACGTCACAAGTTGTGATGGATGGCATGCGGTGAGTTACCTTTCGAATCGTGTTCGCTCCCTCTCCGCCAAGACTCGGCCCCCCGGGCCCCTTCCCGGACGCTCCCCTCACCCACCCGCTGGACCGCAAGTGGCTGCACTACGCGTTCCTGTCCCGCTGCGGCCGGCAGGCCCTGATCGCCAACCTGTCGGTCCTGGGTTCCTCCACCGGGGCCGTCCTCGCGGATCCGGGTGCCCCGGTCACCGGGCGGCGCAGCGGGACCGGCACGGCCGCCGAGGGGCAGCACATGGCCATCCTGCTCGTCTACGGGGAGGGGCACGGCTGGAGCTCGACCCAGTTCAACGCCGACCAGCCCGAACTGCCCTGGTCGGCCTTCCGGTTGCCGCACCGGCACGGCGAGCCCGGCGCCTTCCGGGTGGCGGCCAGGTCGGCGGCGCCCGCGGCGGACGTACGGCTGACCCGGACCAGCAGGCCATGCACCTCCCAGTGCGCACCGTTCGGCGAGGACCAGCACCTGCGGTGGCAGTCCGAGCCGGGCGTGCTGGGCACCGGGACCCTGCGGCACGGCGACGGCGCGGCCACGGAGACCGAACTGCTGGGCTACCACGAGCGGGTGCGCGGCCGGTGGTCCTGGACCACCCTCGGCGGCTGGGTGTTCGGATTCGTCAACGACCCGTCAGGGCCCGGCGACGCCGCTCCGCCCTCGGCGGTCGTCTTCACCCTGATCCAGCCGAAGCACCCGGCGGACGCGGCCAACGGGTCGGTGATGCTCTGGCGCGACGGACGGATGATCCGGCACTTCCCCCGCCGCAACCTCCAGGTCGCGGTCAGCGGCAGCCTGGACCGTGACCGGGTCGCCGTGACTCCCCCGCTGGCGGACCTGCTGGCCACCCCGTCGATGGCCGCGGTGCCGGGCCGGCTGCTGATCACCGCCCGGCTCGGCGACGACCGGCTCGTCCTCGACTTCCGCTCGCACACGGCGGGCCGCATCGCCAACCCGTCGGAGACCAGCCTGCGCCCGTTCAGCGTGCACGAGACCCTCGGCCCGTGCACCGTCGAGGGCCGGGTCGGCGGGCGCCGCATCGGCTTCAGCACCCAGGGCATCGTGGAGTTCGCCGGCGGTGCCCATGACTGAGACCATGCCCGCGTTCACCGGTGCCCGGCTGCTCGACGAGACCGTCGCCGCCCTGTCCGACCGGGCGCCGGCCATCCTCGCCGCGGCCGCCGACGAACTGCGCGACATCCGGCTCGGCCTGCACTTCAACGACGGCAGCCACGCCACGCTCACCGCGCGGCACAGCCGGATCGTCGTGACCCGGGACCGCTGCACCGATCCCGACGTCGAGGCCGCCTTCGACAACCGGGCGATGAACCTGCTCTTCGACCTCCAGCGGGAACCCATCGACCAGGTGCTGCCCGACAGCCTCGACGTACGCGGCGACCGGGACGACACCCTCGCCGTGTGGCGTGCCTTCACCCTGCTGTCCCAGCGCGCGGCCGGGCTGCGCAGCATGCAGGAACTGTGGGGCACCTACCGCGAGCGGGCACCGCGGCTGTGGGGCTCCGCGACGCCCGCCACCCGGGCGCCGGCCGCCGATCCGGTCGGCTGGACGGCGCTGGACCACCTCGCCCGGCACTCCCCCGAGGACACCGCCGCGCCGCCCGCGCTGATCGGCGACACCACCGTCACGGCCCCGCGCATGCTGTGGGACGGCCGCACCAGCACCGACTGGTCGCTGGAGGACACCGTCCGCGACGCCGACCTGATGGCGACCATGCGCCGGTGCCGGGCCCGCACCAACGAGGAGATCGAACGGCTCCTGCCCGACCGGGAACCCCGCGCCGAGCTGTACGACCTCATGCGTTCCTACCCCGCCCGGCAGGGCAAGGGCCTGCGGCCCACCCTGACCATCGCGGCCTGCGCCGCGTTCGGCGGCCGCCCCGAGGACGCCGTACGCGCCGCCGCCGCGCTGGAACTGTTCCACAACGGCTTCCTCGTCCACGACGACATCGCCGACGAGTCCACGCACCGGCGCGGCCTGCCCACCATGCACGAGGAGCACGGCGTCGGCCTGGCCATCAACGTCGGCGACGGGCTGAACCTCCTCGCGGTGGACGCCGTCCTGTCCAACCTCGCGACACTCGGCCTGGCCCGCACCCTCGGCCTCATCCACGAGGCCGTGCACATGTGCCGGGAGTCCATCGAGGGGCAGGCCATGGAACTGGGCTGGATCCGCCACGACACCGTGCCCGGGACCGACGACGCCTACTTCACGATGAGCACCAAGAAGACCGGCTGGTACACGTGCATGAGCCCGTGCCGCATCGGCGCGGTCTGCGCGGGCGTCACCGACCCGTCCGTGCTGGGCCGCTTCGACGAGGCGTTCCGGCTCATCGGCATCGCCTTCCAGATCCAGGACGACATCCTCAACCTGGTCGGCGAGGAGTCCCTCTACGGCAAGGAGCCCCTCGGCGACCTGCTCGAAGGCAAGCGCACGGTGATGCTGATCCACCTCTTCCGCACCGCGCACCCCCACGAACGGCCGCGGCTCTTCGACGTCCTGCGCCGTCGCCGCACCGACAAGACCCAGCAGCACGCCGAGGAACTCCTCGCGGCCATGCGCCGGCACGGCTCCATCGAGTACGCCACCGACCTCGCCGACCGGCTCGCCGCCGAAGGCATCGCCCGTTTCGAAGCAGACCTCCGGATCATCCCCGAGAACGAAGGCAAAGCCGTTCTCCGGCAGATCGCCCACTACGTCACCTCAAGGCCACTGTGACCACGTCAACCACGCCCCCGCCCGCCGGTTCCACCGACGCCGGCCCCCTGCTCCCGGTCGACCACCGGGCCTTCGCCTTCCTCGGCCAGGTCAACGGCGCGTTGCGCCAGTGCCTGTGCACGCTCGCCCGCCACGGTGTGGCGCTGCGCCGCGGCGACCCCGACCGCGCCCGACTGCTCCTCGACACCGTCCGGCCCTGGCCCCTCTACAAGGGCGGCCAGTTCCTCTTCGACCTCATGGAGTGGGAGGACCTCATGGTTGACGGCGACCCGCCGCCCCTGATGCCGGCCGAGCGGATCGTCTCCGCCTGCACGGTGCCCGTGCAGTGGCTCGCCGCCACCACCTCCGGGGCCGACACCGCGCCGCACCTGGTCCCCGGGCAGCGCACCGCCGCCGCCCTCGACCTCCCCCTGCGGCTGCTGGCCACCACCGCCCGCACCGCTTTCCTCGGCGCCGCGCAGGACCTCACCGATCTGCTCGGCGCGCCCGCTGCCCCGGCCGGGACCGACGACGACAGCGGACACGCCGTCCCGCCGGAGCCCGCCCCGCAGGACGGCGAGGCCGAACCGCCGCCCCTGGAAGGGGGCTTCTACCTCTACGAGGACATCATGCTGGGCGCCCTCGCCGTCCTCGGCCCCCTCCTGGCCGAACACGCCCCCAGCGCCTCCGATCCCTCCGCCTAGCTCACCGCGGCCGTCGCCGGTCCCGACGGTGCACGAGCGGGCGCCCCAAGACCGCCGCCGGCGGAACCGCCCACGCGGAAGCCCATCCACAGAAGGGAAACACATGGCCACGCAGACGCAGGCCCCGGTCCAACCGGGTTCCGAGAACAAGCTGTACATCCTCCAGCAGGGCATCGTCGAGGACGCCCCGGGGGGCGTTCCGGCGCACCTCAGCTTCGGCATCCTCAGCACCGTCCCCGACCCGGTGAACCCCGGTGACATCACCATCAGCCTGAAGGCGCCCACCGGCTTCGTGTTCACCAGTTGGCTCTCGTGGGCCTACCACGACGTCAACACGCTCCAGGCCAAGGGCAACATGAAGACGACCCAGGGCACCCTCGGTGACGGTGGCCGCACGCTGACCTTCACCCACAACCCCTACCTGGCCAGCAACCAGGAGGCCCTCGGCTACGCGGCCCAGGTCACCGCCGTCGACGGCGCGACGCCCGGCCGTTACACCGACGGCCAGCTCAAGGTGGGTGCCGCCAGCCCGATCAAGCTCAAGGGACGCGTCCTCGACCCCGACGAGGACTGATCCCCGTCCGACGGGCGGCCCGTCGGTGGCTCGCCGGCCGGTCCGCGAGCCATCGGCGGGCCGCGAGCCGTTCGGCGGGCCGCGTGCCGTGCGCGCCCCCGCCGGGCCGTACGGCCGGACCCCGCCGTGGGATTCGAGTGATCGTGCCGGACGCACAGGCATGTCCCCTCCGCACGTCACGGTCCCCACCCGCATGCTCGACGTGAACCGGTATCTGACGACGCGTCACAAGCCGGTTCGCCCGGAACGTCATCGGTGACAGAGAGAGGCTCGAACGTGGACGAAGCAGGAATCAGCGTGGCGGTCGGGAACGGGGAGACCGCCTCGCCGGTGCCGCGCACGCGGCGCGGGGTGTGGGGGCTGGGGACGCTGGTCGCGGCGATGCTGCTGGGGGCGTCGCTCCCGGGGACCGCCGCCGCTGCGCAGGGGCAGCCGGCCGCGGCGGCCCCGGTCGCGGCGGTGAAGGAGCCTGAGTGCATCCAGCCGGGGAACGCGTGGCTCAACCCGCGGTTCTACTGGCGGAACGTGTTCGGCGCCCGACTGGGCGAGGGAGTGATCCACGAATCGAACTCCCCGAACCCGTTCGGCGGGCGGATCGCACCGGGGTCGACGTTCACCTTCAGGTGGCGTCCCGAGACCACCCGCAACCCCCTGGGGGCCCAGTACCACGTCCACCGGGTCAACCTGGCGTCGATCATGGCGGTGGCCCAGGTCGAGTCGGTGACGGGGCCGGGCAGCCTCGCCGGGACCACGCTGAGCGCCCAGGAGACGCCGCCGGCGAAACTGGGCGACACCCTGGTCACGTTCCGCATCCGGCCGGGGACCGAGGGCCGGACGGCCACCCTTTCCTCGGCCGACCACAGCCTGACGACCAGGTGGCTGTTCGCCAACATCAACAACATCTGGGAGAACACCGGGAGCATCAGCTTCACCGTCGCCAGCCGTGCCAGCCTCGGCTGCGGATCCTCGTCGATCCTCGGCTAGCCGGACGACGAGGTGACGCGGAGGCCGGCTAGCCCCGTCAGGGGTCCCGCCGGCCTCCGCGTCATCCCAGGGCCCCGTTCGGATCACCCCGCGAGCCCGGCGTGACCCGGACGAGAGGCCCTATGGCTCCGGGGCCGGTCTCGGGGGGACGCGGGAGTGGGTCCAGGTGAGCAGTGCGGGGTCGTGCAGCGCCGGCAGCCAGAGGTGGGCGCGGTCGGCGCCGTCGCCCCGCGGCCGGGGTCCGACGCCCAGGACCCGTAGTCCGGCGCGGCGGGCCGCCTCCACCCCGGTCAGGGAGTCCTCGACGGCCAGCGCCCGGTGCGGGCGGACACCGCAGAGCCTGGCCGCCACGGCGTAGACGTCCGGGTGCGGTTTGGGGCGTACCTGGTCCCCGGTGTCGGGGACCACGATGTGCTCGAAGTGCCCGCGCAGTCCCGCCCGTTCCAGGCTGCCTTCCACCACCACCCGCGGGCAGTTGCTGGCCACCGCCAGGGGCAGCCGGCCGGAGAGCAGCCGGACGAACTGGACCGCGCCCGGCATCGTCACCGGGTCGTCGGTGACGAGTGCCAGGAAGTGGTCGAGGAGCGCGGCCGTCAGGCCTTCCGTCAGTTCGGGCTTGCGCACCGACCGGGCCATCAGCCGGCCGCAATCCTCGTAGTGCAGGCCCGCGGCCTGCTCCGCGAACCCCGGCGGCGTCTGGAGCCCGTACTCCCGGAAGGCCCGGCTGCGGGCTTCCTGCCAGTGGCGTTCGCTGTCCATCAGGGTGCCGTCGCAGTCGAAGACGACGGCTTCGGGCGACCAGTCGAGCAGATTGTGAGCCGTGGTGGTCACAGGGGCCTCCTATGCGTCCGTACGCATTGGCATGCGGCATTTCCGACTATCCACGGGAAACGGAAAGATAGTGGTCGCTACGTTATTTCCGTCCCGGCAATTCGGGCAATGACCCTATTGAGTGACTCGACGGCGCCGGGATGCGGGCGTATGGCGGTGCGGCGACGGCAACGGGCGCCCATCGGTCGACTCCCTCAACACCACTTGCGGAACACATCAGTTGACACGTGGGCGCGGACCGGGTGGGCCCGGTGGGACCCAGGCCCATTACCACTCTCCCGCGTTCCCCTTCGAAAGAAATGCTTAATTACCACACGCGTGTGACCCGCTTTTGCTCCAGGCGTACGCTGGCGCACTAAATTCATGGCCGGCGGAGCACCGAGCGAGGGCGGACGGAACGTTGCAGGAACGGGCGAAGGCAACCCGCAAATCGCTGCTGGAGGCGGCTGCCCAGCTCTTCGCCGAACAGGGTTACGCGGCCACCAGCGTCAACGACATAAGCGCCCGGTCGGGCCGGACCAGCGGCGCCGTCTACTTCCACTACGCCGGCAAGGAGGGCATCGCCGTCGCCGTCGTCGAGGACCGGTTCGCCACCTGGACGCAGCTCGCCGCACGGTACGCGGACGAGGCCGTCCCGCCGGTCGAGCGTCTCGTCGCCCTCAGCTACGACATCGCCCACGCCCTCGCCGAGGACCCGGTGACGCGGGCCGGTGCCCGCCTGTGGGCCGAACGCGCCACCATCAACGCGCCGCTGCCCGACCCCTTCGCGCTGTGGACCGCCGCCGCCACGCGCCTGCTCGCGCAGGCGCGGCACGCCGGCCACCTGAGCGCGCACGTCCGCCCCGCCCGCACGGCCCGCACCCTGGTGCGCGCCTTCTTCGGCCTGTGCGCGCTCACCGAGGCGCTCGAAGGCACGGCGGTCGTCACCGACCGCCTGACCGACTGGTGGCAGCTGACCCTGCCCTCGCTCAGGCCGCAGCCGGTGCGCGAGGACCTGACGACGCGACGGTGACCCCTGCCGGTCCCGGCCCGCCACGGCCGGGCACGGCGCGACCGCGCGCCGTCAGCCGGCGGAACCGGGTGCGGGCGCGGTCCCGTCCCGCCGGTTCGGTGGGGCGGGACCGGTTTCCCGGGCCTTCGGCGGCGGGGGCGCTACTTCAGGTAGACGATCCCGTCCGTCGTGACGGTGGGACGCCCGGTGGTGCCCCTGACCACGATCTGCACGGTGTGCTTGCCGCCGGCCGTCCAGTTCTTGACCCAGATGGCGTTGCGGTAGGCGGTGGTGGCGGACTTGAGGTCGACGGTGGCGACCTTCGTCCCGTCGACCCGGATGTCGGCCTGCCCGGAGGTCGCGGCCCGCGACACCGTCCAGGCCACCGAGCGACCGGTGAAGGTCCAGGTGAGGGAGGCGTTCTTGGTGCTGCTGGTGAGGGACGCGCCGCCCAGGTAGTTGGCGGAGGACTTCACGGCCCAGGTCCCCGCCCGCTTCGCCGAGGTCTCCTGGAGGATCACCGGTGTGCCCGCCACCGACGCGGCGGCGGAGTTGCCGACGGTGTCGTAGGCGCGGAGCGTCCAGGTCGTGGCGGCACCGGACTTGGCGGTGTGCGCGGCGCTGCCGACCGTCGGTCCGTACGTCTTGGCCAGGGGCGCGAGGAGCCGCGTCTCCTTCAGCGAGACGTCGTCGGCGGCCTTCCAGCCGAGGGTCAGCGGGACGGCCGCGGTGTTGACCGTGCCGGTGCGCAGGGCGAGGTTCGGCTTGGTGGTGAACGTCGGTGCGGCGGTGTCGGCGACGACGGTACGGGCCGCGCTGGTGGCGGTCCGGCCGGACTGGTGAGTAGCCCTCACCTGCACCTGGTGCGTGCCCGCGCCGAGGGTCAGCTTGGCGGAGGCCGCCGTGCCCGGGACGGTGACGGCGGTCCTGCCGTCCACGAGGACCTCGAAGGACGAGATGAGCTCCTTCGGGGTCGTGGCGGACCAGGTCACCGTCAGGGGGCCGTTGGTGTAGGGGGTCGTGCCGACCGTGGTCGTGCCGGTGACCGTGCCGAGGGCGAGGCCGGTGACCGGGCCGGCCGCGAGGGACCGGACGGTCTTGAGGGCACCGTAGAAGGCGTCGCCCGGGCACAGGGTGTTGTAGCCGTCGCGGTGGCCGTGGATCGCCGGGAAGGCTAGCTGGTCGCCCGGCTTCCAGGTCTTGCCGGCGAGGTTCTGGCCGCCGAGGGCGGCGGTGAGCGTGACGTCGGAGTCCGGTTCGACGCCGTACTGGCCCAGCTTCCAGGCGGCGACGCGGGCGACCGAGGTCATCGCCTGGGCCGGCGGCACGCTGTCGGTGTGGGTGCCGATGACGGCGATACCGGTGGTCAGCGAGTTGAAGCCGTAGGCGTGCGCGCCGACGACGGGGAGGTCGGCCCCGCCCTTGCGGCCTTCGTAGACCGTGCCGCACTTGTCGACGAGGAAGTTGTAGCCGATGTCCTTCCAGTCCAGCGTCCGCACGTCGTAGGTGTAGATCGCGTTGATGATCGACGGGGTCTCGGCGCACGTGTAGTCGTTGGTCGAGGCCGTGTGGTGGACGACGACCGCCCTGATCTTCCCGTCGATGTACGTCGGTGCCTCGGGGCTGATCGACTCGTCCGCGCCCCAGCCGGAGCGGGCGGTGATCGGCGGGCGGGGGGCCGTGGAGGGCGGTGGGGCGGGGGCCGTCGTCGAGGGCGAGGGCGAGGCGGTCGCCGTCCCGCCGGGGGTGCCGCTCGGGGAACCCGGCGGCGTCCCGGTCGGTGACTGCGTCACCGACTCGGAGTCCGTGGGCGAGGGCTCGGTGGGCGACGGTTCCGTGGACGTCGTGTCCGTGGGCGCCGGTTCCGTGGTGTCCGGATCGGTGGTGACGGGGTCGGGCGAGCCGGGGGTGCCCGTCTCGTCGGGAACGGTCGACTCGGACGCGGACGGCGTGGGCTCCCCGGTTCCGTCCACCGCGTAGGCGGCGGGCTCGGCGTCGTCGCCCGTGCCCCCGCTCGCGGCGCCGGAGGTGACCATGTCGAGGCGGAGCCCGTCGGGCAGCTTCGCGGTCGCCTTCCCGTCGACGCGGGCCTCGACGGCGTCGGAGAGTCCGACCCACGCGGGCTCGGTGCCACCGCGCGCGGCACCCTGCTCACCCGCGCCGCTGTCGGCGTCGAGGGTCCGCCACCCCGACCACGTGCCGGACCCGACGGCGCGGGTCCGCACCCGGACCTCGCCGGCCGGCGTCGAGGAGCCGTCCCGCCAGGTGATCCCGACGAGGCTGAACGGCTTGACGGACCGCCGGGACAGCGTCGCCGACCGCCCGTCGCCGCTCACCTTCAGCGCCGTCGACCGCAACCGGTCGTGCACCGGGCCGTGGGCCGTCGCGCGAGGACCGTCGCCCTCGCCGCCGGTTCCCCCGTGCACCCCCTGCACCGCCAGCGTTCCGCACACGGCCGCCGCGACGACCACGCCCGGGACCCAGAAACGATGTGCTCTCATGCCGAACTGCACGCCCCTTGTCGTGAGTTGGGAGCATCCTGGGAACCCGCGCACTGTGCGGGTGCGGCGGGGCCGAGCTCCGGAATCTCGACACTCTACACAATGTGAACATGTCAGCCGCCGCCGGGACGGTCGTGGCCGACGCCGGGCCTCCACGCCCGGCCCGTTCCTCACCAGCCACCGCGAAACCGCTGGTGAAGAGTGGTCCAACGACCGGTCGAAGGTGCACCGGAAGCCATTCCCATGAAGATTCAACCATGATAGGAAGATCGCCTTCACGGAATGAACACATGCGTGGGGGTGATTCGCCGCGCGGCCGGCGTCCCGCGCGTGCGGGCGCCGACCTCCGGCGGCCGACCGGCCGGTGACACCGCGTCAGACGTGCCGGGGCGGATCCGTCACCTCATCCATGTACGCACCACCCACCCCGTACCCTTCTCTGCACGGAGAGCGCTCTCGATGCCTCTGATACGCCTGCTGTCCGCGACGGCCGTGACCACGGCGACCGCGGCCGGCCTGCTGCTGCCGGCCGCGCCGGCCGGCGCGGCCACCACCGTGGGGGACTCCCGTCTCCCGGCCGTGGGCAGCCGGCCCGCCCACGTGACGCACCGGACCCACGGGACGACGACCGCCGACGAGGGCGTGCCGGCCGCCGAGGGCGTGACGGCCCGGGCCGCGGCGTCCGGTCCCGTCTACCGCTTCCTGGAGCCGGGCCCCCCGCCGGGCCGGTGGAACCCCTGCGCCAAGCTGACCTACAAGGTGAACCTCAACGGCACGTCGACCGCCGAACTCACCCGCGTCAAGGCCGCGGCCAAGGTCATCGCCGACGCGCTGGGCGGCGTCAGCCTCGACTACCGCGGCACGACCACGAAGATCCCGCAGTCCGCGGACGACGTCGGCGGCTCCGGCGCACCGATCGTCCTGGCCTTCGCCACCCCCGGCTCCGGGAAGGGCAGGTCCCGGATGCTGCCCGGCGGCAGCGTCGCGGGCGAGGGCGGGTTCGCCTGGCGCCAGGCGTCCAACGACTGGCGGATCGCGCGCGCCTACGCGGGCGTCGCGGCCTTCGACGAGAACCACGTCCGCAAGATGACCGCCACCCAGCGCAGCAGCCTGTACCTGCACGAGATCGGACACGTCTTCGGCCTCGACCACGTGGGCTACAAGAGCTCGATCATGTACCCGACCATCCTCGGCGTGACCAAGCCGAACACCGGTGACCGCGCGGGTTTCAAGAAGCTCGGCACGTCCGCCGGCTGCCTGAACGACGCCTCCCCGGTCACCCCCGCCCTGGCGCTGTCCGGCACCTCGCTGAAGGTGTCCTGGCCCGCCGCGTCGGCGACTTCGGGGCGTCCCACGTACCAGATCTCGATCAAGGTCAACGGCAGCCTGGCCCTGTACCTCGGCCCCACCACGGCCACCGGCGTCACGGTGCCGCTGTCCCGGCTGTTCGACGAGGCCTGGCCCCTGGAGCCCGGCACACCGCTGACCGTGACCGCCCGGATCACCGTGACGAACCCGCTGAGCAGCAAGGACGGCGCGACGACCGCCCTCCGGCTCCCCGCCGCCGTCCAGGAGAAGGAGGCCACCGCGAGCTTCGACTTCACCGCCGAACGGCTGACGGTGACCGCTCCCCGCTGGACGGTGGCCACCGTACGCCTCCCGGTGACGTGGGACGTCGACGGCTCGGTGACGTGCCATCAGCCCGGGGACGGCTGGTGGCGCACGTCCGGCAGCCTCGCCTCGATCGGGTCCGACAGGACGAGCGCTTCCGTCGACCTGCCGGTCGACTGCGTCTCCGTGGACCTGGATGCGAACGTGCGGGCCTGGTACCCGGGGCGGGAGACCCAGGCCACCCACCTGGTGCGGACCTTCACCGCGCCGAACACGGCCGGCTGAGCCCTGATCACCCGCGGCGGGGGCGGACCGTACGCCGTGCTCCGGCCCCCGCCCCGGGCTCGGCGAGGGCGCCCGTGACCCCGGGCGAGGCGCGCCGCGGTACCGGCCCGGCCGCGGGTCAGGGCCTGTCGGCGCCGGCGGACCGCACGGCCTGCCTGCGGTAGTCGCCGGGCGGCGTTCCGAGGGCCCGCTTGAAGGCGACGCTGAAGGCGCTCTCGGAGCCGTAGCCCACGGACGGGTGAGGTACTCCAGCGGCCCCTGGCCGACCGCGGTCTTGAAGCGGGCGGCCAGGGTGAACCGGGACACCGCGGCGGCGGCCGCCAGTCCGGCCACGGTCCACGGGTGCGCCGGATCGCGGTGCGGGCAGGCCGGCGCCGCGGCGACGACGGGGTCCGCGGAGCCGGCCGTCCACCCCGGCACCGCGTGCGGCTCGCGCACCAGGTGCGGGCGCGGCAGGTGGACGAGCATGCGTGCTGGACGACGAGGGCGGCATACGGCCGCCGCCGCACTACAGGACGCCCGAGCAGGGGGCCGCCACCGCCGTCCTGCCGGCCGCCTCGCCCTTCGTGGCGAGCGTCACCGGCCGCTCCTTCGAGGACGACCAGGAGGCGGCGACCGTCCGCGGCGACTAGGGCCGGTCCGCGGGCGTGGCCGCCCACGCGCTCGATCCGGAGGCGGCGGACCGGCTCCGGCGGTACGGCGCCGACGCCCTCCGCGCGGGCGCCGCGCCCGCCGGGCTCGGCTGACGAGCAGCGGGGCGGAAACACCAGACGGGGCCGGGTGAGCACCGCTCCCGGCCCCGCCCGCCCGCCATTCGGCGAACGCTCGGTGTGCCCACCGCGGGGCGCTCCGCCCCGGCGGTGCTACCGCTTCCCCGCCTTGCGGGTGGCCCGCAGCCACTCCTTGTTCATGGCAGTGATCGAGACCAGCGGGATGCCCTTGGGGCAGGCGGTCGCGCACTCCCCCGCCAGCGTGCACCCGCCGAACCCCTCCGCGTCCATCTGCGCGACCATGTCCAGCACCCGCGTCTCCCGCTCGGGCGCGCCCTGCGGCAGCACGTTGAGGTGGTTGACCTTGGCGGAGGTGAAGAGCATCGCCGCCCCGTTGGGACAGGCGGCCACGCACGCACCGCACCCGATGCACTCCGCGTGCTCGAACGCGAAGTCGGCGTCGGCCTTCGGCACCGGCGTGGCGTGCGCCTCCGGCGCGGACCCGGTCGGCGCGGTGATGTAGCCGCCGGCCTGGACGATCCGGTCGAACGCCGACCGGTCCACCACCAGGTCCTTGATCACCGGGAAGGCGGCGGCCCGCCACGGTTCGACGTCGATGGTGTCGCCGTCCCGGAAGGAGCGCATGTGGAGCTGGCAGGTGGTGGTGCGCTCCGGTCCGTGCGCGTCGCCGTTGATGACCAGCGAGCAGGCGCCGCAGATGCCCTCGCGGCAGTCGTGGTCGAAGGCGACCGGCTCCTCGCCGGCCAGGATGAGCCGTTCGTTGAGGACGTCCAGCATCTCCAGGAAGGACATGTCGGGCGAGATGTCGTCCACGTCGTAGGTGGACATCGCTCCTTCGGCGCCGGCGTTCTTCTGCCGCCAGACGCGCAGGGTGAGCTTCATGCGTAGCTCCGCTGGGTGGGGTGGACGTACTCGAAGACCAGGTCTTCCCTGTGCAGGACGGGGGCCTCGCCGGTGGCGGTGAACTCCCAGGCGGCGGCGTAGGCGAACGCGTCGTCGCGGCGGGCGGCCTCGCCGTCCGGGGTCTGCGACTCCTCGCGGAAGTGGCCACCGCAGGACTCGGCGCGGTGCAGCGCGTCGAGGCACATCAGCTCCGCGAGCTCCAGGTAGTCGACGATGCGGTTGGCCTTCTCCAGCGACTGGTTGAACTCCTCGCCGGTGCCGGGGACCTTGATCCGCCGCCAGAACTCCTCGCGAATCTGCGGGATCCGCTCCAGGGCCTTGCGCAGCCCGGATTCGGTGCGGGCCATGCCGCAGAACTCCCACATCAGCTCGCCGAGTTCGCGGTGGAAGGAGTCGGGGGTGCGGTCGCCGTCCACCGCCAGCAGCAGGTTGAGGCGGTCCTCGGTCTCGGCCAGCACCTCCTGCACGACGGGGTGTTCCGCCGTGACGGCCTCCTGCCGCGGGTGGCGGGCCAGGTAGTCGTTGATGGTGGCCGGCAGCACGAAGTAGCCGTCGGCGAGGCCCTGCATCAGCGCGGAGGCGCCGAGGCGGTTGGCTCCGTGGTCGGAGAAGTTGGCCTCACCGATCGCGAACAGGCCGGGGACGGTGGTCTGCAGGTCGTAGTCGACCCACAGGCCGCCCATCGTGTAGTGCACGGCCGGGTAGATCCGCATCGGCACCTCGTACGGATCCTCGTCGGTGATCCGCTGGTACATGTCGAAGAGGTTGCCGTACTTCGCCTCGACGGCCTTGCGGCCCATCCGCTGGATCGCGTCGGCGAAGTCCAGGTAGACGCCCTGTCCGCCGGGGCCCACGCCCCTGCCCTCGTCGCAGACGTTCTTGGCGGCCCGGGAGGCGATGTCCCGCGGCACCAGGTTGCCGAACGAGGGGTAGATGCGCTCCAGGTAGTAGTCGCGCTCCTCCTCCGGGATCCGGTGCGGCGGCCGGGTGTCGCCCTTCGCCTTGGGCACCCAGATCCGGCCGTCGTTGCGCAGCGACTCGCTCATCAGCGTCAGCTTGGACTGGTGGTCGCCGGTGCGCGGGATGCACGTCGGATGGATCTGCGTGAAGCAGGGGTTGGCGAAGTAGGCACCGCGCCGGTGTGCCCGCCAGACGGCGGTCGCGTTGGAGTTCATCGCGTTGGTCGACAGGTAGAAGACGTTGCCGTAGCCGCCGGAGGCGAGGACGACGGCGTCCGCGAAGTAGGTGTCGATCCGGCCGGTGACCAGGTCCCGGGCCACGATGCCCCGGGCCCGCCCGTCGACGACGATCAGGTCGAGCATCTCGGTGCGCGGGTGCATCTCCACGTTCCCGGCGGCGATCTGCCGGGACAGCGCCTGGTAGGCGCCCAGCAGGAGCTGCTGGCCCGTCTGGCCGCGGGCGTAGAACGTGCGGGAGACCTGGACGCCGCCGAAGGAGCGGGTGTCGAGCAGGCCGCCGTACTCGCGGGCGAACGGCACGCCCTGGGCCACGCACTGATCGATGATCTCGACGGAGATCTGCGCGAGCCGGTGCACGTTGGACTCGCGGGCCCGGAAGTCGCCGCCCTTGACGGTGTCGTAGAACAGCCGGTGGATCGAGTCGCCGTCGTTGCGGTAGTTCTTCGCGGCGTTGATGCCTCCCTGCGCGGCGATGGAGTGCGCGCGGCGCGGGGAGTCCTGGTAGCAGAACTGGACGACGTGGTAGCCCTGTTCCGCGAGGGTGGCGCCGGCGGAGCCGCCCGCGAGGCCGGTGCCCACCACGATCACCGTGTGCTTGCGCCGGTTGGCCGGGTTGACCAGCTTGGCCTCGAAACGGCGCTTGTCCCAGCGCTCGTTGATCGGGCCGGACGGGGCCTTGGAGTCGGCGACCGGCGCGCCGGTCGCGTAGTCGGTGTACGTCATGGTCAGCTCACCACTCCGGTCATGACGCCCACGGGTACGGCGATGAAGCCGACCGTGAGCAGCAGCGCGAGGACGTCGGCGACGGCCTTCAGGGCGCGGTCGCGGGTGCGGCTGCCGACGCCGAGGGTCTGGGCGGCGCTCCAGAAGCCGTGCCGGACGTGCAGGCCGAGCGCGAGCATCGCGACGATGTAGACGACGTTGCCGTACCAGGTGGAGAACGTGTCCACGACGTTCTGGTACGGGTGCCCCTCCTGGAAGCCGCCGGGGTGCACGGTGCCGGTGGTCAGGTCGAGGATGTGCCACACGATGAACAGGCCGAGGATGATCCCTCCCCAGCGCATGGTCCGGGTGGCGTAGCTCGCCCGCGGCTTCCTGTGCACGTACTTGGCGGGCCGTGCCCTGAGGTCGCGGCGGCTGAGCTGGTAGGCGGACGTGGCGTGGGCGACCACGGCGACGACGAGGACGATCCGGACGAGCCAGAGGGTCCACTCGTAGTGCATGAAGGGTTCGCCGACCGTGCGCAGCCAGTGCGCGTAGTGGTTGAACTCGCCCGCGCCGAAGAAGATCTTCAGGTTGCCGATGACGTGCGCGACCAGGTACAGGAGCATGATCACGCCGCTGACGGCCATGACCGTCTTCTTGCCGACGGAGCTGTCCCACACGGTACGCGCCATGGACGGCCGTCGGTCCGTCCGCGTTGCCAGAGCCATGCCCAGCACGCTAAACGGACCGGACCCGATCGGTCCAAGACATGGTACGGCTCGTTTCCATAGCCCGCGGCTATGCTTGTGGGATGCAGTTCCAGCAGCTCCAGTACTTCGTGGCCGTCGCCGAGACCCGGCACTTCACCCGCGCCGCCGAGCAGGTCCACGTCGCCCAGCCCTCTCTGTCGCAGCAGATCAAGGCGCTGGAGCGGGAGCTGGGCGCGGATCTGTTCCGGCGGGCGCGGGGCAACATCACGCTCACCGACGCGGGCGAGGCGCTGCTGCCGCTGGCCCGGCGCATCCTGGCCGACGCGGACACCGCCCGGCACGAGGTGCAGGAACTGGTGCAGCTGCGGCGCGGCCGGGTGCGGCTGGGGGCGACGCCGAGCCTGTGCACGGGCCTGCTGCCGGACGTGCTGCGCGCCTTCCACGACCGCTACCCGGGGGTCCGGCTGCTGATCGAGGAGGGCGGCTCGCACGACCTGGTGCGGGGGCTGGCCCGGGGCGCCCTCGACCTGGCCCTGGTGGTGCTGCCACTGCCGACGCCGGCGCCCGCCCTGACCACCGTGGAGCTGCTGCGCGAGGACCTGGTGGTGGTCTCCTCGCCGGAGGCGCCGGTGCCCGGCCGGGACGGGCGGGCCGTGGAGATCGCCGACCTGGAGGGGGAACGGCTGGTGATGTTCCGGCACGGGTACGACCTGCGGGAACTGACCGTGGCCGCGTGCCGCTCCGCCGGGTTCGAACCGGACTTCGCCGTGGAGGGCGGCGAGATGGACGCGGTGCTGGGGTTCGCGCGGGCGGGGCTCGGGGTGGCCGTGGTGCCGCGGATGGTCGCCGCCCGGGCGGGCCGCGGCCTGCGGGTGACCCCGCTGGCCCGCCCCGGGCTCCACCGGACGATCGCCCTGGCGCACCGCAGCGACGTCGCTCCGCCGCGGGCGGCCAGGGAACTCCAGCGGATGCTGCTGGAACGCTGATCCGGGCGGGCGCCGGGTACGGGCGCCCGGGGCCGCGCCGGACCCCGCGCGCCCCGCACGTTCCGCGTGCCCGGCCGACGCGTGCCCGGCCTGCTCCGGTCAGCCCGTCGCGTCCACCAGGGCCAGCTCGTGGAGCCGCTCCGGGGGGCCGGGACGCGCGTAGTACCAGCCCTGGGCCGTGTCGCAGCCGAGGACGCGCAGCTGTTCGGCCTGCGCGCCGGTCTCCACGCCCTCGACCGTGACCGCCAGGTCGAGGCTGTGGGCCAGCGAGACGATCCCCTCCACGATCTTGAGGTCGACGGGGTCGGCGGGGAACTGCTGCATGCCCTGGGTGAAGGAGCGGTCGAGCTTGAGGACGCTCACCGGCAGACGGCGCAGGTTGGCGAGGTTCGAGTACCCGGTGCCGAAGTCGTCGAGGGCGATGTCGACACCCATCTCGGCGAGCCGGCGCAGCGGCTTGAGCAGGTCGTCGTCGGCGCCGATGAGCGCGGACTCGGTGACCTCCAGGCACAGGGCGTCCGGGGTGACGCCCGCGCGTTCGAGGATGTCGACCGTGTCCTGGACCAGCCCGGGGTGACTGAGCTGGCAGGGCGAGAGGTTGACGTTGATGCGCAGCGGGCCGGCGTTCCGGTCGCCGTGGCGTTCCCGCCAGGCGCGGGCCTGGCGGATCGACTCCTCCAGGACCCAGCGGCCCAGCGGCACGATCAGACCGGTGTGCTCGGCGAGCGGGATGAAGCGGTCGGGGCCGAGGATCCCGTGCTGCGGGTGCAGCCAGCGCACCAGGGCCTCGGCGCCGCGCACGCTGCCGTCGCCGAGGTGGACCAGGGGCTGGTACTCGATGAAGAACTCGCCGCGCTCCAGCGCGGTGGGCAGGGCGGTGGTGAGGCCGTGCCGGGTGATGGCGCGGGCGTCGGCCTCCGCATCGGCGAGCTCGAAGCGGTTCCCGCCCGCCGACTTGGCCCGGTACATGGTGATGTCGGCGCTGCGCAGGACCTCGGCGGCGGTGCGTTCCCCGGCCGGGCCCTCGACGATGCCGAGGCTGCCGCGGACCAGGAGGTCGCGGCCGTCGATGCTGATCGGGGTCACGAGCGCGTTCATGATGCGCTCGGCCAGTTCGTCGACCTCGCGCTCGGTACCGGGGCCGGTGGTCAGGGCCACGAACTCGTCGCCGCCGAGCCGGGCGACCATCTCGCCGGGTGCGGTCGCGCAGGACTGGAGCCGGTCGGCGACCTCCACCAGCAGCCGGTCGCCGGCCGCGTGGCCGAGGCTGTCGTTGATGGTCTTGAAGCCGTCCAGGTCGAGGTAGCACAGGCCGAAGCGCTGGCCCTCGCCCGCGTTCAGGGCCTTCTCCAGCCGCTCGAAGAACAGCGTGCGGTTGGGCAGGCCGGTCAGGGCGTCGTGGGTGGCCTCGTAGCGCAGCCGGAGGTTGAGCAGCCGGCGCTCGGTGGTGTCCTCCATGAGGGCGAGCTGGTACTGCGGCATGCCGTCGGCGTCGCGCAGCAGGGAGACGGTCAGGTTGGTCCACAGGACCGTGCCGTCGGTGCGGTTGAACGCCTTCTCCAGGTGGTAGTGCTCGCGCTCGCCGGTGACGAGTTCGTCGTACAGCCGCCAGGTCTGCGGGGCGTCCTCGGGGTGCACCCAGTCCTGGACGCGCCGCCCGCGCAGGGCTTGCTCGGGGAGGCCGAACATGCGCAGCAGCGCCTCGTTGACCTGGAGGATGTTGCCGTCGAGGTCGGCGATGCCGATCCCTATGGCCGCGCCCTCGAAGACCGCGCGGAAGCGGGCCTCGCTCGCGTGCAGCGCCTGGGCGACGACGCCCTGCGCCAGCAACGCGGCCTGGGCGATGGACTCCTGCTCGGCGAGGGTGCGCTCGCGCAGCGCCTGGGCGTAGCCGGCGGCCATCGCGTGCTGCAACCGCGAGGAGCGCATGCGCAGTTCGTCCTGGGGGCCGTCCTCGCCGCAGTACAGGACCAGGTAGGCGTCGACGCAGTCCAGGGTGCGGGCCAGCGCCTCGGGGTCGGTGCAGTGCGCCCCGACGAGCGCGGCGCCGACGGCCTTGGCCTCCTCCGCGTCGAAGCTGCGGGCCAGCAGCAGTTCGCTCAACCGGTGTGCGAGCGGCAGGAGTTGCTCCTCGAACTCGGCACGGGTCGAGGACGTCGAGGTCACCGGGAAGACCGCCCGGCTCCAGATCGTCGTCAGCCGGCGAAGTCTGCCCTCCGGCCCGTCCGGCCCCGCACTCACGCCGTACGCCCCACGCCGGCGAGTCCGGAGAAGGCGTACGGGTCCTCGTCCTCCGGCGCCGAATCCGGGCGCCAGAGCGGCATCTGCACCAGTCCGGGCTCCACCATGTCGTACCCCTCGAAGAACCGCGCGACCTCGTCGCGCGAGCGCATGATCAGCGGGTTGCGAATGTCCTTGTACACGTCCACCGCGCCCTCGGCCCGCTCCGCGGGCAGCGGGATCCCCTCGTACGAGGCATGGGTGAGGATGAGCAGGCTGCCGGGCGCGAGCGCGTCGCGCAGCTCGGCCACCGCACCGTACGGGTCGTCCGCGTCTTCCACGAAGTGCAGTATGGCAACGAGCAGGAGGGCCACTGGCCGATTCAGGTCGATCAGCCGCTCCCGCTCGGAACTGGCCAGGATCTCGTGGGGCTTGCGCAGGTCGGCGGCGACCACGTCGGCGTCGTCGTCACCGGACAGCACCGCCTGGCTGTGGGCGACGGCCACCGGGTCGTTGTCGACGTAGAGCACGCGGGCGCCCGGCGCGGCGGCCCGGGCCACCTCGTGGACGTTGCCGAACGTGGGGATGCCGGAGCCGATGTCGAGGAACTGGGTGATGCCCTCGCCCGCCGCGAACCGGACGGCCCGGCGCATGAACGCCCGGTTGGCCTGCATGACCTTCGGCAGGCCCGGCATGAACGCCATGGCCTTGCGGGCCGCTTCGCGGTCCACCTCGAAGTTGTGCGAACCGCCCAGGTAGTAGTCGTAGATCCGCGAGACGCTCGGCACCGAGATGTCGATGCTCCGGGGGGCCCAGGCGGGACGCTCCATGTATCTCTCCAAGGCGTGGACAGGTGTAGGCGATCCGGTGTTCGAGCTGAGGCTACTGATCGCCCGCCAAAGGAGCGACCTCAACCGGAAATTGACCATCCGTTCCCGGTCACTGCCTGCGGCAAGTGCCCGCACGACCGCGCTGGGTGACGGCAGCCCGGGACCGGCGCCTCCCACGCGCGCCGGCGTCCCGGGGCGGACGGGGCGACCGACCCGTGGGGGTGCTCCACGCCCCCGGCGCACCGGCCGGCCGTCCGTCGCGCGGGACGGCCTGTCGCGCGCCGCCCGCCCACACCATCTCCCGCTCGCGCGACGGCCCTTGGGACCACCGGTTGCGATGCCCTCGGCAGCGGTGGCGGACCGGCCGCCGACCGTGAACCGTGACGGACCGCCCCTTGCCGCGGGCAGGCCGCCGGTCCGCCAGGAGGTACGCATCGCCGACTCCCCGTCGTCGCCCCGGTGTCGCGGCGCCCACCGGCCGGCCGCCGCACGGTCATGGGTACGCACCGCGGGGTGGCCGTGTTCAACGGCCGCTGGTTTTCCGGGTGCCGGGGCGCGCACGGGAGAGGCACCGGCGAGCAGGTACCGGAACGGATGGTGCTTGTACCGGCTTTTCCGCTCGCCAAACCACTGATCATGTCATCTCCTTCTTTCGGAGCAATCTCCGGCCACCGGGGCGTGCGGCGGCGCCCGGCGCCTCATGATCTGCGACGTGCATGGACCCGAAGTGACCCGCGGCGCACCTGCGGCACGGGCGTTGGCGCTGCTGACGCTGACCTGGGCGCTGGTGGGCTGTCCGGTCGGCAGCGCCTCGGCCGACGCCTGCGCGTACGCCTCGACGGGCCCGGACGGCACGGTGGCGGTGGCCTACGCCGGTGGTCACCCCTGGCCGCCGCCCCCGCCCTGTCCGAAGCCGACCCCGCCGCCGTGCCCGCCCACACCGACCCCCACGCCGACGCCGACCCCGACGCCCACACCGACCCCGACCCCGACTCCCACTCCGACCCCGAAGCCGCCCGAACCGACCCCGACGCCCACACCGGAACCGAGCCCCACGCCCACGCCGGCCCCCGAGCCTCCCCCGAGGCCCGCGCCGAAGCCGACCCTGAAGCCCTCACCGCCCGCCCGGCCCGCTCCGGCGCCCCCGGCACCCCGGCCGGCCCCCACGCCCTCCCCGACGCCGACGCCGAGGCCCACACCGAAGCCGAAGCCCAGGCCCACCCCGCGGCCCGCCGCGACCCCGGTGAGCTACCCGGCGTACCACCCGCACACCGTCAGCCACCGCACGCACGGGCACACCACGCCCGTCACCTACGTCCTGCTGATCGCCGTTCCCGCGATCGTCGCCGTCGTGGCGCTGCGCCCGCGCTGACGCGCCCGTCCTCATCCCTGGAGGCTTCAGTTGTCGGATTGGCTTGTTCTCGTCCTCGCGATGCTGGGAGCCTGCTCCGTGGTGGTCGTCATCACTCTGGTGCGGCACCGGACGGCCGCCGAGGACGAGGATCCCAGCGAGACCCCGGACGTCATCGAGTACATGACGATGTGGATCGGCGTCATCTACGCGATCGTCCTGGGGCTGGCCATCGCGGGCGTGTGGGAGGCGCGGAGCACCGCCCAGGACCACGTGCAGGCCGAGGCCCAGGCGCTGCACGAGATCTCGGAGCGGGTGCGGGTCTACCCGCCGGACGTCCGCGACCGCGTCCGCGCGGACATCGACGGCTACGTCGGCTACGTCGTCCACACCGAGTGGCGGCGGATGGCGGAGGACGGCCAGGTCACCGACCGCGGCGCACAACTGCTGCAGAAGGTGCGGGCGGACGTCACCGACTACCGGCCGGGGAACGACTTCGAGGCGCAGGCCTACCAGCCGCTGCTGGACCAGCTCGCCGCCGCCGACCAGGCGCGCAACGCGCGCGCCGACTCCACCGGGGCCACCATGCCGCCGGTGGTCTGGTGGGGGCTGCTGACCGGCGCGCTGATCACCATCGGCATGGTGTTCGCCCTGCAGATCCGGCGCACCCGCCGGGAACTCGTCCTGGCCGGGCTGTTCTCGGCGACCATCGCCTTCATGCTGTTCCTGATCTGGGATCTCGACGCTCCCTTCGGCCGGGGCATCGCGGTCACGGCGGAGCCGTTCCTCGGCATGTTTCCGGGCGTCACCGGATAGCCCGCCGGACGGCGGTGGTCCGCCCGTCCCGTCGCTCCGTCCCGCCGCACGCCCGGCACGGCAGGACCTCGCCCCCGCTCCGCCGAGGAGGCGGGGCGGGGGCCTGTCGGCGTGCGGTGCCGGGAGCGGGGGCGGATCCGGTGGTCCCGGCGGGGACCTGGCGGGGGCTCAGGCGCGCTTCTCGTGCCGGCGGCGCAGCCAGAACACGCCCCCGCCGATCACCGCCGTGGCCACCAGCCCGCTGCCGATGGCCACGTCGGCGGGCGTGGCACCGCCGATCCTGCTCCCGCCGAGGCCGCCGGCCACGCCGCCGAGCACGGTGAAGGCGTCGCGGCGGGTCAGGGTGCGGCCGTCGCAGCGGACGGTGACGTCGTACCGGCCGCGGCGGACGGCTCGGTCGACGAAGGCGACGCCCCGCGAGGAGTCGTCGTGGAACGGTTCCAGACGGATGGTGCCGAACGCGTCCGAACTGGCCGTGCCCTCCCGGCAGCCGTTCACGATGATGGTGATGCGGCCCCCCGCGGAGACGACGTCGGGCGTGACGAAGATGTCGCGCGCGTCGGCGAAGTCGTCGCCGTGGTGCCCGAATTCGTTCCGCCCCTCGCCGTGGCCGCCCTCTCCCCCGCGGCCCTCGTCGCCGCGGCCCTCTCCCCCGCGGCCCTCTCCCCCGCGGCCCTCGTTCCCGCGGCCCTCTCCCCCGCGGCCCTCGTTCCCGCGGCCCTCATTGCCGTGGCCCTCATTGCCGCGCCCTTCGTTACCGCGGCCCTCGTTGCCCCGTCCCTCGTTGCCCCGTCCCTCGTTGCCCCGCCCCCCGTTGCCGTGCCCTTCGTTGCCCCGGCCCTCGCCCCCGCGGCCGTTGCCGAACCCCTCGTTGCCGCGGCCGTTGCCGTTGCCGTTGCCGTTGCCGTTGAAGTTGCCGTTGCCTCCGTTGAAGTTCCCGTTCCCGTTGCCGGGGACGCGGCCCCCTCCGTTGAGGACGCCGGTGCCGGGGAGCACCCCCACCCCGGTCCCGCTCAGGCCGCCGATGTTGCCGGTGCCGGGGACGACGACCGCACCGTTGTTGTCGGTGCCGCTCGGGCCGCCCCCGTTGCCCATGCCGTCCGCGACGGCCACGGGGGCGGCGAGCCCGAGGACGGCGAGCGTGGTGCACGCCGCCACCAGGGCACGTTGGTTGCGCATGTGATCCTCCGCGGGAGGTCACCGGGGCCCGTCCCCGGTGGATCGGCGAGGAAGCACCTCCCGGAACGACCCTCGGACGCGCGGAACACGCCCGCATGTCGAGAATGGTCCGTCCTGGTGAGCCGACACGCCGACGGAAAACCACACAATCCGATATTGCCGCAGGTCACGGACCGTCAGAAGCAATCTCGGAACGGCAACTCGGATGGCGCACGGAACGGTCGGCCGGGCCACCCGTTCGCCGATCACCCCGTCGCCCGCCGCCCGCGCGGGAATTAGCGTTTTCCCATGCGCGATGGACGTGGCGCGACCGCGTCGAAGAGGGGATGGCGAATGTCTGCGTCCAAGCTGTCCGAGCTTGCCGAAATGGAGGAACGGCGCAGGAGGCGCGCCCCGTGGGGCGTGATGGCGCTTGTTCTGCTGACCGGTCTGGCACTCATCCGCAACGGTTCGGGGGAGTTCGACACCGGCCCGCCGCAGCCCGCCTCGGCGGCGGCCCCGGACAGCCGTGCCGCCCTGGGTTCCTTCGCCCCCGCGCCCGCCTCGCTGCCGTTCGCCGCCGTGGACCGGGTCCGCATCCCCGCGATCCGCGTGGACGCGCCCGTCGTGCCGGTGGGTCTGGACCCGGACGGCTGGGTCGCCGCGCCGCCACCGGAGAACCCGGGCCTGGCGGGCTGGTTCACCGGCGCCGTCTCCCCGGGCGAGAAGGGCACGGCGGTCGTCGTCGGGCACGTCGACAACAAGCAGGGGCCCGCCGTGTTCTACGGCCTCGGGGCGCTGAAGAAGGGGAACCGGGTCGAGGTCCTGCGCCAGGACGGGCGGACCGCCGTCTTCGAGATCTACGGGGTCGAGGTCTTCGAGAAGAACAACTTCCCCGGCGACCGGGTGTACGGCTCGAAGGGCGCGCCGGAGCTGCGGGTCATCACCTGCGGTGGCGGCTTCTCCCAGCAGAACGGCTACGACGGGAACGTCGTCGTCTTCGCCCGCCTGACCGCGGTCGCCTGAGGCGGCCACGGTCCGGTGGACCGGGCGGGCGGCGGGGGCCGCCGCGGCCCGGTGGTCACACGCGCCGGCGCGGCACGGTGAGCCGGTACCCGGAGTCGAGCAGGTGGGGCAGCCATTCCCGGATCGCGCGGACGGTCTGCGTACGGTCGCCCCCGGCGTCGTGGGAGAGGACCACCACGCCGGGCGCGGCCCGGCCCTCCACGCGGTCGACGATGGTGCCCGTGCCCGGTTCCCTCCAGTCGGTGGTGTCCACCGTCCACGCCATCGGCTCCATGCCCATCTCGGCGCCCAGTTGGAACGCGGCCCGGTTCCAGGCGCCGTACGGGGCGCGGAACCACTGGGGGCGCTCGCCGTAGGCGTCCTCGACCGCGTCGCTGGTGCGTTCCATCTCGGAGCGGATCTCCACCCGCCGGAGCGTCGTCAGCAGCGGGTGCGTATAGGTGTGGTTGCCGACGACGTGGCCCTCGTCGGCCATCCGGGCCAGCAGTTCCCGGTTGTCGACGACGCACTCCCCGCACACGAAGAACATGGCCCGGACGTCGTACTGCGCGAGGGTGTCCAGGATGTGCGGGGTGTAGTCCGGGTGGGGGCCGTCGTCGAAGGTCAGCATCATGCGCCGGCCCGTCCCGGGGATCTCCGTGATCGGTTTCGCGCGCACCTTCAGCCTGCGGGGCGCGGTGCGCGGCGGGCCGTATCCGGTCAGGGGCTGCAACCGGAAGGCGGAGGGCTTGAGCGCCTGGCGTGCCTGCGGGCCGGGGACGGGGGGCACGGCGGTCCGGGCGGCCTCCTCGCCGCCGCCGGCCAGGACGACTCCGGCGGCGGTGCCCGCCGTCCCGAGGGCGGCCGCGCCCGCGAGGAGCAGCCTGCGCCGCGTGAACAACTGTTCCTTCTGCATGACTCATCAGTCGCCCCGCGGGACGCCGCCGCACCGCAACGCCACCGGTGCGGCGGCGGGAATGCACCCGGACGGCCGAGTGGGCGCCGGTGGCCGGCGCCGGTGCTCAGCGGCGGCGCACCAGCGGGAACGGCAGCGTCTCACGGATCGTCAGGCCGGTGAGGAACATGACGATCCGGTCGACGCCGAGTCCGAGGCCGCCGGTCGGGGGCATGGCGTAGGCGAGGGCCTGGAGGAAGTCCTCGTCCAGTTCCATGGCCTCCGGGTCCCCGCCCGCGGCCAGCAGCGACTGCTCGGTGAGCCGGCGGCGCTGCTCGACGGGGTCGGTCAGCTCCGAGTAGGCGGTGCCCAGTTCGGTGCCGAAGGCGACCAGGTCCCAGCGTTCGGCGAGCCGCGGGTCGGCGCGGTGCTGCCGGGTCAGCGGGGAGACGCCCAGGGGGAAGTCCTTGTAGAAGGTGGGCGGCCCGGTGCGGTGTTCGAGCAGCCGCTGGTACAGCTCGGGTGCGATGCGCAGGTACAGGTCGAGGTCGTAGGCGTTGCTGTGGGTGGTGAAGGGGCGCGCGTGGGCGCCGCCGTGGACCCGCTGGAGCATCGGCGTCTCGACCTCCAGGTAGCCGCGGTCCAGCAGGCCCTGGCGCAGGGCCTGCACGGCGGCGGAGCGCACCCGGATCACGGCGCGGGCGTCGGGCCGGGTGATCAGGTCCAGGTGACGGCGGCGGACCCTGGCCTCGGCGTCGGTGAGCCCGCGGTGCTTGTCGGGCAGGGGGTGCAGGCACTTGCCGGTGAGCTGCCAGGAGGTGACGAAGACGGTGGGTTCGCCCCGGTCGCTGAGCCCGGTGCGCCCGCCGGCGGTGATGTGGTCGCCGGCGTCGGCGGTGAAGCGGTCGAGTTCCGGGCCCGCGCGGTCGCGGGTGAGGGCGATCTGGTGGTCGCCGGACCAGTCGCGCAGCACCGCGAAGACGATGCCGCCGAAGTCGCGGACCAGCATGAGGCGTCCGGCGACGGTGACGTCCTCGTCCGGCGGCAGGCCGGCGAGGGCGTGGGTGGGCGCGGGGGTGCCCACGGGGTAGGGGTCGGTGCCCGTGGCGCGCAGCCGGTCGAGGGTGCGGTGCCGGACGCGGACCTGGTCGGTCAGGCCCGCGTCCGGGGCGGCGGGTCCGGCCCTGTCCCCTCCGGCGGGGCCGGGCACCGGCCGGGACGGCGCGGCCGCCGGGGCGGCGGGCCGCTGTCCCGTCTTCGGGTGCCCCTTTTCCCCAGAGTTTGCGCAGGGACGGTACGGGGACGAATCCCTCCGCGATGCCGGAGGCGAGCCCGATGCGGGCGAGGGAGGCGGTCTCGCCGTAGCAGAGGAAGCGGGGGTACCACTCGGGGCGGTACTTGGCGTTGGACCGGTACAGGGCCTCCAGTCGCCACCAGCGGGACAGGAACAGCAGCAGCCGGCGCCAGAGCCTGAGGACCGGTCCGGCCCCGATGCGGGCGCCCTCCTCGAAGACCGACCGGAAGACGGCGAAGTTCAGGGAGACGCGGCGCACGCCCAGCTTGGGCGCGGCGGCGCAGAGTTCGGCGACCATGAACTCCACCACGCCGTTGGGCGCGGTCCGGTCACGGCGCATCAGGTCCAGGGAGACGCCGTGGCGGCCCCAGGGGACGAAGGAGAGCAGCGCGAGCAGCCCGCCGCCCTCGCCGAGTGCCTCGACGAGCAGGCAGTCGCCGTCGGCCGGGTCGCCGAGCCGGTCCAGGGCCATGGAGAAGCCGCGCTCGGTCTCGCTGTCCCGCCAGGCGTCGGCCTTGCGGACCACCTCCTCCATCTCCCGTTCGGTGAGTCCGGCGTGCCAGCGGATGCGGCAGACCGCGCCGGTGCGGCGGACCCGGCGCACCGCCTGCCGGGTGACGCGCATGTCCCGGCCCTCCAGGTCGAACCACGCGACGTGCAGGATCGCCTCGTCGCCGAGTTGGAGGGCGCCGAGTCCGGCGCGGGCGTAGGCGCGGGCGCCGGACTCGGAGGCGCCCATCACGACGGGCGCCCAGGCGTGCCGGCGCGCCCGGTCGAGCCAGGCGCCGATGGCGTGCGGCCAGGCCTCCGGGTCGCCGACGGGGTCCCCGCCGGCCAGGCAGACGCCGGCCTCGACGCGGTAGGTGACGGCCGCCTTGCCGCTGGGCGAGAAGACGACGGCCTTGTCGCGCCGGGTGGCGAAGTAGCCGAGGGAGTCGCGCTCGCCGTACGCGCTCAGCAGGTCCCGGATGCGGGCCTCCTCGTCGCCGTGCAGGGCGGCCTCCAGGCGCTGGGACCGGAAGAGCGTGGTGGCGGCGTTGAGCAGGGCGAGCGCGCCGAACAGGCCGAGGAGGAAGGTGATCCGGCGCGGTGGCCGGCCGGCGAAGGCGCCCTCGGGGACGAGCCCGCCGCACACCCGGTCGGCGGCCCAGGCCAGGTGCTGCGCGGCCGGGAGCGTGCCGGGGAAGAGCTGGAGCAGCCCCCAGCCGACCACGATCCCGGCGGCCGCCCCGGCCAGCAGCACGGCGAGCGCCCGCCACACGGTGCCGCGCCGGGAGACGGCGTAGAACTCGCCGCGGGCCGCCACCAGCACGAGCAGCAGCAGTCCGCACAGCACCAGGGACGGCAGCGACTCGGCGTACAGGCCGACGGCCACGCCGAGCGCGTCGGCGAGGACGACGAGTCCGAGGTAGACGACGACCAGCCACCAGGCGATCTTCTTGCGGGCGGCGGTGGCGCCGGCCAGCAGGAACAGGAAGACGACGTAGGCGAGGTTGGCGCTGATGGGGACCAGCAGCAGGTCGAGGGCGCGGACGAGCGGGCGCAGCAGGCGGCGCAGCGGGGCGATGACCGCGAGCAGGGCGCACAGCAGGCCGAGTGCGGCGAAGAGGGTGGCGAAGGCCCCCGGGATCCGGCCGAGGCGCCCGCCGGGCGGGCGTCCCGGGCCGCCGTCACCGCTGCGGGCGGCCCGGTCCGCGGTGGCAGTCATGGTTCCGACTGTAGGAAGGGCGTGGACGTCCCGCGCGTCGAGCGGGCCCCGCGCATCGGCTGGAACAGTTCGTTCCGATAGCCTCTGGCCGTGACGGAACAGCACGAGCACCCCGCGCACACGTTCGAGCGGGGCACGGACGGTCCGAAGGTCATCGTCGTCGGCGTGGACGGCTCCGATTCCTCGCTGCGCGCCGCCGCGTACGCCGGTGGTCTGGCCCGGCGGCAGCGCGCGCTGCTGGCCGTGGTGTACGTGCAGCCGGTGCTGGCGGCCGGGGCGGCGCTCGGGGCGCCGGTGGCGGAGACGACCGACGAGATCGCCGGGGACCTGATCGCGCAGATCCGGGAGTCGGCCGAGCGGGTCAAGGGGATATTCGAGGTGCGCTGGGAGTTCCACACCTTCCGCGGCGATCCCTATGGTGGGCTGGTGAAGGCGGCGGACGAACTGAAGGCCGACGCGGTGGTGGTGGGCGCCTCGGAGCAGGCCGGTCACCGGCTCATCGGCTCGGTCGCGGTCCGGCTGGTCAAGGCCGGCCGGTGGCCGGTGACGGTCGTGCCGTAGGGCGCCGCGCCGGCGGCGTACGCCTGCCGGGGCGGTCCCGGGGCGTGCGTGCGGTCTTCTCCGCGCGGCGCCGCCGGGACATCATGATCCGCCGTCAGCCGCTGCCGTCGGTGAAGAGGTGAGGCATGGACAGGATCCGCCCGGGTGAAGGCATCCTCCGCCGCAAACCCATCGAGCACATCGAGGAGACCGAGGCCGGCGAGGGCGCCGGCCTGGAGAAGTCGCTGGGGCTGTGGCAGCTCACCGCGATCGGCGTGGGCGGGATCATCGGCGCGGGCATCTTCACGCTGGCCGGCACGGTGGCCAACGGCACCGCCGGGCCCGCGGTGCTGCTGTCCTTCCTGATCGCCGGTGTGGCGAGCGCCTGCGCGGCGCTGTCGTACGCCGAGTTCGCGGGCCTGATCCCGAAGGCGGGGTCGGCCTACACCTACGGCTACGCGGTGCTCGGCGAGTTCGCGGGCTGGTTCATCGGCTGGGACCTGCTGCTGGAGTACACGGCGATCGTGGCCGTGGTGGCCATCGGCATCTCCGGCTACTTCAGCTTCCTGGTCGAGGAGATGGGCGCGGGCCTGCCGCGCTGGATGCTGGGGGCGCCCGGCACCGGCGCCGGGCACCGGGTCGACCTGTTCGCGGTGCTGCTGTGCCTGCTGATCGCCTGGCTGCTGAACCTGGGCATCCGCAGCGCGGCCCGCTTCGAGACGTTCGTGGTGGCCCTGAAGGTGCTGGTGGTGCTGCTGGTGATCGGGGTGGGCGTGTTCCACATCGACACCGGGAACTACCACCCGTTCTTCCCGTTCGGGATCAGCGGGGCGTTCACGGGCGCGGCGACCGTGTTCTTCGCGGTGTTCGGCTACGACGCGATGTCGACCGCGGCCGAGGAGTCGAAGGACGCCCGGCGGCACATGCCGAAGGCGATCATCTACTCGCTGGTCATCTCCATGGTGCTGTACGTGGCGGCCTGCCTGGTGCTGACGGGCATGCAGAACTACCGGCACATCGACCCGGAGAGCGGTTTCTCCACGGCGTTCAAGTCGGTGGGGCTGGGCGCGCTGGCCGACGTGATCGCGGTGGGCGCGATCATCGGCATCCTCACCGTGATGTTCACCTTCATGCTGGGCGTGACCCGGGTGTGGTTCTCGATGTCCCGGGACGGGCTGCTGCCCCGGTGGTTCGCGAAGACGCACCCGACGCGGCACGTGCCGACCCGGGTGACCTGGATCGTCGGCGGGGCGTCCGCGGCCATCGCCGGTTTCGTGCCGATCGGCGAGGCGGCCGAGCTGACCAACATCGGCATCCTGCTGGCGTTCGTCGTGGTGTGCGTGGCGGTGATCGTGCTGCGCTACCGGCAGCCGGACCTGCCGCGCGGTTTCCGGACGCCGTGGATGCCGGTCGTGCCCGCGCTGGGTGTCGTCTTCTCGATCTGGCTGATCACCTTCCTCCAGTGGCAGACCTGGGTGCGGTTCGCGGTCTGGTTCGCCATCGGCTGCGTGATCTACTTCGGCTACTCCTACCGGCGTTCGGTGCTCGCCACCCGGGGCGCGCCGGGCGGTCGCGGCGCGGGCTGATCCGGCCGCTCACCCGGCCATGACCAGCCCGTCCTGCGCGGCTCCGCGGCTGAGGACCACGTCCCTGACGCGGTCGCGCACCTGCTGGAGGCCGGTGTCCCGGGCGGCGGCCCGGCCGAGGTCGACGACCCGCCCGGCGACGGGGTCGTAGAGCTGCGGGCGGAACTCGGCCCGGGTGACCCGCCAGGGGCCGCCCGGCCGGGCCGGCGGGGCGAAGGTGAAACGGGCGAGGGTGGACTCGTTGCCGCGCGGGTCCCCGGCGCCCTCGCCGTCGTACGTACCGCCGGCGATCTGGTCGCCCGTCCCGTAGACCACCCAGGTCCCGTTGACCTTCTCGTACGCCTGCGGGACGTGGGTGCGGGTGCCGAGGATCAGGTCGACGTCGGGGCGGCCGTTCGCGGCCGACGCCGTCAGGCGCTGGGCGAGGGTCTGCTGGAGCCGGTCGGGCTCCTCCTGCCACTCGGTGCCCCAGTCCAGGGAGACCACGACCACGTCGGCGCCGCCCCGCCGCGCGGCACGGGCGTCGGCGACGATCCGGTCGGCGTCGATCACGCCGACCGCCCAGGGCTGTCCGGCCGGCGGGGGGAAGCCGGTGCCGGAGGTGTACGACAGGTGGGCGACCCGGGCCCCGCCCGCCCGGAGCAGGCCGACCGAGCGGGCCTCGGCCTCGCCGCGGGCGGTCCCGGTGTGCCGCAGCCCGGCCCTGTCCATCGCGTCGAGGGTGCGTGCGATGCCGGCGGCGCCGTCGTCCAGGGCGTGGGCCGAGGCCGTGGCGCAGCTGTCGTAGCCGGTCGCGGCGAGGGCCTCGGCGATCTGCGGCGGGGACTTGAAGACGGGGTGGCCGGTGTAGTCGCCCTCTGCGCCGTAGACGGTCCCCATGTGGCAGAGCGCCAGGTCGGCGCGGGAGACGTCGGGCCGGACGCCGGAGAGCATGGGCCGGAAGTCGTGGCCGGTGCGGCCGGCGTCGTGGGCGGCCCGCTCGATGACGGAGGTGTGCGGCAGGACGGCCCCGGAGGCGACGAGGGTGAAGCCGCCGTCGCCGCCGGCCGGCGGGGCCGGCTGTCCGCGGGTGCCGGATTCCTGGTGCTGGTTCTGGCAGGCGGCCCCGGCCGCGAGGACGGCGGTCAGGACCAGGGCCACCTGCTGTCTGCGTCCGAACATCAACTCACCCCAGGGTTGTCGTATATACAGACGAAGCCGTGACGGGCATATGGGTATGAAGCTGATGTGCCGGATAAACGACCCGGGTGGCGTCCTTAGCCCGTCCGGCGGCCCGGCGCGCCGCCCGTACGGCCGTGCGCCGCCGCCGTCGGCGGTGCGCCGCCCTGATCGGCCGTCCGCCGCCGTGATCGACCGTTCGCCGCTCCGATCGACCGTCCGGCGCACGGCCGGGTCCGCGCCCTGTCCGCCGCCCGCGGCCCACGCTGGCATACGGCCATGACGGCCGGAACCTCACGCACCACAGGGACCACGACCGCCGGGCACGAGCTGGCCGCGCTCCAGCGCGAGCACGGCGGCTTCCTCTTCGCGGTGCTGCTCAGGCTCTGCGACGGGGACCGCCAGCGCGCCGAGGACCTCGTCCAGGAGACCCTGGTGCGCGCCTGGCGGCACCCCGAGGCCCTGCACGCCGACGGCTTCGACTCGGTACGGCCCTGGCTGCTCACCGTGGCCCGGCGGCTCGCGATCGACGCCCGGCGGGCCCGGCGCGCGCGGCCGCCCGAGAGCGGCGACGAGGTCCCGGAGGACGCGCGGGTGACCGCCGACCACGCCGAGCGGGCCGCCGCGGTGCTCGACGTCCGGGAGGCTGTGAAGACACTCACTCCCGAGCACCGTGACGTCCTGCTACTGGTGTACTTCCGCGGGGCCAGTGTGGCGGAGGCCGCGCGGGCCCTGGGGGTCCCGCCCGGTACCGTGAAGTCCCGCGCGTACTACGCGCTGCGCGCCCTGCGCCGGGTCCTTCCGGGTTATGCGGCCGACCTGCGGTGAAACCGGAAGCCTGGTCAAACCTCGGTAAAGCGCCTTGCTGTGGCCCCCGTTCGGGCAATGGGCTGTCCTCATCCGCGTTCCGGGCGCCGGGGACTGACCCCCGGCGGACCCGGGCGACGCGCACGCACCGGAGGAAGGGCAGGAAGGGATGCCGCACAGAGGTCAAGAGAGCACGGACGGCACCGGCGGCGCCGGCCAGGCCGTACCGATGGCCTGGTTCTACGCCGAGTACATCGCCGACGAGCTGCTGCGCACCGGCGATCTGATGCCGCCGACGTCCTTCGAGTTCCGGGCGGGCCGGGACGCGCTGGCACTGACCGTCTTCCTGTCCGACAGCGACGGGGAGCTGTCCGGCATCCGGGTGGTCTCCCAGCTGGAGAACTGGCTGGCGCTGACCGCCTACGACCAGCCGTGGCAGGACTGGGTGCGGGCGTGCATGGCCGAGCTGACCGGCCGGGCGGCCGGTGCCGGCGGCCCCGGCCCGGACCTGCGGCTGGCCGCGGACGCCTGGCGCTGGCTGGAGGAGACCGAACTGCTCGCGCCGGACCTGGACGCGGTGCCGGGGGGCGGCCCGGTGCCCGGGGAGGACGACGGGCCGAAGGTGTGGACGCCGGCCTGGCGGCTCGGGCTGCCCCTCGGGCACCTCGCGATCCACCTCTTCTGAAGCGGCCGGAGCACCCACCGGCTCGGGACGCGGGCGGCCGCGCGGCCGGGGCGCCGCCGGGTCGGTCCTGACGGCCGGGGCGCCGCCCGGTGGGCCACCGCGGGCGGAGCCGGCGGCCGGTGGGCTACGGCGGGCGGAGGCGCCGACCTGCCACCCCGGCGGTGCCCGGCCTCACTTCAGCAGCCGGGACAGCCGGCGGTCGGCCAGGGGCCTGCCACCCGTCTGGCAGGTCGGGCAGTACTGGAGCGAGGAGTCGGCGAAGGACACCTCCCGGATGGTGTCGCCGCACACCGGGCAGGGCTCGCCGGTCCGGCCGTGGACACGCAGCCCGCTCCTCTTCTCCGCCTTCAGCCGGCCGGCGGCCACCGACCGGGAACGCTCGACCGCCTCGGTGAGGGTGCCGCGCAGCGCGGCGTACAGCCGGTGGTTCTCCTCCGGGGTGAGGGAGGCGGCGAGCTTGAACGGGGACATCTTCGCCGCGTGCAGGATCTCGTCGCTGTAGGCGTTGCCGACGCCCGCGATCAGCGACTGGTCCCGCAAGGCGCCCTTGAGCTGCCGCCGTTCACCCGACAGCAGGCCGGCGAGGCGCTCCTCGTCGAAACCGGGGGCGAGCGGGTCGGGGCCGAGCCGCGCGATGCCCGGCACCTCCCGCGGGTCGCCCACGACGTGGACGGCGAGGCGTTTCTGGGTGCCGGCCTCGGTGAGGTCGAAGCCCTCTCCGGTCTCCAGCGCCACCCGCAGCGCGAGCGGTCCCCTGCCGGGCTTCGGCGGGCCGTCCGGCAGCCGGTCCCGCCACTGGAGCCAGCCCGCACGGGCCAGGTGGGTCACCAGGTGCAGCCCGCCGTCCGTCGCCACGTCCAGGAACTTGCCGTGCCGGCGCACGGCCGTCACCTCGGTGCCCTCCAGGGCGGTGACCGGCGGGTCGTAGGTCTTCAGGACACTGACGGCGACCGGCAGCACCCGCACCACCCGCCGTCCGACCAGGTGCTCGGCGAGGAAGTCCGTCAGCGCTTGTACCTCGGGCAGTTCCGGCATACGTCCAGAGTGCCACCGGCCACCGACGCCGCCCCGCGCCCCGACCCGGACGGACCAGCCCCGGCCCCGGCGCGCCCCCGGTTCCCACGGGGTGCCGGCCGCCGGGCCCGGCGGGCCCGCTGCCGGCACCGGGCGCGGCCGGGACGAGGAGCGCGGGCGGGACAGCGGGCCCGACGGTCAGCGGGAGGCGGGCTGCGCGGGTGACGGGGTTTGCGTGGGGCCTGCGTCAACCGGGCCGCCGGGGTGGGAGGCCGTCGGGCCGGTTCCGGCCGGGGCGGGCCGGCCGGTGGCCCGGGGCCGCGGGCCCGGCGGGGTGGGGGGCGTGCCGGCTCCGGTCCGCGCCGGGCGGGGTACGACGCGGTCCCGGCGGACGTCGGGGCCGACCCGGCGCTCGGTCCAGGTGCGGTTCGCGCCGTCCACGAGCGTGAGGGCGGCGACGGCCCGGGACGCCGGGGCCACCACGATCACCTTGTTCGGCCGGTAGCCGGGCCAGGGGGTGCCCCGGGCACCGGCCCCGCCGCGGGTCGGGGCGGGCGGTCCGAGCGGGTTGCCGCAGGCGCAGCGCACCCGGGGCACGCCCCGGTCGTCGACGAGGACCGCAGTGCCCGCCTGGAGCACCGCCTGGTACGCCTCCGCCCTGCGGTTGCGGAAGGAGTGGTTCGTGACGCGCGTGTCGGTGCCGAGCGCCACCGGGGTCAGCCCGCGCAGATAGCCCGGCAGGGTCTGCCGGGTGACGCCCTCCACGCGGGCGAAGGCGTCGGCCCGGGTGCCGTCCGCCGCCAGGTGGCCGATGTGCCGCTCGACGTCGCAGCCGGCGACGCCCGGGGAGCCCCGGTACAGGCCGGGTGTCGCGCCGGACAGGGTGCGGGCGGCGCGCAGGGGCGCCGCGAGTTCCGCGGCCGAGACCGGGACGGTGCCGCGGGGAGTCGCCGGGGCGGTGGGATCCGTGGCCGTGGAGGGGGTGAAGGGCTCGGGCCCCCGGTCGGTGGCGGCCTGGAGGAAGACCAGCTCACCCGCCCGGGCCTCCTTGACGCCGGAGCCCGCGCAGCCGGCGGCCAGGAGCACCGCCGACAGCACGACCGTGACGATGGTTCCGGAGGGTATCCGCACCGCACACTCCACGTTACTTTGGGTGATTACGCCCTATTGTGGGCATCGCACGGGACGGGCTGGCAACTCGGGGAACAGCCGCACAGGAGGGCGCGTACCGCCGTGGACTGGTTCACCGCACCCGGCTACTGGCTGAGCCGGCTGGTCTTCCAGCGGGCCCTGGCCGCCGTGTACCTGGTCGCCTTCCTGACGGCGGCCCTCCAGTTCCGTGCCCTGCTGGGCGAACGGGGCATGCTGCCGGTCCCCCGCTTCACCGCCCGGGTGCGCTTCCGGCGCGCCCCGAGCCTGTTCCATCTGCACTACTCCGACCAGTTCTTCGCGGCGTGCGCGTGGACGGGCTGCGGGGTGTCGGCGGCCCTGCTCGCCGGGGCGGACTCGGCACTGCCGCTGTGGGCCGGGATCGTCCTGTGGCTGGTGCCGTGGGCGCTGTACCTGTCGATCGTCAACGTGGGCCAGACGTGGTACGCCTTCGGCTGGGAGTCACTGCTGCTGGAGACCGGGTTCCTGGCCGCCTTCCTGGGCAACGGCGAGGTGGCCCCACCGGTCGTCGTGCTGTTCCTGCTGCGCTGGATCCTGTTCCGGGTGGAGTTCGGCGCAGGGCTGATCAAACTCCGGGGCGACGCCTGCTGGCGCAAGCTCACCTGCCTGGACTACCACCACGAGACCCAGCCGATGCCGGGCCCGCTGAGCTGGTTCTTCCACCACTTGCCGAAGCCGGTGCACCGGGTGGAGGTGGCCGCCAACCACGTCACCCAGCTGGTCGTACCGGTGCTGCTGTTCGCCCCGCAGCCGGTCGCCTCGGCCGCCGCGGCCCTGATGATCGTCACCCAGCTCTGGCTGGTGCTCTCGGGCAACTTCTCCTGGCTCAACTGGATCACCGTCGTCCTGGCCCTGTCCGCGCTCCGGCTGCCCACGACGGCGCCCCCGGTGCCGCCGGCGCCGCTGTGGTACGAGGTGCTGGTCCTGGCCGTCGCCGCGCTGCTGCTCTTCCTCAGCCACCGCCCGGTGCTGAACATGGTCTCCCGCCGCCAGGTGATGAACCGCTCGTTCGACCCGCTGCACCTGGTGAACACCTACGGCGCGTTCGGCAGCGTCAGCCGGGTGCGCCACGAGGTGGTGGTCGAGGGCACGCTGGACGAGACCCCGCGCGACGACTCGGAGTGGCGGGAGTACGCGTTCCGGGGCAAGCCCGGCGACCCCCGGCACTGGCCGCGCCAGTTCGCCCCTTACCACCTGCGCCTGGACTGGCTGATGTGGTTCGCGGCGCTGTCCCCCGGCTACGCCGGGGAGTGGTTCGGCGGCCTGGTGGAACGCCTGCTGGAGAACGACCCGGACACGCTCAGGCTGCTCCGCCGCTCGCCGTTCCCGCCGGACACCCCGCCCCGCTACGTCCGGGCCCGGCTGTTCCGCTACCGGTTCACGACCTGGCGGGAGCTGCGGGAGACGGGGGCGTGCTGGGAGCGGGTGTTCGTGCGGGAGTACCTGCCGCCGACGCGACTGGCGGGCACGGTCCGGCGCCCGTGACCGCGAGGGCCCCCGGTCGCGGTGCCCTCGCGGGGGCAGGGGCTCACGGGGCGAGGGGGCGCCTGCGCAGCCGCAGGGTCACCAGCTCGAACGGCCGCAGGCGTACGGTGATCCGCTCATCGTCGCACGCGGGCGGCGCCGCGTCGGCGAGGGGCCGCTCCAGCAGGTCCGCCGGCACCACCCCGGCGATCTCGAAACCGGCCGTCAGGGTGGCCCGGGCCCGGCCGCCGAGGGCCTCGTGGAAGCGGACGACCATGTCCCCGCCGCCGCCGTCGGGGCGGACGCGTTCGTCGAGGACCCGCCTGAGGCGGGCTTCCACCAGCGTGCGGTCGTCATGCATGCGGGGTGCTCCCTCGGGGGCTCCGGTCGGTCATGGCGGTCGTGCCGAGCACCGGGGTGGGTGGCGGCCCCGGGCGTTGCAGGGCTCCCCCGTGACGCGCGGTCCGAACCGCCGCCCCCGCCCGGCCGGCGGGCCCGCGCCGAAGCGGTGGCGCTCGCACGCGGAACCGGCCGGGCGGGTCCCGCCGGCCTCTCGACGCGGCGCGGGCCGGCGTGCACAGTTCTCCCTACGGGTCTGTACCGATGAGTAACGAGGAGTGTCCGTGGCCAGTTGGGCCGGCCGGAGTGCCGCCGAGATCGCCGCCGCCGTCCGCGGGAAGCGGGTCACGCCCCGGGAGGTGGTGGCCGACCACCTCGCGCGGATCGAGCGGCTCGACGGCCGGATCGGGGCGTTCCGCAAGGTCCGGGCCGCGGCCGCGCTCGCCGAGGCCGACGAGGTGGGCTCCCGCACCGGCCTGGCCGAACTCCCGCTCGCCGGCGTGCCGGTGGCCGTGAAGGACAATCTGGCGGTGCGCGGTGAGGCGCACCGCGACGGCTCCGCCGCCACCCCGGACACCCCGGCCGGTGCCGACCACGTGACGGTGGCCCGGCTGCGGGCGGCCGGTGCCGTGGTCGTCGGCCTGACGAACGTGCCCGAACTCTGCGTGTTCGGCACCACGGAGGGCCCGTACGGCACCGCCCGCAACCCGTGGGACCCGGCCCGCACCGCGGGCGGCTCCTCCGGTGGCAGCGCGGCCGCCGTGGCCGCCGGGATGGTGCCGCTGGCGCTCGGCAACGACGGGATGGGCTCGCTGCGGATCCCGGCCGCGAACTGCGGACTGGTCACGCTGAAGCCCGGGTTCGGCGTCGTGCCGGCGGGGATCGGGAACGGCGACTGGTTCGGGATGTCGGAGAACGGCCCGCTGGCCACCACGGTCGAGGACGCGCGGCTGATGCTCGCGGTCCTCGCCGGCACGGGGTTCGCGCTCCGGCAGGAGCGGCGGCCCCGGCGGATCGCCGTCGCCCTGCGCAGCCCGGTCGCCGGGCCGGGCGTGAGCCGGCCGTACACGAGCGCGGTGCGGCAGGCGGCCGGGGCGCTGGCCCGCTCCGGTCACCGGGTGCGGCGGGCCGAGCCGCCGTACCCGCTCTCCCTCGGTGTGACGGCGCTGCGGCACTGGACGGCCGGTACGGCGGTGGACGCGGCGGGCCTGGACGCGGCCCGGCTCGCCCGGCGGACCCGGGTGCACGCGGCGCTGGGCCGCCGCTTCGAGGGCGCGGTGCGCACCGGCGCCGCCCGGGAGCGGCTGCGGGCCCGGCTGACGCCGTTCTTCACGGAGCACGACGTGCTGCTCACCCCGGCGCTGGCCCGCCGCTCGCCGAAGGCGGGGCCGTGGCACGAGCGGGGCTGGCTGCGCAACGTCCTCGCCAACTCCGCCTACGCGCCCTTCACTCCGCCGTGGAACCTGACCGGCTGGCCGGCGATGTCCGTCCCGGCCGGGGCGCTGCCCTCCGGCGCCCCCTGCGCCGTCCAGCTCGTGGGCCGGCCGGGCTCCGAGCCGGTGCTGCTGGACCTGGCGCGGGAGCTGGAGGAGCTGATGCCGTGGCGGCGGACGGCGCCGGCGCCCGCGGGGTGGTGAGGCAGGGCGTCAGTCCAGCGCCCGGTACATGATGTGCAGCCCCACCGGGCCGTGGCGGGGGTGCTCGTACGCCTCCGGGACGGTGGCCAGGACGGTGAAGCCGAGGGAGGTCCACAGGGCGACGGCGGGGTTCGTCTCGACCACGGCGTTGAAGACCATCGCGCGGTAGCCGTGCGTCCTGGCCTCGGTCAGGACGTGTTCGGCGAGGGACCGGCCGACGCCGCGTCCGGCGTGGTCGGGGTCCACCATGAAACCGGCGTTGGCCACGCGGGCGGCGGGTCCGCCGTAGTTGGGGGCGAGGTAGGCCGAGCCGACCACGGCGCCGGTCTCGTCCTCGGCGACGTAGACCCGTTTGGCCGGGCTCATCCACAGTTCCCGGGCCGCCTCCTCGGTGGTGTCCGGGTCCCACGCGTAGGTGTCGGCGGCGGCGACGATCCGGTGCCAGAAGGGCCAGATCCGCGGCCAGTCGGCGGCCACTGCTTCTCTGATCGGCATGGGCGTGAGTCTGCCACGCCCATGCGGGGCGATCGCGACGCGTACCGGCCCGGGGGTCAGTCCACGCTCGGCAGGATGTGCGGCTCGGCCAGGTCGTCCTCGTACCCCGCCAGGCGGATCGGGGCGGACCGGGCCCACACGTCGAGGCTGCCGAGTTCTCCGGGCCTGCGGCCCGGGCGCTCCGTGTGTTCCGCGGGGCGCTGCTCGCGATTCGTCTTCTCCGGTGTCACCGCGCACTCCTTATGTGTCGGGTCACCCTCGGGGCGTACCGGCAGTCTGCGCCTCGGCGCTGGACGCCCGCTCGGGTCTTTCTGGAAGGCCAGTTCGGACGCGGTGGCGCCGGTGTCTCTGTCAGAGCAGGCCGTTGTGAACCGGCTCGCCCCAGGACGGACGGTGGGTGTGGGTGGGACCCGTACGGTGTCCGTCGACTCCAGATTAACCAAATGAGCGGGCATCCGCTCGATAGGGAATGCAAACAAGGGGTAAGCCCTGCGTTTCCACCAGGAGTCCAACACCCCTCAATATGGGGCTTTTTATGACAAGGAACCCGCTCGGGCGATGCCTGGATTCACCCGCTCGGCTTACCGGGTGAACGCTTCTTCGGGTCGGCCGCCGACCGACGGCCGGGCCCGGCTCAGTTCAGGCGCCGTTGGCCGGTCGGCAAGCTCGCCATGGTGTGCTGACGGCGCAACGGCTGACTCGCGGAAGGACTGGCGCATGGAGCTGCGCAGCGTCGAGGAGCTGATGGACCTGCTGGACGGCGGCCGGGACCGGCACGCGCTGCGGACCGCCGCGCTGCTGCGCAGAGGCCGCCCCGCCGACAAGGAACTCCAGGTGGCGGGGCTGGTGCGGGGCATCGGGCCGGTGCTGTGCCCGGGCGACGCGGCGGCGGGTGCGCGCCGTGCGGCCGAGGCGGTGCGCACCCTGCTCGGCGAGCGGGTGTCCCGGCTGGTCCGCGGGGAAGCGGACCCGGCCGGCGACGAGCTGCCGAGGCTGCGCCAGGCCGAGGAGGAGGCCCGGACGGCCGGCTTCGACGCGGGCGTCCTGGAGGACTGGCGCACCCTGCTGGAACTGGTGGCCGCCCGCCACGGCCGGCCCGGCCCGGCCGGCCGGGGACCGGCCGCGGCCCCGCACCGGGACGGGCCCGTCACCCGCCCGGCGGCTCACCACTTGCCGGGCGCGTAGTCCTTCATGAAGACGCCGTACAGGTCCTCCCCCGCCTCGCCGCGCACGATCGGGTCGTAGACGCGGGCGGCGCCGTCGACCAGGTCCAGGGGGGCGTGGAAACCGGCCTCGGCGAGGCGCAGCTTGTCGTAGTGGGGGCGCTCGTCGGTGATCCAGCCGGTGTCCACGGAGGTCATGAGGATGCCGTCGGCCTGGAACATCTCGTCGGCGCTGGTCCGGGTCACCATGTTCATCGCGGCCTTGGCGGCGTTGGTGTTCGGGTGGCCCGCGCCCTTGTAGCCGCGGGCGAAGACGCCTTCCATGGCCGAGACGTTCACGACGTACGCGCGTCCGCTCGCCGCCTTCCCGGCGGCGTCGGCCATCGCCGGGCGGAGCCTGCTGATGAGGATGAACGGCGCCGTGTAGTTGCAGAGCTGGGTCTCCAGCAGCTCCACCGGGGAGATCTGCTCGATGGTCTGCACCCAGGTGTTGGTGTCGACGACGTCGGGCAGCAGGCCGCCCGCGTCGATCGCGGTGCCGTCGAGGTGGCGGGCGACGCTGGCGTTGCCGGCCACCAGCGCGAGGTCGGCGACCTGCTGCGCGTCGAGCTCGCTGGTCCCGACGGGCAGTGCGGCCGGCCCGCCGAGTTCGCCGACCGCGCCGGAGTTGAAGGCGCCGATGACGTGGTGGGGCGGCAGCTCACCGGCGGGCAGCGGCGCGCTCTCGCCCTCGACGAGGGCGGCGTAGGCGGAGGGCAGCCGGCGCACGGTCTGCGTGGCGTTGTTGATCAGGATGTCCAGCGGGCCCGCCTCGGTGAGCCGGTCGGCCAGCGCGACGACCTGGGCCGGGTCGCGCAGGTCCACGCCGACGACCTCCAGGCGGTGGATCCAGTCCGCCGAGTCGTCCATCGCCTTGAAGCGGCGGATGGCGTCCTTGGGGAACCGCGTCGTGATGGTCGTGTGCGCGCCGTCGCGCAGCAGCCGCAGCGCGATGTACATGCCGATCTTGGCGCGGCCGCCGGTGAGCAGGGCGCGCTTGCCGGTGAGGTCGGCGCGGGCCTCCCGCTTGGCGCGGTTCTCGGCGGCGCACTTGTGGCAGAGCTGGTGGTAGAAGTAGTCGACCTCGACGTAGCGCTGCTTGCAGACGTAGCAGGAGCGCGGGCGCTGGAGTATGCCCGCGATCCGGCCGGAGGCGGTCCTGGAGGAGGGCAGGATGCCCTCGGTCTCGTCGTCGATGCGCTCGGCGGAGCCGGTGGCGGTGGCCTCCGTGACGGAGCGGTCGTGCGCGGTCTTGGCGGCGCGGCGCTCCTGGCGGCGGCGCTGCTTGACCGTGCGGTAGATGGCCGAGGTGGCCCGGCGCACCAGGACCGCGTCGGGGTGGTCGACCTCCAGCCGGTCCAGTTCCTCCAGCACGCTCAGGCAGACGGCCAGCCGCTCCGGGTCGATGCCGGGCCCGTAGACCATCTCGTCCATGGACGCCGAGCCGTCCTCTGTCACCGTCATCGCGCTGCCGCTTCCCTGATCACCCGCGCGGCGCTCCGATTCGCGCCCGCTTTCGAACAGCGGATTTTAACGGAGCGCGGGGCCCCGGGACCAAAACCGCTCTCCGGGGCCCCGCGGGGCCGGTGCTCAGCGCTCGCAGACCGACAGCAGCGTCTCCACCTCGGCCGGCACCGCGCGCGCGAGCCGGTCCAGGTCCGGCACGGCCCGCGCGTCGGCGACCAGCCCGTAGTGCACGCTCCCGCGGTACGTGGAGATCGCGACCGCCAGCGCCTGTCCCGGCGCGAGCGGCGCCAGCGGGTACACCTCGGTCAGCCGGTGGCCGCCGAGCCGCAGCCCGATGCCCGGCATCGGCACGCTGGTGACGAGGATGTCGTACCAGAGGCGCGCGGCCTGCCCGACGAGCGGTCCGCCGAGCCGGTGCCCGAGCGCGGGCACGTGGTCGGCGAGCAGGGCGACCGCGCCGGCCCCGCGGTCGGCGCCCGCGTCCTTGTTGCGGACCATCGCGGCGCGCACCGCCGCCAGCCGCCGCAGCGGGTCCGGGTCGTCGACCGGGAGCCGTATCAGGTACCCGGAGAGCCGGTTGCCCTGCGGCTGCGCGGTGCGCGGGCGGCGCCGGGAGACCGGGATCAGGGCGCGCGGGGCGACGCCCTCGCTGCCGTCGCCGCGCTCGTCCAGCCAGCGGCGCAGGGCCCCGGCGACGACGGCGACGAGGACGTCGTTCACCGTGCCGCCGGCGCTCTTGCGGACCCGGTGCACGTCGTCGATGTCGACGACGGCCCCGGCGGTGCGGCGGGTGCCGCTGGGCCCGGAGGTGAGCGCGGCGCAGGGGCGCATGCCGAGGGTGGAGCGGGCGAGCGAGGCGCCGATGTCCAGGGCCCGGCCCGCGTCGGACAGGGCGTCCCTGAGCAGCCCGGGGACCAGCGCGGGCAGCCGGCGCACGTCGGACAGCGGGGTGCGCGGCGGTTCGACGGGGCGGGGCGCGCGCTCGGGCAGGTCGACGGGGTCGAGCACGCCGGCGGCGAGCTTCAGCGCGCGCAGCCCGTCGGCGAGGGCGTGGTGGAACTTGAAGAGCACCGCGAAGGACACCCCGTCCGCGCCGGGCAGCACGTGCGCCTCCCAGGGCGGCCGGCCGCGTTCCAGCGGGCGCTCCATCAGCCGGCCGGCGACCGCGTGGAAGTCGTCGGCCGGGGCGTGCAGCCGGACGTGGCGCAGCGGGTCGAAGTCCGGGTCGCTCTCGCGGGCGGCGCCGCCGAAGGCGAGCGGCTGCCAGACGTCGCGGATGCGCATGCGCAGGCCGGGTACGGCGGCGGCGCGGGCGGCGAGCAGGTCGGCGGCGTGGGCGCCCGCGGTGGGCGAGTGCGCGGCGAAGACACCGAGCGCTCCGAGGTGCATGGGGTACCGGTCGGACTCCATGTTCCAGAAGGCCAGGTCGAGAGGAGCGAGCAGGTCGGCGGTCAAGGGCTTGCCTCACGCGTCGGCGACGGGTGGATGACGCAGTCAAACTCCGCCGGACGATTACGGTCAATTACGATCACGCTACGCATAGTTAACGTCAGGTCGGGTCCCGCCGCCGGTGGAGGCGGCGGGACGCGGGAGACGTCGGGGTCACTTGAGGACGGGCGGCGCCGCTCCGGGTGACGTGCCCCACCCGGACGGGCGCGGGCCGACCGTGAAGTCGAGGGAGCGCAGTGAGCGCAGCGCGCCGGTGGTGAGGTAGGTGCGGGCGTGCGGGGTGCCGTCCATGCGCACGGCCTGGACGTAGCGGTCGGCGGCCGAGGTGCCGGGCGCGGTCACCGTCAGCCGCCCGGCCGGCCAGTACCGGCGGTCCAGGCGCAGGTCCACGCGGTCGAAGACCGGCGTGGTCAGACCCCAGGTGTCGTTCCCCGGCTGGACCGGGAAGAGGCCGATCGACGACAGCACGTTCCAGGCGGACATGGTGCCGAGGTCGTCGTTGCCGGTCATGCCCGTGGGGCCGTCCGTGAACAGGGTCAGCGCCGCGTGCACCACATCCGTGGTCTTCCAGGGCTGGCCGGTGGAGAGGTAGGTGTAGGGCGCGATGAGGTCCGGCTCGTTCATCGGGTTGTAGACGGCGGCGTTGTAGTAGGCGTACGGGTCGCCGTGCACCCAGGCCTCGCGGGCGGTGCGCGCCGGGTCGGTGAGCAGCCGGTCGTAGGCGAAGAAGGAGTCCAGCCGCGCGTTGGCCGCGCGCGTGCCGCCGATCAGGCCGACCATCCCGGGCACGTCCTGCGGGACGAGCCACTGGTACTGCCAGGCCGTGCCCTCGTGGAACCCGGTGCCGCCGGCCGGGTCGGGCGAGCCGGTGAAGGCGCCGGAGGCGTCGCGCGCCCGGAAGAAGCCGGTGGCCGGGTCGAAGACGCTGCGGTAGTTCCGCGACCGCGCGGCGTAGCGGGCGGCGTCCCCGTGGTGGCCGAGACCGCGGGCCATCTGGGCGAGCATCGCGTCGGCGAGCGCGTACTCCAGGGTGACGGAGGCGCCGTGGTGGTAGTCGGAGTCGCCCATCTTGGCGTACGGCCGGTCCTTGTCGTAGGGCGCGAAGCCGTGGGCGATGTACTCGGCGTTGGCCTCCCGGCCGATGCCCGGGTACGCGGCCGGCGGCACGCCGTCGGCGTTCTTCCGGAGCGCCCGGTAGGCCCGCTCCTCGAAGCCCTTCAGGAGCCCCGCGTGGTACGCGGTGGTCAGGAACGGGGTGACCGGGTCGCCGCTCATGATGTTCGTCTCGACCGGGCCGTAGCCCCACTTGGGCAGCCAGCCGCCGTCCTCGTCGACCGCGACCACCGAGCGGGCCATGTCCCGTGCCTCACGCGGCGCGAGCAGCGCGAGGAGCTGGATCTGGGTGCGGTACGTGTCCCACAGCGACCAGTTCTGGTAGTAGGTGAAGCCGCGCGCGCGGTGCGGGCGCCGGTCCCAGCCGAAGTAGCGGCCGTCGGCGTCGCTGCCCACGTTGGGCGCGAGGTAGGACCGGTACAGCGCGGAGTAGAAGGTCCGGCGCAGCGTGCCGGTGCCGCCCGTGACGCGGACGCCGCCGAGCCTGCGCTCCCACTCCCCGCGGGCCCGCCGGCGCACGGCGTCGAAGGACCGGCCGCCCTCGGCGCGCAGGTTGGCCGCGGCGCCGCGCGCGTCCACGTACGACAGGGCGGTGGTCGCCTCGACCGTGCGGTCCCCGGTGGTGTCGAACCGGACGTAGGCGCCGCCCGCCCCGCTGCGGGCGCCGGGGGTGACGGTCCGGCCGTCCCAGGTGCCGTAGGCCGTGAAGGGCCGGCTGAAGCGGGTGACGGTGTGGACCGTGTAGGGGCCCGTGTCCCGGCAGAAGCCGTGGCCGGTGATCTCGGTGCGCACGGTGCGGTCGTCGAGGATCTCCACCCGGCTGCCGCCCGGCTTGTGCAGCGACTGGGCCGCGTTCAGCAGGACGTTGGCCTTGGTGGTTGCCGGGAAGGTGTAGCGCTGCACGCCGGTGCGGGCGGTCGCGGTCAGTTCGGCGCGGACGCCGGAGGCGAGGCCGACGCGGTAGTAGCCGGGGCTCGCCTCCTCGTCGTCGTGCGAGAAGGCCGCCGCGTACCGGGCCTGGTCCGTCTGCGTGACGTCGCCGGTGGTGGGCAGCACGGGCAGGTCGCCGCCGATCCGGCAGCCCACGCCCGACAGGTGGACCAGGGAGAAGCCGCGGATCCGGTGCTGCGTGTAGTCGTAGCCGGTGCTGTGCCCGGTGTCCGGGGAGAGTTGCACCATGCCGAAGGGCACGGCCGCGCCGGGGAAGGTGTTGCCCTCGTTCTGGGTCCCGATGAACGGGTTGACCAGGTCGGTGAGGTGGCCGTCGGTCCGCTCTGCGGCCCGTGCGGCGGGGGTGGCGATCAGCGCGGACGCTGCCATCACCCCGGCCAGGCACAGCCGCGTGCGCCGGGTCCCTCTCATGTCGGATGACCTCCGCAGGTTGGGCGTCGTTGCCTGCATCCTGAAGGCCCGACGCCGGGAACCCGGGGATTCGGGGGGCTCGGCGCGTGACGCGTCGCGCGGGTGGCGCCGCCGGCGGCGCCCGGGTCAGGTCACCCGCTGCCCCTTGCCCAGCGCGATGACACCGCCCTTCGAGACGGTGTACAGCTCCTCGTCCCGCTCCGGGTTGACGCCGATCGTGGCGCCCGGCGGGACCTCGACGTTCTTGTCCAGGACGGCCCCGCGGACCACCGCGCCCCGGCCGACACGGACGTTGTCGTGCAGGACCGAGCCCTGGACGACCGCCCCGGGGTCGACGCGGACGCCCGGAGAGAGCACCGACCGGGTCACCTGGCCGCGGATCAGGCAGCCCGCGCTGATGATGGACTCGCTCGCCATGCCGCCCGCGCCGAAGCGGGCCGGGGAGAGCTGGCCCGAGTGGGTGTAGATCGGCCACTGGCGGTTGTACAGGTTGAACGCTGGGCGCTCGGCGATCAGGTCCATGTGCGCCTCGTAGTAGGCGTCCAGGGTGCCCACGTCCCGCCAGTAGCCCTGGTCGCGGCTGGTCTCGCCGGGGACGTGGTTGTCGCTGAAGTCGTACAGCGCGGCCTCGCCGCGCGCGGTGAGCTGGGGCAGGATCGAACCGCCCATGTCGTGCACCGACTCCGGGTCCTCGGCGTCCCGGTGCAGGGCCTCGACGAGCGTCTTCGTGGTGAAGACGTAGTTGCCCATGGAGGCGAAGACGCACCCGGGGTCGTCCGGCAGGCCGGGCGGGTCGGCGGGCTTCTCCAGGAAGCGCTCGACGGTGCGCCCGTCGGACCCCGGGGTGATCACGCCGAAGGACGAGGACTCCGCGCGCGGCACCCGGATCCCGGCCACCGTCACGCCCGCGCCGCTCTCGATGTGCTGCGCGAGCATCTGCCGGGGGTCCATGCGGTAGACGTGGTCCGCGCCGAACACCGCCACGTACTCGGGCTGTTCGTCGTGGACCAGGTTCAGCGACTGCAGGATCGCGTCGGCGCTGCCCAGGTACCAGCGCGGTCCGAGGCGCTGCTGCGCGGGGACCGGGGTGACGTAGTTGCCGAGCAGGCTGGACATCCGCCAGGTGGTGGTGATGTGCCGGTCCAGCGAGTGCGACTTGTACTGGGTCAGCACGCAGATGCGCAGCACGTCGGCGTTGACGAGATTGGACAGGACGAAATCCACGAGCCGGTACGTGCCGCCGAAGGTGACCGCGGGCTTGGCGCGGTCCGTCGTGAGCGGCATCAGGCGTTTGCCCTCCCCGCCCGCCAGCACGATCCCGAGTACCGAAGGCCCTCCACGACGCATGGCCGCTCCCCTCACCCTGGTTGCCCAACGGATGCCCCGAGCGGGCCGGATCAGGCCTGTCCGAGCGTCTCCTCGTACAGCGCGGCCGTGCGCCGGGCCACCGCGTCCCAGCCGAACTCGCCGACCGCGCGGGCCCGTCCGGCCTCGCCCATCCGCCGGGCCGCCTCCGGGTCGGCGAGGACGGTGTCCAGGGCCCGGGCGAGCGCCGGCTCGAACCCGTCGTCCGCGTCGACCAGGAGACCCGTACGGCCGTCCGCCACGACCTCGGGGATCCCGCCCACCCGGGACGCCACCACCGGCGTGCCGCAGGCCATCGCCTCCAGGTTGACGATGCCGAGCGGCTCGTACACCGAGGGGCAGACGAACACGGCCGCGTGCGTGAGGAGCTGGATCACCTCGGGCCGCGGGAGCATCTGCGGGATCCAGAACACGCCCGCCCGCACCCGGCGCAGCTCCTCGAACAGCTCGCGGAACTCCCGGTCGATCTCGGGGGTGTCGGGCGCGCCCGCGCACAGCACGACCTGCGCGCCCGGGTCGATGTCCCGTACCGCGCGCAGCAGGTGGGGCACGCCCTTCTGCCGGGTGATGCGGCCGACGAACAGGACGTACGGCCGGGCCGGGTCGATGCCGTGCCGGGCGAGGGCGCCGGTGCCGTGGTCGGGCCGGTACAGCCGGGTGTCGATGCCGTTGTGCACGACGTGGACGCGGGCCGGGTCCAGCGCCGGGTAGCAGGCGAGGACGTCCTCCCGCATGGCGCCCGAGACGGCGATCACCGCGTCGGCGGCCTCGATCGCGGTGCGCTCGGCCCAGCTCGACAGGGCGTACCCGCCGCCGAGCTGCTCGGCCTTCCAGGGGCGCAGCGGCTCCAGCGAGTGGGCGGTCACCACGTGCGGCACGCCGTACAGCAGCTTGGCCACGTGCCCGGCGAGATTGGCGTACCAGGTGTGGGAGTGGACCAGTTCGCGGCCCTCCAGCGCGGCGGCGACGGCGAGGTCCACCGAGAAGGTGCGCAGCGCGTCGTTGGCCCCGTCCAGGGCGGGCCAGGGCCGGTGGCGCACGACACCGGCGCCGCGTCCCTCACCCCAGCAGTGCACCTCCAGGTCCACCAGGGGGGCGAGCTCCCGCGCGAGGAACTCGACGTGGACGCCCGCGCCTCCGTACACGTCCGGAGGGTACTCCCGGGTCAGCAGTCCCACTCGCACCCGTCAAACCCCTTGTCTCGGTGGTGTCTTCCCTTCATGGTCACCCGGATGCGCCGCCGGGGGAAGAGCGCGGCGGGCGGGTGAAGCAGCAGTCGCCGCAGAGCCCGCCGCCGGGTACCCGGTAGTACAGGCAGCAACTGCGCCGCCGGAAGGCGGTGCCGGTGCGCACGCCGGTGGCGCCGAGCAGCGGGTGGGCGAACAGCTCACCGGTGAGGGCGCGGGTGCGGGCCGCCACGTCGGTACGGCCGTGGGCGCGGGCCCAGCGGCCCAGTTCCCGGGCGGCCGCGGCGAGCGCGGAGCCCGCGTTGCCCCGCAGCAGGCCCGGGGCGGTGCCGTAACGGTCCCTCAGCGCCGCCGCGAGGGGCTCCAGATGGCCGTGCAGCACGGTGCCGGCGAGCGTGGCCGCGTCGGCGGGCAGCGGGCGCAGCGCGGTCAGCCACAGGTCGTCGGGGGCGGCGGCGAGGGCGTCCCAGCGCAGCAGGCGCGGGTCCAGGTCGGGCACCCGGCCGTACAGGACGGCGCAGCCCAGGGCCGCCGACCACAGCCGGGCGGCGAGCCCCTGCTGGGCGATGGAGGCGGCCACCCGCGCCTCGGGGGTGCCCAGCCGCTCCCCGACCGTGGCGACCCGCAGGGCCAGCGGATCCGGCTGCCCGTCCGGGGCCGCGCCCGCGTACCCCTCCGCGAGGGTCGGCGGCGTGCGCGGTCCGGCGGCGCCGGCCGCCGGGGGCGCGGTGCGCAGGGCGAAGAAGGCGCCCAGGGGGCGCAGTGCGGTGAGACCGGCGTCGAGTTCCACGACGACTACAGGTACCAGGCCCGCGGCCCGGGCGTTCCGGCGGGTGACGGCCCCGCGGGCACCCCTCCGGGGGATGAACGCCGGGGCGGCGTACTCCATCGGTAGTAGGACGCATTGCGTGCTCAAGTACGACGACGGGAAGGCGCCGAACGGGCAGAGTGTTCGTCATGGAAGCCGACCGCACGCCGCGCCGGGCCCGGGACGTCCGCCGCCCGCAGAGGAGACACCGATGAGCGCCCTGGCGTTGTCCGTGCTCCTGTCGGTCGTCTCCGCCCTCGCCTACGCGGGCGGAGCGATCGCGCAGGAGCAGGTCGCGGTGTCGTCGCCGGACGGCGCGTACCTGCCGCTGCGCCGGCCGGGCTGGTGGGGCGCGCTGGGGCTCAACGGCCTCGGCGGTCTGCTGCACGTCGTGGCGCTGGCCTGCGGGCCGCTCAGCCTGGTCCAGCCGCTCGGCGCGCTGACCATCGTCTTCGCGCTGCCGATGGCGGCGCTGTGCGTGGGCCGCCGGGCCGGCGCGACCGCCTGGCGCGGGGCCCTGATGGCCACGGTGGGCCTGGCCGGCCTGCTGGCCCTGGTCGGCGCCTCCTCCGGGCACACCCTCCCCCCGGCGCAGCGGGTGGCGGTCGCGGTGGTCACCGGCGGCGCGGTCGTCGCCCTCGTGCTCGCGGCGCTGGCCGCGCACCGGCACCCCGCGGTGCGCAGCGTGCTGCTCGCCACCGGGTCCGGCATCGCGTTCGGCATGTCGTCGGTGTTCACCAAGACGGTGGCGGTGGACTGGTCGCAGGGCCCCAGCCTGGACGAGCTGCCCTCCGTGGCGGTGATCGGCCTGTTCACGGTGGCCGGCGTGGTGCTGTCCCAGGCCTCCTACCGGGGTGGCGGCCTCGCCGCCCCGCTGGCGACGGCGACGGTGGTCAACCCGATGCTGGCCGCCGCCGTCGGCATCCTGATGTTCGGCGAGACGTTCCGCCACGGCACCACGGGCACCGTGCTCGCCCTGGGCTGCGGGGTGGTGGCGGCGGGCGGCCTGATCATGCTGACGACGGAGCGGCTGGAGCAGGGCACGGCGACGGGGACATCGGCGGGCGTGACCCCTGCGGCGGCGGACTCGGCGGCGTCGGTGGGCACGTCGGCGGCCGTCGCGGCGGCGCACGAGTTGCCGGTGGCGCACGAGTCGCCGGTGGCGGACGACTTGCCGGTGGCGGACGACTTGCCGGTGGCGCGCGAGTGGCGAGGCGGTGCGGAGCTGCCGGCCTCGGCGGACGTGGCGGCCGCGGCGCAAGTGGCGGCCGCGGCGGAACACGCGGCCTCGGCGGAGCTGCCGGTGGCCTGCACGGCGCCGGGCGGGACCGCCGAGGAGGCGGCGGCAGCCGTGCCGGCCGCCCCGCCACCGGTCCTCCCGTCGCCCGCCGTCCTCCCGGCGGTCCCGTCACCGCACCGCGGCGACCCGGCGCACCAGGAGCCGGCCGGCGCCGAACCGGCCCGGGCCGCCGCGCGGACGCGCTCCGGGGTGCCGGGGCAGCGCACGGCCGGGCACGCCCGGACGGCGCGGGCCGGGCGGCGGGAGCGGCCGTTCCCCCGCCGGCTGCTCGCGGCGGGCCGGGCCCGAAGCGGTGCGGACGGCGACGGCGGCGAGCCGTCGCCCGACAGCGTGCTCCGGGCGTCCTACGCCCTGCTGGCCGTGGGCATCCTCGCCCCGCTGCCGGTCCGGGAGCGGCGGCCCGGCGAGGTCAGATCCTGACGCCGCCGGCCCGCAGGTAGGAGAGCGGGTCGACGTCCGAGCCGAACTCCGGTCCCGTCCGCACCTCGAAGTGCAGGTGCGGGCCGGTGACGTTGCCGGTGGAACCGGAACGGCCGACGCGCTGGCCCGCGGTGACGCTCTGGCCGGCCCGCACGGAGATGGCGGACAGGTGGGCGTACTGGGTGTAGCGGCCGTCGGAGTGGCGGACCACGACCTGGTAGCCGTACGACCCGCCCCAGCCCGCGGCCACCACGTGACCGGCCGCGGCGGACCTGACGGAGGTGCCGGTCGGCACCAGGAAGTCGATGCCGGTGTGGTAGCCCTTCGACCAGTGGGAGCCCGCCACGTGGTAGCCCGTGCCGATGGACGCGGCCACCGGGGCGACCAGCGCGTGCCGGGTCGGGGGCGGGGTGTGGTGGTGCGTGGTGGGGTGCTCGGAAGGCGGTCTCTTCTTCGGGGACTTGGGCGGTGTGCCGGTGCGGGCGCCGTCCAGGCTGAGCCGCTGCCCCGGCATGATCAGATTCGGGTCGGCGCCGATCGTGCCGCGGTTGCCCGCGTACAGCGCGCGCCAGCCGCCCCGTACGTGCTGTTCCCCGGCGATGCCGGAGAGGCTGTCGCCGTGCACCACCGTGTACATCTCGGCGCGGCCCGCCCGGGACTGCGGGATGGACTGCGGCTGCACGTCCTTCACGGAAGACGACTTCCGGATGCCGGAGCCCGGGGTGCCGTGTGCCGGGCGCGTCGCGGCGGAGTCGGTGTGCACGGACTCGGTGTGCACGTCGGGGCCGCCGCCCCGGGTCAGTCCGGCCCGGCCGGAGCAGACGGGCCAGGCGCCCGGCCCCTGCCCGTCCAGGACCTTCTCGGCTACGGCCATCTGCGCGTCCCGGCTCGCCAGGTCGGCCCGCGGCGCGTAGTGCGTACCGCCGTACGCCGCCCAGGTGGACTGGGTGAACTGGAGCCCGCCGTAGAAGCCGTTGCCCGAGTTGATGCTCCAGTTGCCGCTGGACTCGCAGGCGGCGACCTTGTTCCAGGTGGCCGCGTCGGCGGCGTTCGCGACACCGGCGGCGACCAGCGGAAGCGCGAGGCCCGCGCCGCCCGCCGTGACGGTGAGTGAGGCGCGGTTGATCCTGTTGGGCTGGTACCGGCGGTGCCGGCCGCGTACGGCCATGTCCGAGATCCCCTCGCAAGCGTCAGGAGCGGCAAAAGTAAGCGCCCCGAACAGGCCATGACAAGACGGGAAACCGGCCTCTCACCGCGGTCAAGTGGCCGTAATCGGCCCTTGTTCGCGCCGCGTCACCGGTGACCGGGGCGGACGGCGGCCGCGTCGCGCACCCGTGCCGGGCGGGCCGGATGTGCGCCCGCCGTGGCCCCGCGTCAGGATGGGCGGGGGGCCCTACTGACGGAGCCGTGGGCTCCAGGCGCCCAGGGAGCAGGCGGTATGAGCAGTTCAGCGCAGATCGGTGTCACGGGCCTGGCGGTCATGGGCCGCAATCTCGCCCGGAACTTCGCCCGCAACGGCTACGCGGTCGCCGTGCACAACCGAACGGTCGCCCGGACGAAGGCCCTGGTGGAGGAGTTCGGTCAGGAGGGCGACTTCGTCCCGGCCGAGACCGCGGAGGACTTCGTGGCGGCGCTGGAGCGCCCGCGCCGCCTGGTCGTCATGGTCAAGGCGGGTGACCCGACGGACGCGGTGATCGAGGAGTTCGCCCCGCTGCTGGAGCCCGGCGACATGATCATCGACGGCGGCAACGCGCACTTCGCGGACACCCGGCGCCGGGAGCGGGAGCTGCGCGAGCGGGGCGTCCACTTCGTCGGCACGGGCATCTCCGGCGGCGAGGAGGGCGCGCTGCACGGCCCGAGCATCATGCCGGGCGGGTCCGAGGAGTCGTACGCGTCGCTGGGCCCGATGCTGGAGAAGATCTCCGCGAAGGCCGCGGACGGCGCCCCGTGCGTCACGCACTGCGGTCCGGACGGCGCCGGGCACTTCGTGAAGATGGTGCACAACGGCATCGAGTACGCCGACATGCAGCTGATCGGCGAGGCGTACCAGTTGCTGCGCGACGTCGCCGGGTACGCGCCCGCGCGGATCGCGGACGTCTTCCGCACCTGGAACACCGGCCGCCTGGACTCCTACCTGATCGAGATCACCGCGGAGGTGCTGTCCCACGTGGACGCCGCCACGGGCGAGCCGTTCGTGGACGTCGTGGTGGACCAGGCCGAGCAGAAGGGCACCGGCCGCTGGACCGTGCAGATCGCGCTGGACCTGGGCGTCCCGGTGTCCGGCATCGCCGAGGCCGTCTTCGCCCGCTCGCTGTCCGGCCACGCGGCGCTGCGGGACGCCTCGCGGGGCCTGGCCGGGCCCTCGGCGGCCCCGCTGGACGAGGCGGAGGCGGCGGCCTTCGCGGACCGGGTGGAGCAGGCGCTGTACGCCTCCAAGATCGTGTCGTACACGCAGGGCTTCCACGAGATCGCCGCGGGCAGCGAGGAGTACGGCTGGGACATCGACCTGGGCGCCGTCTCCGCGATCTGGCGCGGGGGCTGCATCATCCGGGCGGCCTTCCTGGACCGCATCCGCGCCGCGTACGACGCCCGCCCCGACCTGCCGAGCCTGCTGTCGGACGAGACGTTCGCGCGGGAGATCGCCGCGGCCCAGGGCGACTGGCGGGAGGTCGTGGTGGCGGCGGTCCGGCAGGGCGTGCCGACGCCGGGCTTCGCGGCGGCGCTGGCGTACTACGACGGGCTGCGGGCGCACCGGCTGCCCGCGGCGCTCACCCAGGGCCAGCGGGACTTCTTCGGGGCGCACACCTACCGCAGGGTGGACCGGGACGGGACGTTCCACACCCTGTGGGGCGGGGACCGGTCGGAGGTCTCGGCGTAGGGGGGACGGCGCGGACGCCGCGACCGGCTTCCCCGGCCGGTCTGTGCCGGACGGCCGCGACCTGTCCGGACCGGCCGACCCGTCTCAGGTGAGGGGCGGGCCCGGTTCCGGCGTCGGCGTGGGTTCCGGACCCGGCGGGATGGGGGACGGTGACGGCTCCGGTGGGCCCGGGGCCGGGGGCGCCGGGGGCGGAGTGGGGTCGGGGCCCGGCGCCGGCGGCGTGGGCTGCGGGGCCGGTTCCGGGGGCGGGACCGGGGTCGGGTAGGGATCCGGCGGGGTCGGCCCGGGGCCGGGGGTCGGGCCGGGCGGTACCGGGTCGGGGTGCGGGTGCGTCATGAGGTCCTCCGGGCTGTCACGGGTCGTCGCCTCTGGACTACTCCCCCGCCTACCCGGAGGCCGCCCGCCCACTCACCCGACGACGGCACGGAACGACCCGGTCAGGGCCCTGCCCGCCCGGCACCGCCCCCGCCCCGCGGCCGGGTCCGCCGGCGGGGAGGACCGGAACCGGACCGCGCGGACGCCCCCGGCGCGAAGCGCCCGCCACGACCCGCGCCTTCACCGCGGCCGGCCCCGGCCTCGATCCCGGCCCGCCGGTCAGGCCCCGGCGGCCTGCGGGCTGCGCTGCTGGCCGGAACCCGGCACCGGCTCGGACGGATCGGCGCCGAGGGACACGATCCGGTTGCCGGCGTCGACGTGCACGACGCGGGGCCGCAGCTCACGCGCCTCCGCGTCGGTGACCTGGGCGTAGCTGATGATGATCACCAGATCGCCGGGGTGGACGAGGTGGGCCGCGGCACCGTTGATCCCGACGACCCCGGACCCGCGCTCGCCCTCGATGACGTACGTCTCCAGCCGGGCGCCGTTGGTGATGTCCACGATGTGCACCAGTTCGCCGGGCAGCAGATCGGCGGCGTCGAGGAGATCGGCGTCGATGGTCACCGATCCCACGTAGTGCAGGTCGGCCTGGGTGACGGTGGCGCGATGGATCTTGGACTTGAACATCGTACGCAGCACTTCGGACTCCTAGAGGACGGCTCCCCGCCGGCTTTCTGCAGGTCAGGGGCGTCGATCACTGTACATCGGCATGCCTTTGGACGCGGGGGCCTCCCGGCACATCGTGCCGCCGGCGCTCAGGTCGGCGACCGCCTCGGTCGTGCCGCGCCGAGTATGTCTGCGGCGTCGGAGCGTATCGGGCGTTCGTCGGATCGCACAGGCAGTGGATCACCTTGTTCGCTCTCCGGGTACCGTCAGGGTATGAGTCATCCGCACCCTGAGTTGAAAGCCGCACCGCCCCTTCCCGAAGGAGGGCTGCGGGTCATTGCCCTGGGCGGCCTGGGTGAGATCGGCCGCAACATGACCGTCTTCGAGCACGCGGGCAAGCTGCTCATCGTCGACTGCGGCGTGCTGTTCCCCGAGGAGACCCAGCCCGGCGTGGACGTGATCCTGCCGGACTTCACCTCGATCCGGGACCGGCTGGACGACGTCGTGGCCGTGGTGCTCACCCACGGCCACGAGGACCACATCGGCGGCGTGCCGTACCTGCTGCGCGAGCGGTCCGACATTCCCGTCGTCGGCTCCAAGCTGACGCTGGCGTTCCTGGAGGCCAAGCTCAAGGAGCACGGCATCCGGCCGCGCACGGTGCGGGTGCGGGAGGGCGACCGGCGTGGCTTCGGGCCCTTCGACTGCGAGTTCGTGGCGGTCAACCACTCCATCCCCGACAGCCTCGCGGTCGCCATCCGCACCCGGGCCGGGATGGTGCTGCACACCGGCGACTTCAAGATGGACCAGTTCCCCCTCGACGACCGCATCACCGACCTGCGCGCCTTCGCCCGCCTCGGCGAGGAGGGCGTGGACCTGTTCCTCACCGATTCCACCAACGCCGAGGTACCCGGCTTCACCACCTCCGAGAGAGAGCTGAACCCGGCGATCGAGCAGGTGATGCGCACCGCGCCGCGCCGGGTCATCGTCTCCAGCTTCGCCAGCCACGTGCACCGCATCCAGCAGGTCCTGGACGCCGCCCACCAGCACGGCCGCAAGGTCGCCTTCGTCGGCCGGTCGATGGTGCGCAACATGGGCATCGCCCGCGACCTGGGCTACCTGAAGGTCCCCTCCGGTCTGGTCGTGAACACGAAGGAGCTGGAGAAGCTCCCGGACCACAAGATCACCCTGGTGTGCACCGGCTCCCAGGGCGAACCGATGGCCGCGCTGTCGCGGATGGCCAACCGCGACCACATGATCCGCATCGGCAAGGGCGACACCGTCCTGCTCGCCTCTTCCCTCATCCCCGGCAACGAGAACGCCATCTACCGGGTGATCAACGGACTGACCCGGTGGGGCGCGCACGTGGTCCACAAGGGCAACGCCAAGGTGCACGTCTCCGGGCACGCCAGCGCCGGCGAACTCGTCTACTGCTACAACATCGTCAAACCGCGCAACGTCATGCCCGTGCACGGCGAATACCGCCACCTGCGGGCCAACGCCGACCTCGCCGTCCGTACCGGCGTCGACCCCGACCGGGTCGTCGTCGCCGAGGACGGCGTCGTCGTCGACCTGGTCGACGGGCGCGCGTCCATCACCGGCAAGGTCGCCGCCGGCAACGTCTACGTGGACGGCATGGAAGTCGGCGGCGCCACCGAGGCGTCCCTCAAGGACCGCCTCACCCTCGCCGCCGAAGGCGTGGTCACGGTGGTGGCGATCGTCGACGCGGACACCGGCGCCCTCGCCGAGGCCCCCGACTTCCTGGCCCGGGGCTTCGTCCACGACGACGCCACCTTCGAACCGGTCGTCCCGGTCATCGAGAAGACCCTGGCCACCGCTGCCGAGGAAGGCGTCGGGGACGCGCGTCAACTCGAACAGCTGATCGCCCGCGCCGTGGCGAACTGGGCGTTCCGCACCCATCGCCGCAAGCCTCTCATCATCCCCGTCATCATCGACGCCTGAGCCACCACCCGGCAGCGCGGCCACCGCTTCGGCCGCGGCACCGCCCGCGACGGACCCCCGGGCGGTGCCGCCTCGGCGGCGCGGCCCCCGACCGGGGCCAGCCGCCGGCGGGTGCACCGGTCGCCTCGGGTTCGGGCGTTCCGCTCAGGCCGATGTCTTCGGCCGGGGCCTGCCGCTCTCGGCGCGCAGTCGCTCGTCGCTGCGCTGCGCCTCTTCGAGCTGGTCCTCAAGGATGACGATGTGGCAGGCGGCCTCTACGGCGGTGCCCTGGTCGACCAGGGCACGGGCGCGGGCTTCCGGGGACCCGTCGGGGGGCCCGGGTGCCAGTACCGGCACCCGGGCCCCGAGCTTTCCACACCATCTACCGGCGCACCGCGCCGGCCTTCTTGTTCCGCGGCCGCCCGGGGGGGCGGGGCAGCGGGGATCGCGGATGCGTGACCGGGGACCACCTTCCAATCCGGGGCCTTGCGGTACCCGGGCGGACCGTGTCCTCGCCCGGGCGATCCTGATGGCGTTCTGCTCCTTGCCTTTCGATTGCGCGGATACCGCAGGTGCTGCTCACGGCCTCGCCGAGGCCGTGTCCTTCCGATCAGCCCGCACAGCCGTCCTACCTGCTGTGCCCACTTCGACTTCCGGGTACGACGACAACGTTAGCCCCACGGAGAGTAAATTTCTACTGTGGCCGCGATACTTTTTCTCCTCGCGCCGCGTGCCTGCTTCTGGCGCGGGCGCATCAGGAAGACCGTTCGCTCGGATGCCCTCCCGCCCAGCCGGCCACGACCGGCAGCGCCCGGCGCCCCCGTCGTCCCCCTCTTCAGGACCGTGGGCGCCGGACGAGGGGGGCGGCCGGCGCAGACGCCCCCTCGTCAGGACGGAGACGACGGCGTGGACGGAGTTCCCCGTGCACGCGAGGCCGGTGTCCTGCGAACCGGCACACCACGTCACTCCGGCGGTATCCGGAACTCGAATTCGGGACGGTCCCACGGGACGGCGGGCGGGTGCGCGAGGGCGGTCCCGGTCCGCAGCGCGCCGACGCGGTGGTAGAAGTCCGCGGCGGGCACGTGCGACACGACCCTGACACGGTCCAGCCCGGCGGCACGGGCCTCGGACCGCATGTGCGCGACGAGCAGTCGCCCGATACCCCGGCCCTGCGCTTCGTCGGCGACGAACAGCAGGTCCAGCTCCGGTGGAGCGAGGACGAGCGAGTAGAACCCGAGGACCCGGCCGTCCTGCTCGCCGGAGCCGACGGCCACGTGGACACGGTGGGTCTCGATGTAGTCGGGGCCGACCCGGTAGCCCGCGACCGCGGCCGCGTACTTGCCCTCGTAGGCACCTGAACCACGCACGAGCCGCGTGAGCCGTCTGGCATCCCGCGCGACGGCCCTCCGTATGGTGACCGGCCTGCCGGCCGGGGAGGTGCGTGAACTCATCGGGGGAGTATTGCGCACCCGGGCGGCCTTCGTGCGGAGGGGTCCCGACGTGACCGCGGCAAGGCCGACGGCGATCGGGCCCACCCCGGCCGCCCGCCGGCGCGGCGGCACGCGATCGCCCCGGCGACGCCCTGCGTCCGCACCGAGGAATACACCGGAGGCCGGACGAGCGTGGCGCGGAAACCTAGTCCCGCCAGTACAGAAATACACCCCGGCACGGGAGAACAATTACCGGACGGCCCGGAAAAGCCGACACCGCCTCCGCCCACCCTGTGTTAGCCTGACGACAGTTGCAGTTTTGGTTACCGAAGATTTCATCTTTGCAGAGCTTTCCGGATCTTTCCGGAGGGGTGATCATCGCAGCGACTCGGCTCCGCAAAGTGCGGAGACCGGCACTGCCCCCAAAGGGAGATTCAATATGGCATCTGGCACCGTGAAGTGGTTCAACGCGGAAAAGGGCTTCGGCTTCATCGAGCAGGACGGCGGCGGCGCTGACGTGTTCGCCCACTACTCGAACATCATCAGCAACGGCGGCTTCCGCGAGCTTCAGGAAGGCCAGAAGGTCAGCTTCGACGTCACGCAGGGCCAGAAGGGCCCGCAGGCCGAGAACATCGTTCCTGCCTGACGCGGACGCTGATCGTCGCGAGCCCGAGGTTCGCGCACCATAGGGCTGGGGCCCGGTCTCTTGGGACACGGGCCCCAGCCCATTGGTTTTCCCGTTCCCCGAATTACCGGACTTCCGGACGCCCCCGCTCCAGCGTCATGAGGCCCGGCCCCTTTTTTTATCCGGCTCATTCTTCCGAGTTCTCGTGCGGTCATCACGGTCGGCCGGAATTCCGGGATACGTCGCAGCGACCGGACACGCGGTGCGGCGGAGGCCGCCATGCGGCTTCGGCTGCCACGGCGCGCGCTCGGGCACGCCGAGCCGGGATGCGCTGCGCAGGGTCGTCCGCCGCGGTCACGGCGGCGGGGAACGCACTTCCCCCCTCGAACCCGTGCAACCTTTTCCCCGTCCGGGGCGTCCGCGTCTACATGCACATGCACCTCCTGGGCGTGCGGACCCGATCGGGCCGAGTCGTGCCGCGACCGGTCCCGCTCGACCTGGCCGGACACCCCGAGCCCCGGCCGTCTGCGAGTCTGGGTACCACCGTCCCCGCGAGGAGCAGGGGTGAGTGACACGAGGAGTCTCCGGGCCGAGGTGCCGGCCCTCCTGCTCGAACCCCTGGGTGTCGACGCCACGGCCGGGCCGGCCGCACTCAGGAGGCTGGCCGAGCGGGTCGAGGCGGTCGCCCAGGCGTATGGGTGTGCCGGGCTGCCGCCGTCCGGGACCACTCTCCAGTGGGTGTCCGGTGCCGTGGCGGCCTGCGTCGAGGAACGGGACCTGGCCCGCCTGGCCACTGCTCGGGGCCGGACCCTGACGCCGGGCGAGGCCGGAACGCTCAGGGAGTTGACGCGGCTCGAAGGGCTGCGGCCTCATCTCCAGGCGTTCGAGGGCGTGACGGCGGAAGCGCTTCGGGCGGACCTCGCCGCCGTGGCGCTCGCGGAACGGGTCCTGCCCCCGGTCCTCGAACAGTGCCGTCGTGCGGATCAGGCGTGGCCCGAGGAGATCTGGCGTTCCATCCTCGACGTCGACGTCGATCGCGCGGTGACCGACCTGAGTCGTCACCGCCGGGGCAGCCGGCAGGCGGCGGGCGCACGTGAACTCGTGCTCGGACACAGCGTCTCCGCCGCTCGGGACCTGCCGAACCGGGACCTGGTGACGCTGCTCGGCAAGGTCCGGGACTTCGCCGCCGCCAAGGAGTCGTACGAGGCGGTCCTGTCGGGGCAACCGGAATGGTGGCGCTGGCTCGGGCCGGACCCGCGCTTCGGGTTCCGAGCGGATCGGCGCGATGCCCTGGTCTGGGCGATCGGGGCCCGCGACACCGGAGCCGTCGCCGGGAGCACCCTGGAGCTGCTCGCGGACGGCGGCGTACGGGCGGTGATCGAGCAGGGACTCGTGACGGTCCCCGTGCACTCGACCGCTCCGCCGGCCGCGCCCGCCATGAGTACGGCCGCACGACTCGTCACCGGGCTGCCGGCGGTCGCCTCCCGGAGCGGCATCGACGAGTTGCGCGCGCTCGAGTCCTGGTACGCGGCGCACGTCGGGCTGTTCGACCGCGTGGCGGCGGCCATGGACGCACGGCGAACCGAACCGGGACTCCGCGCGGCCCTTGAGCCCCTGGCCGGCGAACTCGCCCTTCCGTTCGGGGCGGTGGACACGAGTCGATCGGACTACCGTGACATCCGCTCCGCCCTCCGGGCCGAGATCGACGCCCGCCTCCGGCGCCCGTCGTACTCCGCGCACGCGGCGGAGAGCGAGCATCTCGTCGCGATCGCCGGCCGCATCGGGGAGCTCGAACGCGAACTGCGCGATGCCGCCCGGGACATGCCCGCGGCGCGGGGCGGACTGCTCGTGGCCATCGCCGGGCGGACCAAGTCAGGGAAGACCACGCTCCGGAAGGCCCTGACACGCGACGCGGACCGGACCGGGATCGGGCGGGGGGCGCACCGGACCACCCGGGAGACCATCGCGTTCGAACTCGGCGCCGTGACCTACCTCGACACTCCGGGCGTCGCCGCGAAGGACGACGACCTCGACGCCCGACGCGCGCGGGACGCGTGCGACAGCGCCGACGCGGTCGTATGGAACTACGCCGACACGCTGCGCGACGAGGAGTCCGCCGAACTCCGGCGGCTCCTCCTCTCGGGGAAGCCCCTGCTCGCGGTCGTCAACGTGAAGGACCGGGTCGACACACCGGGCCGCCTCCAGCTCTTCGCGCAGCGTCCGGAGAGAGCGTTCGCGTCGGCTCCGGGGCACGCCGTCCGGATCGCGCAGGTCTCCGAGTCGGCCGGAGTCGCGGCGCCCGTCGTTCTCGCGGTCCACTCCGGTGCGGCGCACGAAGCGCTGTCCACCGGCGACGGAGAACTGGCGGAGAGGGCCTTCCGGGCGAGCAGGCTGCCCGAGCTGGAGCGGTCCCTCGCGCGGCTCCTGGCCGAGCGGGCGATTCCGCTGCGCGCCGTGCGGCTGGCCGAAGGTGTACGAGCACCGCTGGCCGCGTTCCACGACCGGGCGATCGAGGAACTCCCCCGGATCGGCCGCGCACTCGGCGAACTCGAGCGCTCGGCGTCGAGTCAGCAGGCCGCGCTGCTCGAAGCGATCCGGATCGCGGGCCGGAACACGCGCGACCGCCTCGCGGCCAGGCGCCACCATGCCAAGGAGGAGCTGTCGGGTGTGGTTCCGCACCTCGGCGGCGCGGACCACGCGCGGCGGTGGGACGACTTCATCACCGGCCTGGAGCCGGCGGGCTTCACCTCGATCCTCGAAAGTGAGATCGAGCGGGAAGTACGCGAACGGGAGCGGGTGCTGCGCACACCGGAAGGCGTCGCGGAACGGCAGGACGACGAGCACCCGCACGTAGGGCAACGGCCCGACGTGACGCCCTGGCGCTGGATCGCGGTGGCCGCGGGGGGAGCGGGAACGACCCTGGTGCAGTCCTTCGCCGCCCGTGGGATCACCAAGAAGCTCGCCGCGGGCGCCGCCAGGGCCACCCCTGCCACGGTGGCGGTGGGCTACCTGCTGGACGCGGTGGTCGGGGCGGCGAAGGCGGTGAGCCGTGAAGTCGACCGCTCGGCGCGGGTGAAGCACGAGTGGACCGGCGCGACCGCCGCCGCGGCCGAGGCCGAACTCGACGAACGGTTCGACGGCGAAGACGCACGGCTGGCGCGCATCGTCGAGGACACGACGGCCCGTGTCGTCGCCCAGTTCCGGGAGCAGACGGCGGACATCAGCCGTACACGCGAGCGGTTCGAGCAGCTCCGCCGGCTGGAGCCGGCCGTGCGGTCCGCCCTCGACGCGATCGACCTCGTACTGGTGCGCCGGCTCATGGACCTGGCCGGCGGGGACCCGGCGGCGGTCCGCTCGGTGCGCCGAACACCAGGCGTCGAACTGCGCGTCCGGGCCGACGCGGCGCGGATCGTGGACGTGCGGGCATGCCTGCGGGCCGGGCTCGTGGACGTCCTCACCGAGCGGATCGAGATCTGTCCGGACTCCGGGAGCCCCGTCGCACCGGCCGGCACCCGCGGAGCGAGCGAAGGGAAGACGGATGGCTGACGGCAACCCGGACGGCGTGGTGGGGGGCGACGGGGGCCTCAACGCCCGCGTGCTCGCGCTGAGTGCACGGGCCGGGCGGGTTCTGGGCGCTCACGCCCGTACTCGGGAACTGGTGGCGGCCCTCCCCCGGGCGGATGCGAGTCCGCTGCGGATCGCGCTCCTGGGCCCGTACAGCGCCGGCAAGTCGATGCTCGTCGCGGCGCTGCTGCGGCTCCCGCCGGCCGCTGTCGACGCTCTCGTCGACGCGGCACCCAGGACGCACGAGCCGACGCCGTACGAGTGGGACGGCGTGACGCTCGTCGACCTGCCGGGAACGCTGTCGGGCGACGACGGGCATTCCGACGCGGCGCGTCGCGGCGTGCGTGCCGCGGACGCGCTGCTGATCGTGACGACCAGCGAGCTGCCGGGCGAAGCGGAGACCGAGGCGATCCTGGACGCGCTCGGCGCCGACGGGTTCGCCGACCGGAGTGTGGTCGTCGTCAACAAGATGAACGCCGAGAACAGTGATCGCGGCATCGTCCTCGACGAGATGCGCAAGCGGCTCGGGCCCTTCGCCGACCGTGTCCCGGTCGTGCCGACCGACGCGCGCGATCACGTGGACGCGATCAATGACCCGGACCTCACGGCCGCCCAGCGTGCATGGCTGTTCTCGGAGAGCGGCGTCGACGCCCTCGCGGACGAGTTGCGGAGACTGGTCGCGCCCGGTGTCGGCGGTGTCCGGCCCAAGGCGCAGGCGTTCGAACTCCTCCGGGTCCTGGCGGACGCCGAGCGGCACTGGGTGCTGGACGGCGAGGAACTCGGGGCCGCGGAGACGGCGCGGAAGGTCGAGGAGTCGATCTCCCGGGTGAAGCGGGACGTGCTCGACACCCTGGAGAGGGAGAGCCATGTCGTCGCGTCCGTGACCAGAGCGGCGGGGAACAGGAGCGCGGACGGCGTCTCGGAGAGGGACGGCGGCGTTCCTACCAGCGTCGCCCGTGACGTCAGCGAAGAACTGACGCGTGCGATGACCGAGTTCGACGCCACGTTCGCCTTGTCGATGAGGACGGCGTTCGAGGCGCTGGTCGCCGAGTACGGAACCGACGTGCCCGAGCCCGAAGCCTGGGTGAACGAACTCGACTCGCCCGAGGCGACGATCGACGCGTCCTCGGAGGAGGCGTCACGGTTCGCTCGTGCGGTCAGGGAAGGCGCGGAGAAGGGGGTGAAGGCGGGCGCCAGGAGGTTTCAGGAGTGGATGGGGAACGTCGCGGCGGGCGGCAGCGCGGCCTCCGACCTCGCGACCTGGATCAACAGGCACCCGGTGGGCCAGAGGGTGCTCAACGTCGGCAGGAAGGTGAGCAGCGAAACGGGCAAGTTCAAACCGTGGGGCCGGGGCAAGGCGGCCGAGAAGGTCGCCGGCACGGCGAGCAAGGCGCAGTGGGCGCTGACGGTCCTCGGGCCGTTGGTCGACCTGCGGGGTGTCGTCCACGACTGGAGCGAGCGGAAGAAGCTCGACGACCACCGGAAGACGATCAGGAAACACTTCGACGAAGAGGCGAGCAGAACGCGCAGTGTCCTCGACGACTCCGGTACGCGGCACCTGAACGAGTGGCTGGTGGCGGTGGAGAAGTCGCTCGGCGGTCTCACGGACCCGGGTGCGCGGATCAGAGCCGAGCGTGACACGGCGTTGGCGGCCATCAGGAGCCTGCGTGACGAGGCCGGGAAGCTGACCGGGCCGACCGGCTGACCCGGCGGCCCGACGCCCGACGCCCGACGCCCAGGCGGTGGACGCGACCACGCGACCGCCGGGACGGCACCCGCCGACTCGGGTGTCGTCATCCACCGGCACGCCCTCGACCTCGACCAGGAACTCTCCGGGGCGCGTCCTGCGGGTGAGTTCGCGGGACGCGGCGTGCCGTGCGCATGGTGCACGGCGTACGAGGGGTCGTACACACGACTGACAAGAAGCTGTCACACGCGGGCCGGAATGCGGTTGCGGCGGGGGCCCGTTGTGATCGGCATGACAGTAGGAGTGACACTCGACGCGTCCGACGCGGCGAACCAGGTCGACGCCAGCGTACGGCTCGCGCAGGAGGCCGCGGCCGCCGGTCTGCGGTCGGCCTGGTTCGGCCAGACCTTCGGTCCGGACTCACCCCAGCTCGCCGCGCTCGTCGGGCGCGCGGTACCCGGGCTGCACGTGGGCACCTCCGCCATCCCCGTCTTCGGCCGGCACCCGCTGCACGTCTCCAGCCAGGCCCAGACCGCCCAGGCGGCGACACACGGCCGCTACCACCTCGGGCTGGCCCTGGGCACCAAGCTGCTGACGGAGACCGGCTTCGGCCTGCCCTTCGAGCGTCCCATCGCCCGGCTGCGCGAATTCCTCACCGTGCTGCGGCAGTTGTTCGAGACCGGCACGACCGACTTCCACGGTGAGCTGCTCAGCGCCACCACCCCGATCCCGGCGCGGGTACCGGGCGCGGAGGCCGGCGTACCCCTGCTGGTCGCCGCGATGGGGCCGCAGGCGCTGCGGGTCAGCGGTGAGCTGGCGGACGGGATCCTGCCGTACCTGGCCGGTCCCCGCGCCCTGGCGGAGCACATCGTCCCCGCCCTGACGGCCGCGGCGGACGCCGCCGGGCGCCCGGCGCCCAGGATCGTGGCCCTGGTGCCCGGGGTGGTCACCGACGACGTGGACGCGGTGCGGGCCAAGGCGACCGAGAGCCTCGCGTTCTACGAACAGTTCCCGTCCTACGCGCGGGCCATCGAACTCTCCGGCGGCCGCCGGGCCGCGGACGTCGCCGTGATCGGTGACGAGAAGGCGGTCGAAGCCGAGGTACGGCGTTACCGCGACGCCGGCGCCACCGAGGTGGTGTTCTCCAGCACCGGCATCGCGGGAGAGGCGGACCGCCGCCGCACCTGGGCGCTCCTCGGCGAACTGGCCCGCTGACCGGGCCGGGCTCGTCGCCCGGCTCCTGTCGGGGCAGCGCCTCCGGTACCGTCCGGCTCCACCGTGCCGGGCCGGCGCCGCGGGCCGCCGTCGGCGGCCCGCGGCCGGCTCCGGCGTCCGCCGCGTCCCGGCGACGTGCCGGGCGGTCACCGCGAGGCCGCCGGTCGGCTAGGGTGCGAGCCCGAGAAGGTGTGCTGTGGAAGGTTCCCTTTCGCAGGGACAGGGGCCCCGTGACCGACGTCCTCACCCGGGTGGAACTCAACCGCGCCACCCTCGCCCGCCAGCTGCTACTGGCCCGCGAGAAGACCGGCGCCGCCGAGGCGGTGGAGCGGCTGCTGGCGATGCAGGCGCAGGAGGCACGGCCCACGTTCACCGGGCTGTGGAGCCGGGTCGAGGACCTGACCGCCGACGCGCTGCGCGAGGCCCTCCACGACCGCGAGGTGGTGCGCGCCACCCACGTGCGGGCCACCCTGCACCTGACGAGCGCCCGCGACTACCTGGCCTTCCGGACCGCACTGCAACCCCTGCTGACCGCGTCGGCCGCCTCCGTCCGCAAGCGCATCGGCGGCCCGCAGCCCGAACCCGGGGAACTGCTGGAGGCGGCGCGCTCCGTCCTGGGCGACGGCCCCGCCGCTTTCGACACCATCCGCGAGCGCCTGACCGAGCGCTTCCCGGACGTCGACGACCGGGCCCTCGGCTACCTGGTCCGGATGCAGCTCCCCCTGGTGATGGTGCCGACGGACGCGCCCTGGGCCTTCCCCGCGGTGGCGCGGTTCACCCTGGCCGAGGAGTGGCTCGGCGCGGCGCCCGACCCCGACGCCGCCCTCGGCCCCTTCCTGCTGCGCTACCTGGCCGCCTACGGGCCGGCGAGCGTGGCCGACGCCCAGACCTGGACGGGCATGCCGAGGCTGAAGCCCGTCTTCGAGGAGCTGCGGCCGCGGTTGGCGGTCTTCCGGGACGAGAACGGCCGGGAGCTGTTCGACCTGCCCGAGGCGCCGCGTCCCGGCGCGCGGGTGGAGGCCCCGGCCCGCCTGCTGCCGGAGTTCGACAGCCTGGTGCTCGCCCACGACGACCGCACCCGGATCGTGAGCGAGGAGCACCGGCCGCGGCTGGTGTCGAAGAACCTGCGGGTCGCCGCCGCCTTCCTGTGGGACGGCTTCGTGCGCGGCACCTGGAAGGTGGCCCGGCGCAAGGCGTCCGCCACGCTGACGCTGACGCCCTTCGAGCCGCTGCCCGCCCGGGCCGTCGAGGAACTGACCGGGGAGGCCGGGCGCCTGCTGGAGTTCACCGACCCCGACGTCGGCAAGCGGGACGTCAGGGTGGAACCGGCCGGATGAGCCGCGCGGGCGGCGGACGGCGCGCCCGCCAGGGGCGGCCGCCGTAGCGCGTTCCGCCTGCCGGACACCGAGCAGGAGCCGCGGACGGGCCGACCGGAGCGGGCGGAAGTCCCGCACCGGTACGGAAACGTCGACCTGGAGATCGCCGGGACGAACGAGTACCCGGGAGCGCCGGTCCCGCCCGGACGGTCCGGGAGGCCGTCACGCTCGACCACGCCGCCGGGCGCCGATCGGACCGTCCCGGCACCTCACCCGGGTGGGAAGCGGCCGGTCGGCTCGGGCGTCCCGGGGCGGCCGGCCGTCGCCGTACGGGTCCGGGTGGCGGCGCGGCAGGGTGCCGGTCCCCGCCCCGCCCCTCTGCCGCGGACACCCGTGCGACACCATGCCCGTCCTGCAACCTCCCTTATTCACGCGGCAGTTAACGTTGCGTCCGGGACAGTATGGGGCCGGATCGCCGGGCGGATCCGAGCGGGTTCCCCGGCTGTCCGGGCCGGGCGGCCACGTCCGGCCCCATCGCGATCCATCGGGAGGGATCACGTGCGTGCGCGAACGTTCCGGCGGGCCGTCGTCACCGGCGGCTCCGGTTTCCTCGGCTCACACCTGTGCGACGCGCTGATCGAGCGCGGCCTGTCCGTCGTGTGCCTGGACAACTTCCTGACCGGGGACCCGGCCAACGTGGAACACCTCATCGGCCACGAGAACTTCCGGCTGATCCAGTGCGACGTCACCGACTTCGTGCACGTCCCCGGGCCGGTGGACCTGGTGTTCCACCTGGCCTCGGCCGCCTCGCCGGTGGACTACCTGCGGCTGCCCCTGGAGACCCTGAAGGTCGGCAGCCTCGGCACCCTGCACGTGCTGGGCATGGCGTACGAGAAGAAGGCCCGCTTCGTGCTGACCTCGACCTCGGAGGTGTACGGCGACCCGGAACGGCACCCCCAGCCGGAGAGCTACTGGGGGAACGTGAACCCGGTCGGCCCGCGCAGCGTCTACGACGAGGCCAAGCGCTACGCCGAGGCCCTGACCACGGCCTACCGCGGCGCCCGCCAGGTGGACACGGCGATCGTCCGGCTGTTCAACACCTACGGGCACCGGATGCGCGCGGACGACGGCCGCGCCGTGCCCGCCTTCGTCCAGCAGGCGCTGAAGGGCGAGCCGCTGACGGTGGCCGGCGACGGCAGCCAGACCCGCTCCATCTGCCATGTGGACGACACCGTGCGCGGCATCGTCGAGCTGGCGTTCTCGGACCACCCCGGGCCGATGAACATCGGCAACCCGGACGAGATCCGCATCCGGGACCTCGCCCTGCTGATCCGCGACCTGGCCGGGTCGGACTCGCCGCTGACGGGCATCCCCCGCCCCGCGGACGATCCGGCCGTGCGGCGCCCCGACATCACGCTGGCCCGGGAGGTGCTGGACTGGGAGCCGGTGGTGCCGATGCGCGAGGGGCTGCGGCGCACCATCGCCTGGTTCGCCGAGCGGGCCCGGACCGGCGACGGCCGGGCGCCGACCGGCACGCGGGTGTGACCCCGGCCCCGCCGCGGCCCGGGCCTGCCCGCGCCGGGCGCCGTACGGCGCTCAGCGCCGGTGCAGGCCGGCGTAGCGCTCCGGTTCGACCACCGTGGACAGGCCGTTGAGCAGCAGGCGGGTGCCGCCGCGCAGGTGGTCGAGGTCCTGGGAGCCGTCCCCGGTGGGTACGAGCCAGGTGTACTGCTCGGTCCAGGTCAGGCGGCAGCCGCCGGTGTCCGTGTCTGTGTCTGTGTCGCTGTCGGTGTCGGTGTCGGTGTCGGACAGTTCGACGGTGACGAGGGAGACCCAGCGGCGACTGCCGTCCACCTCGGTCTCGTAGACGTGGAGGATCCGGGTGTCCGGCACGATGTCCACGAACCGGGAGCGGTAGGCGAGGCGTTCCTCGGTGTCCCCGGAGACGAAGACGTTGCGCGCCTCCTCCGCACCGCCGACGCGGAAGTCCAGCCGGTGCTCGGCGGTGGCGGAACGGCCGGGGAGCCGGAACCAGCGGCTGCGCAGCGACGGGTCGGCGAAGCCGCGGAAGACCTCGGAGCGCGTCACCGCGAATTCCTTGCCGAGGGTGAACGAGCCGTGCCGGGCGACTGCCGTCCCGGCCTGCGGAGGGTGCTCTGCGTCCATCGGGCCAACCTAACACGGGCCCGTCAAGTCCCCTTCGTAGAGGCTGACTTGACGGTACCGGCCGGGGTTCGGCGGCTGCGGCCGGCGGGGCCGTACCGTCGCGCGGCCGGCCAGCAGGTCGCGGACCTCCCGGGCGTGGCGCCGGCTCACGGCGAGGACCCGGTCGCCGATCCGGACGGTCAGGTTGCCGCCGTCCACGCGCAGTTCCTCGACCCTGGCGAGGGCGACGAGCCGGCTGCGGTGGATGCGCACGAAGCCACGGGAGCGCCACCGCTCCTCCAGGGTGGACAGCGGGATCCGCACCAGATGGCTGCCCCGGCCGGTGTGCAGCCGCGCGTAGTCGCCCTGCGCCTCGACGTGGGTGATGTCGGCGAGGGGCACGAACCGGGTCACCCCGCCCAGCTCGACCGGCACCTGGTCGCCGACGGCCGGACGGGGGCCCTGTCCGGCCCGGACCAGCTCGGCGACCCGCCGCACGGCCTCGGCGAAGCGCTCCTTGCGGAGCGGCCTGAGCAGGTAGTCGACCGCCTTCAAGTCGAAGGCCCGCACGGCGAAGTCCGGGTGCGCGGTGACGAAGACGACCAGTGGCGGGGCGGCGAACCCGGTGAGCAGCCGGGCGAGTTCGAGTCCGCCGAGTCCGGGCACGTCGATGCCGAGGAAGACGACGTCGAAGCCCTCCGCGCCGTCCGCCCCGGCCCCGCTGAGCCGGCGCAGCGCCTCTCCGCCCGACCGGGCGGGCACGGCCGTGCCGACCCGGGGGTCCTCCCCCAGCAGGCGGAGCAGCTCGTCGAGGGCGGACCGCTCGTCGTCCACCGCCAGGACGCGCAAGGGCGCGTCGGTCACCCGCATGCGCGGTCCCCCTTCGTTTCCGGCCGTGCCCCATGGTGGTACCGGCCGGTCGCCGCCGTCGAGATCACGGACGGCGGTGTGTCCCGGCCGTGACCCGGCCGCCTTCCGCGGGCCGGGGCCGCTACTTGAGGCCGCTGAGCATCACGCCCCGCACGTAGTGCCTCTGGAGCAGCAGGAAGAGGACGAGGACCGGCAGGACGCTCAGGACGAGCCCGGCCATGACGACGGGTGTCGTGCGGGCCGGGTCGACGTGGTCCTGGAGGAGCTGGATGCCGACGGGCAGGGTCATCACGTCCGGGTCGGCGGTCGAGACGAGCAGCGCCCAGATGTACTCGTTCCAGGCGTCGACGAAGGTCAGCAGCCCGAGCGTGACGAGCACCGGTCCGGTCTGCGGGACGACGATCCGCCACCACACCGTGAACTCGCCGGCGCCGTCGATGCGCGCGGCCTCCAGGACCTCGTCCGGGACGGCGAGCACGAACTGGCGGGTCAGGAAGATCCCGAAACCGTTGACGAGGAACGGCACGGCGAGCGCCACGATACTGACGGTCAGGCCGGCCCCGCCGCGCCCGAGCAGGTCGTTGCCGCCGGCCAGCGGCCAGTGCACCAGGATCAGGAAGTGCGGGACGAAGAACAGGAACGGCGGGAACATCATCGTCGACAGGACCAGCCGGAAGACGAAGTCCCGTCCGGGGAAGCGGAGTTTGGCGAGGGCGTAGCCGGCGAGCGACGACGTGAGCAGCACCGAGGCGGTGATCAGCGCGGTGGCGACGACGCTGTTGCGGAAGAGGACCGGCAGATCGAGCTGGTCGACCGCCGCCCGGTAGTTGGACAGGTCGAACGCCTCGGGCAGGAACCGGTACGGCAGCGTGCCCGCCTCGCCGGGCCCCTTGAAGGACGTCAGCACCATGTCGAGGAACGGCACCACCGTGAGCACCGCGCCGGTGGCGACCAGCAGGTACGAAACCCACGGGAGGCGGCGGCGGTTCACGCGTCCTCCCCGGTGCGCCGGAAGACCCACAACTGGGCCAGCGTGACCGCGAGGACCACCAGGAACAGCACGAAGGCGGCGGCCGCGGCCGTGCCCCAGTCGCCGTGGCCGAACGCCTGCCGGTACATCTCCAGCGCGGCCACGTCGGTCGCGTCGCCCGGTCCGCCCCGGGTCATCACGATGATCAGCGCGAACGACTGGAGGCCGGTGAGGAACTGGGTGACGCACACGAACAGCAGGGACGGCCGCAGCAGCGGGAGGGTGATCCGCAGGAAGGCGGTGACGGGTCCGGCGCCGTCCAGCGCGGCGGCCTCGTAGTACGCCCCGGGCACGGACTTCAGTCCGGCGGTCAGGATGAGGATCGCCGAGCCGACCGAGGCCCACGCCTGGACGACCACGACCGCGGGCAGCGCGGTGTCCGGGTCCTGGAGGAACGCCACCGAGCCGATCCCGAAGGCGTTGAGGACGCCGTTGACCAGGCCGCCCGGCTCGTACATGTACTTCCACACGTTGCCCACGGCGACGACGGTCGTGACGATCGGCAGGAAGTACAGGGTCCGCCAGAATCCCTGGAAGCGCAGTCTGTCGATGCAGGTGGCGACGAGCAGGGAGCCGGCGAGCGCGAGGACCACGGTGCCGAGGGCGTACAGCAGCGTGTTGGTCAGGACCGGTGTCAGGAACGTGGAGCCGTCCGCGAACAGGCCGGTGAAGTTGGACAGGCCGGCCGGCTCGATGTCACCGAGGTCGAACCCAGTCCACCGGGACAGCGACAGCAGCAGGGCGAAGCCGAGCGGCAGGATCAGGAACACGGCGAAGAACAGCAGCACCGGCGCCAGGAACAGGTAGGCGACGACCGTCTGGCGGTGCCGCGCCCGGCGGGGGCCGCCGGTGGCCCCCGCGGTGGCCGGGGGGCCGGTCCCGGCCCGCCCGGCCGTCTCGGGCAGCAGGGTGTTCACCATGAGCGCGCCACCTCCCGGTCGACCTGGCGGCGGACGGTGGACAGCGCCTCGCCGACCGACCGCTGACCGGTCCACAGGGCCTCGATGTTCTGCCGCAGCAGCGACTTGGCCTGCTGCGCGCCCGGTCCGTTCGGCTCCGGCACCGCGTACGCCAGCGCGTCGAGGAACGGGCGCAGGTTGGGATCGCCGGCCCTGCCGAGCAGCGTCCGCATGTCCTGGGCGCGGCCGGTCAGCGAACCGACCGACACCTGGAGCGCGCTCATCCGGGTGGCCCGCGCGCCGCGGGCGGCGCCCCGCACACCCGCCCGCTCCGCGTTGAGCCAGCGCAGGAACTCCCAGGCCTCGCGCGGGTGGCGGCACGCCGTGTTGACGCCCAGCATGAACCCGGTGCCGAGAGTGGCGCGCCGGCCGCCCTCCTCGGGGACCGGCACGGGCGCGACCCCGACGTCCCGGTAGTCCCCGCCCATCAGGGACTTCAGGCTCCCGGTCCACCAGCCGGCGCCGACGACCATGGCCACCCGCCCGGACGGGAACGCCTGGTAGACGTTGACGCCGGGGGCGCTCGCGCCCTTCGTGACGAGGCGGTGCTCCAGCTCGAACACGGCGCGCCCGGCCGGCGAGTCGATGGCCGTGCTCCGGCCGTCCGCCGACACGAACCGCCCGCCGGCGGCGTTGAGCAGGGCGAGCGTCTGGCCGACCGTGGTGGAGTCGTCGTAGACCGACAGCCCGAACCCCTGGACGAGCGTGTTGCCGTACCGGTCCCGGCGGGCGGTGCGGCAGGCCGTCTCCTCCAGCTCCCGCCAGGTGCGCGGCGGGCCGTGGACGCCGGCCTCGCGCAGCAGCCGCTTGTTGTAGTAGAGGGCGTAGGTCTGCAGCTCGGTCGGGTAGCCGTAGACCGTTCCGCCCACCGAGGCGGCGCCGACCGGTGCCGCGCCGTAGCCGCGCCTGATCTCCTCGGCGGCCTCGGGCGGCGCGGGCCGCAGCACCCCGGCCCGGACGAGCTGGCCGTTCCACAGGCAGTACGGGTGGAGGATGTCCGCGCCCCGGCCCGCGGTCTGCCGGACCATGAACGTGGTCAGCAGGTCGGTGAAGTCCACGGCGCTCGTGCGGACCTTGACCCGGTCGTGGGTGGCGTTCCACTCGTCGACCGGGCCCTGGAGGGCCGCCTTCAGCTCTCCGCTCGCGTAGTGGGAGAGCAGGGTGAGGACGATCGGGTCGCCGGGCCGTCCGGTGCCCCGGTGGGGTGCGGCGCAGCCGGCGGCGAGCAGCGCCGCGGGCAGGGCGAGCGCCAGCCCGCGGCGGCTCGGACCGGGCCCCGCAGCGGCCGGCGGGCGGTCGCCGGGGCGGCGGGCCGGCGTCATCCGGCGGCCTCCCGGCGCATCACCCGGAACCTCCGGGTGACGGTGAAGCCCGCCTTGCGGTAGAGGTGGCCCGCCGGGGACTGCTCGCCGGTCCACAGGAACCAGGCGGCGTGCGCCCGGCGGGCCCGCATCCGCTCCAGGACCAGGTGGAGGAGGATCTCGCCGAGTCCGGTGCCGCGCGTCTCCTCCAGCACCCCGATCGGCCCGAACCGTTCGTCCACGGAGTCGAACGCGCCGTGCATCGCCCAGCCGACCATGCGGCCGCCGGGGTCCCGGGCGGTGACGATGCGGTCCGGCGGGGTGCCCGCGACCAGGCAGTCCCGGACGGTACGCGCCCAGTCCGGGCCGAAGTGCGTCCCGGCGAGCGCGAGGAGGTCCACCAGGTCGTCGTCGGCGGGCGTGCCGAACCGGTAGCCGAGCCCCGTCAGCGCGGCCACGCGGTCCGCGACGGCCTGCGGGACGCGGTAGCCGACCAGGCCGCGGTCCATCGCCGCCGCCTCGTAGAGCGTGCGGAAGCCCAGCGAGCCGAGCAGCCCGGCGGCCTCCGGGTACGCCTCGGCGTCCAGGCCGGGGAAGACGTAGTTCGGGGTGTACGAGGAGAAGTCCACCCGGGTGCGGCCGTGGCCGTGCAGCCAGTCGAGGGCCTCGGTCAGCAGGTGCCGGCCGAGGCCGCGCCCGCGGGCGTCCGGGTCGACGAAGAAGAACGGGATCCAGCCCTGCCCGGGCTCCAGGTCGGTGCCGGCCAGCGGGGTCAGCCGGCGCACCGCGTAGGCGGCGCCGAGGACGCGGTCGCCGTCGGCGGCGATCCGCAGTCCCTCCGGGTCGAAGTTGGCGTCGAGCAGCACCAGGGAGCGGAAGCGGTCCGGGGTGACGGGGTCGGCCGGTGCGCTGCGGCGCCACGCCTCCACCAGCCGCGGTCCGTCGCCCGCGCGGAAGCCGCGCGTCGCGGCCCGGGTCATCGTCGTGCGGTCGGTCATCGGCGGGGGTGTCCTTCCAGGTGCGCGGGCCGCGGCCGGCGTCCGCCGGGGCGGTGGGGTCAGGGGTGGAGCAGCGGGTCCTCACCGGCCCACCGGCCGGGCGGCACGGGCGCTGCGCACAGCGCCGACGGGTCGTCGTCCGCGCCGACGGCGCGCCGCGGCCGGTCAGGGCTCTCGCCGGAGCGCCGGAAGGCGTCGCGGACCGGAAGTCCGGTGGCGGGGCCGGTGCGGACGCTCTCGCTCCCGGCCCACCGGCCGGGCGGCACGGGCGCTGCGCACAGCGCCGACGGGTCGTCGTCCGCGCCGACGGCGCGCCGCGGCCGGTCAGGGCTCTCGCCG
>NZ_JBVHNF010000001.1:418283-532287 GCF_055558055.1 Streptomyces sp. NPDC025833
CGGAGCGCCGGAAGGCGTCGCGGACCGGAAGTCCGGTGGCGGGGCCGGTGCGGGCGCTCTCGCTCCCGCCGGCCTGCGCGGTGCCGTGCAGCCCGTGCTCGGGGCCGAACAGGGCGCCCGGCCGCGCACCGGACGCCGGGAGCGCGGGCGCGGCCGGGCGCAGGCCGGGCAGGACCCCGGTGTGGTCGGTCACCGGGCCGGGTCGGGCGAGCCGGGGCGACGCGTGCGGCCGCGCGGTCCCGGGCGACACCGCGGCGCGGCCGTGCGTGCTCATCCTCTGCCCCCGTCTGCCGGACACCTCTCAAAACGGTGGCTGGAAATCTACTGGTACGTCGGGGAATGTCGAACCGGACGCGCCCGGACCTCAGTCGGGCGGCACCAGCCGGACCGTCTCCCCCGGCCCCACGGGCACCGCCCGGTCGCGTACGCGGATGTCGATGGGGGCGCGGTCGGACTCCGGTACGGCGATCTCCAGCAGGTCGCTGCGCAGCCGCAGCCGGACACCCCAGTGGCCGTGGTAGCGGATGGTGAAGCCGTAGGAGGACAGTTCGGGCAGCGGCACGGGGTCCAGGCAGAGGGCGCCGCCGCCGGTCTCCAGGCCGGTCAGGCCGCGCTGGACGAGGTCGAGGGTGCCGGCCATCGCGCCGAGGTGGACGCCCTCCCCGGTGGTGCCGCCCTGGAGGTCGGCGATGTCGCCGCGCAGCGCCTCCTGCACGAAGCCCCAGGCGCCGGAGCGGCGGGCGCGGGCCAGGACCCAGCCGTGGACCAGGCCGCTCAGGGTGGAGCCGTGGCTCGTGCGGTGCAGGTAGTGGTCGACGGTCGCGGACCAGGTGTGCTCGTCCAGCGGGTGGCCCAGCCGCCGGAACAGGGAACGGAGTTCGAGGGGGGAGAAGAGGTAGCCGAGCATCAGGACGTCGGCCTGCTTGGACGCCTTGTACCGGTTGACGGTGTCGCCCTCGGCCTCCAGGATCCGGTCGAGGCGCCGGATGTCGTCGTATCGTTCGCGGTAGCCCTCCCAGTCCAGCTCGGCCAGGTCGCCGTAGCCGTCGAACTGGCTGATCACCCCGTCGTGGAAGGGGATGTGCAGCCCCCGGGAGACCTCCTCCCAGCGGTCGGTCTCGGTCTCGGCCGGTCCGCCGTGCCCGGTGAGTTCGCGGCGGCGCGGCTCGGGCAGTCCGGCGAGCAGTTCCAGGGCGCGGGTGAGCACCCAGGCGGCGGTGACGTTGGTGTACGCGTTGTCGTCCAGGCCCGGGCGGTCGGCGCCGGGGTAGGCGTCGTGGTACTCGTCGGGGCCGACCACGCCCCGGATGCGGTACCGGCCGAGGTGGTCGTCCCAGGTCGCGGAGTCGGCCCAGAAGCGGGCGACCTCCAGGAGCATCTCGGCGCCCTCGCCGTGCCGGAACTCGGCGTCGCCGGTGGCCTCGCAGTACTGCCAGACGTTGTATGCCACGGCCGAGCCGACGTGGTGCTGGAGCCGGGTGTGGTCGGGCAGCCAGCGGCCGGAGCGCGGGTTGAGGTGCAGTCGCTGGGTCTCCTCGCGGCCGTCGCTGCCGCTCTGCCAGGGGTAGAGCGCGCCGCGCCTGCCGAGGTCGCGGGCCGCCTGGCAGGCGGCGCCGAGCCGCCGGTGCCGGTAGCGCAGCAGGGCCCGGGACACCTCGGGCAGGTGCAGGTTGAGGTAGGGCAGGACGAAGAGCTCGTCCCAGAAGACGTGGCCCCGGTAGGCCTCGCCGTGCAGTCCGCGGGCGGGCACGCCGACGTCCAGGTCGGCGGTGTGCGGCGAAAGGGTCTGCAGTACGTGGAACAGGTGCAGGCGCAGGATGTCGCCGGCCTCGCCGGGCACGTCGAGTTCGGTGCGCCCCCACAGCAGTTCCCAGGCCTCGCGGTGGGTGCGCGCCAGTTCGTGGAACCCGGGTGCGGCGGCGACCCGGTCGGCGGCCGCGCACAGCGGGTCGCTGATGGCCGGGTCGTGGGAGGTGTGCAGGGCGACGGTCTTGTCGACGGTGGCGGTCCGTCCGGGCGGCATCCGCAGCCGCAGCCGCTGTACGGCGCGGTGGGCCTCGTTCGTGTGGGTGACGGGTGCCTCGGTGGTCAGCCGGCAGGCCAGCCCGACGCGGATGTCGGAGGTGCGGGTGCGGCAGCGCAGCCAGACCGTGCCGGGCGCGCGGGTGCCGGCGTGGACGTGGGTGAGGTGCCGGCCGTCCAGCTCCCGGTAGCGGGCCACGCCGGCGTTGGTGACGCTGCCGTCCAGCGCGGCCTCCACGTCCAGGTCGACCGGCTCCCCGGTGACGGTGAACTCGGTGCGCAGGGCGGCGAGGTGGGGATCGCCGAGGTGGACCAGGCGCAGTTGCCGGACGAGGAGCGTGCCGGCGTCGAGCGCGTAGCGGGTGCGGCGCTCCAGCAGGCCGGGGCCGAGGTGGAGGACCTGGTGGTGTTCGAGGACGGCGGCGGTGTCCGGGGTGAGCCAGTTGCCGCCCGCGGGCCGGTAGCGCAGCGGCAGCCAGTTGGGCAGGTTGACCATCTCCTCGTTCTCGACCCGGCGCCCGGCCACCTCGGAGGTGAGCCGGTTGTAGTGGCCGGCCGCGTAGGTGCCGGGGTAGTGGACCTCGTCCGCGGTGCACTCGGGCAGCGCGCCGCGGGTGGCGAAGTAGCCGTTGCCGAGGGTGCACAGGGACTCCCGCAGGCGTTCCTCCGCGGGCCGGTAGCCGGCGTACTCCCAGGTGGGCCCGGTCACCGTCAGCCTTCGGACAGCAGGCCGGCGAGCACTCGGTCGGGGGTGAGGGGCAGTTCGCGGAAGCGGATGCCGGTGGCGTGGTGCACGGCGTTGCCGAGCGCGGCGGCGGTGCCGACGATGCCGATCTCCCCGATGCCCTTGCTGCCCATGGGGTTGAGGTGGGGGTCTTCCTCGTCGATCCAGTCGGCCTCGATGTCGGGGACGTCGGCGTGGACGGGCACGTGGTAGGAGGCGAGGTCGGCCTCGGGGAAGTCGCCGAACGCCGGGTCCAGGGTGCTGTGTTCGGTGAGGGCCATGCCGAGCCCCATGATCATGGCGCCGGTGAACTGGGAGCGGGCGGTGCGGGCGTTGAGGATCCGGCCGCCGGCGAAGACGCCGAGCAGCCGGCGGACCCGGACCTCGCCGGTGACGGTGTCGACGGCGACCTCGGCGAAGTGCGCGCCGAACGCGTGCCGGGCGTAGGGGCTGTCGGCATCGGCCTGCCCGGTGGTGTCGGCGCGGACGACGGGGCCCTGTTCGGGGTGGGCGGCGAGCCGGGCGCACGCCTCGTGCACGGCCCAGCCCCAGGAGGCGGTGCCGGAGGAGCCCCCGGCGAGCGGGGCCCACGGCAGGTCGCTGTTGCCGACCTCGGTGCGCACCCGGTCCAGGGGGACGCCGAGGGCGTCCGCGGCGATCTGGGCGAGGACGGTACGGGCGCCGGTGCCGATGTCGGCCGCGTCGACCCGGACCACGAAGGTGCCGTCGGGCCGGGCCTCGACGGCGGCGCCGGACGGGGCGACCTGCACGGGGTAGGTGGCGGCGGCGACTCCGGTGCCCAGGAGCAGCGGGCCCTCGCGCCGCGTCCCGGGGCGCGGGTCGCGGCCGGCCCAGCCGAAGCGGCGGGCGCCCTCGCGCAGGCACGCCACCACGTTCCGGCTGCTGAACGGCTTGCCGCTGCCGGGTTCCCGTTCGGGTTCGTTGCGCAGGCGCAGTTCCACGGGGTCCGTGCCGAGCGCGTCGGCGAGTTCGTCCACGGCGGACTCCAGGGCGTACATGCCGGACGCCTCGCCGGGGGCCCGCATCCAGGACGGGGTGGGCACGTCCAGCGGCACCACCTGGTGGGAGCTGCGCAGGTCCGGGGTGGCGTACATGACCCGGGAGACCACCGCTGCCTGCTCCACGAACTCCTTCACCCGGGAGGTCTGGGTGGTCACCTCGTGCAGCAGGGCGGTGAGCCGGCCGTCCGGGCGGGCGCCGAGCCGCAGCCGCTGCACGGTGGGGGCGCGGTGGCCGACCGTGGTGGGCAGGTCGCGGCGGGGCCAGGCCAGGGTGACGGGCCGGCCGGTGCGCCGGGCGGCGAGTGCGGCGAGCACGACGTCGGGGCGCGGGGTGCCCTTGGAGCCGAAGCCGCCGCCGACGTGCTCGGTGACGACGGTGACCTGCTCCTCGGGCACCCCGAAGAGCCCGGCCAGGGTGGACCGCACGGTCGTGCCGCCCTGGCTGGAGGTGTAGACGGTGAGCCGGTCCCCGTCCCAGTGCGCCGTGCTGGCGTGCGGCTCCATGGGGTGGTTGTGCAGCGGCGGGGTGCGGTAGGTGACGTCGACGCGGACGTCGGCCCGCTCGAAGGCGGCCTCGGGGTCGCCGTGCTCGACGCGGCCGGGGCCGCCGGCGACCTCGTCCGGCGCGTGGGCGTCCGGGTGGCCCTCGACGAGGCGGAGGTCGTGGGGTGCGGTGGCGTAGCCGACCCGGACGGCCCGGGCGGCGGCGCGGGCCTGTTCGGGCGTGGTGGCGACGGCCAGGGCGACGCACCAGCCCCGGTGCGGCACGTCCGGGTCGCGGAGGACGGCGAGCATGGCGTCCTCGGGTGCGGTGAGTCCGGCCGCGTCCCCGGGGGTGAGGACGGCGAGGACGCCGGGCAGGGCGAGGGCGGCCGAGGTGTCGACGCCGGTGACCCGGCCGTGCGTCACCGCGGCCGGCACGGGCCAGGCGTGGACGCGGCCGGGCGGGGCGTACTCGGCCGCGTAGCGGGCGGTGCCGGTGGTCTTCTGGCGTCCTTCCCGGCGCTCGGCGGGGGCGCCCAGGGCGGTGCCGGTCGTGCCGGTCGTGCCGGTCATGGGGGGCCTTCCTGTGCGGGCTGTGCGGGCTAGGCCGCCGCGGGTGCCGGGGCGAGACGGTTCAGGACGTCCAGGGCGAGGTTGCGGGCGAGGGGCACCTTGAAGGCGTTGTCCCGCAGCGGCTCGGCGTGGGCGAGTTCGAGTGCCACGGCCCCTTCGAAGGCGGCGGGGGTGGCGGGGGCGCCCAGCAGGGCCAGCTCGGTGTGCCGGGCCCGCCAGGGGCGGTGGGCGAGCCCGCCGAAGGCGACGCCCACCTGGTCGACGATCCCGTCGGTGACCCGCAGGGCGACGGCGACGGAGGCGAGGGCGAAGGCGTACGACGCCCGGTCGCGGGCCTTGCGGTAGGCGGAGGGGACACCGGCCGTGGCGGCCGGGAGCAGCACGCCGGTGACGAGTTCGCCGGGGCGGATCCAGGTGTCCCGTTCGGGGTGCTCGCCGGGCAGGCGGTGGAAGTCGGCGGCCGGCAGGCGCCGGGCGCCGTCGGGGCCGTACAGCTCCACCTGGGCGTCGAGGGCGGCGAGGGCGACGGCCATGTCGGAGGGGTGGGTGGCGATGCACTGCTCGGAGTGGCCGAGGACCGCGTGGTCGCGGTGGACGCCGTCGCGGGCGCCGCAGCCGCTGCCCGGCTCCCGTTTGTTGCAGGGTTTGCCCAGGTCCTGGAAGTAGGGGCAGCGGGTGCGCTGGAGCAGGTTGCCCCCGGTGGTGGCGGCGTTGCGGAGCTGCGCGGAGGCGCCCGCGAGGAGTGCCTGGGACAGGGCCGGGTAGCGGTCGCGGACGCGCGGGTCGGCGGCGAGGTCGCTGTTGCGGACGGTGGCGCCGACGCGCAGGGAGCCGTCGGCCAGCTCCTCGACGGTGTCCAGCGGCAGCCGTCCCACGTCGATGAGGGTGTCGGGCCGCTCCACGCCGAGTTTCAGCAGGTCGACGAGGTTGGTGCCGCCTGCCAGGTAGCGGGCGCCGGGCCGGGCGGCGTACGCCTCGACGGCCTCCTCGACACCACCGGGCCTGAGGTATCCGAAGCCGTTCACTCGATCACGTCCTCGATCGCCTCGACGATGCGGGGGTAGGCGCCGCAGCGGCACAGGTTGCCGCTCATCCGTTCGCGGATCTCGGTCCGGTCCAGCGGGACGGGTCCGCCGGAGGGAGCCGCCGGGCCGGTGACGTGGGAGGGGTGGCCGGCCGCGGCCTCGGCGAGCATGCCCACGGCCGAGCAGAGCTGCCCGGGGGTGCAGTAGCCGCACTGGAAGGCGTCGCGGTCCTGGAAGGCCCGCTGGAGCGGGTGCGGTTCCTCGCCGTCGCCGCCGAGGCCCTCGACGGTGGTGATGTCGCTGCCGTCGAGGGTGACCGCGAGCAGCAGACAGCCGTTCAGGCGGCGCCCGTCGACCAGTACGGTGCAGGCGCCGCACTGGCCGTGGTCGCAGCCCTTCTTGGAGCCGGTGAGGTCCAGGTCCTCACGGAGCACGTCGAGCAGGACGCGCCGGTGGTCGACGCGCAGGGTGTGGGGTTTGCCGTTGACCCGGAGGGTGACCTCGGAGTCGTGGCCGGGCTGGGATGCGCTGGTCATGGCCGGGATGACCTTCCGGAGAGGGGTCTGCCGCCCACACCGCGTATCCAGGAGACGCCCGGCTCACACCTCCGGCGGCCGTCCCGCGGCTCGGGCGGCCGGCGCGGGCGGCTCTCACCCCGCCGCCGGGACCGCGGCCTCCGCCGCCACCGGTGCCGCGTCCCCGCGGCCGGCGAACTGGGTCCGGTGCAGTTCGGCGTACCGGCCGGCCGCCGCCAGGAGCTCCTCGTGGGTGCCGCGCTCCACGATCCGGCCGGACTCCACGACCAGGATCTGGTCGGCGGCCCGGACCGTGGACAGCCGGTGGGCGATGACCACGGCGGTGCGGCCCTCCAGGGCCTCGGTGAGCGCCTCCTGGACGGCGGCCTCGGAAGTGTTGTCCAGGTGGGCGGTGGCCTCGTCCAGGATGACCACGCGCTGGCGGGCCAGCAGCAGCCGGGCGATGGTCATGCGCTGGCGTTCGCCGCCGGAAAGCCGGTAGCCGCGCTCGCCGACGACCGTGTCCAGGCCGTCGGGCAGGGACCGCACCACGTCGGCGAGGCGGGCGCGGCCGAGCACGTCCCAGAGCTCGTCGTCACCGGCGCCGGGGCGGGCCAGCAGCAGGTTGGCGCGGACGGTGTCGTGGAACAGGTGGCCGTCCTGGGTGACCATGCCGAGGGTCGCCCGCAGCGAGGCGGCGGTCAGGTCCCGCACGTCGGTCCCGCCGATGCGGACCGCGCCCGCGTCGACGTCGTACAGGCGCGGCAGGAGCTGGGCGATGGTCGACTTGCCGGCGCCGGAGGAGCCGACCAGGGCGACGGTCCGGCCGGCTTCGGCGCGGAAGGAGATGCCGTGCAGGACCTCGGCGCCGCCGCGCGTGTCGAGGGCGGCGACCTCCTCCAGGGAGGCGAGGGAGACCTGGTCGGCGGCCGGATAGGCGAAGCGGACGTCGTCGAACTCGACGGCGACCGGGCCCTCGGGGACCTCGCGGGCGTCCGGCTTCTCCTCGATCAGCGGCCGCAGGTCGAGCACCTCGAAGACCCGCTCGAAGCTGACCAGCGCGCTCATCACCTCGACCCGGGCCCCGGCGAGCGAGGTCAGCGGGGCGTACAGGCGGGTCAGCAGCAGGGCGAGGGCGACCACCGCGCCGGGCTCCAGGGTGCCGCGCAGCGCGAACCAGCCGCCGAGTCCGTAGACGAGGGCCAGGGCGAGGGCGGAGACCAGGGTGAGGGCGGTGATGAAGACGGACTGGGCGGTCGCGGTGCGCACCCCGATGTCCCGGACCAGGGCGGCGCGGGCCGCGAACTCCGCCGACTCCTCCTCCGGGCGGCCGAAGAGCTTGACCAGGGTGGCGCCGGGGGCGGAGAACCGCTCGGTCATCCGGGTCCCCATGGCCGCGTTCAGCGCCGCCGCCTCCCGCTGCATGCGGGCCATCCGGCTCCCCATGCGGCGGGCGGGCAGCACGAACACCGGCAGCAGCAACAGCGCGAGCAGGGTGATCTGCCAGGACAGCGTGAGCATCACCGCGAGCGTGAGCACCAGGGTCACCAGGTTGCTGACCACTCCGGAGAGCGTGTTGGCGAAGGCCCGCTGGGCGCCGATCACGTCGTTGTTGAGCCGGCTGACCAGCGCGCCCGTGCGGGTACGGGTGAAGAACGCGACCGGCATGCGCTGCACGTGATCGAACACGGCCGTTCTGAGGTCGAGGATGAGTCCCTCCCCGAGCGTCGCCGACAGGCGCCGGCCGAGGATGCCGAGCCCCGCCTCCGCGAGCGCCACGAGCGCGATCAGCAGGGAGAGCCGCACCACGGTCCCGGAGTCGTGCCCGGCCACGATCGCGTCGACGACGCGGCCGGCGAGCACCGGGGTCGCGACGGCGAGCAGTGCGGTCACCACCCCCAGCAGGACGAAGCGGACGATGCCCGCGCGGTGCGGGCGGGCGAAGGCGGCGATGCGGCGCAGTGTGGCGCGGGCGAACGGGCGACGCTCGGACTGCGCGGTCATCACGCTGTGCAGTTGCGTCCAGGCGGTGGTCTCCATGCTCATGTCCAAACCGTAGAACCTGAAGCATCGTCGAGGTCAACGTCCGCGGATTTTTCACCCCGGCCCGGTGCCTCGCGGCCGGCCGGGACCCCGGCGACCGCACCCGGTAAGCCGCCGTCCGCGGTCCCGCCATCCGCCGTTGGCACGGTGCCGCGAACCTGTGGCGGTGTGACCGCCGTCCCGCTCCCCCCGCCGCCCCGGGATCGACTCCCCCGCCGCGCGGCCGTCCGCCGGGTGCTGTGCCTGGTGCCGGTCGTGCTCGTCGCCGTGGCCGCCGTCCGGCACCGCTCGATGCTCGCCGAGGGCTTCGGCCAGTTGCGCACCGCCTCCTGGCCGTGGCTGCTCGCCGCGGCCGGCGCCACCTGCCTGACCTGGGTGGCCGCGGCCGTCACCCGGCAGGGCGCGGTGGTGCAGCCGCTGCCGAAGGGCCGGCTGCTGGCCACCCAGTTCGCGGCGGCCTCGGCCAACCACCTGCTGCCCACCGGGCTCGGCGCCGGCGCGGTGAACCTGCGCTTCATGAGCGTGTGCGGGGTGCCGCCGGCCGGTTCCTCGGCGGCACTCGCCCTGTACCTGTTCGCGGAGGGCGTGGGCCGGCTGGGTCTGCTGGCCGTGCTGCTCGTCGCGTTCCCGGACGCGCTGCGGCCCGGGGTCCTGCCGCCGGACGGCCCCGGGCTGCCGCTGCTGCTGGGCGCGGCCGGCCTGCTGGTCGCCCTCGGGGCCGTGCCGGTGCTCGTCCGGCCGCTGCGCGTCCGGGTCTCCGCCTTCCTGCGGGCCGCCCTCGGCGAGGCGCGGTCGGTGCACACGCGGCCGGCCCGCGCCCTGGCGCTGTGGGGTGGCTCGCTGGCCTTCCCCGCGCTCCAGGCGGCCGGGCTCGCCGCGGTCGGCCAGGCCCTGCGGCTGCCGGTGCCGGCCGCCCACACGGCGCTCGCCTACCTGGCGGCGACGGTCGCGGTGGCCCTGGTGCCCACGCCGGGCGGGCTCGGTTCCGTCGAGGCGGCGCTGATCGTGGCGCTGGTCGCGGTGGGCGGCCCGGCGACGGTGGCCACGGCCGTGGTGCTGGCCTACCGGATCATCACGGTGTGGGTGCCGCTGGTGCCGGGGGCGCTGACGCTGGGGGCCCTGCTGCGGCGGAAGGTCATCTGAGGCACGGTGGGGCCGCTCCGCGCGGACCACCACGGGGGCGCTCCTTCTCGGCTGCCGCCCGCAGGGGCGTTCCGGGAGTTCGAGGCGGACGACGGCGCCCGGGCGGCGGTGCCGTGGGTGAGGGCGGCACCTTCCGCGGAGCACGGGCCGGGTGGAGCGGTGGGCAGAGCCCCGGGGCGGGGGCGGGCCCCCGACGTGCGCCCGCAAGGGGCCGGGGCACCCGACGCGGGAGGTGCCGGGCCGGAGGGGGCGGATACGGGGCGTCGGGCCGTCAGGCGGTGGTCACCCTGATCTCCCCGCCCGTGGGGTCGACGTGGTCGTGCCAGCGGGCGGTGAGGGTCAGGGTGCGGTTCGGCAGGGCGGTGCCGGGGCCGAGCCGCTCGCGGTGCAGCAGGCGGCCGTCCTGGCGGACGTACAGGACGGGGTGCGGCAGCGGGGTCGCGGTCCGCAGGACGTACCGGGCGGGCGCGGCGGCCGGGACGACGCGGTTCGGGGCGATCCAGCGCAGCGGCTCCGCGACGGCGACCGCGAGGCCCGGGTCCGGCCAGGGGGCGCCCGCCAGGAAGTCCAGGACCGCGCGGCCCGCCCGGGCGCCCTCGCGGGCCGCGGCGGCCGCGGGCTCGACGGCGTGCAGCAGGTTCCCGGCGGCGAACACCCCGGGGCGGGAGGTGTGCGCCAGGCCGTCGACGGCGGGGCCCCGGGTGCCGGGGTCCATGACGAGGCCGCCGCGGCGGGCCAGTTCGTGGTCGGGCACGAAGTCGCCGGTGAACACCACGGTGTCGCAGGGCAGGACGGCCGTACGGCCGTCCCGGTGCCGGACGCGGACGCCGGACAGCCGTCCGCGGCCCAGCAGTTCGGCGACGGTGGTGCCGGTCAGCAGCGGGATGCCGTGGCGCAGCCGGGCCGCCTGGGCGCGGCCCCGGCCGCTCTGGGCGCGCGGGTGCTCGGTGACCAGGGCGACCACCTCGACGCCGGCCGCGCGCAGGGTGCCCGCGGCCGCGTAGGAGACGTCCTCGGCGCCCACCACGACCGCGCGGGTGCCGATGGTCTGCCCGAACAGGTGGACGGACTGCTGGAGTTCGCCGGTGGTGTAGACGCCGGCCGGCCGGGTGCCGGGCACCAGGCGGGCGGTGCGCGGCCGTTCGCGGGCGCCCGTGGCGAGGACGACCGCCCGTGCCTCGACGGTTTCCGATCCGCCGGGGCCGACGGTGGTGAGGACGGGGCCGGCCGGGGCCCACTCCAGTGCCGTCACCCCGGTGCGGAGCGTGGCGCCGGCCCGCTCGGCGGCTTCGGTGAGCAGGCGGGCGTACCCCGGTCCGGTGAGCGGGCGCGTCCGGGTGCCGAAGCCGCCGTGCGCGCAGTGCCGGGGCACTCCCCCGGGCGCCGCCTCCCGCTCCAGCACCTCCACGCGCCCGGCACCGGCGGCGGCCAGCCGCGCGGCTGCGGCGAGCCCGGCGGGACCGGCGCCGACGACGAGGACGTCGGTCCGGCGCGGCCGCGGGTCCCGGTCCGTCACGTCCGGCCCCCTTCCAGCAGGTCGCGCACCGCGGCCCCGCAGTAGAACCCCTGGCAGCGGCCCGCCCGGGCCCGGGTGCGGCGGCGCAGGCCCTCCAGGGTGCGGGGCGGGACCGTACTGGCGAGTGCGTCGCGGATCTCGCCCAGGGAGACGCGCTCGCAGTGGCAGACGAGGGTGCCGTACGCCGGGTCGGCGGCGACGAGGCCGGGGCGCTGGTGGGGGCGCGGGAAAGCCTCGCCGAGGTTGGGCATGGCGACCGGCTCGGGCTCCCGTACCGGGCCGAGGTCGAGGCCGCTCTCCGCCAGCAGGCCGCTGACGTGGGCGGCGATGGCCAGAGAGGCGGTCAGGCCGGTGGAGCGGATGCCGCCGACGGTGACGTACGCCTGCTCCGGGTGCGCGGTGACGCGGTAGTCCTCGTGCCCGGTCGCCGCGCGCAGGCCGGCGTACACGGCGGTGACCTCCTCGTCGAGCAGGGCGGGCAGGATGCGCCGGCCCTGGTCCCGCAGCGCGGCCAGGGCGCCGGCGGTGGACTCGGTGGCCCGCTTGTCGGGCAGGTCCTCGGCGGTGGGGCCGAGCAGGACGTTGCCGTAGACGGTCGGGGCGACCAGGACGCCCTTGCCGAGGGCGGTCGGCACGGGCAGCAGGATGTGCCGGACGAGGGGACGGGCGAGCTTGTCGTAGACCAGGAGCTGGCCGCGCCGCGGGGTGACGGTGAAGTCGTCGTGGCCGAGCGCGCGGTCGAGGGTGTCGGCGTGCAGTCCGGCCGCGTTGACCAGGTACCGGGTGTGCAGGGTGCCCCGGCCGGTGGTCACCCGGTGGCCGTCGGCCGTCCGCTCCGCGGCCCGCACGTCGGTGTTCAGGTGCAGGTCGGTTCCGGCGCGCACCGCCTCGGTGGCGTAGGCCAGGGTCGTCGTCCAGGGGCAGATGATGCTCTCGCCCGGGACGTGCAGGGCGCCGAGCGCGCCGGGGCCGAGGTGCGGTTCGCGGGCGTACAGTTCGCCGGGGCCCAGCAGGGCGGTGTCGTGCCGGCCGTTGCGCCGGGCCTTCTCGGCGAGCCGGGGCAGCGCGGCGCGTTGCTCCTCGTCCCAGGCGACCAGCAGGGCGCCGGTCCGTTCGACGGGGATGCCGGTCCGGGCGGCGTAGGCGCCGAGCCGCTCGTACCCCTGGCGGACCAGCCGGGCCTCCAGGGTGCCGGGGGCCGCGTCGAACCCGGTGTGCAGGATCGCGGTGTTGGCCTTGGAGGTGCCCTGGCAGACGTCGTCCCCGGCCTCGACGAGGGCGACGCGCAGCCGGGGGTGGCGGGCGAGTTCGCGCCCGATGGCGCAGCCCACCACGCCGGCGCCGACGACCACCACGTCGTACGGTGCCGACGGCAGCGGGCCGCCCTCGGTGACGGTCACCGGCCGAGCAGGGCCGTGACGGCGGCGCGGAAGCCGGCGCGGCGTTCGGCGGCCAGGCCGGCCGGGATGCGGGGCTCGTACACGGCTGCGGGACTCCATTCGGGCAGCGCCGCCTCGACGCTCAGCGCGGGGTCCGCGCCGAGGCGGGCGAGGACGGCGGCGCCGAGCGCGGTGGCGTCGGGCAGCGCGGACACCTCGACCGGGCGTTGCAGCAGGTCGGCCTGGGTCTGCATGAGCAGTGCGGAGCGGGTGAGGCCGCCGTCGACGCGCAGCGTGTCCAGGGGGGTGCCCAGGTCGCCGGCGGCGGCCTCGGCGAGTTCGGCGACCTGGGCGGCGATCCCCTCGCACAGCGCGCGCACCAGGTGCCCGGGGGTGGTGTCGAGGCCGAGTCCGGTGAGGGACCCGCGCAGGTCGCCGCGCCACCAGGGGGCGGCGAGCCCGGCGAGGGCCGGGACGAAGGTGACGCCGCCGCTGTCGGGGACGGTGCCGCCGACCGGGTCGAGGTCGGCGGCGCCGGAGATGACGCCGAGGCCGGTGAGCCAGCGGACGGCGGAGGCGGCCGTGTAGACCTGCCCGTCCAGGCAGTAGCCGGTGCGTCCGGCGAGCCGCCAGGCCACGCAGCTGACCAGGCCGGAGTCGCCGCGGCGGGGGCGGTCGCCGGTGTGCGCGAGCAGGAACGCGCCGGTGCCGTAGGTGCACTTGGCGGTGCCCGGGGCGGTGACGCGCTGGGCCAGCAGGGCGGCCTGCTGGTCGACGGCCAGCCCGGTCAGCGGGATCTCGGGGCCGAACGCCGTGGTGGTGCCGGCCGGCCGGGCGTTGTCGGTGACCTCGGGCAGCCGCTCGCCGGACAGGCCGTACAGGTCCAGGGCGCGCGGGGACCACTCGGCGCGGTCCAGGTCCAGGAGCTGGGTGCGGCCGGCCGTGGCGGCGTCGGTGACCCAGGCGCCGGTGAGCCGGTGCACCAGCCAGGCGTCGGAGGTGGTGACGACGCCTTCGCGGGTGAGGTGGCGGCGGATCCAGGCCATCTTGGGCGCGGCGAAGTACGGGTCGAGGGGCAGCCCGGTCAGCCGACGCAACTCCTCGGCGTGATCACCGAGTTCGGCGCAGACGGACTCGGCCCGCCGGTCCTGCCACACCAGGGCGTCGGTCAGCGGGCGGCCGGTGGCCGGGTCCCAGGCGAGGACGGTCTCGCCCTGGTTGGCGAGGCCGACCGCGGTGACGTCCTCGGCGGCCTCGGCGAGCGCGCGCCGGCCGGCGGCGACCACGGAGCCGTACAGCTCGGCCGGGTCCACCTCGACCCGGCCGCCGGGCAGGTACCGGGGGCCGACCGCGGCGAACCCGGTGCCGATGACGCCGCGCTCGGGACACACGACGAGCGCCTTGGTGCCGGACGTGCCCTGGTCGACGGCGAGCACCGGCCCCGTCATCGCGCGCCCTTCGCTCCGGTCCTGAAGATCACCGCGCCAGCCTGCCGCCGTACGGGTCCGACGTCAAGCTTTTCCGTTTCTTGGTCAACTCCCCTTGCGAGATGGTTGACTTGGCAACAATGGTACGTCGCCACATGCGCCTCTATAGTGACGGGCGACCACACGAACACCGAACGTCACCGCCCAGGGGAGGGCTGTTGCAACGTCACCCCGCCACCTCGCCCGTGAGCCCGCGGCAGGGGGCCGGCGGCTGATGGCCAGAGACGGAGTACGTCCCTCCTACGACCCCGCCGGCCCCGACCAGCCCCTGCGCGCCGCGCTCCAGGACCTGCGCACCGGCCGCTGGATGGCCATGCGCACCCTCCTCGCCGACACCACCCGGTGGGGCCAGTGGACCCAGCGGACACAGGTCCTCGCCACGGCCGCGGCCGGCACCGACGTGGTGCGGGCCTGGCTCTCCGAGGAGCCCGGCAACGTCCACGCCACGGTCATGCACGCCCGGGTCGGGGTGGAGCGGGCGCTGCGGGCGCGCCGCGAACAGCACCGCCGCACCCACGAGTTGTGGATCGAGGCGTGGGACGCCGCCCAGTCGGCCACCGCGGCCGCGCCACGGGACCCCGTGCCCTGGGTGTGCCTGCTCGCGCTGTCCCAGCTCGATCCGGAGCAGCGCTGGGAGGAGCACCGGACCGGACCGCCGGAGCCGCTGCTGCCGCCGGGGCCCTGGGGGCTGCTGGCCGCGGCCGACGAACGCGACCCGTTCAACCGCGAGGCCCACCACCGGATGCTCCAGTTCCTGTACGTGCGCGGCGGCTCGGGCCGGCTCGCGGAGGCCGCCGGGTACGCGCAGTGGGCCGCCGGCCGGGCCCCGGCCGGCTCCGCGCTGCACGTGCTGCCGCTGTACGTCCGCGTGGAGCGCTACCGCCGGGACAGCGGGCACGACGCGGCGCTGGACCTGCACTGGGTGGCCGAGGAGGCGACCCGCGAGGCCCGGCACGCGCTGGGCGCCTGGTTCGAGCGGTCGCTGCCCGCCGAGCGCGCGCTGCCCGACCTCAACCACCTGGCGCACGCCCTGTGGGGCTCCCTGCAGTTCACGGACGCGGCCCGGGTGTTCGACGCGATCGGCCCCTACTTCACGCCCCCGCCCTGGATGTACCGCACCCGGGACCGGGACCGGGCCGTGGAGGTGTTCGTCCAGGCCAGGGACCGCTGCCGGGCCGCCAGGGAGCGCTCCCGGCCCTGACCGGGCCGGACACGCGCGCGGACCCCGGCCCCGGCGCCCGCTCACGCGCACCCCGGCGCCCCGCCCCGCACGCCCGCCCGGCTCCACCGCGTCCCCGTACCACCGCACGTCCTTCGCTCCACCTTCGCTCCGCCTTCGCTTCACCTTCGCTCCACCTCCGCTCCGCCTTCGCTCCGCCCGAACGTCCCCGGCTCCACCCAGGAAAGTCCCATTCGACACTTGTCCGTCCCGGAGGTTCACGCGTGTCCCCCAGCCCCGACCCCTCGTCCGCCCCCTCCCCCGGCCTGCCGCAGCAGGACGAGGAGCAGCGCCTGCGCGAACTCGGCTACCGGCCGGTGCTGGCCCGCCGCATGGGCGGCTTCGGCAACTTCGCCATCAGCTTCTCGGTGATCTCGATCCTGTCCGGCTGCATGACCCTGTACGGCTTCGGCCTCAACACCGGCGGACCCGGCGTGATGCTGTGGGGCTGGGCCGGCGTGGGCCTGTTCGTGCTGTGCGTCGGTCTCGCGCTCGCCGAGGTCACCAGCGCCTACCCGACCTCCGGCGCCCTGTACTACATGGCCGACCGGCTCGGCGGCCGCCGCTGGGGCTGGTACACCGGCTGGCTGAACCTGCTCGGCCTGCTCGGCGCGATCGCCGGCATCGACTACGGCGCGGCCCTGTTCGCCGGCGCCTTCGCCAACCTCCAGTGGGGCTTCGAGCCGACGCCCGGCAAGACCATGCTGATCTTCTGCGCCGTGCTGCTGCTGCACGCGGTGCTGAACCTGTTCGGCGTCCGCCTGGTCAGCCTGCTCAACTCGATCAGCGTGTGGTGGCACCTGGCGGGCGTCGCGCTGATCGTCGGCGCGCTGGCGATCATCCCCGACCACCACCAGTCGCCGTCCTTCGTGTTCACGAAGTTCGTCAACGAGACGGGCTGGGAGAACCCGCTGTACGTGGCGGCGATCGGCCTGCTCCTCGCGCAGTACACCTTCTCCGGGTACGACGCCTCCGCGCACCTGTCCGAGGAGACCTCGCACGCCTCGGTGACCGCCTCGCGCGGCATCGTCCGCGCCATCTGGGTGTCCTGGCTCGCCGGCTTCGTGCTGCTGGCCGGTCTCACCTTCGCCATCCAGGACTACGAGGGCACGCGCACCACGGCCACCGGTGTGCCGCCCGCCCAGATCATGCTCGACGGCCTCGGCACCGACGGCGCCAGCGCGCTGCTCCTGGTGGTCATCGTCGCCCAGTTGTTCTGCGGGAACGCCGAGGTCGCCGCGGCCAGCCGGATGGTGTTCGCGTTCAGCCGGGACGGGGCGCTGCCCGGCTCGCACCTGTGGCGCAAGGTGAGCGCCCGCACCCAGACCCCGGTCCCCGCCGTCTGGCTGTCCGTCGGCGTCGCCTGCGTCCTCGCCCTGCCCTCGCTGTACTCGGCGACCGCGTACCAGGCGGTGACCGCCATCAACGTCATCGGCATCACCCCGGCCTACGCCATCCCCGTCTTCCTGCGGCTGCGCGCGGGCGACCGGTTCCGGCCGGGTCCGTGGCAGCTCGGCCGCTGGAGCAAGCCGATCGGCTGGGTCGCGGTCGTGTGGGTGGCCTGCGTGACGATCCTGTTCTGCCTGCCGCAGGCGTCGCCGGTCACGGTCGAGTCGATGAACTACGCGGTGGTGGCGCTCGCCGCGGTCCTGCTCCTCGCCAGCGTCTGGTGGTACGTCGCCCGCCGCTCGTACGGCACGCCCACCACCGCCGCCTACGGCGACGACCGCGACCAGGCGGATCTCGCGGAGGGCATCGTCTGAGCCCGCGGTCCGGAGCCGCCACCTCCGGTACGGACCGGTGTGCGGGATACGGCAGGATGAACGAGCGCGCCGGTCACCGGAGTTCCTCCGGCCGGCGCGGTCGTACTTTCCGGACATCGAGCAGGTGACAACGTGACGAGACTGAACGACCGGCCTCCCGCCGTGGCTGCGCGCCCCGGGGGTGACCGGTGAACCGCACGCCCACCCTGGACGACTTCGTCCTCGCCGGCATCGCCCTGGCGGCGGGCCTGCTGCTCGCCTTCCTGTCGCGCACCTTGCTGCTCTGGCTCGCCAAGCACGCCAAGCGGACCCGCTGGAGCGGCGACGACGTCATCGTGGACGCGCTGCGCTCGGTCGTCCCCTGGGCGGCGATCGCGGGCGGCGCGGCGGCCGCGGCGGCCGTGCTGCCGCTGCTGCGCGGCGTCCGGCACCAGGTCGACCAGGGGCTCCAGGTCTGGCTGATCGTCGTGGTGACGTTCTCGGCGGCCCGGGTGATCGCCGGCCTGGTGCGGTCGGTCACCCAGTCCCGCTCGGGGGTGGCGGGATCGGCGACCATCTTCGTGAACATCACCCGGGTCCTGGTCCTGGCGATCGGCTTCCTGGTGGTCCTGCAGACCCTCGGGATCTCCATAGCGCCGCTGCTCACCGCCCTGGGCGTCGGCGGTCTGGCCGTCGCCCTGGCGCTCCAGGACACCCTCGCCAACCTGTTCGCGGGCGTCCACATCCTCGCCTCCAAGACCGTGCAGCCGGGCGACTACATCCGGCTCGGCAGCGGTGAGGAGGGCTACGTCGTGGACATCAACTGGCGCCAGACGACCGTGCGCCAGCTCTCCAACAACCTGGTGGTCATCCCCAACGGCCAGCTCGCCAAGGCCAACATGACCAACTACACGCGCCCCGAGCAGAACCTGACCGTGCTGGTGCAGGTGGGCGTGGGCTACGACTCCGACCTGGAGCACGTGGAGCGGGTGACCGCGGAGGTGGTCGCGGAGGTCATGAAGGACGTGGCCGGGGCCGTACCCGAGCACGAACCGGCCATCCGCTTCCACACGTTCGGCGACTCCCGGATCGGTTTCACGGTGATCCTCGGCGTGGGCGAGTTCAGCGACCAGTACCGGATCAAGCACGAGTTCGTCAAGCGCCTGCACCGCCGCTACCGCGCCGAGGGCATCCGCATCCCGGCCCCCAGCCGCACCGTGACCCTCCAGCAGGGCCCGGCGCTGATCCCGCAGCAGCGCAGCGCGGAGAGCATGGGCGAGGGCGTCGGGAGCTGACTCCCGGCCCGCCGACCCCTCCGGGCCCTCCGGTCCCTCCGAGGGGCGGGACGGGCACGCGGCCCGGCCCGCCGTGGCGGAGCGCGCCGCCGGACCACCGGAGTCCGGTGGACCGTCAGGCCGAGGCTCCGCTGTCGATGACCAGGTCGGTGCCGACCACCGCGCCGGCCGCGGGCGAGGCGAGGTAGAGCACCGCGGCCGCCACTTCCTCGGCTTCCGCGACCCGGCCGAGCGGGTTCTCCGACTTCACCCGCTCGGTGCGGTCGGCCTCGGTCTCGCCGGGCCGCAGCGACATGGGGGCGGCGGCCGCGCCGGGGCTGACGGCGTTGATGCGGATGCCCTGGTGGACGTGGTCGAGGGCGGCGGCGCGGGTCAGCGCGGAGACCGCCGCCTTGGAGGTGATGTACGCGGCGGCGTGCGGGATCCTCAGGTGTGCGCCCAGGTTGGAGGAGACGTTGACGATGGCGCCGCCGCCGTTGTCCTTCATGTGCGCGATCTCGTGCTTCATGGCCAGCCAGACGCCGGTGACGTTGGTGCGCAGCACCGCGTCCCAGTCCTCCTCGCTCACCTCGCCGGCGGCCACGGTGCCGCGGAGTATCCCGGCGTTGTTGACCGCGACGTCCAGTCCGCCGTGGCGGGCCACGGTCTCGCGCACCAGGTGCCCGACCTGGCCGGAGTCGGTGACGTCGGCGGTGACGGCGGTGGCCGTGCCGCCGGCGTCCCTGATGAGGGCGGCCGTCTCCTCCAGGGTGGCCGCGGTGCGGCCCGCGGCGACCACGGAGGCGCCCTCGGCGGCGAAGGCGAGCGCGACGGCGCGGCCGAGGCCGGAGCCCGCGCCGGTGACGAGGACGGTCCTGCCGGTGAAGCGGTTCATTCGGGTGGCTCCCTTGGGTGGTGGACTACCGGGTGCGGTGGACGAGGAGGGCCACGGCGGCGCAGGCGACGCCGGTCGCGGCCAGGGGCCGGGCGTCGCCGCCGAGCGTGAGCAGGAACGCGAACAGGACGGTCGGGCCGAGCTCCATCGCGGTGTTCAGCACACCGCCCGCGAGCCCGGCCCGCTGCCGCGGCACGTCTTCGGTGGCGAGTACGGCGGCTCCCGCGAAGGAGGCCGCCGCGCCGGCCGGCAGCAGCACGAGGCCGGGCAGCAGCCCGTACCCGTACGGGACGTGCGCGTCGATGCCGGTGAGCGCGAGGAGGACGAGCCCCACCGCGCCGGTGCCGAGCCCGGCCGCCGTGACGGTCCGGGCCCCGTACCGGGCGGTGAGCGGTCCCGCCGCCCGGCCCGAGGCGAGCAGCGCGACGGCGAACGGGACGAACGCCGCCGAGGTCTGCAACTGCGACCAGTCGCGCGTCTGCTGGAGCCGGAGCGAGAGGACCACGAAGGTCATCCCGGTTCCGCAGGCGGTCAGCGCGATGGCCGCGAGCGCGAGGGCCCGCCGCCGGTGGCGCAGGAAGCCGGGCGGCAACAGCGGGTCCCCGGCGCGGCGTTCGGCGTACCGGAACGCGGCCAGCAGCGCGGTCCCGCCCAGCAGCGGCGCGAGCACGCCGGCCGACGACCAGGGGCGGGCGTCGGTGACGACGAGTCCGTAACTGGCCAGGGTGATCCCGGCGGTGGCGAGCAGGGCACCGGGCAGGTCGAGGCTCCTGCCCCGGCCGGGAGCGGTGTCCGGCAGCAGCCGGGGCGCGAGGGCGAGGGCCGTGAGGGCCGCCACGAGCGGTACGGCGAAGGTCCAGCGCCAGGACAGCAGCGCCGAGATGACACCGGCGAGCAGGTTGCCCGCGGTCGCGCCGAGTACCGAGAGCCCGCCCCAGGTGGCCATCGCCCTGCCGTACGCGGACGGGGAGGGGAAGACGGCGCGCAGCACGGCCATGGCGGCGGGCGCGGTCAGGGCCGCCCCCGCGCCCTGCGCGAAGCGGGCCGCGAGCAGTGCCCCGAAGCCGGGGGCGAACGGGGCGGCGGCCGAGGCGGTGGCGAAGAGGACCAGGCCCGCGGTGAGGGCGCGGCGTCCGCCGCAGCGGTCCGCGAGGCGTCCGCCGAAGAGCAGCAGCCCGGCGAAGGTCAGTCCGTAGGCGGCGCTGAGCAGGATCAGGTCCGCGCGCTCCAGCGCGAGTTCGCGCCCGATGAGGGGCAGCGGTACGGCGAGCGCGGCGAGCGTGAAGATCAGCGCGCTCTGGATGCCGCCGAGGAGGAGGAAGGCCGATCGCTGCCGCGTGGTGGCGGCGCGGGCGGTGTCCGTGGCGGTCATGCCATCCCCCTGATATTTGACCGATCGGTTCATTATTCGGGCGTGCGGAAGGGTGGCCGGCGGTTCCGGCGGGCGGGCGTCAGTCCAGCAGGGCCAGGGCCTGTTCGGCCGCGTCCCGCACCCGGGCGGGGTCGTCCGACGCCTTGCCGACGATCCGCACCCCCTGCAGCAGGACGAGCAGCATGCGGGCCAGCGCCCGCGGGTCGCGGTCCGCGGGCAGCTCGCCCTGGGCCTGGGCCCGCACGAGCGCGGAGTGCAGCGGGGTCTCGACGTGCTCCCAGCTGATCTCGACCCGGCGGGCCGCCACGGGGTCGTGCGGGGCCAGTTCGGCCGCGGTGTTGGTGACGAAGCAGCCGCTGCGCCGGGCGTCCGGGGAGGCGGCCTCGGCGGCGAAGCGGCGCACCACCGCCCGCACCGCGGGCAGCGCGGGGCCCGGCTGGGACAACTCGGCGAGGAGCGAGGGGTCGCGCGTCTCGGTGTACCGGTCAAGGGCCTTCAGGTACAGCTCGTGCTTGCTGCCGAAGGTCGCGTAGATGCTGGCGCGGCCGATGCCGAGGTGCTCGACGAGGTCCGCCATCGACGTCGCCTCGTAGCCGCGCCGCCAGAACAGTTCGAGGGCCGACTGGAGCGCGGCGTCCGGATCGAATTCCTTGGTCCTGGCCACGTCGAGAACCCTAGACGTATCCGGAACGGTCGGTCAAGTAAGTTCGCTCCGCGGCCACTTGGGGCGCGGGGGCGGGCTGCTCCTGGGAGCGGGCGGCGATCTTGGGCATCCGTAGCAGGGAGACCTTCGCCGTCGCGTCAGGGAGGAAGCCGGCATGACCATATCCGTGCGCCAGGTTCGACGGTCGGAGCGCCGCCGGCGCTTCGACCTGCGCAGCACCGCGATGTTCTTCCTCCTGCTCGCGATCCTGCTGTGCGTCCTCGCGTTCCTGGCGCGCACCGCGGCCGCCATGGTCGAGCACCGCCCGCTCTGGGCCGGTGTGCTGGCGGTCCTCGGGGTGGCCGCCGCGCTGGCGTTCCGGCACCGGTGGCGCCGGTTCTCCGCCGGGAGATACGCGCGCCGGGCCACCCTGGCGCTGGAGGAGGCCGCCGAGGCGGCCTCCGACAGCCTGGCCGCCGCGCAGGCGTGCCGGGCGGCCGGCCCGGTCGCGGCGGCCGGCGCGCCGGGCGAGCGGTACGCGGACCCCGCGCCGCCGGCGGAGCCGGCCGTCGCCTCGGTCCCGGTCGGCTACGCCGAGCTGGACCCCTACGGTTTCGAGCAGGCCGTGGCGGACCTGTGCGCGCACCACGGCTGCCTCGACGTGGAGGTGGTGGGGGGCGCGGGCGACCTGGGCGCGGACGTCGTCGCGCTCACCCCGGACGGGCGGCGGCTGGTCATCCAGTGCAAGCAGTACGGCGACACCAACAAGGTCGGCTCGCAGGACATGCAGCGCTTCGGGGGCACCTGCTTCACCATCCACGAGGCGGACGTCGCCGCGGTCGTCACCACGAGCGACTTCACCGCACCGGCCCTGGAGTACGCCCTCCAGTGCGGGATCGTCTGCGTCGACGGCGAGGGCCTGGAGGCCTGGCACCAGGGCACGGGCCCGAGCCCCTGGGAGCGCACGGCCGAGGCGGCCTGACCCCCGACCCCGGTGGGCGGTCCCGCGCGTCCCACCCCGCTCAGGCCCCGGAGTCGGCCCGGGGCGCCGTCGCGGCGGGGCGGCGGCCGGTCGGCCTGGCCTCGGGGAGCAGGGCGGCCGTGCTCTCGTCGCCGGTGCGCCCGGCCGGGGCCGAAAGCGCCGCAAGAGCGGCCGGTCCGCACCGGCGATCAGCGCGGCGGCGGCCCGGGACCGGCGGCCGCCGGTGAACGCCTAATGGTGGTCGGGGCCGGGTCCGCCTCGCACGGGAAGCAGTGGGTGACGGTCTTCCTGGCCACACGCGTGGCGGCCGCGGTCCCGGCGCTCGCGGTCCGCTCCAAGCCCTGCCCGACGAACGCGGCCGCCAGGGCACGCAGGTGCCGCCGGCCGGGCAGCGCGACCGCCGGGCCACCGGCCCGGTCCCGGCCCGCACCCTCACCGGCATCGAGGCCGAGGAGCGGCGCCCGCGCGCGGCCGGCGGGCCCGTCACCACGCCACTGCGCGGGGAGCCCCGGGGCGAGCGGCGCTGCCGGACCCGCGGCCACGGACGGACCCGCGCGCACCGGTTAGGCTCGAAGGCGGTATGACCCCTTCGTCCTCCACGCCCCCCTCCGGCCCGCCCGGGCAGCCGTCCGACGGCTCCCCCGGTCCCGCCCGCGACCCCCGCTCGCTCGACCGGCGGCTCGACGCCCTCGCCCGGCAGCCGTTCCGGGCGAGGTTCCACCTGCGCGGGCGGGACCGGGCGACGGCGGAGCTGAAGGGCCCGGCCACCCTGCGGTGGCACGCCTACGACCTGATCGCCCGGCGGCTGGCACCGGCCGAGCCGTACAAGGACGGCAGGCAGACCCCGTACCGCGGGCACCCCGTGTTCGTGGCCCAGCACGCGACCGGGACCTGCTGCCGGAGCTGCCTGCTGCGCCTGCACGGCATCCCCAAGGGGCGCGAGCTGACCCGGGACGAACACGTGTACGTGGTCGACGTGATCTGCCGCTGGATCGCGCGGGAGATGACCGGTGGCGCGTTTTCCGGCCAGGACCCCTGTCGAACCGACCCCGGTCACGAGATATCTTGATGTCGAGCAATGTTGCAGACGTGGAGCGGAGCACCCGGTGACTGACTCGACCATCATCTACACCTACACAGACGAAGCCCCCGCCCTGGCGACGCATTCCTTCCTGCCGGTGATCAGGGCGTACGCCTCGCAGGCGGGTGTGGCCGTGGAGACGCGCGACATCTCGCTGGCCGGGCGGATCATCGCCGTCTTCCCGGAGTACCTGAACGAGGACCAGCGCATCCCGGACGCGCTGACCGAGCTCGGCGAGCTGGCCAAGACCCCGGCGGCCAACATCATCAAGCTGCCGAACATCTCGGCGTCCATCCCGCAGCTCAAGGCCGCCGTCGCCGAGCTCCAGGGCAAGGGTTACGCGCTGCCGGACTACCCGGACGACCCGAAGTCCGACGAGGAGCGCGACATCCGCGCCCGCTACGACAAGATCAAGGGCTCCGCGGTGAACCCGGTGCTGCGCGAGGGCAACTCCGACCGCCGCGCCCCCGCCTCGGTGAAGAACTACGCCAAGACCCACCCGCACCGCATGGGCGCCTGGACCTCCGAGTCCAAGACCGACGTGGCGACCATGGGCGAGAACGACTTCCGCTCCACGGAGAAGTCCGTGGTGATCTCCGAGGCCGGCACGCTGAAGATCGAGCTGGTCGCCGAGGACGGCACCGCCACGGTCCTCAAGGAGTCCGTGCCGGTCCTGGCGGGCGAGGTCGTCGACGCCTCGGTCCTGCACGTCGCCGAGCTGGAGCGGTTCCTCGCCGCGCAGGTCGCCCGCGCCAAGCAGGAGGGCGTCCTGTTCTCCGTGCACCTGAAGGCCACGATGATGAAGGTCTCCGACCCGATCATCTTCGGTCACGTGGTGCGCGCGTTCTTCCCGAAGACGTTCGCGAAGTACGGCGAGACCCTCAAGGCGGCCGGCCTCACCCCGAACGACGGCCTCGGCGGCATCCTCAAGGGCCTGGAGAAGCTGCCCGAGGGCGCCGAGATCAAGGCCTCCTTCGACGCCGAGATCGCCGAGGGCCCGGCCCTGGCGATGGTCGACTCGGACAAGGGCATCACCAACCTGCACGTCCCCTCCGACGTCATCATCGACGCCTCCATGCCGGCGATGATCCGCACCTCCGGCCACATGTGGGGCCCCGACGGCCAGGAGCACGACGCCCTCGCCGTCATCCCGGACTCCTCCTACGCCGGTGTCTACCAGGCCGTCATCGACGACTGCCGGGCCAACGGCGCCTACGACCCGTCCACCATGGGCTCGGTGCCGAACGTCGGCCTGATGGCGCAGAAGGCCGAGGAGTACGGCTCCCACGACAAGACCTTCGAGGTCGCCGCCGCCGGCACCGTCCGCGTGGTCGACCAGGCCGGCAACGTCCTGATCGAGCAGCCGGTCGCGCAGGGCGACATCTTCCGCGCCTGCCAGACCAAGGACGACCCGATCCGCGACTGGGTCAAGCTGGCCGTCACCCGCGCCCGCGCCACCGGCGACCCGGCCGTGTTCTGGCTGGACGAGGGCCGCGCCCACGACGCCAACCTGATCGCCAAGGTCGAGCAGTACCTGCCGGAGCACGACACCGAGGGCCTGGACATCAAGATCCTGTCCCCGGTCGAGGCCACCAAGCTGTCGGTGGAGCGCATCCGCCGCGGCGAGAACACCATCTCGGTGACCGGCAACGTGCTGCGCGACTACCTGACCGACCTCTTCCCGATCCTTGAGCTGGGCACCAGCGCCAAGATGCTGTCGGTCGTCCCGCTGATGGCGGGCGGCGGCCTGTTCGAGACGGGCGCCGGCGGCTCCGCGCCCAAGCACGTCCAGCAGCTCGTCAAGGAGGACTACCTGCGCTGGGACTCCCTCGGTGAGTTCTTCGCGCTCGTCCCGTCCTTCGAGCAGCTCGCGGCGGCCACCGGCAACACCCGCGCCAAGGTCCTCGCCGACACCCTCGACCGCGCCACGGCGACCTTCCTCGACGAGGACAAGTCCCCGACCCGTCGCGTCGGCGGCATCGACAACCGCGGCAGCCACTTCTACCTGTCCCTGTACTGGGCGCAGGAGCTGGCCCGGCAGACCGACGACGCCGACCTCGCGAAGGCGTTCGCGCCGCTCGCCGAGACGCTCGCGGCCAACGAGCGGGCGATCGTGGACGAGCTGATCGCCGTCCAGGGCAAGCCGGCCGACATCGGCGGCTACTACCGGGTCGACACCGCCAAGGCGGACGCGGTCATGCGCCCGTCGGCCACCTGGAACGAGATCCTGGCCTCCGTGGCCTAGTACCCGCGGCGCCCCGGGCGCCCCGTGGCACCCCCCTCCGCCCCGGCCGGGACCCCGGCCGGGGCGGAGGGGGGTCCGCGGAACATTGCGGCGACATGTCGCATGTGTGATGTCCTCGTGTCACGTTCCGCGACAGCCTGCCGGACCCGGCCCCCGCGTGCTTACCTCGTCGCACGTCAGCGCACTCCCCCGCACGAGGAGCACCATGAGCAGCCAGCCCGTCGACTCCGTCACCGCCGGCCACACCCCCGAGGAGTCCCCCGCCGGCCCCGACACCTCGGCCTGGTCCTTCGAGACGAAGCAGATCCACGCGGGTGCCGCGCCCGACCCGGTGACCGGCGCGCGGGCCACGCCGATCTACCAGACGACGTCCTTCGTCTTCCGGGACACGCAGCACGCGGCCGACCTGTTCTCGCTCGCCGAGCCCGGCAACATCTACACCCGCATCCACAACCCCACCCAGGACGTCTTCGAGCAGCGGATCGCCGCGCTGGAGGGCGGTGTGGCGGCGGTGGCGCTGTCCTCCGGGCAGGCGGCGGAGACCCTGGCCGTGCTGACGCTGGCGGGCGCGGGCGACCACATCGTGTCCAGCTCCTCCCTGTACGGGGGCACGTACAACCTGTTCCGGCACACGCTGCCCCGGCTGGGCATCGAGGTGTCCTTCGTTGACGACCCGGACGACGCCGACGCCTGGCGGGCGGCGATCCGGCCGGACACCAAGGCGCTGTTCGCCGAGTCCCTGGGCAATCCGCGCGGGAACGTGCTGGACGTACGCGCGGTCGCCGACGTGGCGCACGCGGCGGGCGTCCCGCTCATCGTGGACAACACGGTGCCGACGCCGTACCTGCTGCGGCCCATCGAGCACGGCGCGGACATCGTCGTGCACTCGGCGACCAAGTTCCTCGGCGGGCACGGCACGGCGATCGCGGGCGTCGTCGTGGACGGCGGCGGCTTCGACTTCGGCGCGCACGCCGACCGGTTCCCGGAGTTCACCGAGCCGGACCCGAGCTACCACGGCCTGCGGTACTGGCCCGCGCTCGGCCCGGGTGCCTTCGCGGCCAAGCTGCGGGTGCAGCTCCTGCGCGACCTCGGCCCGGCCCTCGCGCCGCACTCGGCGTTCCTGCTCCTCCAGGGCGTGGAGACGCTGAGCCTGCGGATCGAGCGGCACACCGCCAACGCGCAGGCCCTCGCCGAGTGGCTGGAGGGACGCGACGAGGTCTCCGTCGTCCACTACCCGGGGCTGCCGTCCAGCCGCTGGTACGAGGCGGGGCAGCGGTACCTGCCGCGCGGTGCCGGGGCCATCGTCTCCTTCGAGCTGCGCGGCGGGATCGAGGCGGGCAGGCGGTTCGTGGACGGCGTCGAGCTGTTCAGCCACCTCGCCAACATCGGCGACGTGCGCAGCCTGATCATCCACCCGGCGTCCACCACGCACAGCCAGCTCGACGAGGCCCAACTCGCCTCGACGGGCGCCGCGCCGGGCCTGGTGCGGCTCTCGGTGGGCATCGAGAACCTCGACGACCTCAAGGCGGACCTGGAGGCCGGCTTCCGCGCGGCCAAGGGCGCGTAGGTGACCGCCGTCGCGGCTTCCGGGGTCCCCCTGCCGCCGGCCACCGGGGCGTGGCGGGAGGGGGACCCGCCCGGGCGGCGGCAGTGGTACACCGCGCGGGAACCGCTGCCGCTGGAGGCGGGCGGTGAACTGCCGGGCGTGCGGCTGGCGTTCGAGACGTGGGGGCGGCTCGCCTCGGACGCGTCCAACGCCGTGCTGGTGCTGCACGCGCTCACCGGGGACAGCCACGCGGCCGGCCCCGCCGGGCCCGGCCACCCCAGCCCCGGCTGGTGGGACGCGCTGGTCGGCCCGGGCCGGGCCCTGGACACGGACCGCTGGTTCGTCGTGGCACCGAACGTCCTCGGCGGCTGCCAGGGCAGCACCGGGCCGTCCTCCGCGCACCCGGACGGCGGGCGGCCCTGGGGCGGCGCCTTCCCGTTCCTCACCCAGCGCGACCAGGTCGCGGCGGAGGCCGGGCTCGCGGACGACCTCGGCATCGACCGCTGGGCGCTCGTGGTGGGCGGCTCGATGGGCGGGATGCGGGCCCTGGAGTGGGCGGTGTCCCACCCGCGGCGGACCGGCGCGCTGCTGCTGCTCGCGACGACGGCGGCGGCCGGCGCGGAGCAGATCGCCTGGGCGGCCGTCCAGTTGCGCGCCATCCGCGGCGACCCCGACTGGCAGGGCGGCGACTACCACGGCACCGGCCGCGGCCCGCACGCCGGTCTCGGCCTGGCCCGCCGGCTGGCCCACGTCACCTACCGCAGCGAGCCGGAGCTGCAGGCGCGGTTCGGCCGGCTCCCGCAGGACACGGAGGACCCGTGGCGCGGCGGCCGGTACGGGGTGGAGTCCTACCTGGACCACCACGCCGCCAAGCTGGTCCGCCGCTTCGACGCGGGCAGTTACGTCGTGCTGAGCGAGGCGATGAACGCCCACGACGTCGGCCGGGGCCGGGGCGGGGTGCGGGCGGCGCTCGCCCGGGTGACCGCGCCCGCCCTCGTGGCCGGCGTCGACTCCGACCGCCTCTACCCGCTCGCCCAGCAGCGGGAGCTGGCCGCCCTCGTCCCGGGTGCGGACCGGCTGCGGGTGGTGGAGTCGCCGTACGGGCACGACGGGTTCCTGATCGAGTCGGAGCAGGTGGGCGCGCTGGTGCGGGAGTTGCTGGACCGGCCGCGGTCCGCCGTTGTCAGTGCCGTGTGACACCTTGGGCGGGTACGGCGTCCTCCCGTACCCCGACCCGACGGCACCGCAGACACCGCTGGAGCAGCCCGTGACCGATCCCGCCCCCTCCTTCGACCTGCTGCCCGGGGCCGCCGGGTCGCCCGTGCTGCTGCACGTGCCGCACTCGGCGCGGACGATACCCGCGCAGGTGCGCGCCGGCATCGTGCTGGACGACGCGGCCCTGGAGCGGGAACTGGACCACATCACCGACGCGCACACCGCCGAGATCGCGGAGCGTGCCGCCGCACTGGCCGGGCTCACGCCCTGGCGGTTCGTGAACCGGATGTCGCGGCTGGTGGTGGACCCGGAGCGGTTCCCGGACGAGCGGGAGGAGATGTCGGCCGTCGGCATGGGCGCCGTCTACACGCGGACCACGCACCGGGCCGAACTGCGGCCCGCGGACACCGACCCGGAGCCGCTGCTGGCCCGCTTCTTCCGGCCGTACGCCGCGGCCATGACCGAGGCGGTGGCCGGACGGCTGGCCGCGACCGGCCGCGCCGTGATCATCGACGTGCACTCGTACCCGACGCGGCCGCTCCCCTACGAGCTGCACGGGAGCGGGCCGCGCCCGCCGGTGTGCCTGGGCACGGACGCCTTCCACACCCCGCCCGAGCTGGCCGGGGCCGCCCGCGAGGCGTTCGCCGGGTGCGGGCCGACGGGGCTGGACAGCCCCTTCGCCGGGACGTACGTGCCGCTGGAGTTTTACGGCACGGACGTCCGGGTCCGCGCGCTGATGGTGGAGATCCGGCGGGACACCTACATGACCGAGCCGGGCGGACCCGCCGGACCGGGCCTCGACCGCCTGGCCGCCGCCCTGGCCACGCTCGTCGACGCGGTGTAGCCCCACCGCCCCGCGCCGGCCCTGACGGCCCCCGCACGGCCCGCCCCGGCCACGCACCGCCCGGCCCCGTACCGCGCGACCCGGCCCCCGCACGCGCCCCGCACGCGCGCTTCCGGCGTGCGCTACGGCCGGGTGCGGGGCCGGCGCCCGACCGGGTCCGGTGTCCGCCGCACCCACTCGCCCGCCCGGGCCCTTCCCGCACGGGGACGCCGCCGCCCGGTCCGCGCCGGCCCGCTCGCCAGGTGCCGCGCGGTGCGGTGGCCGCCCCGCGCCGCGAGGGGCCGTAAGCGGGACGGCCACCCGTGCGTGCGGTGAGACGGTGGCGTGCGGGCGCCGGGGCGGAGCCGGTCCGGCACCGCGGCCGCGGCTCAGGCGCGCAGCCACTCCGTGACGATCACCTCCGTGCCGGTGCGCAGCCGCAGGGCGAACGGGCCGGACGGCGGCGGGTCGCCGGTGAACCGGCCGAGGCTGTCGGAGGTGACCGCGCGGGCCGCTCCCGGGCCGCCGAGCACCTCGATCCGCACCGGCCGGGGCGGCAACACCTGGCCGATCAGCCCGTCCCCGGTGACCTCCACGTCGACGGTGACCTCGCCCGCGCGGAAGGTCAGCATGCGCGGCGCCTCCACCGCGCCCCTGACCGGCAGCGCGTCCACCAGGGAGTCGAAGGCCAGCTCGGCGAGCCGGGCGGCCGGGTCGTGCAGCGCGAAGGCGTCCAGGGCCGTCTGCACCAGCTCGGCCGGCACCGGGTCGAGGACGGCGGCGGCCTGCCGCAGCTCCTCCTCCAGCAGCGCGTCCGCGAACACGTCCTCGCCCGGGCCCCGCCACCCGCTCCCGCCGTCACCGCCGTTCACACCGCACCCCGTCCGTCCATCCGGGCCCGCAGCCGGCGCAGACAGCGCTGGCGCAGCGGGCCGATGCTGCCGACCGCGATACCGAGGGCGGCCGAGATCTCCCCGTAGCTCGGCGGCGGCGAGGCGATCAGCACCCGCAGCAACTGCCGGCAGCGCTCGCCCAGTCCGTCCAGCTCCTGCCACAGGCGGCGGACCCGCTCGGCCCGGTCCGCCGCCTCCTCCGAGTCGATCAGCGACTCCTCGGGCGTCCGCTCTTCGCTGGCCCGGTCCAGCACCCGCGGATCGTCGGTCAGGGTCAGCCGCGCCAGGCCCCTGAGCACCTTCAGGCACTCGTGCCGGGCCGTGGTCGCCAGCCAGGCACCGGTCTTGTCGGGTTCCCTGATCCGGTCCAGGTGCTGGGCGAAGCGGAACCACACGGTCTGGTAGACCTCGTGCGCGTCGGCGTCCGGCAGCCGGTGGGCGCGCACCACCGACCACACCAGGGGACTCATCCCTTCCACCAGCGCCTTCCAGGCCGCGGCGTCCCCGTCGACGGCGGACCGGACCAGCGTGCCGACCTCTGTTCGGTCCACGACTCCACCCCTTGTGTACGGCTCGACATCGTACGCCGCGGGGCGGAGCGTTCCGGGCCTCATGCGGGCAGCGCCGCGGCCGCGGCCGGGACGGGGCGCCAGGTGGGTGGGCGGAGTGCCGGGACGCGCGCCCCGCGGACCTCGGCCCGGTCCGTGGTGGCCGCCAGCAGTCCGGCGCCGGCCTTGCGCGGGGCGCGTTCCCGGTACGCCGTCATCCGGGCGGCGACCAGGCCCGCGGCCACCGGAGTGGCGAAGGAGGTGCCGCTCCACTGCGCGAGGCCGTCGAACATCACCTGGTCCGGTTTGGCGCCGGTGTTCTCCCGGTCCTCGCTCAGCACGCCGGTGTGGCGCGGGGAGCGGCAGGTGCAGGGGTAGTCGGCGCCGAACCGGCAGGCGTCGTAGGTGGAGTGCTGGTAGACGTACGGCACGGGGGTGGCGAATCCGGTGAGGGCGCTGGTGAGGCGTTCGCCGGGGGCGTGGACGCGTACCCAGGGCCCGTGGTTGCTGAAGCAGGCCGCGCCGTCGCCGTCCGCGCGCAGGGCGCCGACCGACAGCACGCAGTCGGCGAACTCCGGCAGGCCGGCGTAGGCGGCGGGCCAGAACGGCACGTCGCTGCCGTTGTTGCCGGCGGCGGCGACCAGCAGGGTGTGCCGGTCGCGCAGTTCGCGCATGAAGGCGTCCAGGCCGAGCAGGCCGTCGGTGTCCGCGCCGGGGGTGCCCGCGGAGAGGCTGATGACGTCCGGCCAGCCGTCCCGGTCGACCGCGTCGAAGAGGAGGGCGCCGAACTCCGACTCCAGGACGGCGCCGGCGTCGTTGAGGACGCCCCGGACGGTGATGTCGGTGTTGGGCGCGACGGCCGCGAGGAGACCGGCGATGAACGTGCCGTGGCCGACGTACGGGCGGAGCACCCCGTCGGCGTCGGTCTCGGTCAGCTGGACGTCGCCCGTGGTGTGGGCGAGCAGCGGGTAGGAGCGGTGGTCGTGCACCAGGCCGGTGTCGACGACGAGGACGCCGACGGCGGTGGCGGGGTCGTAGGTGCCGTCCGCGGGCGCCGGGTTGGCGCCCGCGCCGCGGGGGACGGGGACCGGTTCGTCGCCGGGGCAGGCGTTGACCGCGATGTGCACCACGTGGTTGCGTCCGGCCAGCCTGCGGCCCTGCCGGCCCTCGGCCTCCCGTACGGCGCGCAGGGCGTGCGGCACGGTGTCCTCGCCGTCCGCGGGATCGCCGACCCGGATCCGCGTCACGCCGGTGCGGCCGGCCTGCGGGCCGACGCGGCGCACGTGGTCGGGGACCAGTCCGGCGGTCTCGGTGAAGTGGGCGCGCACGGCGTCCTCGACGAACAGGGCCTCGGCGCCGTCCCGGACGAGGACGACGCCCTTCTCGTGGAGGGATCCCGCGGACGCGTCCGGCCCCATGGCCAGCGGGACGTCCGGCAGGGAGCGCTGGATGTGGTGGAACTGCTCGTGGAACCGCTGTGGTGCCATGTGTCTCTCCCCCTCAAGACGGTGTACGGCAGTGAGAGCCACCGGACCGCCGTCTGATACAGCGGGCCACTACCATGCGTGTCGTGACAGCGGGAAGCGAGCCGGTCCTCCAACTGCTGCCCCTGGTGTTCGCCGACCCCGGCGAGGCCCGGGCACGCGCGGAGGACCTGCTGCGCACCGGCCCGTCCCCGCTGCACGCCAGCGTGGCCCACCAGGTGCTCGGCATCTGGCAGCGGGACTTCGGCGATCTGCGCGTCGCGCTGCGGCACCTGCGGCGGGCCCGGGACCTGGCCGCGCGCGCCGAGTCGGCCGACCGGGAGGCCGACGTGCTGGCGACGCTCGGGGTCGCGCTGGTGCACGCGGGGCGCACGCGGCAGGGGCTCGCCGCCTTCGAGCGGGGGGTCGCCCGGGGCGGCGGGCACACCCGGGCCCGGGTGCTGTACCGGCGGGCCTACGTGTGGTGGGTGCTGGGCCGGCACCGGGAGGCGCTGGAGGACGTGCGGCGGGCGCTGCCGGTGCTGCGCCAGGCCGCCGACGGCATCTGGACCGCGCGGGCGCTGACCCTGCGGGCCACCGTGCACTTGGCGCTCGGCGCGGTGGACCGGGCGGTCGCGGACTTCACGGCGGCGGAACGGCTGTGGGACACCACCGGCCAGGAGCACGACAAGGCGGACGCGGTGGAGAGCCGGGGCCTCGCCGCGTTCCGCTCCGGGGACGTGCCGGCGGCGCTGCGGCTGCTGGACGAGGCCGAGGAGCGGTACGCCAAGCTGGGCACGCCCACCTACAACCTGTCGATCCGGCGCTGCGAGGTGCTGATGGCGGCGGGGCTCGCCCCGGAGGCGCTGGCCGAGGCGGACGCGGCGATCGCGCTGCTGGACCGGATCGGCGGACAGTCCACCCGCAAGGCCGAGCTGCTGCTCGCCGCCTCCTGGGCCGCCCGCTCGGCGGGGGACGCGCACACCGCGATCGCCCGTGCCGCCGTCGCCGTCCGCCTGTTCGCGGCGCAGCGCCGGACCTGGTGGGAGACCCACGCCCGGCTGGTGCTGATCGAGGCGCGGACGGCGGCCGGGCGCCGGTCGGGGCGGATGGTCGCGGACGCGGCGGCGGTCGCCGAGCGGCTGGCGTCCTTCGGCTCGCCCGCCGCGCCGGAGGCGTCACTGCTGGCCGGCCGCATCGCGCTGGCGCTGGGCTGGACGGCGGACGCGGAACGGCACCTGGCGGTGGCCGCCCGCAGCCGGCACTGCGGGCCGGCGCAGGCCCGGGTGACCGGCTGGGCGGCGCAGGCGCTGCGGGCGCGGGCGGCCGGTTCCCGGCGGGGTGTGCTGGAGGCGTGCCGGCGCGGCCTGGACGTGCTGGACGACCACCGGATGACACTGGGCGCCTCGGAGCTGCGCGCCCACGCCAGCGGGCAGGGCGCGGAACTGGCCGCCCTGGCGCAGGAGGTGAGCCTGGCCCAGGGCGGCCCGCGGCGGTTGCTGGGCTGGAGCGAGCGGTGGCGGGCGACCGTACTGTCCGCGCCGCCGACCCGGCCGCCCGACGATCCGGCGCTGCTGAGCGGCCTGACCGCCTACCGGGAGATCGCGGCCCGGGCCGAGGCCGCCCGGATGGACGGCCGCCCGGTGCCGGCCCTCGAACGCGAACAGCGGCGCCTGGAACGGGAGATCCGCTCCCGCACCCGGCACATCGGCGGGTCCGCAGCCGCTGCCGGGGACCGCCTCGACATAAGCCGGCTGCTGGAACGGCTCGGTGACGTGCGGCTGGTCGAACTGGCCGTGGTCGACGGCCGGGTGCACGTGCTGCTGTGCGGGCAGGGGCGGGTACGGCGGTTCGCCGGCGGCCCGCTGGCGGAGGCGGTGGCCGAGGCCGAGCACGTGCAGGCCGGGCTGCGCCGGCTGGCGCACCCGGGGGCGGAGGCCCGGCTGCCGCTGGTGGAGGCGGCGGGCCGGCGGCTCCAGGAGCTGCTGCTGGCGGGGGCGGCGCCGCGGCTCGGCTCGGGGCCGGTGGTGGTCGTGCCGCCGGGCGCGCTGCACCGGGTGCCCTGGGCGCTGCTGCCCGCGCTGCGGGAGCGGGTGCTCAGCGTGTCGCCGTCGGCGGGCAGTTGGCTGCGGGCCCGGGAGACGGCGCCGCCGCCGGACGGCCGGCCGGTGCTGGTGCGCGGACCGGGACTGGCGACCGGCGGCGCGGAGGTGCCCGAGCTGGCCGGGCGGTACGGCAGGGCGACGGTCCTGGAGGGCGCGGACGCCGTGGTGCCGCGGGTGCTGGCGGAGCTGGACGGCGCGGGGCTTGCGCACCTGGCGGCGCACGGCACGTTCCGCGCGGACAGCCCCCTGTTCTCCGCCCTGCGGATGGCCGACGGTCCGCTGATCGTCCACGACTTCGAGCGGCTGGCGCGCAGCCCGTACCGGATCATCCTGTCCAGTTGCGACACCGCCCGCCTGGCCTCGGTCGGCGCCGACGAGCTGCTCGGCCTGGTCGCGGCGCTGCTGCCGCTGGGCACGGCCGGGGTGGTGGCGAGCAGCGCGCCGGTCAACGACGCGGCGGTGGTGCCGCTGATGCTCGCCCTGCACAAGGGCCTCGGCGCGGGCCTCTCGCTGGCCGAGGCCCTCCGGGACGCCCGCGCGGCCCTGCCCGGCGACGCGGTGCACCAGGCGACGGGCTGGGCGTTCGCGGCGTTCGGCGCGGCGTGAGGCCGGCCGGGGCGGCGGGGGCGGGGGGACGGCCGTCGACCTGATCGGATGGACACCGGCCGTGCCCCGGTCCGCCGGCCCGTGGCACGGCCCGGCCGAGCGGGCCCGGCGCGCCGGGGCACCGGCCGCCCGGTGACGCGTCCAGCCACTGCCGACGCCCGAGCACCGCGGGCACCGGGTCCGCGCCCCGCCGCGAGGGCCGTGGCACTGGACCGGCGGCTACTGCACCGGCGGCCGGGCACTGCCGGCGAGCGGCTGCGGGACCCGGTGGAGCGCCGCCTACGCCGTCACCCGCTCCGGCTCCCGCACCAGCGCGGGCAGGGCCCCCCGGTCCCCCGTGCCGAGCCGCGCGTAGGCGCCGTACAGGTGGTTGCCGACCGTGCGCACGGACAGCGTCAGGCGCTCGGCGATCTCCCGGTTGCTCAGCCCGGCCGCCGCCAGGGTGACGATCTGCTGCTGGCGGACGGTGAGGTCGCCGAGCACCAGGCCCGCCAGGGCCGGTGTGCGGGCGTCCTCGCACCGCCGGGCGAGGGCCAGCGCCCGCACCCGCGAGTGCCGCGCGGCCCGCGGATCGCGGTGGGCCCGCACGGCCTGCGCCCGTGCCTCCGCCGCGTACAGCAGGAACCCGCGCTCGGCGAGGGCCTCCGCGGCCCGGTCCAGCGCGGCCCCGTCGCCGCGGGCCAGCGCGTCCGCGTGCCGGGCGAGCACACCGCCGGCCGGCAGCCGCCCCTCGGCCCGTTCGGGTGCGCCGAGGCGTACGGCCGCATAGGCCGCGTGGACATCACCGGGCTCGGACTCCTCGGTCAACTCACCTTCCGCCAACCGGAGTTCCCTGCGGCAGGCGGCGTCCTCCGGGACCGTCCGCAGCCCTTCCCGGGCCCAGGCCGCCGCCTCCCGCAGGCAGCCCCGCAGCCGCGCCAGCCGGGCCCGGACCCCGGCGTAACCGGCGGGGAGCGGGGCGCCTTCCGCCACCAGCCACTCCCCCACCGGCGCCGGCCCCGGCCGGACGTCGAACCGCTCCATCCGCCGTACCAGGTCCCGCTGTTCGGCGGCGAGGGCGGGGCCGAGCGCATCGGTGCCGCGGGCCAGCCTGCGGGCGCGCAGCCGGCCGGCGCCGGCGCGCAGCACGGCGCCGTGCAGCGGGTGCGCGAGCGTGATCCCTCCCCGGTCGTCGACGTCCACCAGGCCGTCCGCCTCCAGGTGTTCGAGCACGTCCGCCGCCAGTTCGCCGTGCGGTACGGGCAGGGGCTCGGCGAACGCGAGCCGTTCGAGGACGTCGCGCGCGCCGGGGCCGGACCGCTCGAGGGCCGGGGCGAGCCGCTCCCGGACGGCCGGGGTGACCGGCAGCGGGCCCCGCCAGGCCCGTTCGCCGGTGCCCGGGACGGGCGCCAGCCGGCCGGACCCGGCGAGCGCGGTCACGAGGTCGCGCAGCAGCCGCAGATCGCCCCGGCACGCCTCGTGCAGCCGGCGCGCGGTGAGCGGTTCCAGGGCGGCGGCGGTCAGCAGCCGGGCGGTGTCCTCGCGGGGCAGCGGGGCGAGGGCCAGCCGGGGCAGCAGCTCGCCGGTCCACAGCCGGGACACCGCCGCGGGCGCGGGTCCGCCGTCCGTCGTGGTCACGACGAGACGGGTGCGCCCGTGCACGGCGAGCTGGTGCACCAGGGCGGCGGATGCCTCGTCCAGGAGCTGGGCGTCGTCCACGACGAGGACCCGTACGCCGGACAGCAGCCGGACCGCGCGGGGCAGCGAGACGGTGTCGGGGAGCAGGTGCGCGAACGCCGCGAGCGGCAGGTCCCGGGCCTCGGGCGTGCCGGTCACCCGGACGTGGTCCGTGCCCCGGACGGCCTCCGCGACCAGCCGCGTCTTGCCGTGGCCCGCGGGGCCGGTCACCACGATGCCGGGCCGTCCGGCCGCCAGCGCGGCGCGCACCGGTTCGAGTTCCTCGTCCCGGCCGGTGAACGGCCAGGGCAGCTCCAGGGTCTTCGGGTCCTGCTCGTCGATCCTCACGTCATCCAGAGCGCGGGTACCCGGTCCTGATACAGGGCGACTTGAGTAGCCCCCGACTCAGGTGCCCGGCGGGTGCGGGCGGCAGGCTGTCCGCATGACCCGACGCCTGTGCTCGCTCCCGCGGCAGCCGGCCCCGGCCTTCGACCCGGGACTGACCGCCGAGCGGCTCGGCGCGCTGCTCGCCGGCCGGCGGATGTGGGTCAACGGCACGGTCCTGCACTACTGCTTCCTGGACGGCCCCTGCGACACCTCGGTCGTCCCGGTCCCCGGCACCGGGGAGCTGCGCCGGGTGCCGTGGGCCGGCGGCGAGGAGCAGCGGGACGTGGTCCGCGGGTGCTTCGGCGAGTGGCAGGACCTGGGCATCGGCGTCTCCTTCAGCGAGGTCGGCGACCGTCACGAGGCCGAGCTGCGGATAGGGTTCCAGGCCGGCGCCGGGTCCTGGTCGGCGATCGGCCGGGACGCGCTGTCGGTCGGCCGGGGCGAGCGCACCATGAACCTCGGCTGGGACGTGACCGCGGCCGGGGAGCGCGGGGCGGTCCTGCACCAGATCGGGCACGCGCTCGGCATGGCGCACGAGCACCAGAGCCCGTTCGCCGGGCTGCACTGGGACGACGAGGCGGTCTACGCCGAGCTGGCGGGCCCGCCGAACTTCTGGAACCGGGAGACGACGTTCACGAACGTGCTGCGCCAGCTGGACGCCGGTGAGGCGGGCACCCCGGTGTGGGACCCGCAGTCGGTCATGACGCTGCCGTTCGGGCCGGGGCTGGTGCTGGAGCCGGAGCAGTACCGCGGGGGGCTGTACCCGTCCGGCACGCCGTCCCCGGCCGACAAGGAGTTCGCGCTGCGCTGGTACCCGCCCGCGGACGCCCTGCCGGCCGGGGGCCGGACCGGCACGGGGGAACCGCACGGCCCGGCCGCGCTGCTGCCGTTCCGGTCGGTGGTGCTCGGGCTCGGGGCGGGCGAGCAGGCCGATCTCACGGTCGAGCCGCCGCAGACCCGCGCGTACACGGTGGGCACCTTCGGTGACGCCGACGCCGTCCTGGTGGTCTTCGAGGAGCGCGACGGGGAACCGCGCTTCCTCGCCGGACACGACGACGGCGGCACGCCGGGCAACGCGGCCGTCCGGGTCCGGCTCGTCAAGGGCCGCCGCTACCTGGCCCGGGTCCGCCTGTACTCCACGTGGGGACCGGGAGAGACGGCGGTCATGTGCTGGTGACAGCACACGGACGGCGGGGGCGGGGGCCCCGCGCCGGGGGGAAGGGATACGGGCGTCACCTGCGGGGGAGGTGACGCCCGCGTCCGTGCGGGCGAGCGCGAGGACGTCCTGTTCTGCGATTCGGTGACTTCGTTCCAGACGTCGAGCATCTCGCCGACCCGGCGGTCAGCGGGACCCGAGCGGGGGCCGGACGCGACGTCTGCCGACTGCCCGCCGGGCATCGCCGACGCTCTCGACGTCCCTCTCGCCGGCCTCGTCCGCTGAACGGGCGGGGCCCGGCCGGCAGCGTGCACCGGCCGGGCCCCGGGCGATGCGGTCGGCCCGTCCGCAGGGTGAGGGACACCCGCCGCGGCCGCGGCTCCGCGTCACGCGAGTCGGGCCCCCGCCGCCTGCGCTTCCGCGGTGGGGATGCGCGCGGCGGCGCGGGTCACGACGCGGCCCGCTCGGCCGGTGCGCCGGCGGCGGCGTCGGGGTGGGCGAGGCCCAGGTGGTCGCGCAGGGTCGTGCCCTCGTACTCGGTGCGGAACACGCCCCGCTCCTGGAGCAGCGGGACCACCCGGTCGGCGAACACATCGAGTCCGCCGGGGGTGATGTGCGGGACGAGGATGAAACCGTCGGCCGCGTCGGACTGCACGAAGTCGTCGATGGTCCGCGCGACGGTGGCCGGGGAGCCGATGAACGACTGCCGGTTGCCGGTGTTGATGACCAGGTCTCGGATGGACCACTTGTTCGCCTCGGCGCGTTCCCGCCACTCGCGGGCGATGGCGACCGGGTCCCGGTACATGCGCACCTGGGCGCGGCCACGGGAGATGTGCTCGTCCTCACCGACCACCGGGTCCACGTCGGGCAGCGGGCCCTCCGGATCGTACGCCGACAGGTCCCGGTTCCACACGAACTCCAGGTGCCTGAGGGCGGTGGCGCCGCTGACCTGCTGGCGGCGGACCTCGTGGGCCAGCTCGGCGGCCTCCTCGTCGGTGTCGCCGAGGACGAAGGTCGCGGCGGGCAGGATGAGCAACTGGTCGGGCCGGCGGCCGTACGCGGCGAGGCGGGACTTGACGTCCGAGTAGAACGCCTGGCCCTCCTCCAGTGTGGCGTACCGGCTGAAGATGGCGTCGGCCTCGGCGGCGGCGAACTCGCGGCCCTCGTCGGAGTCGCCCGCCTGGAAGATGACGGGGCGGCCCTGCGGGGAGCGCGGGACGTCGAACCGGCCGTGGATGTCGAAGTGCTTGCCCCGGTGGACGAACGCGCCGGCCCTCGCGTCCCGGAGGAACGTGCCCGAGGCCGGGTCGGCGACGATCTCGTCTCCGCTCCAGGAGTCGAACAACCGGTGCGCGGCGGTGAGGAACTCCTTGGCCCGGGAGTAGCGTTCCTCCTGCGGCAGGAAGCCGCCGCGCCGGAAGTTCTCGCCGGTGAACGCGTCCCAGGAGGTGACCACGTTCCACGCGGACCGGCCGCCGGAGAGGTGGTCGAGGCTGGCGAACTGGCGGGCCACCTCGTAGGGCTCGTTGAACGTGGAGTTGATGGTGCCGGTCAGGCCGAGCCGGTCGGTGACGGCGGCCAGGGCGGCCAGCACGGTGAAGGTGTCGGGACGCCCGACGACGTCCAGGTCATAGATCTCACCGCCCTGTTCGCGCAGCCGGAGGCCCTCGGCGAGGAAGAGGAAGTCGAACTTGGCGCGTTCGGCGGTCCGCGCGAAGTGCGCGAAGGACGCGAACTCGATGTGGCTGCCGGCGGCGGGGTCGCTCCACACGGTGGTGTTGTTGACCCCGGGGAAGTGGGCGGCCAGGTGGATCTGCTTCAGCGGCTTGCTCATGGTGGTGCGGTCCTCCCGGCTCAGGCGACGGCTGCGGAGTAGCGGTTGGCGGGGCGGGCGAGGCCGAGGAGGCCGCGCAGGGTGTCGGCCTCGTAGGCGTTCCGGAAGCGGCCGCGGCGCTGGAGCTCGGGCACCAGGTCGCGGGTGATGCGGGGCAGGTCGTGGCCGGCCACGGCAGGGCGCAGCCGGAAGCCCGTCAGCCCGCCGGCCGCCAGGTCCTCCAGCAGGTCGGCCAGTTGGGCCGCGGTGCCGGCGAAGATGCGGGCGTCGCTCGTGTACGGCGCCCCGGCGAGTGTGTCGAGGCGGTCCCGCCGGGCCACCGCTCGGGTCTCGCTGTCGTCGAGGAGGACGACGAGGTCGCCGAAGACGTGCAGCGGTTCCCCGGCGCGGCCCGCCGCCTCCTGCTCGGCGCGGATCTCGGCGACGATCGCCCGGGCCCCGGCCGTGTCGAACGGGGTGACGTAGCCGACGTCGGCCTGGCGGGCCACGAGCCGGTACGGCACGGTCTGGTGGGCGAGGGAGGTGACCAGCGGCTGGCCCTGCGGCGGCCGGGGCGTGATGGACGGGCCCTTGACGTCGAAGAAGCGGCCCTTGAAGTCGATGTAGTGCAGCTTGCGGCGGTCGATGAAGCGGCCGGTCGCCGCGTCCCGGATCTCGGCGTCGTCCTCCCAGCTGTCCCAGAGCCGGCGTGCGACCTCCACGTAGTCGGCGGCCTCGTCGAACAGTTCGGTGAGCACCTCCTGCGAGGCCCGGTCGTCGTCGTCGAAGGAGTCGATCCGGCCGATGGTGCGGCGGCCGAAGTGCGCGGTCTCGTCGGGGCGGACGCTGACCCGCACGCGGACGCCCGCGCGTCCGGTGCTGACGTAGTCGAGGGTGGCGATGGCCTTGGATATGTGGAACGGCTCCGTGTGGGTGGTCACCACGGTCGGGACGAGACCTATGTGCCGGGTGAGCGGGGCGACGCGGGAGGCGATGAGCACCGCGTCGAGCCGGCCGCGGACCTGGTCGATCCGCTCGTCGGGGACCAGGGCCTGGGAGGACTGCGGGCCGAGGCCGTCCTCCAGGGTGACGAAGTCCAGCAGGCCGCGTTCGGCCTCGGTGATCAGGTCGGCCCAGTATCCGGCGGTGAGCAGGTCGTGGGGGCGGGCGGCCGGCTCGCGCCAGGACGCGGGGTGCCAGCCGGTGCCGTCCAGGGCGACGGCGAGATGCAGGTGTGCGGGAGGAGTCGGTGACACGTCGGTGCCTTCCTTGTACGTCCGTACGGGGAGCACCGGCTCGCGGGGCGGGCGGCTGCCGGGCAGGCGGCACCGGCCGGCGGCGAGCGCGGCGGGGGGCTGAGTGCCGGGCCGGGGAGGAGGCCGGGCGCGGGGTCAGCGGCGACAGAGCGCGGCGGACACGCGCTGGAGGTCGATGTGCGGCCGGGAGTGCAGCCGGACGGAGCGGTACGGGTGCGGGACGTGCGGCGGGCAGGTCCTCCACGGGGACTCTCGGTGCACGGCCGTCACCTCCCTCCGTCGAGCGCGGCGGGCCAAAGTGGCGTCCGCCGCGCGGATCTCGTCATGACACTCAACACCGTGGCGGTGGCCGGTGTTCCCGGGGAGCACGGGCGAACGACGCGGCAGCAGCGGCGGCGGCAGCGTGCGGGGAACCCGCCGTCCGGTGCACCCGGGGCCGGCGGACGCGCACGGGCCGCCCCCGGCCGCCGGGCCCACCGGTGCGGCGGGGGCCGCCGGGGCCGCCGCACCCGCCGCACTCACCGGACCCGCGGAGCTCACCTCGTCCACCGTGCCCGCCGGCCTCACCGGAGCCGCGATGTCCGCCAAGGCCCCGGTGCCCGCGCAGGCACGGGTCCCGGACCGGTGGCGGGCGGCGCCGTCCAGGCGCTCGGTGCGGCGGGCGCGCGGTCCGGCGGGGACGGTCCGGGACGCACCGCCGGAGGCGGGGCCGCCGGACGCCAGGCCACCGCGCGTCGGGCCGCCGGGCGCGGGCGGGAGCCCGCGTGTGCGGTCGTCCGTCGGGTGGGCCACGGAACCGGAGTCCTTCCTCGGTGCGGCGGGTACGGCGGGAGCGGCGCGCGCGGTGTCAGGAGTTGTCCAGCGGCAGCCCCGGCGGGTTGACCTCCGACTTCGGCACGGCCTCGTCGGCGAGGTTGTACGCGGCGAGCCACTTGGCGTACTGCCCGTTCTTGATGAGGTGGTTGATGGCGTCCGCGATCGGCTTGGCGAGCCCGCTGTCCTTCTTGGCGGTGGCGGCGATCAGGCCCTGGAGTGTGGCGCCGGCCCCGGAGAAGGTGCCCGCGCTGCGGGTCGGGTCGGGGGTGCCCGCGGTCTGCCGGACCCGGTAGGCGACGCCGGGGTTGGGGCCGAAGTAGGCGTCGATCCTGCCGCTGCGCAGCGCCAGGTCGGAGGAGTTCTGGTCCGGGAAGTGCTTGACGGTGAGGCTCTTGCCCTCCTTGGCCAGGCGGGCCTTCCACTCCAGCAGGATCTTCTCCTGGTTGGTGCCGGAGCTCACGGAGACCGTCTTCCCGGCGAGGCTGCGGTAGTTCCCGTCGAACTGCCAGCTGCTGCTCTTCAGCACCTCGAAGGCCAGGTTGTCCTTGCGGTAGGAGGCGAACTCGTACTTCTTCTTGCGTTCCTCGGTGTCGGTGACGTTGGCGAAGGCGACGTCGACCTTGCCGCTGTCGATGCCGACGAACATGTTCTCCCAGGTGAAGTTCTTGGTCTCGGGCTTGAGGCCGAGGACCGCGGCCACCAAGCGGCCGAGGTCGGGCTCGGAGCCGGTGAGGGTCTTCTGGTCGCTGCCGACGAACTGGAGCGGCGCGGTTCCCGCGGGCAGGGCGCCGACGCCGATGACGAGTTTGCCGCTCTTGCGGACGGACGCGGGCAGTTCGGCGCTGATGGACTTCACCTCGGTGACCTTCAGCCCGGTCTCCTCGGCGGCGCCGTTGGACACCTGGCCCACGGTCACCGTGCCGGCCGCGCCGGTGGTGGTGACGGCGTCGCCGTCTCCCCCGCAGGCGGCGAGCCCGCCGGTGAGGGTGAGGGTCGCGGTCACCGCGGTGAGACCGCGTATCAGGCTGCGTCTGGCGTGCTGGCTGGGCATGGCTGTCCTTGTCCTTCGAGCGAGGTGTGCGGGTGAGGTGTGCGGGTGGGGCTGGTCCGGGAGGGGCGCCGGGACGGTGCCGCCGGTGGTGCGTCGGCCGCGGGGTCAGAGGACCTTGCCGAGGAAGTCCCGGGTCCGCTCGTGCCGGGGGCTGTCCAGCACCTGGCCGGGCGGGCCCTGCTCGACGATCCGGCCGCCGTCCATGAAGACGACCCGGTCGGCGACCTCGCGGGCGAAGCCGATCTCGTGCGTGACGATGACGAGGGTGGTGCCGCTGGTCGCCAGGTCCTTGATGACGCCGAGCACCTCGCCGACGAGTTCGGGGTCGAGCGCCGAGGTCGGCTCGTCGAAGAGGATGATCCCCGGCCGCAGGGCGAGGGCGCGGGCGATGGCCACGCGTTGCTGCTGGCCGCCGGACAACTGCCGTGGATAGGCACCGGTCTTGTCGCCGAGACCGACGCGTCCGAGCAGCTCGCGGGCGAGTTCCTGGGCCGCGGACCTGCTCAGCCTGCCGGTGGCGACGGGAGCGGTGGCGACGTTCTCCAGGGCGGTCAGGTGCGGGAAGAGGTTGAAGTTCTGGAAGACGAAGCCGATGCGGCTGCGCTGGGCGAGGATGGCGCGCTCGCTGAGTTCCCGCAGCCGGCCCCGGCCGTCGCCCGGGGAGGTCCCCGTGCCGTGCCACTTCACCCCGATCAGCTCGCCGCCCACGCTGACGTGGCCGATTTCCGGCTTCTCCAGGTGGTTGGCCACCCTGAGCAGCGTCGACTTGCCGGAACCGGAGGGGCCTATGACGACCGTGACCTCGCCGGCCGGGACGGTCAGGTCGATGCCGTCGAGGACGTGGTGGGTCCCGTACCACTTGTGCACGCCGTGCACCTCCAGCGTGGCGGGCGCGGCCTTCTCCGGGGCGGGTGCGGTGGTCATACGGCGGCCTCCCGGCGCAGTCGGTCGCGGAGCCCGGTCAGCGCGGCCCGGGCCCGCTGCACCGGGGTCGGAGGCAGGGTGCGGGTGGCGCCCCGGGCGTAGTACCGCTCGACGTAGAACTGGACGACGGAGACGGCGCTGGTCAGGATGAGGTACCAGACCGTGGCGACGAGCAGCAGGGGCACCACGTCGCCGGGGTAGGTGCTGCCCATCGACTGCACGGTGCCGAACAGGTCGAGCAGGGACACGTAGAACACCAGGGACGTGCTCTTGACCAGACCGATCAGCTGGTTGACGTAGTTCGGGGTGATGGACCGCAGGGCCTGCGGGAGAACGATCCTGCGGAACTGGTGGCCCCGGGGCAGGCCGAGCGCCGCGGCCGCCTCGTGCTGCCCCTGGTCGACGGAGAGGATGCCGCCGCGGACGACCTCGGCGGCGTACGCCGCCTCGTTGAGGCTGAGGCCGACGACGGCGATGGTCAGGTCGGTGGCCAGCCGCGACTCGTCGAAGGTGACGAAGGCCGGGCCGAACGGCACGCCGAGGCTCAACGTGCGGTACAGGGCACTGAAGTTGTAGAGGAAGATCAGTACGACGATCAGCGGGACGGAGCGGAACAGCCAGGTGTAGGTCCAGCTGGCCGCGCGCAGCACCGGACTCCGGGAGAGCCGGCCGAGGGCGAGCAGGACGCCGCCGAGCAGGCCCAGCACGGCGCTGAGCGCGGTGACTTCCAGGGTGATCAGCAGGCCGTCGAGGACGGACGGGCGCAGGAACCAGTAGCGGAAGCGGTCCCACTGGTAGAAGGGGTTGGTGACCAGGCCGTGCAGGACCTGGGCGACGAGCACCAGGACGACGACGGAGACGATCCACCGGCCGGGCCGGCGCAGGGGCTGGACCCGCTGCGCTTTCGGCACCGTCGGGGTCACGTCGGCGGGTGCGGGCGGCTCGGCGAGGGAGACGGCGGCGCCTGGGGGTTCACTCATGAGGGGCTCCGGCGGAGTGGGAACACCCCGGCACCGCGGACGGGCGGGCGTGGGACGCGACGGCGCTACGGCGTGAGGCGGCGCACGGACCGGCGCGGAACCGGGGGCTTGGCGGACAACGGCACACCCTGCGAAGGGTGCGCGGCGGGGCCGGGGAAGGAGGTCAGACCCGGCGGCGGGCAGAGCCCGGTGCGGTACACAGTGCGCTGTTCACGCGGAGCAGATCGACGGCGCGGTCGGCGACGAGCAGACCGGCGTACGACGGTACGCAGCCCTGCGGACGGCTCGCGGCCGTCCTGGGAGCTGCGTCCATGGCGTCACCTGTCACTGTTCCGGCCCGGGGGCCTCGCGCTTACCGAATACGTCGTCCGGTCCGGTCGTCACCTGGGGCACCCCACCGCGGTGCGAGGGTTGCCGGTCAGCGAGCCAGGGCTTGGCGCTGACGCTCATGACCGTTCTTGAGGCGTAAGTAAGGCAGTTGGCCGTTCGGTTGTCAACGACCGTCCGCCCATTGGACGTCGGCGGACCCTCGTCACCTGCGGGATGCGTCCGGCGCGTCCACGACGTGGCTCGTCCAGTCCAGGATCTGGACGGCGGCCCCGGCGTCCTCCAGCCCCCGGCAGCGGCCGTGGTGGCGGCGGGCGATGCCGTCGAGGTCGAGGTGCCGGCCGAAGGCGGGGTGGGCGGCCAGCCGGCGGGCGTAGGCCCACAGCGCGCGGTGCCCGGCGATGCGGTGCACGGCGGAGGCGTCGAGGTGGCAGCGGTGGACGGTGTCGAGCTGCACCAGGGACACCCACAGCTCCACGTCGGCGGCGGTGAGCCGGCCGTCGGCGAGGTACTCCTCGCCGCTCAGCCGCCGCTCCAGCCGGCCGAGGGTGTCCAGCAGCACGTCGAGCGCGGCGGCCCGCTCGCCCGCCTCGGCGCCCGCCCGGCCGGCGCGCTGTGCCGCCTCCTCGATGCCCTCGGCACACATCCGCTCGACCGCCTCGATCACGGACTCCAGGCCCGCCGGGTACAGGCGCTCGTCACCGCCGGACCGGAGCCGGTCCAGGTCGCGCAGGATGTCGGGGCCGTGGGTGCTGACGATGCGGCCGGACCAGTCGTCGCTGAGGACGGGCGCGAGGGCCGGCCCGGTGTAGTGGTGGGCGCTCGCCTCGTACAGCGGGCGCAGCGCCGAGTGGCCGTCGCCGGGACAGTCCGGGACGGCGGGCAGGAGGGTGACCGGACAGCTCTCCGCCAGGCCGAGCAGGCTGTGGCCGACGGCGAGGCGCAGCCCGTCGGGGCAGGCGGTCGACAGGTGGAGCCGGTAGCGGTGCGGCACGGCGTAGTGGCCGCTGCGCGCGTCCTGGCCGATCCGCCCGCGGAAGCCGGGGACGGACCGGCGGGCGGACGGGACGGCGGCGAGCGGAGTGCTGGGCATGGGTCTCCCCTGGACGTGGGCGTGCGGGCGGGTGATCGGGCGCGGGCGCGGCCGGCCGGCGGGCGGCGGCCGGGGCCCGGGTCAGCCCCGGCGGGCGATCGCGCTGCAGACGCGCTGGAGATCGATGTGCCGGCGGGAGGTGAGCAGGGGCGCGCACAACGGCGTCCGGCACGTCCGGCCGGTGCCCGTGTCGCGGCGCGTCATGGTTCCCTACCTGTTCACTAGGATTCCCTGACTGGAGTGTCGATCCGGCTCCGCGGGACGTCAAGGGGGCGTCCACGCCTGGGACTCCGGGTGTCCACGACCGGGACTCGGGGCGGGCGGGCGGCACGCCGCGCCGATCACGGACGGGCCGTGGCCGGGCGCGGTGCGGTCGGGCGGGGTGCGCTCGGCATGCCCACCGACCGCCCGGCCCCGATGTCCGGCGCCTCCCGCCGGAGGTGCCGGGCCCGGCCCGGGAGGTCGTCACCTCGGCGGCGGCGGACGACCCGATCACCCGCGCGGGGTCCGGCGCCCGCCCCCACCTCGGCCCGTCGGCCCTCGCGAGCGACGCCCACCCGCCCGGGGGCGCCCCCGGCCGTACGAGCCGACCGCGTCCGGTCACGGCGGACCGGCCGCCGGCCGCCGCCGGGCGGTACCCGGAGCCGCTCGCCGCCCTGCCGGAGCGGTACGGGCGGACGCACCCCGGCGCTCGGGCACGCGCGCGGCCCACGAGAGGCGGACCGATGGCCTCCGCTTCCCGGCCGGCCGCCACCGGAGGGCACCGGACATCCGGCGGTGCGGGGACCGTGCCGCGACGTTTTTTGCGTGTTCGGGCGTCCCCGGCGAAAGGACGAGCGGTCATTTGGCGTCGAATCGGCGCATCCCCGACCATGGGGCCCGTCCCGGCGATCCCGGGCACGTCAGTTCCACGAGAGGCGCACCACCCATGCACAGCACCGGGACCGTCCCGCAGCCGGCTCCGGGCCCCGCCGGGCCCGTCCAGGACCCGGGCGGCGACACCGGCCGGCATGCCCGCCGGTTCGGCCTGCCCGTCGCCACCGCGCTGGTCATGGGCAACATCATCGGCGGCGGCATCTTCCTGCTCCCCGCCTCCATCGCCCCGTACGGCACGGTCAGCCTGGTCGCCTTCGCGGTGCTGACCGTCGGCGCCGTCGCGCTCGCCCTGGTCTTCGGCCGGCTCGCCGCCCGGGACCCCCGCACCGGCGGCCCCTACGTCTACGCCCGCGAGGCGTTCGGCGACTTCGCGGGCTTCCTGGCGGCCTGGTCGTACTGGATCACCACCTGGGTGTCGAACGCCGCGCTCGCCGTCGCCGCCGTCGGCTACCTCGACGTGCTGATCCCGGTGAACGGCCACCGCTGGACCGCCTGCCTGGCCGCGCTGGTCCTCCAGTGGCTGCCCGCCCTCGCCAACTTCGCCGGCACCCGGTACGTGGGCGCCGTCCAACTGGTCTCCACGGTGCTGAAGTTCGTGCCGCTGCTGCTCGTCGCGGTCGGCGGACTGTTCTTCTTCGACCCGCACCGGCTCGGGCCGTTCAACTCCAGCGGCCACGGCGCGGTCGGCGCGGTCTCCGCCTCCGCCGCCCTGCTGCTCTTCTCCTACCTCGGGGTGGAGTCCGCCGCCGTCAGCGCCGGCGAGGTCAGGAACGCCCGGCGCAACGTGGGCCGCGCCACGGTGATCGGCACCGCGGGCGCCGCCCTGGTGTACCTGCTGGGCACCCTGTCCGTGTTCGGGACCGTCCCCCACGACCGCCTGGTGACCTCCACCGCGCCGTTCTCGGACGCCGTGGACACGATGTTCGGCGGCGGCTGGGGCGGTACGGCGGTGGCGCTCGCCGCCCTGGTGTCGATGACCGGCTGCCTCAACGGCTGGACCCTGCTGAGCGCCCAGACGCCGTACGCGGCGGCCCGCGACGGGCTGTTCCCGAGCGCCTTCGCCCGCCGCCGCCGGGGCGTGCCCACGGTCGGGGTCGGTGTGACGGTCGTGCTGGCCTCACTGCTCACCGTGTACAACTACGCGTCGGGCTCGGGCCGGGTCTTCGAGGTCCTGGTGCTCGTCACCACGTTCACCGCGACCGTGCCGTACCTGCTGGCCACCGCCGCGCAGCTGTTCCACCTGGTGTCCGGGCGGCCCGGGGCGGTGGACCGGGGGCGGCTGGTCCGGGACTCCGCGGTCACCGCGGTGGCCGCCGCCTTCTCGCTCTGGCTGATGGCGGGCGCCGGTTACACGGCGGTGTACCAGGGTGTGCTGTTCCTGTTCGCCGGGGTCCTCGTCCACGCGGTGATGGCGGCGCGGCGGCAGCGGGCGCGGTCGGCGGCGGCCGGGACGCCGTAGCCCGCCACGGCTCCTCCGGGGCCCTCGTCCCGGCGCCGGTCCCGGTCACCCGTCCGCCGGGGCCGCCGGGGCCGCCGGGGGGCCGTCTCCCGCCTCCCGCCCGTACACCTCGCCGGCGTTCGGGCGGGCCGCCGGTGCCGGGCTCGCGGGTCAGCCGTCGGACTCGGGCGACGGGAGGTAGGCGCCGGGCACCTCGTCCGGCGCGAAGATCTTCTTCTCACCGGGGTACGGCCGGGTCCAGTTGTGCGTCTGGTACCAGGTGAGGTGGTCCAGTTGCGCGGGGTTGGCGAAGTCGGGGACGGCGTGGGTCCCGGTCAGGCGCTGCTTCGACTTCCAGGTGTCCCACTCGGCCGCGAGGGACTTCCTCGCCGCCGGCACCTTCGCCGCCGGCACCGCCGCCGCCCGGGGGTTCTGCGCGGCGGGGGTGTCCGGGCCGCAGGACGGCTGGGTCTTCAGCCCGTCGGTCAGCGGGACCCGGTTGGGCAGCGCGCTGAACGGCGTGTAGTCCGGGCGCCCGGTGAACACGCCCCGCATGGGGGTGGCCGCGCTGTCCTTCTGGTTCATCGGGTGGATGCCGAGGATCTGCTCGATGGTGCGGACCATCGTGATCTGCGAGTAGTAGCGGTCGTCCACGACGCCGTGCCGGGCCCAGGGACTGATGATCTGGACCGGGGCGCGGTGGCCGTCGACGTGGTCCAGGCCCGCCTGGGAGTCGTCCTCGACGATGAAGATCGCCGAGTCCTTCCAGTACTTGCTGTGCGAGATCCGGTCGACGATCCGGCCGGTCGCGAGGTCGTTGTCGGCGACCTGGGCGGCCGGGCCCGCCGGACCACCGGTGTGGTCGCTGGAGAGCCAGAACATGTTCAGGTCCGCCGGGCCGTTCTTCTCGAAGTCCTGCTGCCAGATCTGCTGGCGGTAGACGTCCGGGACGCTGGTGTCGAACTTCGGGAAGCCGGGCACCGAGACGCTGTTGAGCGACGGGATCGGCGACGACGAGTTCAGCGGGTAGGCGGTCGGCCGGCCGGTCGCGGCCATGTTCCTGGCGTCGCAGTACAGGTTCTGCCAGCTCGCCCCGGCGGGCTTGGTCAGGAACTGCTGGAACTCCCCGAAGTTGCGCACGGTCCGCCCGGCCGCCTGCGCGCCCGTCCACAGGAAGCCGGTCTTCTGGTGGCCGAGGGCGTCGTCCTCGGTGTCGTAGCTGCGCTGGTACTCGCCGGCCGAGGACTCCGTGTACTCGGGATTGTCGGCCTGCATCAGCCAGTTGTGGCCCTCGGCGGAGTTGGTGCCGATGTCGTAGGTGTTGTCGTGCAGCCCGAACTGCCGTGCCAGGGCGTGCTGGTTCGGCGTCACGTTCTCGCCGAACTGGGCCAGCGAAGGGTCGCCGTCGCCCTCGGGGACGTCGCCGAAGACCTGGTCGTAGGTGCGGTTCTCCTTCACGATGAGGAAGACGTGCTTGATGGTCGAGGGGTCGCCGATGCGCGCCGGGACCGGCCGCGGCTTCGCGTGGCTCCTGCCCTTGGCCAGCCGGACCGATCCGGCGGTCCAGCCGTTCTGGCGGAACACCTCGGCGGTCCGGGCGCGGATGACGCGGTCGGCGGGCAGCGTGAACGACGTCAGGCTGGAGGTGGTGTCGTGGGTGCCGTGCCCGGTGCTCGCGGGGCGGCGCGCGTCGATGCCGCGGGTGTTCGAGACGACCACCTTGCCGCCCGCGGTGGCGATCTCGGCGGGGAAGTAGTCGGTGGGGAGGAGGCCGACGTAACCGACCGGCTCCTGCGGGGAGGTGTAGCGGTAGACGGCGACGGCGTTGGCGCGGCCGAGCGTCACCAGCAGGCGGCCGTCGTCGGTGAGCGTGACGGCGTCGGGTTCGTAGCCGACCGACGCCTCGGGCCACGGCTGGGTCGAGATGGTCTGCACGACCTTGTCGACGGCCGTGTCGACGACCGACACGTTGTTGTCGGCGGTGTTGGTGACGAACACCGCGCCGCGCCGCGCGTACACCGCGGTCGGGTGCAGTCCGACGTCGATGGTCCCGACGGCGGCGGCGGGGTCGGCCAGGTCGATGACGCTGAGCGTGCCCGTGGTGGTGGCGCCGGTCCGCGGGTCGGCCGGGACCTGGGTGCCGTAGGAGTTGAGCGTGGCGTCGCCGGCCTTCGCGGGCCGTCCGCCCTCGTTGCCGACGTAGAGCTTGGTGCCGACCCGGGCCATGCCGCGTGGCGCGTTGCCCACCGGCCAGCTGCGCTGGACGGCCCCGGTCGCCGCGTCGAGGGCGACGACCCGGTTCTGGCCGTTGACCGCGGCGTAGACGGTGGCGCCGTCGGCGGAGAAGACCGCCCCGGCGACCAGGGCGTGCTTGCTGCCGTCGGCGGGGATCCGGACGGCCACCGGGTCGGCGAGGGTGCCGTCCGGGCGCACCGTGAACCTGGTGTAGCCGTCGGTCTGGCCCAGCCAGAGCTGCTTGCCGTCGGGCGAGTACACGGGGCCCTCCTGGCCCACGGACCCGCTGGGGATGCGCAGGTCGTCCACGGCGGAGGTGCCGACGCGCTGCTTCACCTGCCCGGTGGCGAGGTCCACCACGACCAGCGAGGCGACGCCGTCGGCGAGGGAGGCGGCGAGGTGGCCGCCGTCCGGGCTGACCGTCGACGACATGATCTTGCCGTCGTTGACGACGAGGCGGTCGCCGTACGGGGCGATGTACTGGTCGGCGGAGACGACCTGTCCCCGGGCCGTGACATCGCCGACCCGGTCGGTGCCGAACCGGCCCGTGTCCGCGAGGGCGGTGCCGGTGGCCAGGGCGGCCGTGGCGATGCAGGCCGTGACCAGGGTCGCCCGGCGGCCGACCGGTCTGCCCAGCAGGACGAGGTGCTCCCGCTCGGTCTGCCTGCGGCGGCGCGTTATCTGCATGGCGTCATCCCTTCGGGGAGGTGGGGAGCAGCTCGACGTCGCCGTCGAACTGCCACAGCGGGTTCGGCGCGTCGCCCATGGGAGTGCGCACGAGGAAGTAGCCGTTGACTTCCTTCGGTCCGTCGCCGTCGGCGACGAACCGCCCGTCTGCCGTGATGTCGAGCTGGTAGACGGCCGACCCGGTGGCCGTGACGCCCGGCAGGTGCCAGGAGACGACGCACCGCCAGTCGTTGCCCGGGCCCCGCGCGCCGTCCCGTACTCCGGCCTTGCCGCAGGCCGCCGCGGTCCTGAGCTGTGCCTCGGTGACCGCGGGCCGGTGCAGTTGCCGGGTCTGCATGCGGTACAGGCGGGCGAACTCCGTGGCGAGCGAGCGCTCCACCTTGGTCTGCCCGATCCCGGAGCCCGTGGCCGTGGTCGTCGCCGCCACCACCGCGACCGTCACGCCGAGCAGCCCGGCGAGCGGCAGGACGCCGACGGTGACCGCGCGGCGCGCCGAGCCGTCGTCGGTGGGGTTGGTGAAGTCGCGGCGCAGGAAGAGGACGTACGCCAGTGCGGTCGCGGCCACGGCCCACAGCAGGCTGACGGCGATGCCGATGAGGAGCGGGGTGAGGTGGGCCGGGCTGGTGAACAGCCCCTTCCAGTCGATGAAGACGTCGCCGGGCAGGGCGAGGCGGACGGCGACGGGCAGCGGCAGCATCTGGGCGAGCTGCATCGCCAGCGCGACGAGGGCGGGCAGCAGCAGGCCCGTCGGGGACCGCCCGAGCGCGACCGACCCGAGCAGTCCGATCCCGGCGAGGGCGAGGGTCGGGGCGAGCACGCAGACCCAGGCGAGCAGGACCCTGACCGCCGCGTCCCCCGGCGTGAACAGGTGGCCGTCGAGGCCGACCAGCGGCCGGTTTCCGGCGGCCAGCAGCCCGCCGGCCGTGCTGGAGAGGGCCAGCCCGGCCACGAGCAGCAGGACGACGGTGAGGCCGGCCAGCACCTTCGCCGCGAAGATCCGCCGGGGTGAGCGGACGGCGACGAGCAGGTGGCGCCAGGTGCCGAGCCGGTCCTCGGCGGCGAACACGTCACCGGCGACGACGGAGGTGAGCAGCGGGAGCGCCCAGGTGCCGGCGAAACCGAGGGTGACCAGCGGCCCGGCCCACCCGGTGGCGTGCATCCAGCGGCCGAAGAGGGTGTCCGTGGGCAGCGTGCTCTGCGCGCCGACCCCGGCCGCGAACAGCGCGGGCGCGGTCCAGCAGGCGAGGGCCAGCAGGCGGATCCGCCACTGGGAGACCAGTTTGACGACCTCGAAGCGATAGCCCCGGGCAACCGGGACACGTGCGGGAGCGGTGGCGCGTCCGGGGTCCGCGACGGCGGTCGGGGTCGCGGTCATGCACGGGCCTCCTGGTGCCGGGCGTCGGTCCGTGGTGCGGCACGGGTGCCGGCCGGGCGCTGCCGGGCGCCTCGGCCGGGGGCCGGGTCCGGCTCGGTCAGGGCGAGGAAGGCCGCCTCTAGGGGGGAGACGACCGGCGTGAGTTCGCGCAGCGCGACGCCCGCGCCGACGAGCCGCGCCACCAGGGCGTCGAGGGCGGGCACCGGCGCGTGCACCACCAGGGCCCGCTCGTCGCGGCGTCCGGCGGTGTCGTCGGCCAGGCGGACCCCGGGTGCCCGGGCGGCCAGCCGGCGGGCGTGCGCCGGGTCGGACGTCACCAGCCGGTAGGCGAGTTCGGCGTTCGCGGCGGCCAGTTCCTCCAGCGGCCCGGAGAAGACGACGCGTCCGGTCGCGAGGATGGTGACCTCGGAGCAGAGGGCCTCCAGGTCGTCCATGCGGTGGCTCGACAGCACGATGGCGGTGCCCTCCCGCGCCAGCCGGTCGAGGACGGCGTGGACGTGCTGTTTGGCGGCCGGGTCCAGGCCGTTGGACGGCTCGTCCAGGACGAGCAGCCGCGGCTCGGTGAGCAGGGCGGCGGCGAGGCCGAGCCGCTGGCGCATGCCCAGCGAGAAGCCGCGCGTGCGGTCGTCGGCGACGTCCGTGAGCCCGACCTGTCCGAGCGCGTCGTCGATCGCGGCCGAGCGGGGTCCCGCACCGCGCAGGGCGGCGAGCGCGGCGAGGTTCTGCCGGGCGGTGAGGGAGGGGTACATTCCCGGGCCGTCCACGAACCCGGAGACGCCGCCGGGGACCCCGAACGCCCGGCCCACCGGTGTGCCGAGGACCTCCAGGCCGCCGCCGTCGGGCACGGCCAGGCCCAGCAGCAGGCCGAGCAGTGTCGTCTTGCCGGCGCCGTTCGGTCCGGCCAGGCCGTGGATCCGGCCCCGCGCCACGTCCAGGTCGACGCCGTCGAGCGCGACGACGTCGCCGAAGCACTTGGTGATCCCGCGAGCCCGGATCGCGAGCTGTGAGTCCATGAGCCCCTTCTTTCGAAAGCCTCATGGACCCTAGGCAGCTCACACGACCCCGACGGGGATCACCGGCTGAACGCTCAGGGAACGGAAACCCAAACGACGGTCAACGGCCGCCGCCCGCGGCCGGATCCGGTACCGGGCCCGTCCCGGAGGGGGCCGGTCCCCCGCCGGGCCCGGGAAAACGGGAAGGCCGTTCCAGATGTCCTCTGAAACGGCCTTCGACCTGCGAACGCGCAGTGTCGGGACGACAGGATTTGAACCTGCGACCCCTTGACCCCCAGTCAAGTGCGCTACCAAGCTGCGCCACGTCCCGCTGCGGTCGCACGCGGAGTTCCGCGTGATCACGCAGGTCAAGCCTACCGTACCCGTGCGGGTGCCCGGGTCGGTGCGGGCGTCCCGAGCGGCTCGGCCGGGCGGGCCGGGCGGCGGGCCGGGACGAGGAGGGCGGCGCCGGCCGCGGCCAGGCAGAGCAGGAGCGAGCAGGGCCCAGCCGTGGGTGTAGCCGGAGGCGTACGGCAGGCCCGACGGCTGGAGCCGGCCGGTGACCGGCACGCCGGTGAGCGCGGCGCCGATGGAGCCGCCGATGGTGCGGATGTCGGCGTTCATGCCGGTCGCGGCGCCGGTCTGCGCAGCGGGCACGCTGCCCACGATGAGGTTGACGAGGTCAACGCGCTGTGCCGGACGGCCCGTCGAGCTCGCGGACCGGGAGCCGTGGGAGGCGCTGACGGCCTGGCTGGACCGGTTCGCCGGGTACATGGTGACCAAGCGCGCGGTGCGCGAGGCCCTCGACGGCGAGTCGGACATCTTCCAGGCCTGCCGCGACTCCATGTACGCGGCCGGCGGACCGCTGCTGGAGCGCGCGCAGCGGGCCGGCGCCGCCCGGCCGGACATGGACTTCGGGGACCTGCCGCGGCTGGTCGCCGGGATCACGGCGACGGTCTCCGAGGACGCCGCCCAGCGGGCCCGGGTCCTCGGCATCGCCCTGGACGGGGTCCGCGCCGCACGCCGACCCCGCTCCGCCCGGTGTCCCGGCGGCTACTTGATCAGCGCGTTCGCCACCACCACGACCAGCCCGAGCATCGCGTCCCCCAGCCCCGTGGCCACCGCCACCGGCCGGCTCCGCGCCGTCCAGCGGGCGGTCAGGAAGCCCAGCACGAACAGGATCGCGATGTTGAGGGCGAAGGCCCAGTACTCGACGCCCTTCGCGCCCCACCAGCCCCAGCGCGCGCCCGCGAGCAGGAAGGCCGTGGGCAGTACGGCCGTGACGAGCGGCCACTCGTCACGGACGGCGAGCAGGACGTCCCACCGGTGGTGCGGGGTGCGTTCGGCGATGCAGTGGGCGTAGCCGTGGGCGAGCGCCGAGGCGCACGCGGTCACCAGCACCCACGCGGCGTCGTAGCCCCGGCCCTCGGCGGACGTCTGCCCGTACCGGGTGAGCGCCGCCACCATCGAACTGGCGAGGACGGCGCCGTACACCCCGCCGAACAGGACGGCCTCGCGCGTGGCGTGCCGGCCGGGCGGTGCCGGACCCGGCGCCGTGGAGTCAGCCATGCCCCCCACGATCACCCGGACCCGGCGCCGCCGCCAGTTCGCGCCCCGCCGCCCGCACCCCGACGAAGTGTCCTCCGACCAGGCCCGATGCCCCACACACTGTCCACGGCGGCACGGCCCGCCCGCCGACTAGGGTCGGCCGTATGACGCACAGCTTCGCGCTCCACATCCCCGACGCCGCCCTCGAACCCGAGCCCCTGGACCCCGGGCAGATCGTCTCCGGGAACCCGGAGGTCACCGGGAAGGTGGTCTGGGAGTCGCCGGACGGCCGGCAGATCCGGGGCGTCTGGCAGATCACCCCGGGCGTGGTCACGGACACGGAGGCGGACGAGCTGTTCGTGGTGATCAGCGGGTCGGCGACGATCGAGGTGGCGGACGGGCCGACGCTGCGGGTGGGGCCGGGCGACATGGCGGTGCTGCGCGCGGGCGACCGTACGACGTGGACCGTGCACGAGACCCTCCGAAAGGCCTACGCGATCAACCTCTGACGCCCCCGCACGGGCGTCCTCCGGCGGCCTCCGGTCTCGCCCGTCCGGGCCGGGGCCGCTCCCGTCCGATCAGGTCCGGTCCGATCAGGTCCGGTCCGGTCCGGTCCGGCCCGCGGGAGGGTCCCCGGTCCGACGGTCCCGCCGTCCCGCGCGCGCCAGGTTGACACACCCGCCATGTCCGAACAAAGGTGGCCGGGACGGGAGAGGGACCGGTCCGACGAGGGGCTGCCGTGGTGGATGCGCTGGGTGTCGCCGTCGTCGGGTTCGGCTGGATGGGCCGCGTGCACACCCGGGCGTACGCCCGGCTGCCGCACCACTTTCCGCGGCCGGCGCTGCGGCCCCGGCTGATCGCCGTCGCCGACGAGGTGCCGGGGCGGGCCGAGGAGGCCGCCGGGCGGTTCGGGTTCGCCCGTGCGACCCGCGACTGGCGCGAGGTGGCCGCCGACCCGCACGTCCGGGCCGTCAGCGTCACCGCGCCGAACTTCCTGCACCGGGAGATCGGCGTGGCGATGGCCGGCGCCGGCAAGCACGTGTGGATCGAGAAGCCGGTGGGCCTCGGCGCCGACGACGCCCGCGCGGTCGCCGACGCGGTCACGGCCGCGGGCGTCCAGGGCACGGTCGGCTTCAACTACCGCAACGCGCCCGCCGTCGAGTACGCCCGCGAGCTGGTCGCCGCCGGGGGGGATCGGCACCCCCACCCATGTCCGCGTCCGTCTCCTCAGCGACTACGCGGCCGACCCGGAGTCCGCCCTGACCTGGCGGTACGAGCGGCGGCGCGGCGGCAGCGGGGTGCTCGGCGACCTGGCCTCGCACGGCGCCGACCTGGCCCGCTTCCTGCTCGGCGACATCGCCGCGCTCACCGCCGACACCGCCCTCTTCGTACCGGAGCGCGCCCGCCCCGGCGGCGCGCCGGGCCCGGTGGAGAACGAGGACTACGTCGGCTGCCTGCTCCGGTTCGCCTCCGGCGCGCGCGGCGTGCTGGAGGCGTGCCGGGTCTCGGTCGGCGAGCAGAACAACTACGGCTTCGAGGTGCACGGCACCCGGGGCGCGGTGTTCTGGGACTTCCGCCGGATGAACGAGCTGGGCGTGGCCCGCGGTACGGCGTTCCGGGACCAGCCGGTGAGCACGGTGTACGTCGGCCCCGGCGCGGGCGAGTTCGCCGCGTTCCAGCCGGGCGCGGGCAACGCGATGGGCTACGACGACCTGAAGGTGATCGAGGCGTACCGCTTCGTTCGGTCCGTCGCGGAGGGCAGACCGCACGGCGCCACCCTCGCCGACGCGGTGCGCAGCGCCACCGTGCTCGACGCCATGGCGCGGTCCGCGCGGAGCGGCCACTGGGTGACCCTGTGACCCGGCCCGCACGGCGTCCCCGCCCGGACCGACGACGGCGGCCCCGGCACCCCGCCGACCGCCCGGTGGCCGGCCGGGTCGGACGGCACTCCGTATCCACCCTGGGAGCAGCACCCATGCGCATCGGAATCCTCGGTCTCGGCCGCATCGGCGCCTTCCACGCCGAGACCCTCTCCGGCCTCGACTCCGTCGAGTCGCTCGTCGTCGCCGACCCGTTCGCGGGCGCCGCCGAGGCCGCCGCCGAACGGTTCGGGGCCGAGGTGGCGCACTCGCCGCAGGCCCTGCTGGCGGCCGGTGTGGACGGCGTCGTCGTGGCGGCGGCCACCGACGCCCATCCGGGGCTCGTCCGGGCGGGCGTGGCGGCCGGTGTGCCGGTCTTCTGCGAGAAACCGGTGGCCCGCACCATGGCGGAGGGCACCGAACTGCTGCGGGACGTGCGGGACACCGGCGTACCGGTCCAGATCGGCTACAACCGGCGCTTCGACCGGGGATTCGCCACCGCGCGCGCCGCCGTGCGGGCCGGGGAGCTGGGCCCCCTGCACACGGTGCGCTGCACGACCCTGGACCCGGCGCCGCCGCCGGCCGCGTACGTCGCCGCGTCCGGCGGCATCTTCCGCGACTGCTCGGTGCACGACTTCGACGCCGTCCGCTGGGTGACCGGCCGTGAGGTCGCCGAGGTGTACGCGGTGGGCGGCAACCGGGGCGCCGGCTTCATCGCGGCGGCCGGCGACGCCGACACCACCGGCGCGGTACTCACCCTGGACGACGGCACGATCGCGCTGGTGTCCAACGGACGCCACAACGCGCGGGGTTACGACGTCCGCATGGAACTGCACGGCCTCACCGACTCGATCGCCGTCGGGCTGGACGACCGGCTCCCGCTGCGCTCGGCCGAGCCCGGCGCCACCTTCCCCGCCGGTCCCGCGCACGCCTTCTTCCTGGACCGCTTCGCCGACGCCTACCGCGCCGAACTCACCGCCTTCACCGAGGTGGTGGCCGGCACCCGGCCCTCGCCGTGCACCATCGGGGACGCCCTGGAGGCCGGCTGGATCGCGGAGGCGTGCGCCCTGTCGCTGCGCGAGCACCGCCCGGTGACGCTCGCGGAGGTGCGCGGGGCGTGAAGGCGCGGTGCCGGCGTCCGGGTGGCTCCCCGGGCGCCGGCGCCGCGTCCGGTCAGCCGCAGTACCGGATCAGCCACTCGTCCGGGTTGTACGTGTCCCGCGCCGGGTCGGGCAGGGTCGCCGGCCTCGTCTCCACCATGTCCTGCGGGTGTATCCGCTCGGGCAGGTGTGCGAAGCGCTCGTGGCGCCGGGCGGCGGCCGCGTCGGCCGGTTCCCGGGCCGCCTCGTGGACTTCCGTGCGATGTGCCATCTCGTCCTCCCGTCCGCGCGGACGTTCCCCGTCACCCGTGTGACGCCCGCGTGCTCCTCCTTGGTTCCCGGCCCCGCCGTGGCCGAATCCGCAGGGGTACCGAAGGAACCGGCGCGCACACCGGCCGGCGCCGGGTCCGCTCAGGCCCCGCAGGACCGCAGGAAGCGCCGGGTGCGCACCGCGATGGGCAGCGGCGCGTCCGGTTCGCACGGGTACATGTCCTGCTCGACGATGGCGAAGAGTTCCGTACCGAGTTCCTGCGCCGCCCGGAGCACCGGTGCGAGGTCCGGGACGCCGGAGGGCGGTTCGCACATCACCCCGCGCCGGACGGCCGGCCCGAACGGCACCCCGTCCGCGAGCACCCCGGCGAGGATGTCCGGGTCGACCTGCTTGAGGTGGAGGTAGCCGATGCGCTCGCCGTAGGTCTCGATCAGCTTGACGCTGTCGCCGCCGCAGTAGGCGTAGTGCCCGGTGTCCAGGCAGAGGCCGACCAGTTCGGCGTCGGTCGAGTCCAGGAAGCGCTCGACGTGCTCCTCGGTGTCGAGGTGGGTGTCGGCGTGCGGGTGCACGACGATGTCGAGGCCGTAGCCCTCCTTCACCTCGCGGCCGAGCCGCTCCATGCCCTCGGTCAGGTGCGTCCACTGCCGCGCGGTCAGCTCGGGCGGCTCCAGGATCTCGGCGGTCTTGTCGTCCCGCCAGAACGAGGGGATCACCACCAGGTGCCGGGCGCCCGTCGCACGGGTGAGCGCGGCCACCCGGCTGACGTGGTCCCAGGTCTCCGCCCAGACGGCGGGGCCCCGGTGCAGCCCGGTGAAGACCGTGCCCGCGGACACCTTCAGGCCGCGCCGGGCGACCTCGTCGGTGAGGCGTGCCGGGTCGGTGGGCAGGTAGCCGTACGGGCCCAGCTCGATCCAGTCGTAACCGGCCTCGGCGACCTCGTCGAGGAAGCGGTCCCAGGGCACCTGGCGCGGGTCGTCGGGGAACCACACGCCCCAGGAGTCGGGGGCCGAGCCGACCCGGATGCGGTCGAGGGGGGTGGGGTGAGCCATGTCAGGGTGTTCCTTCCGGCGGGGTCGCCATGGGTGCGGTGGGGCCGCCCTCCCCGGGCGGTCCGCCGGCGTCGCGGGCCCGGGCCGGTTCGTGCCCGAGGGCCGTCGGCTCGGCGCCGCCGGCCATGAGGTCGGTCAGGTCCTCCGGTGAGGTCTCGTCGCGGTCGGCGGACGGTTCCAGGGTGCCCCGGCAGAGGACGATGAAGTGGTCGCCGACCGGATGGGCGTGGCGCGGGTCGTGGGTGACGAGGACGGCGCCCGCCTCGGGCCGGGCCCACGGCCGCGGGAGCGGCGGACGGCAGACGGCGGCCCGCCCGGGTCCGGACGCCGGGGGCCGGTCCACCGCCGGCCGGGGCGTGCTCGTCACCGGGTGCCCTTCGCGGCGTGCCGGGCGACCTCGTCGACGTTGGACCGGTCGACGAAGGCCGGGCCGGTGAGCACCGGCTGCTCCCCGCCGCCGCTGTAGTTGCCGTTGTTCTCGTAGAGCCACAGCGCGTCGACCGCGAGGTAGCCCTGGAGGTAGGGCTGCTGGTCGACGGCGAACTCGACGGTGCCCTCCCGCACCGCCTCGACGAGCTGCTCGTCGAGGTCGAACGTGGCCACCTTCGCCTTGCCGCCGGCGTCGCCCACCGACCGGACCGCGGTCAGGGCGAAGGGGGCGCCGAGGGTGACGACGGTGTCGACGTCGCCGTCCTGCTTCAGCTTCGCCGTGATCGTGGACCGCACGGACGGCATGTCGGTGCCGTTGACGTACAGGGTCTCGGTGGTGCCGTCGAACGTCCGGCGCACGCCGTCGCAGCGCTGGGTGAGGCCGACGTTGCCCTGTTCGTGGATGACGCAGACGATCCTCTTCGCGCCGGTGGCGTCCAGCTTGTCACCGAACGCCTCGCCCGCCACGCCCTCGTCCTGCCCGAAGAACTCCAGCAGGCCGAGCCTCTTCCACTCGTCGACACCGGAGTTGAGGCCGACCACCGGGATGCCGGCCTGCCGCGCCCGCGCGAGCGCGCCCCGCATCGGGCCGGGCTTGGCCAGGGTGAGCGCGATGCCGTCCACCTTCCGGTCGATCGCGTTCTGCACCAGGCCGGCCTGGTTGCCGGCGTTCGGGTCGGCGGAGTAGACGAGTTCGACGTTGTCCTTGGCCGCCGCGGCCTCCGCGCCCTTGCGCACCGTGTCCCAGAAGGTGTCGCCGGGCGTCTGGTGGGTGACCAGCGCGACGGTCATGCGGGGGGTGCCGGCCCGGCCCGCGGCGGTGTCCGCCGCGGCCTCCTCGGCCTTCCCGCCCCCGTGGCCGCTGGAGCAGCCGGCCAGGGTGAGGGCCGCCGCGGCGGCCAGGGCCACGAGGGGGGCCGGTCCGCGGGAGCGGGGACGCGAAGGTCGGTCCATCTTTCCTGCACCTCTCACTGTGGGGCGGCGGGGCGAGGAACGCGGATGCGTCGGGAGGGGATACAAAACCCTGCCGGACCCCCTGTCAAGGCTTTGTCAGGACATCACCTCACCCTCGGTCGCAGGCGTGGACCCGGCGTGGACACCCTCGCCCCGCCCAGGCCCGGCCCCGGCCGGGGCCGGGCCGCGCGGTCAGTGGGCCGCGTCCAGCAACGCCCTCTGCTCAGCGGTGAGTTCGAGGTCGACGGCGGCGAGGGACTCGTCGAGCTGCGCCACCGAGGAGGCGCCGACGAGCGGTATCACGGGCAGTTCGCCGCCCAGTTGCCAGGCCAGCACGACCTGGTTGACGGTGGCCCCGGTCTGCCGGGCCACCTCGCGCAGCGCCGTGAGGCGGGCCGGGGTGCCGGGATGGTCGTAGTCCGGGGGCAGCGGCTTGTCGGAGCGGGTGTAGGCGCCGCCCAGCAGCGGCGAGTAGGCGACCAGGGCAAGCTGCGGCTCCGCCCGCAGATAGCTGCGGAGCTGGGCGTCGGTGCCGCCGAGACTGCCGTCCGGGAACAGCCCGCTCGGTACGTCGGTGCGCGGGCGCAGGTAGCTGTGCTGGTACTGGAGGACGTCGTAGCCGGGCAGTCCCGCGGCCGCCGCGAGGGCGCGGGCCCGCTCCACCCGCCACACCGCGTGGTTGCTGACGCCGAGCAGGCCGACGGTCCCTTCGGCGACGAGCGCGGCGAAGCCCTCGACGGTCTCCCGGAGCGGGACGGCGTGGTCCTCGATGTGCGCGTACAGCAGGTCGAGCCGGTCCACCCCGAGCCGTTCCCGGCTGCGGTCGGCGGACTCGCGGACGACCTTCGCGGACAGCCCCTCGGCGTTGTCCGTGAAGCCGGTGCCGGGCGCGAGCGGACGGGCGCCGAGCTTGGTGGCGACGACGACCTCGCCCCCGACACCCCGGCTGCGCCGCCAGCGCCCGAGCAGCTCCTCGCTCTGCCCGCCCTGACCCCCGTCCTCCCAGAAGGCGTAGTTGTCGGACGTGTCGATGAAGGTGCCGCCCGCCTCCACGTAGCGGTCGAGCACGGCGAAGGACGTCTTCTCGTCGGTCCGCGACCCGAACAGCATCGCGCCGAGCGCGAGCACGCTCACCTCCCGGCGGGTGGCGGGGTCGGTGCCTATCGTGCGGTACTTCATGGCGGTTCCTCCTGTGCGGGGCCGGTGCGGCCGGTGCCACGGGAGTCTTCAGCTTGAAGTGCACGCGAAGTCAAGGCTCTTGAAGAGTGCCCCGGCTGCTGATGGGATGCCCGGCACCACGTCGCCGGCCCGGAGGTCCCGAAGTGCTGCGAGCGATTCTGACGGCGAGCGCGGTCGTCGCCGCGCTGCTTGCCCCCGCCACCGCCACCGCCCACGCCACCACCACCGCCAACGCCCGGGAGACCGGGCAGGACATACCCCGGCTCACCGACCGGCAGGGCCGGGCGCTCACCCTGCACGGCTGGAACATCGAGGACAAGGCGCACCGCGGCCGGGAGGCCCTCACCGCCATCACCGAGCGCCACCTGCGCGACATGCGCGCCCGCGGTTTCGACGCCGCCCGGCTGCTGATCTTCTGGGACGACCTGGAGCCCCGGCCCGGCCGGTACAGCGAGGAGTACCTGCGCCGGATCGGCCGCATCCTGGACTGGGCCGCGCGGTACGGCGTCCGGGTGGTGATCGACGCCCACCAGGACGTCTTCGGGCCCGCCTTCGGCCACCGCGGGATCCCCGAGTGGGCGACCAGGACCGACGGGCTGCCGTTCACCCCGCATCCCGGCGACTGGTTCGCCGAGTACTTCGAACCGGCCGTGCAGCGCGCGTTCACCCACCTGTACGAGGACGAGGACCTGCGCCGCGCGCAGGCGGCGATGTGGCGTACGCTCGCCACCCGCTTCGCCCACCACCCGGCCGTGCTCGGCTACGACCTGATCAACGAACCGATGGGGGAACCGCGGCCCGGCGAGGACCTCGCGACGGCCGCGCGCAGGATCGAGCGCGACCAGCTCACCCCCATGTACAACCGCCTGGCCGACGCCGTCCGGCCGGCCGGCCGGGACGCCTGGCTGTTCGTCGAGCCGACCCCGGCCGTGGGCGAGGGCGTGCCGACCGGCCTCGGCCGCGTCCGCGATCCGCGGGTCGTGTACGCGCCGCACTTCTACGACACCGCGATGGAGGCGGGCGGCGACTACGACCCCGGGGCCGGCTGGATCGAGGCGTACGAGCGGGCCGTCACCGTGTACCCCCGGCGCCACCGGGTCCCGGTCGCGGTCGGCGAGTGGGGCCCGCCGGACAGCTCCCTGCCCCACATGAACCGCTTCTACCGCGACGCCCTGGCCTCCCTGGACCGCTACGCCTCCGGCTGGACGGGCTACGTGTGGTGCTACGGCGGCGGGTACTGCGCGGTCGACGGCACCGGCGCCTTCCACCCCAACAAGGAGCTGACCGCCGAGCCGTACGCGGAGAGCGTGGCGGGCTCGGTCCGCTCCGCGTCGTACGACTCCCGGACGGGCGTGTACCGGCTGTCCTACCGCGCGGCCGCCCGCGGTCCCCGGGTGACCGCCCTGTCCCTGCCGCCGGGCTCCTGGCGGATCACGGCCGACGGCGGCGCCCGCGTCCTGCGCCGCTCCCCCGGCCGGGCCTGGCTGCTCGCCGCGCCGGGGCACCCGGTCACCGTCACCGTACGACGGGGCTGAGCGGACCGGACACGCGTGAGGGCCGCACCGGAAACCTCCGGTGCGGCCCTCACGACCCGCGTTCTCGCAAGTCGGGACGACAGGATTTGAACCTGCGACCCCTTGACCCCCAGTCAAGTGCGCTACCAAGCTGCGCCACGTCCCGTCACGCTCACACGCGGCCTGCCGCGTGATCGTGCGGACAGTACTTTACCCCACGCCGGGGGTGGTCCGGAGGAGACCCCGCGGGGCGAGGGACAATCGGCGCCATGACGAACACGGGCGCATCGGATGCCAGGGACCGGGACCAGACCGGGCGGGCCCGGAACGCGCGGCCCCGGGACGGGCTGGGGCGGCCGCTGCCCTACGGCGCCGAGGGTGTGCCCCGGCAGCCGGAGGGGATCGTGCGGGCGCCGCGGGAGACGGTCGCGCAGGCGCAGGCGCTGCTGGCGGCGGGGCGTCCGTTCCACGCGCACGAGGTGTTCGAGGACGCCTGGAAGTCGGGGCCGGCGGACGAGCGCGCGCTGTGGCGGGGGCTGGCGCAGCTCGCGGTGGGTCTCACGCACGCGGCCCGCGGGAACGCCGTCGGCGGGGCGCGGCTGCTGCGGCGCGGTGCGGGCGCGGTCGGGGAGTGGCAGGGCGCGCGGGGCGAGGACCGGCCCTACGGCCTGGACCTGGCGGGGATCGCCGGGTGGGCGCGGGAGCTGGCGGACCGGGTGGAGCGGGGCCCGGGCCCGGTGGACGCCCGCTCCGAGGCACCCCGGCTGGGCCCCTGAGCGGGGCCCCGGGCGCGGCGCGGCGAGGAGGGCCCGCCCCGGGGCTTCGGGCGGGGCCGGACGAGGGCTGCGCGGGGCGCGCGGAGGCGGTGGGCGGGCCGCCGGGGGCATGCGGCAGACTCGGGGCGTGCGAGAGATTCATGTCATCGGTATCGGTGCGGGCGACCCGGACCAGCTGACCCTCCAGGCGGTCAAGGCGCTGCGCGGCACGGACGTGTTCTTCCTGCTCGACAAGGGCGAGGTGAAGAGCGACCTGACCCGGCTCCGGCGGGACATGCTCGACGCGCACCTGCCTGCGGGGTCCTACCGGGTGGTGGAGGCCCGGGACCCGGAGCGGGACCGGCGGGCGGGCGGGACGGCCTACTCGCCGGCCGTCGGCGACTGGCGCAGCGCCCGTGCCGGGATCTACGAGCGGCTGATCGCCGAGGAGCTGCCCGAGGACGGCACCGGCGCCTTCCTGGTGTGGGGTGATCCGGCGCTGTACGACAGCACGCTGGGGATCCTCGACGAGGTGCTGGAGCGGGGCGCGGTGGAGTTCCGCTACGACGTGGTGCCCGGGGTCAGCAGTGTCTCCGCGCTGGTCGCCCGGCACCGCACGGGGCTGAACCGGGTCGCCCGGCCGGTGCAGATCACCACCGGGCGGCGGCTGGCCGAGGGGTTCCCCGAGGGCGTGGACGACGTGGTCGTGATGCTGGACGCCCACCAGTCGTTCCGGCGGTACGCCGGGGAGGACATGGACATCTACTGGGGGGCCTACATCGGCACGCCGGACGAGATCCTGGTCTCCGGGCCGATCGCCGAGGCCGGTCCGCGCATCGAACGGCTGCGGGCCGAGGCGCGGGAGCGCAAGGGCTGGATCATGGACACCTACCTGCTGCGCCGGAACCCGGGCGACGCCTGACGGTCACTGCGGGCCGAGACCCAGCCAGCGCAGCACATCCGGCACGTCGGGCACCGCCGTGACGCCGTCCGGCAGCGCGGGCCGGCGTACGACGACGACGGGCAGGCGCAGGTCGCGTGCCGCGGTCAGCTTCGCGGCCGTGGCCTCGCCGCCGCTGTCCTTGGTCACCAGGACGTCGATGCGGTGGGCGCGCAGCAGCCGCAGCTCGCCGGCGACGGTGAACGGGCCGCGGGCGAGGACCGTCTCGGTGTCCGGCGGCATCGGCGGCTCGGGCGGGTCGACCGACCGCACGACGAAGTGCACGCCGCTCAGGTGGGCGAACGCGGCGAGGCCGAGGCGCCCGGTGCTGAGGAAGACCCGGCGTCCGAGGCCGGGCAGCGCCTCGGCGGCCCCGGCCAGGGACGGGACGTCGTACCAGCGGTCGCCGGGGACCGGCCGCCAGCCGGGGCGGCGCAGGACGACCGCCGGCACCGCGGCGGCCGCCGCCGCCTCGGCCGCGTGGGCGGTGACGGTCCCGGCGAAGGGGTGGGTGGCGTCGACCAGGGCGTCCACCCGGTGCGTGCGCAGCCACCCGGCCAGGCCCGGCGCACCGCCGAAGCCGCCGGTCCGCACCTCGCCCGCGAGCGCGCCCGGCCGCGCGACCCGGCCAGCCAAAGAGGTGGTGACCCGGATCCCGGGCCGGGCGGCGAGATCGGCGGCGAGGAGGCGGGCCTCGGTGGTGCCGCCGAGGATCAGGACGTGCGCGGGCATGGGGGTGAGGGTACGGGGTCGCGGGACCGCGGCCGCTGCCCGTCCTAGCGCAGCAGCAGCTGGAGGCCGCCCACGACGGTGGCCGCGATCACCAGTTGCTCGAACAGCCGCTGGTCGATCCGGTGCACGGCCCACTTGCCGAGCAGCGCGCCCGGCACCACGAACACCACCAGCGCGGCGTCGAGGAGCAGGGAGTCCCCGTCGATCAGGCCGAGGCCCGCGCTGAACGGCACCTTGGAGACGTTCACGATGAGGAAGAAGAACGCGGAGGTGCCGAGGAAGCCGAGCTTGCGGAAGCCGGCGGAGAGCAGGTACAGCGACATCACGGGGCCGCCCGCGTTGGCGACCATCGTCGTGAACCCGCCGAGCACGCCGTACGAGCGCGCCTTCACCCGGCCCGCCCGGGTCGACACCTCGTCCGGGGCCGCGGTCATCCCGGCGGTCCGCCGGCGCCACACGGTGATCCCGGCCATCAGCAGCAGGATCGCGCCGATGGAGGTGCGGACGGTTCCGTCGCCGGCCCACACCAGGAACAGGGTGCCGGCGACCACGCCCACCGCGACGGCCGGGAACAGCCGCCAGAGCGTGGGCCAGTGCGCGTGGCGCCGGTAGGTGAGGACGGCGAGCACGTCGCCGGCGATCAGGAGGGGCAGCAGCACGCCGGTGGAGGCGCGGGCGGGCAGGACCGCCGCGAAGACCGCGAGGCTGACCGTGTTGGCCCCGCTGACCGCGGTCTTGGAGAAGCCCACGAGCAGGGCCGCGAAGGCGAGGGCGGCGAACTCCCAGCCGGACAGGTGCCAGAGCGTCATCGTGTTCATGCGGGGACCGATCATATGTCCGGACAAGCCCGGGGCCCAATGACCGTCCCGCGGGGCGGGCGACCGGGAGGGGGCCGCCGGTCGTCAGCCCCGGACCGCGTACTGCGTCCGCAGCTCCCGCTTGAGCACCTTCATGCTGGGGCCCAGCGGCATCGCGTCGGTGAGCTCCACGCGCCGGGGGTACTTGTGCCGGCCGAGGTGCTCCTTGGACCACGCGGTGACCTCGGCGGCGTCGACGTCCGCGCCCGGTGCCGGGACGACGACGGCGCAGACCTCCTCGCCGTGCAGTTCGTCGGGCAGCCCGATGACGGCGACCTGGGCGACGCCCGGGTGGCGCATCAGGACCTCCTCGACCTCCCTGGGGTAGACGTTGTAGCCGCCGCGGATGATGACGTCCTTCTTGCGGTCGACGATCCGCAGGAAGCCCTCGTCGTCCTTGGTCCCGAGGTCGCCGGTGCGGAACCAGCCATCCACCAGGGCCTCCGCGGTGGCCTCGGGGCGGCCGAGGTAGCCGGAGAAGACGTTGTGGCCGCGGACGACGACCTCGCCCAGCTCGCCCGGCGGCAGCAGCTCGATCCGGTCCTCCGCCTCGGCGCGGGCGATCTCCACGTCGACGCCCCACAGCGGGTGGCCGATGGTGCCGGGCCGCGTGCCGAACGCCGGCTGGTTGACGGTCGCGGCCGGGGAGGTCTCCGACAGGCCGTACCCCTCGTGGATGCGCGCTCCGAACGCGGCCTCGAACCGTTCCAGCACGGCGGCCGGCAGCGAGGCGCCGCCGGAGACGCACAGGCGCAGCGCGGGCAGCTCCGCCGCGTCGGCGGCGGCCGCCGCGAGGGCCACGAACATGGTGGGCACGCCGTGGAAGGTGTTCACGCCCTCGCGCACCATCAGCTCGATGGCGCGGGCCGCGTCGAAGCGGGGCAGCAGCACGAGCGTGGCGCCGGCGCGCCAGGTGGAGTTGAGCGAGACCGTCTGGCCGAAGGCGTGGAACAGCGGCAGCGCGCCGAGGGCGATGTCGCCGGCCCGGACGTCGTGGGCGTCGAAGGCGTTGACGGTCGCGTTCATCACCAGGTTGAGGTGGCTGAGGACGGCGCCCTTGGGGACCCCGGTCGTACCGCTGGTGTAGATGATCACCGCCGGGTCGTCGGCGGTCCGGGTGACGTAGGAGGGCAGTGGCCCGGCGTCCGCCGCGAGCGCGTCGAACTCCGCGCCCAGGGTGACGGTGCGCACGCCCGTGGCGTCCGCGGCGGCCCGGCCGGTCGCGGCCTGGGCGGGGTGGACGAGCAGCAGGGACGCCCCGCTGTCCGCCAGCACGTGCTCGACCTCGCCGGGCGACAGCAGCAGGTGCACGGGGACGGCGACGGCGCCGGCCGCGGCGATCGCGTAGTAGGCGACGGGGAACTCGGCGGTGTTCGGGGCCATCAGGGCGACCCGGTCGCCGGGCCGCACCCCGAGGGCGGTGAGCGCGCCCGCCCGGGCCAGCGCCCGCCGCCACACCTCGGCGAAGGTGAGCCGCAGGTCGCCCTCGACGAGGGCGGTCGTACCGGGGCGGCGCCGGGCGTTCTCGGCGAGGACGGCGGCGACGGACAGGGTTGCCATGGGCGTGGTGCTCCGTTTCTTGCTGCGGCTCGTGGTACCGGTTCCCCGCGGGGAACCCTCAGGGGCGCTCGACCAGCACCGCCGTCCCCTGGCCGACCCCCACGCACATGGTGGCGAGTCCGCGCTCCGCGCCCGTGCGCCGCATCCGGTGCAGCAGGGTGGTGAGGATGCGGGCGCCGGAGCAGCCGAGGGGGTGGCCGAGGGCGATGGCGCCGCCGGTGGGGTTCACCAGCTCCGGGTCGATGCCGAGCCGGTCGACGCAGGCGAGTGCCTGCGCGGCGAACGCCTCGTTGAACTCGGCCTCCCGGACGTCCCCCATCTCCCAGCCGGCCCGGGCCAGCGCCTTGCGCGTGGCGGGGACCGGTCCGAGGCCCATCACGTCGGGGTGGACGCCGGCGGAGGCGCCCGCGACGTACCGGCCGAGGGATTCGAGGCCCAGCTCGTCCAGGACGTCCTCGCTCACCAGCAGCAGGCCGGCGGCGCCGTCGTTCATGGGCGAGGCGTTCCCGGCGGTGACGGTGCCGTCGGGCCTGAAGACCGGCCTGAGCCGGGACAGCTTCTCCAGCGAGGTGTCCTCGCGCACGCACTCGTCCTGCTCGACGGTGGTGCCGTCCGGGCGGGTCACGGGCAGCAGTTCGGCGTCGAAGAGGCCCTTGCCGCGCGCGGCGGCGGCCAGCCGGTGGCTGCGCAGGGCGAACGCGTCCTGCCGGGCCCGGGAGACGCCGTGCCGGGCGGCGACCTCCTCGGCGGTCTCGCCCATGGAGAGCAGGCCGTGCAGCTCCTTCATGGCGGGGTTGACCAGCCGCCAGCCGAGCCGGGTGTCGTGGGTCTCGACGCGCTGCGGCAGTGCCTCGTCGGGGCGGGGCAGGACGAAGGGGGCGCGGCTCATCGACTCGGAGCCGCCGGCGACGACGACGTCGGCCTCGCCCGCGGCGATGGTCCGGGCGGCGGCGGTGACCGCTTCAAGGCCGGAGGCGCACAGCCGGTTGACGGTGGCGCCGGGCACGGAGTCGGGCAGTCCGGCGAGCAGGGCGGCCATGCGGGCGACGTTGCGGTTGTCCTCGCCGGCCTGGTTGGCGGCGCCCCAGTAGACGTCGTCGATCCGGGCCGGGTCGAGCGCGGGCACGTCGGCGACGAGGCGCCGGATCACGGCCGCGGCCAGGTCGTCGGGGCGGACGGAGGACAGGGCGCCGCGCAGCTTGCCGATGGGGGTGCGGCGGGCGGTCGCGAAGTGGACGGGACGCACGGCGGGGACTCCTGACCTACGACGTTGTGGATCAGCACGGACCGGCGCAGCACTATTAATTAGCACTGCTAGTTTTGGACTATAGACCTCCGGCCGCCCCGCTGGGAAGCTCCCCGGGGCCCGCGCCGGGGCTCCGCGGCGAGACGTGCGCCACGTCCGCGAGCCCGCTCCCGGCGCCCCACTGATCAGCCGGTTTGCCCCCCGGCGGCGCGGGCACCCGGATTTCCGGACATGACAGAAGACATCTGCACGAAAGGGGTCGGTCCACCATGACCGTGGTCAGGAGCACACTGCCGGAGGAAGCGCTCGGCATCACCGGGACCGCCCTCCAGGAGACCCTGGTCGACCTGCTGGGACTGTCGCTGATCGGCAAGCAGGCGCACTGGAACATCGTGGGCCCGCGGTTCCGGTCGATCCACCTCCAGCTCGACGAGGTGGTCGCCACGGCCCGCGCCCACTCCGACACCGTGGCCGAGCGCGCGTCCGCGCTGGGCGTGCCGCCGGACGGCCGGCCGGAGACCATCGCCTCGACCTTCGCGCTGCCCGGCACCAAGGACGGCTGGCTGCGCGACACCGAGGTGGTGGAGCTGATGGTGTCGTCGCTGGAGGCGGCCGTCGGCCGGCTGCGCGAGCGCATCGAGGCGACCGAGAAGGCCGACCCCGTCACCCAGGATCTGCTGATCGCCATCACGGCCGACCTGGAGAAGGAGCGCTGGATGTTCCAGGCCGAGAACCACCCGCGGGACGACGCGTCCGGCTGACCGGACCGGCCCCGCGCGAAAGGAGCGATCCGTGGCCGACGCCCTGGAACTCGACGCGCTGTGGGAGGACTTCCACCGCGTGGTGAACATGACCTCCGCGGAACTCGCGGCCTGGCTGAAGGTCCGGGACGCCGCGGAGGAGACGGAACCGCTGCCGGACCAGGCCGGCACACCCACCGGTCAGCACGTCCTAGCGATCCTGCAGAAGCGCCGCACCGACCTCACCGACGACGACGTCCGGGTCATGTACAAGGTCGTCGACACCGTCGGCGGCCTGGCCGACCCGGAGAACGAGCCGGAGCCGGAGCGCACGCCGGAGGACACCCGCCGCCGGCACCGGCTGATGACCCTGGGCCACGACCCGCTGAAGCCGTAGGCCGTGTGCCGCGACGAACGGGTCGTGCGGGAGCTGGTGTCCGGGTGCGGGCGGACGTACGCCGAGGAGGCGGGCATCCGGCTGGCGGACACCCCGCAGCCGCTGTACCGGCTCCTGGTGCTGTCCCTGCTGCTCAGCGCCCGGATCCGGGCATCCGTCGCGGTGGCCGCCGCCCGGGCTCTGCACGAGGACGGTCTGGACACCCCCCGCCGGATGGCCGGGGCGGGCCACCGGCGGCGGGTGGAGGCGCTCGGCCGGGGCGGCTACCGCCGTTACGACGAGCGGACCGCCACCCAGCTCGGCGACGGCGCCGTCCTGCTGACCGAACGCTGGGGCGGCGACCTGCGCCGGCTGCACCGCGAGGCGCCGGGCGACGCGGACGCGCTCGCCCGGCTCCTGCGGGAGGAGCCGGGCATCGGGCCGGCCGGCGCTTCCATCTTCCTCCGCGAGGTCCAGCGGGTCTGGCCGGACATCGCCCCCTACCTCGACGGCAAGGCCCTGTCCGGTGCCGCCCGGCTCGGCCTGCCCGAGGATCCCGGCGAGCTCGCCGGGCTGGCCCCGGACACCCAACCGGCCGTACTGGCGACCGCGTTGGTCCGCGTGGCCCTGGACGAACAGGTGGCCGAAGAGTGCCTGCGCCGCGCCTCGTGATCGTGCGAGACTGCTCCCCGCACGTCCCGGTCCGACCGCCGGGACCGGACGGACCGAGGAGCGGCACGTGGCGGGGATCGGCCCGGACACCCAGGACAGGCGGGACAGTCAGGACAGCCGGGACGGCCAGGAGATCGACACCACCCGGCCGCACCCGGCGCGGGTGTACGACTGGTTCCTGGGCGGCAAGGACAACTACCCGGTCGACGAGCGGCTCGGCCGGCGCATCGCCGGGATGGACGGGGACGCCCCCAAGGCGGCCCGCGCCAACCGCGCGTTCATGCGCCGCAGCACCCGCGCGCTCGCCGCGGAGACGGGGATCCGCCAGTTCCTGGACGTCGGCACCGGCATACCGACCGAGCCCAACCTGCACCAGATCGCCCAGTCGGTGGCCCCGGACGCCCGTGTGGTCTACGTCGACAACGACCCCATCGTGCTGGCCCACGCGCACGCGCTGCTGCGCGGCACCCCCGAGGGCGTGACGGAGTACGTGCAGGCCGACGCCCGCGACCCGCGCGGCATCCTGGAACGGGCCGCCCGCGTCCTGGACCTCGACCGCCCGGTGGCCCTCTCCCTCATCGCCCTGCTGCACTTCGTCCCCGACGAGGACGGCGCCCGCGAGCTGGTCGGCACGCTCCTCGGCGCGCTGGCGCCGGGCAGCGCGCTGGTGCTGTCCACCATGACCGCCGACTTCGAACCGGAGAACGTCCACAAGGGGATCGCGGCCTACGCGGCGGGCGGGGTGACCCTGGTCGCCCGCTCGCGCGCCCAGGTGGGCGCGTTCTTCGAGGGGCTCGACCTGCTGGAGCCGGGCATCGTGTCGGTGGCCGACTGGCGTCCGGACGAGCCGCCCGCCGACGGCCCGGTCTCGCTGTACGGCGCGGTCGCGCTCAAGCCCTGACCGGCCGGGGACCGCGGCGCGAGCGCGACCGGCCGGTGTGGGTGCCCGGGGGGCCGCGTCACCCGCCCAGCAGCCGGGCGACGGTCCGCAGCACGCCGTGTTCGCCGTTGGACGGGGCGACGTGACGGGCCCGGCGGAGCACCTCCGGGTGGGCGTTGGCCATGGCGAAGGACCACTCGGCCGCGTCCAGCATCCCCAGGTCGTTGAGGTAGTCCCCGAACACCATGGTCTGGGCGGGCGTGATGCCCAGCTCGCGCTGGAGGCCGCGCACGGCGGCGCCCTTGTCGGCCGTGCGGCTCATGACGTCGAGCCAGTGCTCACCGGAGACGACGACCCGGTGGGTGGCCGTGAACGGCTCCAGGGCCGGGGCGGTGGTGTGCTCGGCGGAGCCGAAGTCGAACAGCGCCACCTTGAGCACGTCGTCCTCGACGGCGGTGACGTCCTCGACGACCCGGTGCTCGACGTAGTACTTGCGCACCTCCGCGAGGAACGCCTCGTCGCTCCGCTCGACGTACGCCGACCGCTTGCCGCAGACCACGGCGCCCACGTCGGCGCCGCCGGCCGCCAGCCGCCGTACCGTCCGGGCGAGGTCCGCTGCGACGGCGCGGTCCAGCGGGTCGGAGCTCAGCTCCACGCCGTCGCGGACCACGTAGGTGCCGTTCTCCGCGATGAACACCATGCCCTCGGCGACCTGGGCGAACTGCCGGGCCAGGGTGGCGTACTGGCGGCCGCTGGCCGGGCTGAACAGCACCCCGCGGCGGCGCAGTTCCGCGAGCACCGGCCAGAGGCCGTCGGGTATCCGCTGGGCCTCGTCCAGCAGGGTTCCGTCCAGGTCGGTGACGATCAGGCGGATGCCCGCGGGGCCGACGGGCGGGAGCGGGCTGCCGAGGAGGTGGGCGGGCGTGGCGGACATGTCCTTCTTCCGGCCGGGGACGGGATGGCGGGGGCGGGCGGCGGGCGCCCGGTGTCCAGTGTTCCGCATGCCCGGCGGCACCCCGGACGGTGCCCGGACCGTCACACCTCGCGTTTCCCGGGACAGCGCGATCAGGGGGCGGCACAATGGCCGCGGAGCACGGCACGGCAGGAGGGCGGCGACGTGAGCGAGGACGATGTGCGGGCGGCCGGTCCGGCGCGGCTGAACACCTCCGTGGCGCACAACGCGCGGGTCTGGAACCACTGGCTCGGCGGCAAGGACAGCTACGAGGTCGACCAGCGGGTCGGCGACCACATCGCCGGGATGTTCCCGGTGATCCGGGCCGTGGCCCGCGCGGACCGCGGCTTCCTGCACCGGGCGGTGCGCTTCCTGGCCGCCGAGCGCGGCACGCGCCAGTTCCTCGACATCGGCACCGGCCTGCCCACCGCCGACAACACCCACGAGATCGCCCAGCGGATCGCGCCCGAGTCGCGGATCGTGTACGTCGACAACGACCCGATCGTGCTGGTGCACGCCCGCTCGCTGCTCACCGGCTCCCCCGAGGGCGCCACCGACTACGTCGACGCCGACGTGCGCGCACCGCGGGACATCCTCCGGCTCGCCGCCGGCACCCTCGACCTGGACCGCCCGGTCGCGGTGCTGCTGCTGGGCATCCTCAACTTCGTGCCCGACACCGACGAGGCCGCGGACATCGTGCGGCGGCTGATGGCGGCGGTCCCCTCCGGCAGCCACCTGGTCCTCACCCACCCGACGTACGACCGGGAGGCGGGCGGCGAGGGCAACAGGGCCGCGATGGAGTTCTGGAACGCCCACGCCACCCCGCCGATCACCGCCCGCAGCCGTACCGAGGTCGCCGCGTTCCTCGACGGCCTGGAGCCGGTCGAACCGGGTCTGGTGCCGTGCTCGCGGTGGCGCGCCGGGCCGGGTGCGGCCGTGGTGCCGCAGTACGGCGCGGTCGCCGTCAAACCCTGACCCGCCCGCGGTTCCCGCGTGCGCCCCGCCCGGAAAGTATGATCAAGCAATGTCTGACATGACCGAGACCACGCCCGGCTGGCTGACCACGGACGAACTGGACATGGCCAGGGCCCGGATGCCGATCCTGTACGTCGAGGCCGTGCCCGTGCGCGTGGACGACAGCGGTGAGGTCACCAGCATCGGGCTGCTGCTGCGCATCGGCCCGGACGGCACGGTCAGCCGGACCCTGGTCTCCGGCCGCGTACTGCACCACGAGCGGGTCCGCGACGCGCTGCTGCGCCACCTGGAGAAGGACCTCGGCCCGGTCGCGCTGCCCCGCGTCCCCGCCTCGCTGCAACCGTTCACGGTCGCGGAGTACTTCCCGACGGTGGGCATCACGCCGTACCACGACCCGCGCCAGCACGCCGTGTCCCTCGCGTACGTCGTGCCGGTCACCGGTGACTGCCGGCCCCGGCAGGACGCGCTCGACCTCGTCTGGTTCAGCCCCCATGAGGCGGCGTCCGTGGCCGTGCAGAGCGAGATGCCGGGCGGCCACGGCGCCCTCCTGAAGCAGGCCCTCGCCCACGTGGGCCTGGCCTTCTGACCCGGAAACGACGCACGCGGGCACGCTGACGCGCTGGGCGGGGACGGCATGTGAGCCGACGGGCCGGTCCGGCACCGGGCGCGGGCGGGCCGGTTCCGCACCGGGGGCCGGCCGAGCGGCGAGCCGGTCCGGCACCGGGAGGCGGCCGGCCCGGCCGGCACTCCGAGCGGCTCCACCGTGCCCGGCGGGTGGACCCGGCCCGGCTCCCCCGGCGTTCCGTCTCCGCCCGGCGGCAAGGGCGGGCGACGGGCGCCCGTCCAGCGCGCTGCCGCGCGTGGCGGCCGGCAGCGGACCGGGCGGGAAAGACGGTACGCACCCGTCGGTTCGGCGGCACAGCCTCCCCACGGGCCCCGGCCCGGCTCCGCCGCCGTTCCGACTCCGGCCGGCTCCGCAGGCGTACGGCGGGGCCGCCGCGCTCAGCGCTCCGCCGCCCACCGCGACCGACAGCGGGGCGGGCGGGAGATCCCGTACGCCCGCAGCCCCGGCCCGGCTACGCCGCCGGTCCGTCTCCGACCGGCTTCGCAGCGTACGGCTGAGCCGGGCGGACAACGCCCTGCCGCCCGCCGCGACCGGCAGCGGGCCCGGCGGGAAACCCTACGCACCCGGCCGGTTTTGCGGCACGGCCCTCCCCACGGCCCCCCGGCTCCGCCGCCGTTCCGTCTCGCCCCGGCTCCGCAGGCGTAGGGCGGGGCCGCCGCGCTCAGCGCTTCACCGCACACCGCGGCCGACAGCGGGGCGGGCGGGAGATCCCGCACGCCGCAGCCCCGGCCCGGCTCCCCCACCGTTCCGACTTCGACCGGCTTCGCAGGCGTACGGCGGGGTCGGCAGCGGGCCGGGCCGGGGCCCCGGGCGCCCGCGGCCGGTTCAGCCCGTGCCCTGGTCGCAGTAGGCGAGGGGGGCGGGCGGCAGGCTCTCGTCCGGGGTCAGGGCGCGTCGCAGTTCGCCGCGCCGCCGGATGCCGAGTTTCTTGTAGGTGCTGGTGAGGTGGGTCTCCACGGTGCGCCGGGCGAGGTGCAGCAGTCCCGCGATCTCCGTGTTGGTGCGCCCGTCGGCGGCGAGCCGGGCGATCCGCAGTTCGCTGCCGGTCAGGGACCCCGAGCCGGTCCGCGCGGCGGTGGTGCGCCGGCCGCCGCCGGCGCGCAGGGTCTGCTCGGCGAGTGCGCGCACGCGCAGCGCGCCCAGGCGTTCGGCGAGTACGGCGGCCTCCCGGAGCCGGTCCCTGGCCTGGGCCCGGTCCCCCGCCGCGATCAGCGCCCGGCCCTGCGCCAGCAGCGCGTGCGCGAGTTCCGGACCGGTGCCGTCGGGCCCGTCCCGGAGCAGCAGGACGGCCCGCTCGCCGAGTTCGAGGCCGCGCCGCCCACCGGTGACGGTGCCGAGCGCCCGCAGGGCCCGGCCGACCGTGCGGGGGGTGCCCCAGATCCGGGCGAGGCGCAGCTCCTCCTCGGCCAGGGTGATCGCTTCGCGGGGCGCGCCCAGCGCGAGCCAGCACTCCGCGGCGGCCGACCGCCAGGGTGTGACGACCGGGCTGCGGACCTCGCGGGCGAGCTGGCGGCGCCCGCACTCCAGGAAGTCGTGCAGGGCCCCGGCGGTGTCGCCGTCCGCGGCCCGCTGCACCCCCCGCGCGTAAAGGAAACGGTTCAGCTCCCAGGATTCCGCCGCCGCGCGCAGGTCGAACGCGCCGGCCAGCCGCCGCGCCTCGGCGGTCCGGTCCTGGGCGACCAGCCCGAGCAGCACGTGGGCCTGGACGTTGCCGGGCCCGGATTCCGGGAAGACCGGGGGTTCGACGGGCAGCCAGCCGTGGACGCCCCGGGCGGCGGCGATGTCGGCGCGGGTGTGGACCAGCGCGTCGTGCATCGGATGCAGCAGGTCGTGGCGCTGCCCGGCCAGCCCCCGGTCCACCAGCCCTTCCGCCTCGTCCAGTTCGTCGGCCCACTGGGCGACCGCGGCGGCCGTGCCCAGCAGGAAGGGTTCCGTGAGCGGGTCGGAGGGCTCGGCCAGCAGCAGGCGCATCCGCCGCATGGCGTCCCGGGCGGAGACGAGCCCGGCGGTCACCGCGTACCGGACCAGGAGGGCCCGGGTGGCCGGGCCGATCAGCTCGGGCGAGTGCTCCGCGGTGTCCGACAGCCGCCGGTACACGTCCCGGCGGATGGTCTGGTCCCGTTCGGACAGCAGCGCGGAGGCGCTGCGCAGCGCCCCGGACAGCTCCGGGCGGTCGCCGGCGAGCTGCTCGTCGACGCCGGTCAGCACCTCCACGGCCCGGCCGATCCGGCCGTGCGCGGCGAGCGCGGTGCCGAGGGCGACGGCCGCCCGCACGCGTTCCCGCGGGGCGGCCGCCAGCCCCAGTGCCTCGGTGAGGCTGGGGACGGCGGCCGCGGGGCCCCGGTCGGCGGCCTCCAGGGAGCCCAGCTCGGTCAGCAGCCGCTGCCGCCGGTGGTCGGACAGCGGTTCGTCCAGGGCCCTGCGCAGCAGGGGGACGGCCTCGGCGACCCGGCCCTCCCGGACGGCGCGGCCGGCGGCCTCGTGCAGCACGCTGGACGCCCAGTCGGCGCCCACGGGACCGGAGTTGAGCAACTGCCCGGCCGTCGCCTCGGTGGACGCCCCGCGGCGCAGCATGAGTTCGGCGGCGCCCGCGTGCACGGTGCGGCGCCGGGACTCGGGCACCCCGGCGAGCACCGCGTCGCGCAGCAGCGGATGGGCGTAGCGGTGCCGGCCGCCCGGGCCGGCCCGGAGCAGGCCGAGGCCGGTCATCGCGGTGAGCCAGCCGGTCACCCGGGCCCGGTCGGCCCTGGTCAGCTCGGCGAGCAGGGCCGCGAGGTCGCCGGGGCCGCCGCCGGGCGGACCGGCCGGTCCCGTGCCGGGCCGTTCGGCGTCCAGGGCGGCGAGCACCCGGGCGACCTCGGCCGTGCCGAGGCCGGCGCTGTCCAGCCACCAGGCGGTGGCGGCGGCGTAGTTGCCGGCGTAGAGCGCCGCGACGGTGTGCGGGAGGGGCCCGTGCGGGCCGGGGCCGCCGAGGTCGCCCAGGAGGGCGCGCAGCAGGAGCGGGCTGCCCGCGCCGGCCCGGGCGCAGTCCTCGGCCCAGGTGCCGGACGTGCCGGGGAAGCGGGCGCGGACCAGGGCCACGGCCTCGGCGGGGGTGAGCGGGGCCAGGGTGTGCGTGCGGACCAGGGCGGGCGGCAGGGTGTGCGCGAACCCCGGTGCGGGCGGGTCGACGTCGTACTGGTTGCGTTCGGTGACGGCCAGCAGCACGGGGAGCCGGAGCCGGTCCATGTGCCGGGCCGACTCCACCAGCCAGCGGTGGGAGGGGGCGTCGGCGAGGTGGACGTCGTCCACGGCGATCAGCAGTGGGGTCCGCTCGGCCTGCCGCAGCAGCGCCCGCCGGAGCAGTTCGGCCCGCTCGCGCTCGGTGCGGGCCTGCTCGAACCCCGCTACGGGGCCCAGGAGTTGCAGCGCGGTCGCGAAGGGGGCACCGTCGTCACCGGGTGCGCAGCGGGCGCGCAGGACGCGCGTGCCCTGCCGCGTCGCGTCCGCGATCGCCGACTCCAGCACGGTGGTGCGCCCGGTGCCGGTGGCGCCGCGTAACAGCACGAGGCCGGCGGCGTACGAGCGGGCTCTGGCCAGGCCGGCGGCGAGCGTGGCGACCGCCTCGCGGTGCGCCCTCGGCCTGGCGTCCTGGCATCCGGACATGTCCTGCCTCCTCGATCGGACGTGGTACCCGCACCGTCGAGGACGAGCGGATCGGGACGGAGGTGTCGTGACTCATCCCACGTCGGTCTGTTCCGGTCCGGGTGCAACCGCCGGGGCGTCCCGCTCGTGGTGGTACCCCGGGTGTTCTCGTGGTGGTGCCCGTGGTGGTCCACGATTGCCCGGATCCGGCCCGCGACCGCAGGCTGTCGGGACCGCCTGCCGCCCGCCGGCGGCAGGCACGCGGATGTGGGGGAGAGACTTGCCCAGCTCACCGAGGACCAACCGGACCGGTACGGAACCCCTCGCGCGGACCCGGGTGACGGTGTACGCGCCCGACCCGATCCTGCGCGAGGGCGTGCACGGGCAGCTTCGCCGCTTCCCCGAGATCGAGCTGCGCGAGGAGACCGGTCCCGGCACGGTGGCGCTGATCGTCGACGACGTGCTGGCCGAGGACGCGCTGACCCGGCTGCGCCGCCTGGTGCGCGGCGAGGGCGCGCGGGCGGTGCTCGTGGTGCGCTCGCTGCGCGAGGCCGAGCTGCTCGACGTCATCGAGTCGGGGGTCGGGGCCATCGTCTGGCGCCACGAGGCGACCGCGCAGCGGCTGACGCAGGCCGTCACGGCGGCGGCCCGCGGGCAGGGCGACCTGCCCGCCGATCTGCTGGGCCGGCTCATCGACCAGGTGGGCACGCTGCACCGCAGCGCCTCGGGGCGGCCCGGTTCCGGCCCGTCGGGCCTGACCCCCCGTGAGGTGGACGTGCTGCGGCTGGTCGCCGAGGGGTTCGACACGGGTGAGATCGCGAGGAAGTTGTCCTATTCCGAACGTACCGTCAAGAACGTGCTGCACGGCATGACCACCCGGCTGCACCTGCGCAACCGCGCCCACGCCGTGGCGCACGCCTTCCAGGAAGGCTTCATCTGACCGCGGGGGCAGTCCCGGGCGTCCCGCGGGGCGGACTTCCCTGCCCGCCCGCCGTCCCCCGGCGCGCTCGCGGGGCGGTCCGGGACGCGGCAGGATCGGACGGGTTCGGCAGCAGGCACGGCGGTGGGGCGGGAGCACGACGGTGATCCACGAGGTGGACGAGGTCCTCAAGACCCTTCTGACCGGCGGGGCGCTGGCCGGTTCCGGCATCGACGTCACCTTCGACGCGCCCACCCGGGACTGGGCGGCCCGGCGCAACGGGCCCGTCGTGAACGCCTACCTGTACGACATCCGGGAGGACGTGCAGCGCCGCCAGCGCGGTCACCTGCCGGTGGTCGACGAACGGGACGTGGTGGTCAAGCGCCGGCAGCCGCCCCGCTGGTTCCGGCTGTCGTACCTGCTGACCGCCTGGACCAGGCAGCCGCAGGACGAACACCGGCTGCTGTCCGCCGTCCTGGCGACGCTCATCCCGCGCGAGCTATTGCCGCCGTCCGAACTGCCCGGCGCGCTGGGCGCGCTGGGGATGGCGGTACCGGTGTCGGTGGCCGGGGTCCAGACGGAGTCGCGTTCGCTCGCGGAGATCTGGTCGGCCCTGGGCGGCGAGCTGAAGCCGTCCCTCGACCTCGTGGTCACCGCCCCGTTCCCCGCCTACCCGGAGTACGACGCCGGTCCCCCGGTCACCGAGGGCGCGGTCGTCCGGGTCCGCGACGTGGACGGCGCCGGCCGGTCGGACGGCGAGCGGGCGCACCGGCCGCGCCAGGTGGCGGCCGCCCGGGACGCCCGGTCGGCGGCCGCGCGCCGCCGGAGCGCGGGCGGCCCGTCGTGACCGGGCCCACCGCGCCGGCGGAGGGGACGGCCGTACGGACCACCCCGGCGGACCCGGCGGCCGGGCCCGGCCCGTCGTCCGCCGCGGACGCGCTCCAGGCCCGGCTCGCCGCCCTGCGGGAGCGGGTCGCCCTGCTGGTCGAGCACCGCGGCGAGGGCGATCCCACGGCCGGCGACCCGCTGCGCGGGCTGTACCTGTCCGAGGACGCGGTACGGCACCTGCTGCGCACGCCCGCCCCGGCGTCGGCCGCGCCGCCCGGGCTGCCCGGGGCGCCCCCGGACCGGATGACCGCGCTGGCGGCGCGTCTCGGCCTCACCGACCTCGACACCATGCTGCTGCTGACCGCGCTGGCACCCGACGTGGAGCGCACCTTCGAGCCGCTGTACGGCTACCTCAACGACGACGTCGGCCGGCGCCGGGCGACCCCGGGACTCGCGCTCGACCTGTGCGGGGTGCCGGCCCGCTCGGCACCCGCCCGGGCCCGGCTGCACCCCGGGGCGCCGCTGCGCGCGCTGGGCCTGCTGGACGTGGAGGAGCCCGACCGCCCCTTCCTCAGCCGCGTCCTGCGGGTCCCGGACCGGCTGGTGGCCCATCTGCTCGGTGACGACACACCGGACCCGGCGCTGACGGGGCACCTGCGCGACCTGCCCGGTCCGCCGCCGGCGGACCGGGGCGGGACGCAGGCCGGGCCGTTCGCCGAGCGGCTGGCGCGGCGCCTCACGGCCGGGCCGCCGCCCACCGTGTACCTGCGCGAGGCCCACGAGGGCGACGGCCTCGCCGCGGCCGGCGCGGCCCTGCACGCCGCCGGCCTGTCCGCGCTGTCCTTCCACGGCCCCGGCGAGCTGCTGCCCGCCCTGCTGCGCGAGGCCAGGCTGACCGGGCGTGCCGTCGTCGTCACCGGCCTCCCGGACCAACCCGGCGAGATGGTGCGGGAGTTGACGGCCGCAGCCGACGTGCCCGTACTGATCACGGCCCGGGTGCCGTACGACCCCCACTGGTGCGAGCGGGACCCGCTCGTCCTGGACGTGCCCGGGCGCGGGACGGGCGCCGCCGGCGACTGGTCCGCCGCCCTGGGCGAGGACCCCGGCTTCGATCTCGCCGGCACCGTCGCCCCGTACCACCTGCCCGGCGAACGGGTCGCCCGCGCGGTGCGGTCGGCCCGGGCGCTGGCCGGGTTCGAAGGGGTCCGGCTCTCCCCCGCCCACCTGCGCCTCGCGGCCCGGCAGCAGTCCGCCTCGGGGCTGGAACGGCACGCCCGCCGCATCCGCCCGGCCGTCGACTGGACGGACCTCGTGCTGCCCGACCGGCCGCTGACGCAACTGCGCGAGCTGGCCCTGCGCGCCCGCCACCGCGGCCGGGTGCTCGGCGACTGGCGGCTGAGCGCGGGCGGCGGGCGGGGCCGGGGCGTGCTCGGGCTGTTCGCCGGCGAGTCGGGCACCGGCAAGACGCTCTCGGCGGAGGTGGTCGCCGCCGAACTGGGCCTGGACCTCTACGTGGTGCAGCTCTCGTCGGTGGTGGACAAGTACGTCGGCGAGACCGAGAAGAACCTGGAGCGCATCTTCACCGAGGCCGACCGCACCGACGCCGTCCTGCTGTTCGACGAGGCGGACGCCGTGTTCGGCAAGCGTTCCGAGGTGAAGGACGCGCACGACCGGTACGCCAACATGGAGAGCGCCTACCTGCTCCAGCGGCTGGAGTCCTTCGACGGCATCGCCCTGCTGACCACGAACCTGCGCGCCAACATCGACGAGGCGTTCACCCGCCGGCTGGACCTGGTGGTCGACTTCCCGTTCCCGGACGCGGAGCAGCGCCGGGCCCTGTGGCGCCAGAGCCTGTCCCACGTGCCCTGCGCGGACGGCATCGACCACGGGCCGGTGGCCGAGGGGTTCGAGCTGGCCGGCGGTTCCATCCGCAGCGCCGTGGTGACCGCGGCCTACCTGGCGGCGGCCCGCGACGGCGTGGTGGACGCCGCCGACCTGCTGGAGGGGGCCCGGCGCGAGTACCGCAAGGCGGGCCGGCTGCTCCCGGGAGAAGGCTCCTGGTAGCGGCCGGCCCGGTGGGTCACACGGTGAGCTTGACGGCTTGCAGGGACCGGTCGTTCTCCAGCGCGCCGCCGAAGACGAACTCGGGGCGCTGCTGCGCGCAGCCCTGGTCGCCCCAGTCGAAGCCGTGCACGCGGGAGGTCTGGCAGACCTGGCCGGTGCCGACGTTGACGGCGAAGCCCAGCATGTAGGGGTCGTCCGGCTTCGTGCTGCCGACGTAGTTGTCCTCGCCGTCGGGGACGATCGCCGTCCAGCTCGGCGACCACTGCCCCTTGCCGTCGGTCGAGTCGTCCTTGTGCAGGAAGGCGTTGGCGGCGGAGCCACCGGTCCCGGCCACCGCGATGTTCAGCGCCTTGATCGGGGCGTCGCTGCCGGTGGTGCCCGTCATGGTGCCGTCGCACACCGGCTTCTGCCAGCCCTGCCCGGTGACGAAGGCGCGGTAGCACACGTGCCGTCCCTCCGGGTCGTCCTCGGCGAGGCGCCGTACGGCCGTCGCGGCGGTCTCCTCCGGCGCCTTCTCGGTGACGGTGGCGGCCGGCGCGCCGCCCCCTCCCCCGTCGTCCTCCTCCCCGCCGTCGCCGCCGTCACCGCCGTCGCCCCCGCCGTCCCCGCCGTCCGGCTGTGCCGGGGGCGCGGTGGCGGCGACCGTGGGCGGCGGCGGGGGCGTCAGCGACGGGGACGCGCTGGGCGCGAGGGTCGCCCCGGCGGCGATCTTCGCCGTCGCGCCGGTGCTCACGCCCGGCTTGTCGGCGATCCACAGCATCACGAAGGTCACCGCCAGGGCGGTCAGCACGCCGAGGAAGGTCGCCAGCCAGCGCGGCAGGAACCCCCGCTGGACGTAGGTCCCCTCGACCGGCAGCGGGTCGACGCCCGACCGCAGCACCGACAGCGTGAAGGGGCGCTGCTCCTTCCCGCCGAACCAGATGATCCGCCGCGGTTTCAGCGTGGCCTTCACGAACGCCGCGCGGCCCGGGTCGATCTGCACGCTGCCCGGGTGGATGTCGTACGCGAGCTGGTCGCCGTTGTCGCTGCCCGCGACGGACGCCGTCAGGCGCGTGTTGCCGATGTTGTCCACGGCGAGCTGGGGGCGCCCTCTGAAGCGCCCCTTCACCGTGGGCGGCACCAGCTCCGCCCGTACTTCCGTGAACGGGGTGATGGTGAGGTTGCCCTCGGGCACCGTCACCGCTTCCGGGTGCTCCGTCGGCGTGATCCGCACCGCGTACGGGTTGGGTCCGGCCGTCGCGTCCGGGGAGCGCGGCGGCGCGAACCGCAGTTCCACCGCCCCGGTCGTACCGGGATACAGGCGCAGGACCGCCGGCTCCACCGTCGTCCACGGTGCGAGCGGTCCCACCGGCTCGAAGCGGTACTCGTCCACCACGTCACCGGTGTTGCGCACCCGTAGGCGCACCGTCGTGCTGCTCCCCGCGTCGACGGTCGCGGAGGGGGGTTCGAGAGAAGTCCACAGGCTCACCCGTCGACGCTATGGCGGGGCCCGGCGGCGGGTCACCGGACCGCGGGGCAGTGTGCGTGTCCGAAGGGGCAGAGTTCCCCGCCCGGACCGGTCGGACCGGCCGGGGAAGGTGCGCGAGGGCAGTTCCGGGGGCAGTGCGGCCGGTTGCCCTTCGGGGCAGCGGGCCTGCCCCCGGCGCGGTCCCGGAGGACGTTCCGCCGCCGCCGCACGCGCGTGAGGCTGGAGTCAAAGCTGTCTCGTACCCCTGAGGAGAGCAGAGCATGCCGTCCTACCTGTCGCCCGGCGTCTACGTCGAGGAGGTGGCCAGCGGCTCGCGCCCGATCGAGGGGGTGGGCACGTCGGTCGCGGCCTTCGTGGGGCTCGCGCCGACCGGCCCGCTGAACGAGCCGACGCTGGTCACCAACTGGAGCCAGTACGTCGCCGCCTTCGGTGAGTTCACCGACGGGTACTACCTCGCGCACTCCGTCTACGGCTTCTTCCAGAACGGCGGCATCACGGCCTACGTCGTCCGGGTGGGCGGCTCGGCCGGGGGCGCCGCCGCCCCCGGAGACCCGGCCGGCGGGTCCGCCGCCGCGCCGGCCGGGTCCACCGCCCCGGCCGCGCTGCCCGCCGCGGAGCCGCGGCAGCTCGGCACCTTCGCCGTGACGGCCGTCGCCGCCGGCGCCGAGGGCCCGCTGAGCGTCGAGGTCGCCGACGCGGAGGGCGAGGGCCCGGCGGAGCGCTTCCGGCTCATCGTCAAGGACGGCGACAAGGCGGTGGAGACCTTCGACGTCACGGCGAAGAAGGGCGGCCGCAACTACGTCGTCACACAGGTCAAGGAGCGGTCCCGGCTCATCTCGGTGACCGAGGCCGCGCCCACCGCGCAGCTTGCCCGGCCGGACAACCAGACACTCGCCCTGCCCGCCCCGCCGGCCGCCGCGGCCCCGGCCACGCGGGCGCCCGCGGACCCTTCGCGGGAGACGCACCCCGGCCCGGCCCACTACCTCGGCGACTCCGCCGACCGCACCGGCTTCGGCGGCCTGGAGGCCGTCGACGAGATCTCCATGGTCGCGGTGCCCGACCTGATGGCCGCCCACCAGCGCGGCGCGATCGACCTGGAGTCCGTCAAGGCGGTCCAGCTCGGCCTGATCGCGCACTGCGAGCTGATGGGCGACCGGGTCGCCGTCATCGACCCGCCGCCCGGCATGAACGCCCGTGAGATCCGGGTGTGGCGGCAGGAGACGGCCGGTTACGACTCCAAGTACGCGGCGCTCTACTACCCGTGGATCAAGACGTTCGACCCGGGCAGCGGCCAGACCCGCCTGGTGCCGCCGAGCGGCCACGTGGCCGGTGTCTGGGCCCGCAACGACTCCGAGCGCGGCGTGCACAAGGCGCCCGCGAACGAGGTGGTCCGCGGTGCCGTGGACCTGGAGATCCAGATCACCCGCGGCGAGCAGGACCTGCTCAACCCGATCGGCGTGAACTGCATCCGCGCCTTCCCGGGCCGCGGCATCCGCGTGTGGGGCGCCCGCACCCTCTCCTCCGACCCGGCCTGGCGCTACCTGAACATCCGCCGGTACTTCAACTACCTGGAGGAGTCGATCCTGATCGGCACCCAGTGGGTGGTGTTCGAGCCGAACGACCACGCCCTGTGGGCCCGGATCCGGCGCAACATCTCGGCGTTCCTCGTCAACGAGTGGCGCGCCGGCGCCCTCTTCGGGCAGCGGCCCGAGGAGGCGTACTACGTCAAGTGCGACGAGGAGACCAACCCGCCGGAGTCGGTCGACGTCGGCCGGGTGGTGTGCGAGATCGGCATCGCCCCGGTCAAACCGGCCGAGTTCGTCATCTTCCGGCTGGCCCAGTTCTCCAGCGGCAGCGGCGAGCTGGAGGAGTAGGCGCACCGCCGCTCCCGCGCTCCCCCGTCCCTTTCATTCCGGATCCTGAAGGACAGCGAACAGATGAGTCTCCAGCCGGGTGACGCCCTCACGTCACACAACTTCGGCCTCCAGATCGACGGCGTGATGGTCGAGTACCTGGCCGAGGTCAGCGGTCTCAGCATCGAGCAGGACGTGATCACCTACCAGCAGAACACCCCCAACGGCCAGAACGTGGTCAAGAACCTGCCGGGGGTGAAGAAGAACGGCACCTGCACGGTGGTGCGGGGCATGACCCAGTCGACGTCGTTCACGCAGTGGATCAACGAGTCCATCGCCGGGCAGATGACGACCGCGCGGAAGAACGCCTCCATCATCATGATGGACTTCGAGAACAACCCGGTGAAGCGCTACCACCTGCGCAACGCCTGGTGCAGCAAGATCGACGCGAGCACGGTCAAGGCCGGCGAGGCCGCCGCCCTCACCGAGACGGTGACCATCGCCTTCGAAGAACTGGTCATCGAGTGATGCGCCGCACGGCCTCCAGGGCGGCCGGCGCGGTCGCCCACCCCGAGGGGCAGGACACGGACCCGGCCGGAGCGGGGACGCACGCCACGGGCCCGGACGCCACGGCCGCGGTCCCGGCCGCCGGCTCCGCCGCGCCGGACGCGCGGCAGGCGCCCTACCGCCGGGACGAGTTGCGCACCGAGTTCCCGTTCCAGCTCCCGCGCGGCTACGTCGACGAGTCGGGCGCCGTCCACCGGGACGGCGTGATGCGGCTGTCGACGGCACGCGACGAACTCGTGCCGCTGCGGGACGTACGGGTCCAGGAGAACCCGGCGTTCCTCTCGGTCGTCCTGCTCGGCCGGGTCATCACCCGGCTCGGCACGCTCCCGATGGTGCACGACGGGATCGTGGAGCACATGTTCGCCTCCGACCTGGCGTTCCTCCAGGACTTCTACCGCCAGATCAACGCGGAGGGCCACACCCGCGCGGCGGTCGAGTGCCCGCACTGCGCCGAGCCCTTCGAGGTGGAACTCGGCGGGAGCCGCCTGGGGGAATCGTGACGTACGCGACCGACCGGCTGCACGAGGAGATCGCGTACATCGCCTACCACTTCCACTGGAGCATGGAGGACGTCCTGGACCTGGAACACCGCGACCGCCGCCGCTGGACGGGCGAGATCGCGTCCCTGGTGACGCGCGCGGCGGCGGAGGGCTGACGGGTGGGTTTCCTGGACCGGCTGCGCGCGGGCGCGGCGAACCGCGGGCGCGCGGGCACACCGTCGGCCCCGGCGCCCGGGGCGTCCGCACGGGTGCGGACACGGGCACGGGCCGAGGGTCCCGCGCCCGACGGCTCGGTGACCGGCGGCCCGGTGACCGGGGCCGCGGACGCCGGACGGTCCGGTGCCGGGGCGGTGTCCTCCGCGCCCGCCCCGGCCTGGCCGGGGCTGGCGCCGATCCGGCGCAGCCTGTCCGCGGGCGGGGCCGGGGTGTCGGACGCGGCCTTCGCCGGGCGGCTGCCCACGTGGCAGAACCCGTCGTTCACGGCCACGGCCTCACCCGCGGTGCTGGACGGCCGGTCCAGTGCCGGGCTGGCAGGGGGCGCTTCCCGGCCCGCCCCGGCGCGTCCGGTGGCGGGCCTGGAACTCCCGGCCGGCGGCCTCCCCCTCGCGGGACCGGCCCCGGAGGTCCGGTCTGCCCGGGCCGTACCGCTGCGGCTGCTGCCGCCGACGGTTCCGGGCGGTGCCGCTCCGGCCGCACCGGCGAGACCGCGCCGCGTCACGCCCCGGGTGCCCCAGGTGGGTCCGGCTCCTGCGGGTGCGGGTGCGGGTGCGGGTACTGACTCGGGTGTCGGTACTGGTGCGGGTGCTGGCGGAGTTGGGAGCGCGGCCGGCCGGCCGGAGGGGCTCGGCCGGACATCGCCGGCACCGGCACCGGGCCCGACTCCGATTCAGCGGAAGCGCGTCGAGTCCGCCCCGGCCGCCGGGACGACGGCTGCCGCCGGGCCCGTACGGCTCACGCGGGTGGGGGCGGGGACCAGTTCCGGTACCGGTGTTGGTGCCAGTGCCAATGCTGGTACCCGTACCGGTGCCAGGAGCGGAACTGGTGCTGGTGCTGGTGCTGGTGCTGGTGCTGGTGCTGGCGACAGGATCGGTACCGGTACCGGTACAGCCCCCGAACACGGTGGCCCAGCCTCCGGCACCCCGTCCCCCGCCCCCCGTACCACCGTGGCCGCTCCAGTGCCCGGTGTGCAGCGGTCGGCGGCCGTACCCGCGGGACCGGTCGCCGTACGGCCCCTGCCGTCGACGGCGTCGCCGGTCACGCAGGTGTCTCCCGCGCCCGGCCTCCGGGTTCGGGCCGCGGGTACGGACCCCGAACCGGCACGGCCCTCCTTCACCAGCGCCCGGACCGCTGCACCCTCGGTGCAACGCCGCACCCTGCCGGTGGCGCGTCGGCTCTCCGCACCGTCGGTCACCGCACGGACCACGCGTACGGAGGCAGTACGGGACACGGCTCACCGGAACGGCGACACCGCGCCCCCCGGCCCGTCGGACACCGCCGCTCCCCCGCGACCCACCGCCACACCCGGACCCTCCTCCCCACCCCCGCCCGTCCAGCGGTCCGCGAACAGGGCCGGGGCCGCTCCTACATCCCCCAGCCTCACGCCCCTCGGTTCTGGTACACCGCGCCCCGACGAGGCACCGACCGCGTCCGCCCGGCCCACCGACACCGACCGGTCCCCCGCACGGGGCCCGGCGCCCGTGCAGCGGCGGCCTGCCGGGTCCGTCGGGTCCACGCCGGCAACGAGCGGCCGTACGGCGGCGGCGCCCGCCCCGGCGGCACGGTCCGGCCCCCGCCCGACCGGCGCCCCGGGCACCGGCTCGCCCGCCCCGGACCGCCGCCTCCCCCTTCCTGCCGCGCCGACGCACCGGCCGACCGCGGTCCCCTCCGCCGGCGCGGACCGCGTACGAAGCGCCACCGGCCCCACGGCACCGCGTCCAGGCCTCGGCGCCCCGTTCGCGTCCCGCCCGGCCGCGGACGCCACCCCGCCCCCGCAGCCGACCCACACCCCTGCTGCGCCCCCGTCCGGCCCACCGGCTTCGGCGGCACCCCCCGCCGACACCAACCCCACTGTTCAGCGCGCGGTACGCTCAGACGGCCAAAGCGCGGTGAGCGGCAGCGACCCGCGGCGACCGGGCCCACCGGTGCAGCGGTCGCCGCTCCCCGCGGCCACGGCCACGGCCACCCCCCGCCGCACCGCGGCAGCGCGCCCGCACGCCGAGGAGCGCCAGGCGGCGCCTCCCGCCGGTGACGGCGGGCCGGACCACCCGAGCGGAGACGGGCCCGGTACGCCGCCGCACGGGCAAGCGGCACCCGCCCTCGGCGACGGTCCGCGACCCGTACCACCCACGGTCCAGCGGCACACCTCGACCGCGCCCGTCGTCCCGCCCGCGGTGTCCCAGCCCCAGCCGTCCGAAGCGGCCGGACCGGCTCCGGACCCCGCACCGAGCCCCGCAACCGCCCCGGCACGCCCGCCCGTTGGGCCCCCCGCCAACTCCCCTACGCCGGAGCGCTCACCGGTCCGCCACGACCAGAAATCCCGCACCCGCTCCACGAGCACCGGCACCAGCACCAGCACCAGCACCAGCACCAGCACCAGCACCAGCGTCCAACGAGCCGTGGCCGGGCGTCGTACCCCACTCGGTGCGCCAGTGCCGGCCGTTCCCACCGGCGTCACCCCGTTGACGCCCCCGACGTCCCCGGCCCGACCGGCCGGCCTCCCGGCGCCCTCGGTGAGCCCGGCCGGCTCACCGCTCCCGCCGGCACCCGCCCGGGGCACCGGCGCGACGCGACCCGCCTCCCCCGCGCACCCGCACCCCGGCCGGTCCGCCGTGGCACCACCCCCCTCCCCGGCGTCCGCGCCGGTGCCACCGCCCCGCGTCCAGCGAGCCGCCCTGGGCACCCCACCCACACCCCACGGCGGCCCGCCCGCGACCGCGCCCGCTCCCGGACCCGCCCGCCCCCCGGGCACCGGAGTCGGCCCGCCGCCCGCGCCCGCCGGGCCGTCCGCACAGGCGCTCCCCGTCCAGCGGTTCTGGCGCAAGCCGCCGTCCTCGACCGTCCGCCGCGGCGCCCGGGCGAGCGGTCACTCCGCCGTCGGCGCGCTGGCCTCGTCGGCCGCCGCGACCGTCGCCGACGGCCTGGGCCGGGCCGGCGGTCCGGCCGGCGGCCGCCCCGCCGACGCCCCGCCGCCGTACACCCCCGGGCCGCCGCCCCCGTACGGGCCGGCACACGGCGGACCGGCTCCGCACGGCACGTCACCGCAGGGGCCGCCCCCGCCGTACGCGCCGGTCGCGCACGGCGGTCCGCCGCCCGCCTACACGGGGGTCCCCGCGGGTGCCTTCGACCCGAGGGAGCTGACCGACTTCCAGCTCGACGAACTCGTGCACCGCATCATCGGCCGCATCACGCGGCTGATCCGCACCGAACTGCGCATGGACCGCGAGCGCATCGGCCGGCTCCGCGATCCCCGCCACTGACAGACCAGCGACACCACTGACAGAAAGGTCCGCCGCGATGTCCCGCCAGGACCCGGGCTCCACCATCTGGTTCACCCTCAGCATCGACGGCGAGAGCCTCGGCTACTTCAACGGCTGCCAGGGCCTCTCGTCGCAGGTGGAGGTGGAGCAGCGCCAGGAGGGCGGCAACAACGGCTTCGTCTGGCACCTGCCCACCCGGGTCACCTTCTCCACGATCCGGCTGACCCGTCCGCTCACCCCGGACACCGCCAAGGTCGCCAAGTGGATCTCGTCGGTGCAGACCGGCATCACGCGCCCCACCGCGCAGATCGCGGCCCTGCGCGCGGACGGCTCGGAGGTGGCCCGCTGGGGCCTGATCGACGTGCTGCCGGTGAGCTGGACGGGCCCCACCCTGGACCCCGCCGGCCCCGCCGTGGCGACCGAGGTGCTGGAGATCGCCCACCACGGATTCACGGACTGAAGCGGACTGAAGCGGACCGGAACGGACTGGAACGGACTGAAGGGGACGGGCACGACATGGCGAAGGGCAGCAGGGGCGGGGCGGGCAAGAGCCTCGTACGCGCCACGCTCGCGATCCACGAGCCGCCGGTGGGCACGAGCACCACACCGGGCAGCGTCATCAGGACGTTCCGGTTCGACTTCAACCCGGCGCAGCTCGCGCTGACCCGGCGCGCGGAGTGGAAGGCCACGCCGGCGCAGGTCGAACGGGACGGTTCGCTCCCCGAGTTCATGGGGGCGCTGCCGCGCGAGATGAACCTGGAGATCTTCCTGGACTCGTCCGGCGAGCCGGCCGGCAACACGGTGCTGAAGAAGGTCGAGTCGCTGCTCGACTGCTGTGAGACGACGGCGCGGAGTGTCGACGCCAAGCAGCCGTCCCCGCCCTGGGTGGTGCTGCAGTGGGGCTCGTTCTCCACGGCGCGGTTCACGGCGTACGTGAGTTCCGTGGAGGCGAGTTACACCCTGTTCGGCACGACGGGCGCCCCGATCCGGGCCACCTGCCGGATGCGGCTCCACGAGATCCCCGGCCAGACCCTGGGGCAGAACCCGACCTCCGGGGCGCTGACGGCGCGACGGGTGCACCGGGTGGTGGCGGGCGACTCGCTCCCGTCGCTGGCCTGGCGCGAGTACGGCGACGCCTCCGGGTGGCGGGCGATCGCCGAGGCCAACGGCATCGACGACCCGTCCCGTCTGCCGACGGGCACGGAACTGGTGCTGCCCGCCGTCGAGGAGGTGCGTTCCTGATGCCGAAGTCCGCTTTCTCCAACGTCATCGACGTGCGGATCGGCGGCGCTAAGCTGCCGCCGGAGTTCACGCGCGCGCTCGTGGACTGCCATGTCGACCAGGGCGTCGGCGTGCCGGCCGCGTTCCGGCTGACCTTCCGCGACCCCTACCGGCTGCTGCTGGGCAAACTGGGCGTCACCTTCGGCACGAAGGTGGTCCTCACTCCGGTCGCCGACGGGCAGGGGGCCGGCGATCCGCTGCTGACCGGTGAGGTCACCGGTCTGGAGGCGGACTACGACGGCACCGGCACGTTCACCGTGATCCGGGGCTACGACGCCGGGCACCGCCTGCTGCGCCGGCGCCGGGTCGCGGCCTACCGCAACCAGAGCGCCTCCGACATCGCCCGGGCGCTCGCCGGGCAGGACGGCGTGCCGATCGGCCGGATCCAGCCGACCCGCACCGTCTACGAGTTCATCAGCCAGTCCAACGTGACCGACTGGGACTTCCTGGCGCGGCTGGCCGACGAGAACGAGATGGTCATGTCCGTCGACGCGGAGGGGAGGTTCCGGTTCGTGCGCCCGCGCGAGGCCGCGGGGGCGCCCTCGCCCGGCGTCGGCGGCGACCGGAGCCCGTTCGTGCTCCAGGCGGGGCACGACATCCTGCGGCTGCGGTCCGCGGTGACCGCGGCCGACCAGGTGAGCCGGGTCGAGGCGCGCGGCTGGGACGTGACGACCAAGAAGAAGCTGACGGCCACCTCGCCGGCGGGCATGAACCCGGGCATCGGGATCGGCACCACGCCGGCCGCCGCCGCGGGCAGCTTCCGGCCGACCCGGCTGGTCGGCACCGACACGCCCTACGACAAGCAGAGCGAGGTGCGGTTCGCGGCCGCGGCCCTGGCCGACGACGTCACCGCCTCCTTCGCGGAGCTGGAGGTCGCGGTGCGCGGAAACCCCCGGCTGCGGCCGGGGGTTCCGGTGGCGCTGGCGGACGTGGGCGCCCCGTTCGAAGGGAAGTACACGGCGACGTCGGTCCGGCACGTGTTCGGCGACGGCACGCACTACGAGGCGTGGGTGACGGTCAGCGGCCGGCAGTGGCGGTCGCTGTACGGGCTGGCGTCGGGCGGCACGGACCCCGGCCCCCGGCTGCCCGGCGTGGCCAACGCGCTGGTCACGGACGTACAGGACCCGTTGAAGCAGGGGCGGGTGAAGCTCCACTTCCCCTGGCTCGACGACGCGTACGTCAGCGACTGGACGCGGACCGTGCAGCTGGGCGGCAAGGGCGGCGGCGGGGTGTTCCCGATGGACGTCGGGGACGAGGTGCTGGTCGGCTTCGACCGGGGCGCCCTGGACCACCCGTTCGTGATCGGCGGGCTCTACAACGGCCGGGACAGGCCGACGGCGGTCGCCGACGTGCCGCTGCACGACGGGCTGAGGAAACAGGCGTCCCGGCACACCGTCGCCGACCGGACCGGCAACCGGCTGGACCTGCTGAGCCAGCGGACCGGGGGCCGCAGGCAGGGCGTCCGGCTCGCCACCGGCAACGACAAGCTGGTGATCGACCTGGACCGGACCAAGACCGAGATCACCGTGGACAGCAAGGGCGCGGTCAGCATCAAGGGCGGCCGGTCGGTGTCCGTGGAGGCGGGCACGGACCTGACGCTGAGCGCACGGCGGAAGCTGACCATCAAGAGCGGCGGCATGCTCGACATCGAGGGGCGCGGACTCGTCAACGTCAGGTCCCTCACCGGGGCGGTCAGCGTGGACGCCCTGGGCGCCCTGAGCCTGAAGACACTGGGCGCGGCGTCGGTCACGGCGGTCGCCGGCGTGCAGATCACCTCCGTCGCCAACGTCGGCATCCGGGCCCTCACCGTTCCGATCATGGGCGCGCTCACCTCGAACGGGCTGGCAGTGATGGTGGTGCCGGTATGAGCGCGGGCACGGGCCGCCCGGGAAGGCGGGTGGGGCGCTGATGGCCGAGCAGTTCGTCGGCTCCGGCTGGTCGTTCCCGCTGCGGATCGGCCCGACCGGAGGTATCGCCCTGGTCAGCGGCGAGCGGGAGGTCGAGGAGGCGATCCGGCTGGTGCTGTCGACCGCGCCGGGCGAGCGCCCGATGCGGCCGGACTTCGGCTGCGCGATCCACGACCTGGTGTTCGCGCCGGTCAACGAGCAGACCGCGGGCCGCATCCAGCACGAGGTCCACGTCAGCCTCGACCGGTGGGAGCCGCGCATCGAGGTGGCGGAGGTCGAGGTCACGGCGGGTGCGGACCGCAGCGTCCTCTACATCGACGTCCGCTACTCGATCCGCGGCACCAACAACCCGCGCAGCCTGGTCTTCCCCTTCTACGTCATTCCGTCCCACGACGAGCCGGGAGGCGACTCCCCGGCTCCGGAAAGCGACCGCTGATGGCCCTGCCCTCCCCGAACCTGGACGACCGCCGTTTCCAGCAGTTCGTCGACGACGCCAAGCGCTACATACAGCAGCGCGCCCCGGAGTGGACCGACCACAACGTCTCCGATCCGGGCGTCACCCTCATCGAGACGGTCGCGCACATGGCCGACCAGATCGTGTACCGGCTCAACCGGGTGCCGGAGAAGAACCACCTGGCCTTCCTGGACCTGGTGGGCATCACCCTGTTCCCGCCCACGGCCGCGCGCACGGACGTGACGTTCTGGCTGTCGGCCCCCCAGGAGGAGCCGGTGCGGGTGCCGCCCGGCACCGAGACGGCGACCGTGCGCACCGAGAGCGAGGAGGCGGTCGTCTTCGCCACCGAACGCGATCTCGCGATCGTCCCGTGCGCGTTGCGGCACCTGCTGGTGCAGCACCACGGCGAGGCGGCCGTGGACCGCACCCACGACCTCGCCGACGAGGACAAGGACGTCCTGTGCTTCGCGGAGTCGCCCCGTGTCGGCGACTCCGTGCTGCTGGGTCTGACCGCGGCCGTGCCGCACTGCGCGCTCGCGCTCGACCTGGACAGCAGGGTGGACGGCGTCGGTGTCGACCCGCGGCAGCCCCCGCTGGTGTGGGAGGCGTGGACGGCGGACGGCTGGCAGCCCTGCGAGGTCGACCGGGACGGCACCGGCGGCCTCAACCGGCCGGGCGAGGTGGTCCTGCACGTCCCGGGCGGGCACGTGCTGTCCCGCAACGCCGGCCGGGAGGCGGGCTGGCTGCGCTGCCGGGTCACCGAGCCGCTGGCCGGGCAGCCCTTCTACACCACCTCCCCGACGGTCCGCTCGGCCGAGGCGTTCACCGTCGGCGGCACCACGACCGCCGTGCACGCGGAGACCGTGCGCGACGAGGCGCTGGGCGAGTCGACCGGGCTGCCGGGGCAGCGGCTGCGTCTCACGCACGCGCCGGTGGTCGGCGACGACCCGCCGGTGCTGCTCCAGACCGCCGAGTACGAGGGGTGGACGGACTGGCGGGTGGTGCGCGACTTCGCGGCCTCCGGCCCGGCGGACCGGCACGTCACCCTGGACGCGGCGACCGGTGAGATCCGCTTCGGGCCGGCGGTGCGCGAACCGGACGGCTCGCTGCGCCAGTACGGGGCGGTCGCCGCGAAGGGCACCCCGGTCCGGGCCCGCCGCTACCGCACCGGCGGCGGCCGGGCCGGCAACGTGGCCCGGGGCGCCGTGCGGATCCTGCGCACCTCCATCCCGTACGTCTCCGAGGTGGTCAACCGGGAGGCGGCACGCGGCGGGGTGGACGGCGAGACGGTGGAGGAGGCCAAGGCCCGGGCGCCGATCACGCTGCGCGCCCAGGAGCGGGCGGTGACCCTGCGGGACTACGAGGAACTGGCCCGCCGCGCCGCGCCGGAGACCGCCCGGATCACCTGTCTGGAGGGTGAGGAGAGCGAGCACGGGGCGTACGCGGTACGGCTGCTGGTGGTGCCGCAGGCGGTGCCCGACCCGGGCGGCCGGCTCCGCTTCGAGCAACTGGTGCCCGGGGACGACCTGTTGGAGCGGATCACCCGGCACCTGGACGAACGCCGGCTGATCGGCACCCGGCTGGCGGTCGGCCCGCCGTACTACCAGGGGGTGACGGTGGTGGCCACGGTGCACGCGTTCCGCCGGGTGGACACCGACCGGGTCCGCCGGGAGGCGCACGACGCCCTCTACCGGCACCTGGATCCGCTGGCCGGCGGGGCGGACGGCACCGGCTGGCCGTTCGGCCGTCCGGTGCAGAGCGGCGAGGTGTTCGCGGTGCTCCAGCGGGTGCCGGGGGTGGAACTCGTCGACGAGGTGCGGCTGCACCCGGCGGATCCGCTGACCGGCAAGCGCGGCGACGCGACCGACCGCATCGACCTGTCGGCGCCGTCCCTGGTGTTCTCCTACGACCACCGTGTCCGGGTGATCGGGGACGGCTCCTGATGAGAGGCTCCATCGACGGCCTCGGCTCGTCCGCGCCGATCGGCAGGACGCTGCCCGCCGTGTTCGCCGACGACGACCTCGCGCAGCGGTTCGTCGCCGGCCTCGACGAGGTGCTGGCCCCCGTGCACAACGTGCTGGACTGCCTGGACACCTATTTCCGGCCCGCGCTGGCCCCGCTCGACTTCGCCCAGTGGCTGGGCGACTGGGTGGGGGCCGAGACCGAGGGCGTGGAGCGCGAGCCGCTCGTGCGGGCCGCCGTGGCCGCCGCCGCCCGTCTGCACCGCATCCGCGGGACGCGGCGCGGCCTGGTGGAGGCGGTGCGGCTCGCCTTCGGGGTGCGCCCGGAGGTCACCGAGAGCGGCGGCGCGTCGTGGGACGCCCGTCCGCTGGGCGCGTTCCCCGGTGCGGCCCGGCCCGCGCTCCACGTGCACCTGCGCCTGCCCGACCCGACCCCCGCGGACCGGCACCGCCTGGACGTCCTGGTGGCCGCCGTCCGCCCCGCCCACATGCCGTACACCGTGCGGGTGACCGCCGCGGACCGCGACGACACCGGCGGCGCCGAGCGCGCCGTACCCACCGAAAGGACCACCGAGCGATGACGACCCCCCAGAACTGCGCCGAATGCGGCACCCGCGCGGAACCGGGCCAGTCGTTCTGCGACGCCTGCGGGGCGGTGCTCGGCTGGACGGACCGGGCGGCGGCCCGGGCCGCGGCCCCCGCCCCGGCGGCCGGTGCGACGGCCCGCCCGGGCGCGGACGCCCCGGCCCGGGCGTCCGGGGACCGCCCGGAGGCACGCCCCGCCGCGGCCGGCCGGGTCCCGGACACCGCGGACGCCCCGACGCCGTCCCCGGCCGTGGCGGCCGGACCGGCCGGTCCGGCCGTCACGGCCGACGAGGGCCGGCCCGGCGCCCGCGCGGCGGCGGGCCCGGGTCCGGACCCGGCGCCGGATCCGGACCCGCACGCGCCGTACACCGCCCCGGCCGGGCCGCCCGCCGCCGCGCCGGACGACGACCCGTACCGCACGCCCCGGCCCGTGTCCGGGCCCGCGCCCACCGCACCGCTTCCGCGGGCGGCGCCCCCCGCGCCGGGCTCCGGCGGCGACGGCCTCGACCGCGCCCGCCGGCTCCTGGTCCCGGTCACCGATCCGGAGGCGCGGACCGCCGCGCCGCCCAGCGTCGAACCGGTGCTGCCCGGGCGCCCCGAGCAGCGGCGCCCGCGGGCGGTGCGGGCGCCCGGGGAGGAGGCCGGCACGCACGGGGGCACGCCCTGCCCCTGGTGCGGTACGCCCAACCGCCCCGAACGGCATTTCTGCGCGCGGTGCGCGATGCCCATGGCCGGTGAGCGCCCGGTGGTGGCCGGACGGCTGCCCTGGTGGCGGCGGCTGCGCTGGTCCGGCGACCGGGAGACCCCGTGGGCGGGCGACCGGCCGCGGCTGCGCCGGGTCTTCGACCGTGTGCTCGGCTGGCTGGGTGCCGCGCTGGTGCTGGCCCTGCTCGTCGCCCTGGTCGTCGGCATCCCCCAGGGCGTGCAGGCGACCCGCGACCACTTCGCCAAGCGCGCGCCGGTCGCCCCGGACGGCTACCGGGCCTCCCGCTCCTTCCCGGGCCACAAGCCCCAGCTCGCCTTCGACAAGCTCAACAACACCTGGTGGGGGCCGGGGGTGGCGGAGTCCGGGCAGGGTCAGTGGATCGAGGCCAGGTTCGCCGAACCGACCAGGCTGCTGGACCTGCTGATCACCCCCGGCGAGTCGATCCGCCCGGACCAGCTCTCCCGGTCCGCGCTCCCGCACCGCGTCGAGGCGCGCGTCACGGGCGCGGACGGCAGGACGACGACCCGTCGGCTCAACCTTGACCAGGGCGCGGGCCCCCAGCGCGTCCCGTTCCGGGTCGGCGAGGTCACCGCGGTCCGCTTCACCCTGGAGTCGGCCTACCAGCCGTCCCCGACCAAGCAGGTGGCGATCGCCGAGATCGAGTTCTTCGGCCCGTCCAACTCGTCCTGACCGGGTGCCTCCGCGACCGCGCCGGTCGCGGAGGCACCCGGCCCCGAAAACGGCCGAGGGCCGATTCGTATACCTCCGAATCGGCCCTGATCTGCGACTCTCACGAGTCGGGACGACAGGATTTGAACCTGCGACCCCTTGACCCCCAGTCAAGTGCGCTACCAAGCTGCGCCACGTCCCGGTGCGGTGTGACCTGGGCTTTCGCCCGGCCGAACGCGCAGGGAAACCATACCGCACTCGGCTCGGTGGTCGCGCACCCCGCGCGTCTTTGACCTCAAGCTATGTTGAGGTTGCAGTCTCGTCACATGACGATCACAACGAGTCACGGTGCCGCGTACGGCTACGCCGACCTGCCCCGGCTCCTCGGACTGATGACCGGCGACGAGAAGCACGGACCGGCGGCCACCTCCACCCTGGACGCCCTGTGGGTGCTCTACGACCGGGTCCTGCGGGTCGCCCCCGAGCGGCGGGACGACCCGGACCGCGACCGCTTCCTGCTGAGCAAGGGGCACGGGCCCATGGCGTACTACGCCGTGCTGGCCGCGAAGGGCTTCCTGCCCGCCGGTCTGCTGCCCGGCTTCGGGTCCTACGACTCCCCGCTCGGGCACCACCCGGACCGCGTGCTCGTGCCGGGGGCCGAGATCGGCAGCGGGTCGCTCGGGCACGGGCTGCCGATCGCCGTGGGCACCGCCCTGGGCCTGCGGGCGCAGGGCCGGCCAGGACCGGCGGTGTGGGTGCTGATCGGGGACGCCGAGCTGGACGAGGGCAGCAACCACGAGGCGATCGCCTTCGCCGGGCCGGCCGGCCTCGACCGGCTGCACACGGTCGTGATCGACAACTCCTCCGCCCGGCACGCGCTGCCCGGCGGGATCGCCGCCCGGTTCGAGGCGGCGGGCTGGTCCGCGCTGACCGTCGACGGGCGCGACCACACCGCGCTGCACGCCGCGTTCATCGCCCCGCACCCGGGCCGGCCGCACGTGGTGGTGGCCCGCGTCGAGCCCAAGACCGCCTGACCCCCTCCGCCTCCCCGAAAGGGCACACCGCCATGGACACCATGCGTGACCGCTTCGCCCCCGTCGTCTGCCGGCTGCTGGACGAGGACCCGCGGGTCGCGGTCGTCCTCGCCGAGATCGGCACGGACCCGTTCCGCGAGGCCGGACGCCGGCACCCCGACCGGGTGATCAACGTCGGCATCCGCGAACAGCTCCTGGTCGGAGCAGCGGCCGGACTGGCGCTCACCGGGCTGCGGCCCGTCGTGCACACCTTCGCCGCCTTCCTGGTGGAGCGGCCGTTCGAGCAGGTCAAGCTGGATCTCGGGCACCAGGGCGCGGGGGCGGTACTGGTCAGCGCCGGGGCCTCGTTCGACATGCCGGCCGGCGGCTTCACCCACATGGCGCCCGGCGACGTGGCCCTCCTGGACACGCTGGACGGCTGGACCGTGCACGTCCCCGGCCACCCGGACGAGGCGGAGACCCTGCTGCACCACGCGGTGGCCGCGGGCGACGACAAGGTGTACGTGCGCCTGTCCGTGCAGTCCAACCGGCAGGGCCGGGTGATCGACGGGCAGCGCCTCGTCACGGTCCGCGAAGGCCGCTCGGGTGTCGTCGTCGCCGTCGGCCCGGTGCTGGACGCGGTCCTCGCCGCCACCGAGGGCCTGGACGTGACCGTGCTCTACGCGACGACCGTCCGCCCCTTCGACGCGGCCGGGCTGCGCCGGGCGACCGGGGCGGCCGGCACGGACGTCGTGCTGGTCGAACCGTACCTGGCGGGGACGTCGACGGCGGCGGTGAGCGAGGCGCTGTCCGACGTGCCGCACCGGGTGCTCGGCCTCGGTGTCGGCCGCCGTGAGCTGCGCCGCTACGGCACGATCGCGGACCACGTCACCGCCCACGGCCTGGACCCGGCGGCCCTGCGGCAGCGCATCGGCGGCTTCGCGGGCGCCGGCCGGGTACCGGTGGGCGGGTGACCCTCGAGGCGGCCATACGGCCGGGCCGGGCCGGCCCACGGTGCGGCGCCCTACGCGGTGCGGCGGGCCGTCCCGGCACCGGCCGTGCCCGGGCGGTCCGGCGACGCGCGGCGCGGGGGCGCGGTGCCGGGCGCCGCGGACCCGGTCCGTTCGTCCGGTCCGGGATACCTACTGGGCGGGGGTCCGCTGGTCGGCCCGCACCAGGTCGCGTATCGCCGGGGTGGCGAGCAGGATCGCCGCCACGACCACGCTCACGACGCCGGCGGTCAGCAGGACGCGCCCGGCGCCCAGCGCCCCGGCCGCCGGCCCGGCGAGGGCCTGGCCGACCGGCAGCATGGCGAGCGATCCGGCCACGTCGTAGGCGTGGATGCGGTTGAGGACGTCCGCCGGGACCTGCGTCTGCACGGTGGTCGCCCACATCACGCCCCAGAACGACATGCCGGCGCCCGCGAGCGCGGCCCCGGCCGCCATGGCCGGCACCCCGAGGCCCGCCCCCACGGTCGCCGGGAAACCGCAGAACACGAAGAGCGCGAACGCGCCGGCCCGGAGCATGCGGCGCGGGCGCAGCCGGAGGGCGAGCAGGCCGCCGATCACCGTACCCGCGCCGAGCGCGGAGTTGACCAGGCCGTAGGCGCCCGGGCCGTGGTGCCGGACGACCTCGCTCGCCACCAGCGGGACGGTGGGGCCCCAGACGGCGATCATGTACAGGCACCAGACGGCTATCACGCCCCACAACCAGGTGCGCGAGCGGAACTCCCGCCAGCCGCCCGCGAGATCGTCACGGAAGACGCGCAGGGCGGAGGCGGTGGCGGCCCGGGGACCCGACGGCAGGGGCGGCAGCCGGAGCAGCAGCAGGCACAGGGCGCTGAGCGCGTAGGTGGTGGCGTGCGCGGCGAAGACCCCGCCGGGTGAGGCGAGACCGACCAGGACGCCGGCGACGGCGGGCCCCGCGAGCTGGGCCGCGGACTCGGCGAGCCGGATCGCCCCGTTCGCGCCCTGCACGTCCGCGGCGAGGCGCGGCACGGTGCTGGCCACGCCCGGCTGGAAGACCGCGCCGGCCACGCCGTTGACGATCCCGATGGCGCAGACCTGCCACAGCACCACGTGCCCGGTGAAGAAGAGCCCCGCGGCGAGGGACTGGCTGCCGAGCCGGACCAGGTCGGCCCCGATCATCAGCCTGCGGGTGCTGAACCGGTCGGCGATGACACCGCCGAAGACGACCAGGCCGGCGAAGGCCGCGGCCGTGGAGGCCATGGCGAGACCGACCGCGCCCGCCCCGTACCCGTGCTCCAGCAGGCCCGCGGCGAGGGCGACGGGCAGCATGGTGTCGCCGAGGCGGGCGACGGCCCGGGCCGCGAAGAACAGCGCGAAGTCCCGCGACCAGACGGCCGGCGCACCGGCCGCCGCCCCCCGCACCCCGTGGGCGGCGGCGCCGCGCCGCGCGTCCGTTCCGGTCATCCCCGGGCTCCCCTCCCTGCCTCGCGGCGCTCCCCCGGCGGGTCCGCCCGGCCGTGCCCCGGTCCGCGCCGCGTCCGTCGGCGGGATGATGCCACCTGCCCGGCCCCGCCCGCCGAGTTTCTCAGGTGCCGGCCGGCAGCCCCAGCGCGGGGTGGGCCTCCAGGAGCCGGGTCGGGGCGGCCTGGCGCCAGGAGTCGGCCAGGATGTCCCGCAGTTCGTCCTCGTCCTCCAGGGCGGCGAGTCTCGCTCTCACCCAGGCGAACTGCGCCTCGTGCCCGGCGATCCAGAACTTCTCCGGCTCGGCCAGCACCAGTTCGTCGCGCTCGTCCTTGGGGCAGCGCACGGCGATGGACGACTCGTCCTCGGGAAGGGTGGCGAACATCTTCCCGGCCACCCGGAACGTGGGCATGTTCCACGCGACCTTCTCCGAGGTGTCCGGCAGGGACAGGGCGATTCGGCGTACGTCTTCTGCGTCCGGCATGCCACGCACCGTAGCCCCTGCCACTGACAGCGGTCCGGCGCCGGTGTCCGGTGGCGACGGCCGGCCGGGGCGCGCGGGCCTCACATCCGGGCCGCATCGCCCAGCGCGTCCAGCACCGGGCGGATCAGCGGGTGCCCCTCGGCTCCGCGGCGGACCGCGGCGAACACCCGGCGGGTCGGGGCGACGCCGTCGACGGGGCGGACGACCACGCCGGCGAGGTCCATGCCGCGCAGCGCGGAGCGCGGTACGAGGGCCACGCCCGCGTCGGCCGAGGCGAGCGCGACGACGGCGCGGAAGTCGTCGGAGGAGTGCTCCAGGCGGGGCTGGAAGCCGGCGCTCTCGCAGGCCAGGACGACCACGTCGTGGCAGGGGTTGCCCGGGTACGGACCGATCCAGGGGTCCTTGGCCAGCTCCGCGAGGGGCACCTCGGGGGCGTCCGCCAGGCGGTGCCCGAGCGGTACGACCGCGTCGAACGGCTCGGCGTAGAGCGGGACGTGGGTCAGGCGCGGGTCGTCGGCCGGCGGCGCCCCCCGGTACTCGACGGCGACCGCGACGTCGACCTGCCGGTCCAGGACCATGGGCAGGCTCGCGTCGCCCTCGGCGTCCTGGACGCGGATCCGTATGCCGGGCGCGACGGCGGCGAGCCGGGCCACGGCCGGCGCCACCACCTGGGCGATGCCGGTCGCGAAGGCGGCCACGGTGACCGTGCCCGCCTCCCCGGAGCCGTAGGCGGCCAGTTCCGCCTCGGCGCGCTCCAGTTGGGCGAGGACCACGTGGGTGTGGCCGAGCAGGATCTCGCCGGCCGGAGTGAGCCGTACCCCCTTGGCCCCGCGCTCGACCAGGCGGTGGCCGGTCTCCTGCTCCAGCGCCGTGAGCTGCTGGGAGACGGCGGAGGGGGTGAGGTAGAGCGCGGCGGCCGCCGCGGTCACCGTGCGGTGGTCGGCCACCGCGCGGAGGATGTGGAGCCGCCGTGCTTCGATCATGCCCTCGATTATCCCAGGGTGTCCGCCCTGGTCAGCCCTCCAGTTCGGCGCGTGCGGCGACGAACGCGCCGACCGCGCGGTGCACGTCGTCCGCGGAGTGCGCGGCGGAGAGCTGGACGCGGATGCGGGCCTGGCCCTGCGGGACCACCGGGTAGGAGAAGCCGATCACGTAGACCCCGCGCTCCAGCAGCAGTTCGGCCATCCGGCCCGCCTTCGACGCGTCGCCGATCATGACCGGGGCGATGGCGTGCTCGCCGGGGAGGATGTCGAAGCCCTCCTCGGTCATCCGGCGGCGGAACAGCGCGGTGTTCTCGGCGAGCCGGACGCGCAGGTCGTCGGCGGACTCCAGCAGGTCGAGGACCTTCAGGGAGGCGGCGGCGATCACCGGGGCGAGGGTGTTGGAGAACAGGTAGGGGCGCGAGCGCTGGCGCAGCAGGGCGACGATCTCGGCCCGGGCGGCGACATAGCCGCCGGAGGCGCCGCCGAGGGCCTTGCCGAGGGTGCCGGTGATGATGTCGACGCGGTCCATGACGCCGTGCAGCTCGGGGGTGCCGCGGCCGGTCGGGCCGACGAAGCCGACGGCGTGCGAGTCGTCGACCATGACCATCGCGTCGTAGCGGTCGGCGAGGTCGCAGATCTCCGCGAGGGGCGCCAGGTAGCCGTCCATGGAGAAGACGCCGTCGGTGACGATCAGGCGGCGCCGGGCGTCGGACGCCTCCTTGAGCTTGGTCTCCAGGTCCGCGAGGTCGCGGTTGGCGTAGCGGAAGCGGCGGGCCTTGGACAGGCGGATGCCGTCGATGATGGAGGCGTGGTTGAGGGCGTCGGAGATCACCGCGTCCTCCTCGCCGAGCAGGGTCTCGAAGACACCGCCGTTGGCGTCGAAGCAGGAGGAGTACAGGATCGTGTCCTCCTGGCCGAGGAACGCCGACAGCCGGGCCTCCAGCTCCTTGTGCACCTCCTGGGTGCCGCAGATGAAGCGGACGGAGGCCATGCCGTAGCCCCAGCGGTCCAGGGCCTCGTGGGCGGCGGCGACCACCTCGGGGTGGTCGGCGAGGCCGAGGTAGTTGTTGGCGCAGAAGTTGAGGACCTCGCCGGGACGGCCGCCGGCGGTGACGTTCACGGTCGCGGACTGCGGGGTGCCGATGACCCGCTCGGGCTTGTGCAGGCCGGCGGCGCGGATCTCGTCCAGGGTGGCGCGCAGGTCGTCGCGGACGGTCTCGAACATGGGGATTCTCCTGGAGGTGCTGACGGGTCGGGGGCGTGCGCGTGCCGCGGGTGCCGCTGGGGACGGGGTGCCGCGGCCGACGGGGGTGCCGCGGCCGGCGCGGCACCGCGCTCAGGCGGTCCAGTCGAGGATGACCTTGCCGCCCTTTCCGCTCGCGGCGTCGGCGAAGGCGGCCTCGAAGTCGCGGTAGCCGTAACGGCCGGTGATCACGGGGGCCAGGTCGAGGCCGCCCTCCAGCAGCACCGACATCGCGTACCAGGTCTCGAACATCTCCCGGCCGTAGATGCCCTTGATCGTGATCATGGAGGTGACGATCCGGGACCAGTCGACCGCGAACTCCTCGGCGGGCAGGCCGAGCATGGCGATCCGGCCGCCGTGCGTCATGTTGGCGAGCATCTCGCGCATGGCCTCGGGCCGGCCGGACATCTCCAGGCCGATGTCGAAGCCCTCGCGCAGCCCCAGCTCCCGCTGTCCGTCGGCGATGGTGGCTCCGGCGACGTTCAGCGCCAGGCTCACCCCTATCTTGCGGGCGATCTCCAGGCGCTCCTCGCTGACGTCGGTGACGACGACGTTGCGGGCGCCCGCGTGCCGGGCCACGGCGGCGGCCATGAGGCCGATCGGGCCCGCGCCGGTGATCAGGACGTCCTCACCGACCAGCGGGAAGGACAGGGCGGTGTGGACGGCGTTGCCGAACGGGTCGAAGATCGCGGCGACGTCGAGGTCGACGGGGACCCGGTGCACCCACACGTTGGACGCGGGCAGGGCCACGTACTCGGCGAACGCGCCGTCGCGGCCGACGCCGAGGCCGACGGTGGCCCGGCACAGGTGGCGGCGGCCGGCCAGGCAGTTGCGGCACTTGCCGCACACCAGGTGGCCCTCGCCGCTGACCCGGTCGCCGCCGCGGATGTCGGTCACGTCCCGCCCGACCTCGACCACCTCGCCGACGAACTCGTGACCGACCACGAGCGGCGTGCTGATGGCCTGCTGGGCCCAGCCGTCCCAGGACCTGATGTGCAGGTCGGTGCCGCAGATACCGGTCCGCATGACCTTGATCAGTACGTCACCGGGGCCGATGGCCGGCTCCGGGACGTCCGTCAGCCACAGACCCGGCTCCGCCTTCTCCTTGACCAGCGCCTTCAACGCTACGGCTCCTGAGGGACGGGACCCGGCCCGCGGGCATGCCGAACGAGCCCGCACCGGGTCAGAGGGGTGGAATCACCCTGCAATCTGCCGTATGCGCGGGCCGCGGTCCATCGAGCTTTTCTTAACCGGCGCCACAGCTTTCCTTCACGCGTGCCGCCCGTCCGTGCCGCCGGGCCCGCAATCACGGCCCTCCCGGTGCCGGCCGCCCCGCCTCGCCCGGTGTCCGGGCGTCAGAGAGGCGGTCCGTCCCCGGTACTCCGTTCGAGGCGGGCGACGAGATCCGCGGCGAGCGCCTTGATGGTCTCCAGGCCCGGCCTGCCCCAGGCGCGGGGAGCCGTGTGGGCGGCGCACACGGTGCCGAGCGCCATTCCGGAGCCGTCGATGAGGGGGGCGCCGAGATAGGAGCGGATGCCGAACTCGTCGACGACCGGATTGCCCGCGAACCGCGGATAGTCGCCGACGTCGTCGAGGACCAGTGCCTTGCGGCGCACCACCACATGGGGGCAGAACCCGTGGTCGCGCGGCAGCACCCGGCCGATCCCGGCCCTGCCGTCGTCCTCGCGGGCGGCGGGCGCGGTGGCGTTGGCGGGCGTGGTGGCGGGGGCGCTCAGGCCCGCGAAGAACTGGTGGTCCTCGGCGATGAAGTTGACCATGGCGTACCGCGCGCCGGTGAGCCGGGCGAGGTGGCCGGCGAAGGCGTCGAGCGCCGGGTCGGGCCGGTCGGCCAGGCCGAGCCGGCGCAACCGGTCGACGCGGGCCGGTGCCTCCCTGTCCTCGGGGGTGAGCAGCAGGCCCCGGACCGGCCGGGGCGGCTCGTAGCTCATGGCCGGGCTCCGTCGCTGTGGGCGTACCTCATAGGGGCTCCATGGGCGGTAGGGCGGGATCACATGTGGGCGCCATGGCTGGGCATGGGCTCCGGAGTGTGGGCGAGCAGGTGGCGTACGAGGGTGAGCAGGGTCTGCACCCCGGAGCTGGAGATCCGGGCGTCGCAGCACACCACCGGCACCTCGGGGTCGAGGTCGATCGCGGTCCGCACCTCGTCGGCGTCGTAGCGGTGGGAGCCGTCGAACTCGTTGACGGCGACGACGAAGGCGAGCCCGCGCTCCTCGAAGAAGTCCACGGCGGCGAAGCAGTCCTGCAAGCGGCGGGTGTCGGCGAGGATCACCGCGCCGAGCGCGCCCTCGGACAGCTCGTCCCACATGAACCAGAACCGCTCCTGTCCCGGTGTGCCGAAGAGGTAGAGCACGTGTTCCTGGTCGAGGGTGATCCGGCCGAAGTCCATGGCGACCGTGGTCTCCGTCTTGTTCTCGACCCCGTCGAGGCTGTCCGTGCCGACGCCGACCGTGGTGAGCAGCTCCTCCGTGCTGAGCGGCGCGATCTCGCTCACCGCGCCCACGAAGGTCGTCTTGCCCACGCCGAACCCGCCCGCGACCAGGATCTTGAGCGCGGTGGGGAACGGGTCAGAGCTGTCGTCGTAGTCCATCGAGCACTGCCTCCAGCAGAGACCGGTCAGTGGGGACGTGGTGGTAGGCGGGCGGCTTCGTGGTGAGCGCACCGCAGTCGACCAGGTCGGAGAGCAGCACCTTGGTGACCCCCGCGGGCAGCTTCAGCTGGGCGGCCGCCTCGGCGACCGACACGGGCGCGCGGCACAGGTCGAGTGCCTGCGCGTGCTCCGGACCGAGGTGGCCGAGCGGGGTGGCGCCGGTGGTCATCACCTGCGACATCAGGTCGAGGGCGACGCTGGGTCTGGTGCGGCCGTCGCTGACGGTGAAGGGGCGCACCAGCCGTCCGGCCGCGTCGTCCAGCCAGGGTCCGTCGCCGGCCGCGACCACGGTCAAGGCCTCGGCACCGCGGAGCCGGCGGCGTGCTGCCGGGGGGCGGTCACCAGGTAGGGGCGCACGCTCTTGACCAGCATGGCCATCTCGTAGCCGAGCACCGCCGCGTCGGCCTCGCGGCCGGCCAGCACGGCGAGGCAGGTGCCGGAGCCGGCGGTGGTGACGAAGAGCAGGGTCGCGTCGAGTTCGACGACGACCTGGCGGACCTCCCCGCCGTCGCCGAACCGGACGCCCGCGCTGCGGCCGAGGGAGTACAGGCCGGAGGCCAGGGCCGCCATGTGGTCGGCGCTGTCCGCGTCGAGTCCGTGCACGGACTTGACCAGTCCGTCGCAGGACAGGAGCACCGCGCTGGTGGTGTGGGGCACGCGCTGCACGAGGCCGCTCAGCAGCCAGTCGAGGTCGGTCGCGTGGACGGTCGGCGCGTCGCTCGCCATGGTGGATCGACTCCTTGGGGTACGAAGATCTGCGGGAGCGCTGGGAGGGGGTGCGGGTGGGGTGCGGCTGGGGCTGTGGCGTACGGGTGCGGCGGCGGTCATCCGGCCGGGGTGCTCCCCTCGGTTCCGCCGGGGCCGTGGATGCCGTCGGTGGTGCGCGCGTGAGTCTGGGTGTGCGCCTGGACCTGCGCCTGCGCCTGCGCCTGCGCCTGCGCCTGGGGTATGGAGGCGGAGGGCGTGGACGCCGGGGGTGTGTGGTCCGGGACCGTGTGGTCTGGGGCTGTGTGCTCCGGGCCCATGGTGCGCGCACCCATGTCGGGCGCACCCATGGTGAGCGCGCCCATGTCGGGCGAGCCGATGTGGTGCGCACCTGTGTCGGGCGAGGCCGTGTAGTGCGCCCCCATGGAATGGGAGCCCGGAGCGGTGTGGCCAGGGCCGCCGTGCTCGGGCCGTACGCGTGGCGGCTCGGTGGGTTCGGCCCCGGAGTACGCCGACAGGTGCGTACCCCCCATGTGCGGATCGCCTGTGTGGGCCGGCCCCAGGTGCTCGTACGCCGTCCCGTGCGGAGGCGTGGGTGTGGGCAGGTGCATCGGCCTCTGCGTCGGGAGGTATGTGCCGTGCGCGGGGGTCCCGTACCCGGGCACGGACTCGTCGTGCTCCGCTTCCAGGTTCTGCTGGGCCTCGGCGAGTCCGATCCCGCGCCGGAAGGCGGCCATCAGGCCGGGGTCGTGCCCGGCGGCGGCGTCGGTGTCCGGGCGAGGGGCCGGGCCGCCGCGCAGTTGGGGCACGAGGTGCTCCTGGGCGCGTCGGCGGGGCAGCCGGGGCTTGTCCATGGTGCCGCGCACGGGACTCACGCGCGGGGTGGGCGGGATGCCCGCGTGCGCCTCCACCGCCTCCCGGTCGTCGGCGCCGATGCCGGGCACCGCCTCGGCGGGAGTGGGGCGCGACGCGTCGGCGCCGCGCACCGGAAGCGGGGGCGGGGCGCCTGCCCCGCGTGCCTCGCCCCCGGTCTCGCGTGCCCCGCCCTCGGCCTCGTGCCGTCCGGATCCGCGCTGTGCGTGCCTGCGCCGCCCGGTGGCCGGGGCCTGACCGCTGCCCGTCCCGTCTCCTTCCCGGGCTCCGCCGCCGCTCCCGGCCTCCGCGGCGGAGCCGTGCCCGGTCGGCGTGCCGCTTCCGGCTGCACCGCCAACTCCGGCCACACCGCCGGTGCCGGCCGCACCGCCGCCTCCGGCCGCACCGCTGCTTCCGGCCCCGCCGTGCGGCGCCGGCACCCGGCCCGGTTCCCGCGCGGGCGCGGGTACGGACGCCCGCACCCGCGCCGTCACACCGCTGTCCACCGGCGACGGCGACGGCGGCTGCGGCTGCGGCTGCGGTGGGGCGGTGTCGGGAACGGCGCCGGGAGCCGCTCCCGGGGAGGCCGGCACGTTGCCCAACACGGCCTGCGGGATGACGAGTACGGCCTGTACACCGCCGTAGATGTTGCCCTGGAGCCGTACGTGGATGCCGTGCCGCCGGGCGAGCTGTGAGACGACGTAGAGGCCGATGCGGCCATCGGCCAGCAGGCTCGCGACGTTGACCTGGTCGGGGTCGGTGAGCAGGGCGTTCATCCGTTTCTGCTCGGTGACGGGCATGCCCAGGCCGCGGTCCTCCACCTCCACGGCGAGCCCGGAGGTGACGAGGTCGGCACGGAGCAGTACCTGGGTGTGCGGGGCGGAGAACACCGTGGCGTTCTCGATGAGTTCGGCGAGCAGGTGGATGACGTCGGCGACGGCGTGACCGCGCACCTCGCCGGCGACGGGCGGCACCAGTCTGACCCGGGAGTACTGCTCGACCTCGGCGATGGCGGAGCGCAGCACCTCGGTCATGCCGACCGGCTTGCTCCACTGCCGGCGGGAGACGGCGCCGCCGAGCACGGCCAGGTTCTCGGCGTGCCGCCGGATCCGGGTGGCCAGGTGGTCCACGTGGAACAGGCCCTTGAGCAGGTCCGGGTCCTCGATCTCGTTCTCCAGGTCGTCGAGGATCGAGATCTCCCGGTGCACGAGGGACTGGAGCCGGCGCGCGAGGTTGACGAACACCTCCAGCTTCTGTTCGCTGCCCCGCTGGCTGGAGAGCTGGGCGGCGCGCACCACGGCGGTGACCGCGCCGTCGTGCGCGCGTGCCAGGTCGGCGGCGAGCAGCTCGAAGTCGTCGGCGTCGGCCGGGGGCCGGGGCCGGGCCCCCGGTCGCGTCGGGACCTCGCCCCGGCGGAGCGCGTCCACCAGGGCGTTCAGGTCGGTCTCGCCCCGGGCGGCGGCGCGGCGGAGTCCGTCGAGGCGGTCGGCGATCGAGCCGGCGGCGCGGTCGGCGGCGACGGCGGCGATCAGGATGCCGGCCACGGCCACGGTGACCGCTCCGGCGAGCACGGCCCACAGGGCGGGCCCCGTGCGTGCGCCGGTGGAGCGGACGCTGAACAGCACCGCCGCGCAGGCGCTGAGCGCGACCGCGAGGGGTGGCAGGACGGCGAGCCGCATGAGCTGGGGCCGTATGTGTGTCTCGGGCGGTGCGGGAGCGGGTCGGACGACCGGACGCCCGTGCCGGCCGCCCTCGCGGCGGTCGGCGCGGCTGGCCGGTGCTCGGAGGTGAGACATCTGCGTCCTCGTACTGATCCGTCGGGCCTGGTGTCCTCGTGCGATGCGCGCCGCGGGCATGTGGCCGAGCGGCCATGCGGGCGTGCGTCATCGCGGCACCGGCCGACGGGCCGGTGAACCGGCCGTGCGTCGCCCGGCGGACACTCACAGTAGTTGCCTGAGAATCATGTGCGGCGGGCAGTTGACAAACTCCCCCGAGGAGCGTCCCGCTCTGGTATGAGGCGTCGTACGACAGTCCGGTGGCCACCGCTCGGCGCGCGACCGAATCCGGGCGGGATCGATCCGACCTGGTCAGGAGTGGACATCGACGGAAGGGCCGAGGGATCGGCAGGAGGATCGCCCTCGGCTGCGCGCCTGGCGGCCGGGCCGTCGGACGCGCGACCCCTCACCGGACCCGGAACCACTCCGGCGCCTGCCCGCGCGCCCGCGACCCGCCCCACCCTCGCCGTCGACTACGGAAAGCCACGGCTTTGGCCTTGAGTGGGGCGGCCGTCGAAACGGGCAGGGGCTCCCCGGACGTGGGGGTGGGCGGGGTGGCTCAGCCGATGTGGTCGTGGGCGCCGCGCGCGGGCGGCTCGGCCACGAACGCCCCCACCGAGCGCCAGGTGCGCCGGACCTCGCCCGCCACGCCACGCCACCACGCCTCGGCGGGCAGCTTGCCCGCGGGTTCGAAGGGCTCGCCCGGCCGGGGCAGGGCCACCGCCTGGCCGGCCTCCGCGGCGGCCTCCTTGGTCCACTCCGCCGGCTCGGCCCACGGGTGCGGGGCCAGGTTGAACGTGCCCCAGTGGATCGGCAGCAGCGCGCCGTGCGGCGCTCCGCCCTGGAGGTCGAGGTGGGCGCGCAGCCCCTCCTCGGGCGTCATGTGGATGTCGGGCCAGAACTCGCTGTACGCGCCGATCTGGATCATCGTGGCGTCGAACGGGCCGTGCACGGCGCCGATGTCCTTGAAGCCCTCGAAGTAGCCGGTGTCCCCGCTGTGGTAGATCCGGTGCTCCTCGCCGGCGACGGCCCAGGACGCCCAGAGGGTGTGCTGGGTGTTGCGCAGGCCCCGGCCGCAGAAGTGGCGGGCCGGGGTGGCGGTGAGCGTGAGTCCGCCGACCCGGGTGGACTCGTGCCAGTCCAGCTCGCGCAGCCGGTCCGGGGACACGCCCCAGTGTTCGAGGTGCGCGCCGACGCCGAGGGGCACGGCGAACAGGGTGTCGGTGCCGGCCAGCGCCTTGATGGTGGGCAGGTCCAGGTGGTCGTAGTGGTCGTGAGAGATGACGACGACGTCGACCGGGCCGAGCGCGGCCAGGGGCAGCGGCACCGGATGCAGCCGCTTGGGACCGGCGAAGCGGAACGGGGAGCAGCGCTCGCCCCAGACGGGGTCGAACAGGACGCGGTGGCCGTCGATCTCGGCCAGCACGCCGGAGTGGCCCATCCAGGTCAGCCGCAGCCCGGTGGCGGGCGGCTCGGCCAGGTCCCTGTAGGTGGTGGGGTGCACCGGCACGGTGCCCCCGGGGGCGCGCAGCGGCCGGGTCTCCTTGTCGAGGAAGACCTTGGCGAGGTCGAGCGAGGAGCCGGAGGGCCGGGTCCGGGCGGGGCCGCCGGGATTCTGGAAGACGCCGTCCTTGAAGTGGGGCGAGCGGCGGATGCGTGCCAGGCGCTCACCGCCCGGGTCCGCGCCGAACGCGGCGGGGCGCAGCGCGCGCAGCCCGGAGCTCGGAGAACGCAAACCGGTCACATTACCTCCCGGTGGAGTGGGTGAGGCCCTCCATTATGGTCGGCGCCTCACGCGGCCCGGGCCGGGCGGGTGGGCGGTGCCGCCGCCGGGCCTCCGTCCGGTTCGTTGACAGCGTCCTCACCCGTCCCGATACTGACTCGCGGTTCAGTAGTGTCCACCGCACCCGCACCGCACCCGAGCCCCCGTCCACCGCTCCCCACCGTTCCCCACCTCCCCCACCGCTTCCCCACCCCCCGCTTCCCCCCACTCCCCCGGAGAGACCGCATGACCACCCCCCTGTTGTCGCTCGTATGGACCGATCACGTCACCGGCCGCCAGGGCTTCCTGGTCGTGGACCGGCTGGTGCGGGGGGTGGCCAGCGGCGGGCTGCGGATGCGGCCGGGCTGCACCCTGGAGGAGGTGACGGGGCTCGCCCGCGGCATGACGGTGAAGGAGGCCCTGCACTACGACCCCGGGAGCCGCTACATCCCCCTCGGCGGTGCGAAGGGCGGCATCGACGCCGATCCGCGCGACCCGGAGTCGTACGGGCTCCTGGTCCGCTACCTGCGGGCCGTGCGCCCGTACGTCGAGAGCCTCTGGGCCACCGGCGAGGACCTGGGGCTCGGCCAGGACACGGTGGACCGCGCGGCGGCCGAGGCGGGGCTGGTCTCCACCGTGCAGGCGGTGTATCCGCTGCTGGACGACGAGCCGGCTGCCCGCGCGAGGCTCGCGGACGCCTTCGCGGTCGAGGTGGACGGCATCGGCCTGGACGGGCTGGCCGGCGGCTGCGGGGTCGCCGAGTCGGTGCTGACGGCCCTGGACCGGGCGGCGGTTCCGTACGCGGGCACCCGGGTCGCCGTGCAGGGGATGGGCACGATGGGCGGGGCCACGGCGCGCTTCCTCGCGCGCGCGGGGCTGACGGTGGTGGCCGTGGCCGACCTCAAGGGCACGATCGCCAATCCGGCCGGCCTCGACGTGGAGGCGCTGCTGGCGGCGCGGGACGGACACGGCACCGTCGACCGGGGCGCGTTGCGCCCGGAGGACCGCGAACTGCCGGGCGACGCCTGGCTGTCCGCGGACGCGGAGGTGCTGGTACCGGCCGCCGTGTCGTACGCGATCGACGGCGCCAACCAGGGGCGGATCCGGGCGCGCTGGATCGTGGAGGCCGCCAACATGCCCGTCGTACCCGAGGCGGAGGCGCCGCTGGCCGCGCGCGGGGTGACGGTGCTGCCGGACGTGGCGGTCAACTCCGCGACGAACGCCTGGTGGTGGTGGACGCTGTTCGGTGACATCGGCGCGGACGCCGACGAGGCGTTCGCGCACATCCGCCGGGCCATGCGCACGCTGGTCGGTGCGCTGCTGGACCGTGTGGAGGCCGACGGGACGAGCCCGCGCGCGGCGGCGCACGCCCTGGCGGCCGACCGGCTGCCGGTGATCGCGGAGCGCTTCGGCCGGTACCGCTGACCGACCCGGCGGCGTCGGCCGCCCCGTGGCCTAGGGTGACCCCGTGGCGAGAGTGCGGTTGAGCGTGGCGGAGCGGCGGGAGGAGCTGCTGCGGGCCGCCATCGAGCAGATCGAGGCGCGGGGCGTGGCGGAGGTCAGGATCGCCGACGTGGCCGCGGCCCTAGGGGTGAGCAACGCGCTGGTGCTGTACCACTTCTCCACCAAGGAGAAACTGGTCGCCGCCGCGTTCGCGTACGCGGCCGAGGGCGATCTCGCGCACCTGCGCAGGCTGCTGGGCCGGCGGACCACCGCGCTGCGCCGGCTGCGGGCGGCGGTGCGCTGGTACGCGCCGACCGGCCAGGCGAAGGGCTGGCGGCTGTGGATCGAGGGCTGGGCCGTGGCGCTGCGGGAGCCGGCCCTGCGGGAGGTCACCCGGGACCTGGACAGGCAGTGGAAGGCGGCACTCGCCGAGGTCGTCGCCGAGGGTGTGGCGGCGGGCGAGTTCGCGTGCGCGGACCCGGCCGGTGCGGCCCTGCGGCTGACCGCGCTGCTGGACGGGTTGGCGGTGCAGCTGACGTCGTACCCGGGCGCGGTGGCGCGGGCCCGGGCGCGGGAGTGGGTGGACGACGCCCTCGCCCGTGAACTGGGCCTGGACCGCAGCGCCTTGACCGCCCGGTAGCGACGGGCGGGCCTGCCCCCCCCGCCGGGCACCGCGCCGCCCGCGCGAACCGTCGCGGGCCGTGTCGCGCGGGCTGCCCCCGCCTACCGCCGGGCCCCCTCGCCCCCTCCCTCCAGACCTCCTCCTTCCAGGCCCCCTCCTTCCGGCTCGTCGATAGCCCGGGAGCCGTGCCGAACCGCCGCCGGGCCGGGGGGGGGGGGGGGGGGGGGGGGGGGGGGGGCGCGGGCCGGCGGGGGGGGGGGGGGGGGGGGTGGGGGGGGGGGGGGGCGGGCCGCGGGGGGCGGGG
>NZ_JBVHNF010000001.1:532293-625269 GCF_055558055.1 Streptomyces sp. NPDC025833
CGTACCCCCCCCCCCCCCCCCCCCCCCCCGCCCGCCGCCCCCCCCCCGGGGGCCCCGCCCCCCCCCCCCCCGGGGGGGGGCCGGGGCGGGGGGGGGGGGCGCCCGGCCCCACGGCCGGCGGTGTCGGCGCTGTCGGAGGTGTCAGGCGACGGAGGCGATCCGCAGCTTGATGGCGTCCGGCGAGAGGGCGCCCTTGGCGATCACGTGGTCGCCGGAGGACTCGCCGCGCAGCCTCCGTCCGATCCAGGGGACGAGGAATTCGCGCGCCCACTGGACGTCATCGCGGCGGATCTCCAGGGTCCCCCTCGGCGGCAGCGGCGGCCACGCCTGCTCCGGGTCGGCCGGGACGTCCAGGCCGAGGGCCTGCCCGGCCCGCAGCGCCACGCGCGTGTGCCCCTCGGGCGAGAGGTGCAGCCGGTCGCTGTCCCAGGCCCTGCGGTCCTGCACGGACTTCAGGGACCACAGGTCGAGCACCGGGCAGCCGTACCGGTCGGCGATGGCACGTACGTGTCCGTTGTACGTGGCGATCTTGCCGCGCAGGTGCTTGAGCACCGGGACGCCGCGGGTGTCGAAGCCGGTCGTCACCAGCACGGTGCCGGCGGCCTCGGTCAGCCGGGCCACGGCGCGTTCGAAGCGCTCGGCCACTTCGTCGGGGTCGGTTCCGGGGCGGATGATGTCGTTGCCGCCCGCGCAGAAGGAGACCAGGTCCGGGGCCATCTCGATGGCCCGCGGGAGCTGGCCGGCCACGATCTGGTCCAGCAGCTTCCCGCGCACGGCGAGATTGGTGTACTGGAAGTCGCCCTCGGGGCGCCGGTCGGCGAGCAGGACCGCGAACCGGTCGGCCCAGCCGACGAAGGCCCCGTCGGGCCCGGGGTCGCCGACGCCCTCGGTGAAGCTGTCCCCCACCGCCACGTACGACCCGATCACTGATCTGTTGTCATTCTTCGAATCGTCTGCCACGTCGGGCCATGATTCACCTTGGGATGTGACCTACGCGACCGTAGGCGGGGGTTGACGAGCGGTGAGATGAGCCACTCGGGAGAATTCCCGGTTTCAGGAATACGGCCGTGCGCGGGGCTGTTGGAGCCGCGAACACCGGAGGCCGTTCCTCCGGGGCCACGGGGCCCGGGCGGCGCTTTCGGGCACCGGCTCCGGCGCCGGCCGCGGACCGGCCGGCCGTGCCCGTGGACGACTCGCCGTCTGCGGAAATCGATGTCGTATGGTCGACGGAGCGCCCGCCGGCGAGCCGCGCCGACGGGGCCGACCGGGAGGAGCCCCCGTGACGCAGCAGGTCCCGTCGACCGAGCCGGAGCTGGCAGGAGTCCGCAATTTCCGTGACGTGGGCGGGCTGCCCACCGTGGACGGGCGGCGGGTGCGCCACGGAGTGCTGTTCCGCAGCGGTCACCTCGCGCACGCCACCGCGCGGGACGCCGCCTTCCTCGCCTCCCTGGGCCTGCACACGATCTTCGACTTCCGCAACGCCGCCGACCAGAGACTCGAGGGGCCCGACATCGAACTGCCCGGCGTGCGCAATGTGAACCTGCCGCTGAGCGACCCGGCCGACGGCGCCGAGTTCTGGAAGATGGTGCGTGACGGCGATCTCGACCAGCTGCGCGTCCTCCTCGACGACGGCAGGGCGGCGGCCCGGATGACCGCCTCCTACCGGACGATCGTCAGGGAGCGGACCGGCGAGCACTCCCGGGTGCTGCGGGCGCTCGCCGAGGACAGCGTGCCCGCGCTCATGCACTGCGCGGCCGGCAAGGACCGCGCGGGCATCTCCGTCGCCGTGACCCTCCTCGCGCTGGGCGTGGAGCGGGACGCGATCGTCGCCGACTACCTGGAGTCCAACGCCAAGCACCGCCGCTACAAGGTCAGCCGCAGCGGCAGCGCGGACACCGCGTACACCCCCGAGGTGATGGAGCTGCTCGACCCGCTCTTCGACGCCCGCGCCGAGTACCTGGAGGCGGCCTTCGCGAGCATCGAGGAGACCTGGGGTGACACCGAGACCTATCTGACCCGGGGGCTCGGCCTCACGTCCGGGTCCCGCGAGCGGCTGCGCGAGCGCCTGCTGGACTGACGGCGGCGGGCCGCGGGGGGGGGTGCCTCTATGTCTTCCGTCAAGGCGCCCCTGTCGGGTTTGGTGTGGTTCGGTGTTGCTGGGGTTATGCGGCGAGCTCGACGTCTGTCGGTGTCCGGGATTCGTAGAAGGTGCCGTCGCGGAGCAGGGCGAACAGGACGCTGATGCGTTGACGGGCGAGGCGGAGGAGGGCTTGGGTGTGGGTCTTGCCGCGGGCTCGTTGCTTGTCGTAGTAGGCGCGGGAGGCGGGGTCGGCGTTCATGCAGGCGAAGGCGGACAGGAACATGGCCCGTTTGAGTTGCCGGTTGCCGCCTCGGGGTGCGTGTTCGCCGTGGATCGAGGTGCCCGACGACTTCGTGGTCGGGGCGAGACCGGCGTAGGAGGCGAGGTGGGCGGCGGTGGGGAAGCTGGTGCCGTCGCCGACGGTCACCAGCAGGACGGCGGCGGTCCTGACGCCGACGCCGGGCATCGACGTCAGGACCGGGGAAAGAGGGTGAGCCTCCAGCAGGGTGTTGATCTGGGCTTCCATCGCCCGGCGCTGGGTGTGGACGGCGGCAAGGGAGGCGGCCAGAGAGGGGATGACGATGTCGAGGGTGCCGGTGCCGGGGACGACGACGGTCTGCTCGTCCAGGGCGGTGAAGACGTCGTCGATGAGCCGGGATGCCATGCGCGGGGCCTTGGGCCGGATCACCTCCACCAGTCGGCGGCGCCCGGCCTTGCGTAGGGCGGCCGGGGAGCCGTAACGCTCCAGGAGCCACGTGACGGCCTGGTGGTCGAGCCGTGGGCCGAGGACGCGTTCGAGGCTGGGATGGAACTGGGTGAGCAGGCCGCGTATGCGGTTGGAGGTGCGGGTGGCCTCGGCCGCGAGGTCCTGGTCGAAGCCGACGAGCACGGTCAGCTCGGCGGTGATCTCGTCGGTCAGCTCCAGCGAGCGCAGGGTGTGCGGCATGGTGCGGGCCGCGTCCGCGATCACGGCGGCGTCCTTCGCGTCGGTTTTCGCCTCGCCCGGATACAGGTCGGCGATCCGGCGCATGGCCAGGCCGGGCAGGTAGGCGACCTTGCAGCCGGCGTCCCGGGCGACGGTCAGCGGGAGGGCGCCGATGGAGGCGGGCTGGTCCACGATCACCAGGACGGTGCCGAACTTGGCAGTCAGCTTGTCGAAAACGGCCCGCAGTTTCGGCTCGCTGTTGGGCAGCTGCTTGTCGAGGACCTTCTTCCCGGCCGGGGTCAGCCCGTGGCCGTGATGGGCGCTCTTGCCGACGTCCAGGCCGAGGAACACTCCCACGTCTTCGGTGTAGAACATCGCGTCCTTTCCGGGGTGTTGCAGGTGCCGGCCTCGGCGTCGGTGTCGTACTGGCGCATCCACGTTATGCAGACCTGCCATCCGCGAGCTGTCCGGCGTTGCGCCGGACCGGGTGGCGGTCGGACCTCTGATCAGCGTCTCCGACGGCACCTGCCGGACCCGGTGACACCACCCCCCAGGTCATCCGTTCGACAGGGGGACACAGTCATGCCGGGCCCGGAGGCCAGCGGCCCCATTGCGGAACCGCGAAGAACATAACGGGGGGCAGGGCCGTCAGTTCTTGGCGCCGACCGCGAACAGCAGGTAGAGGAACGCGGCCAGGACGTGCCCGAGGGCGATGTAGATGAGCAGCCGGACCCACAGGGCGCGGGGGAACTTCGTCTCGAAGTTGCTCATGGCAGTTCTCCGGTCAACGGGCCCAGGCACAGCGTGGCCGTGGGACTCTGCAGCAGGGTGTGGACGAACAGCAGCTCCACGCCGTCGTGGTCCTCGGCGGCGAGGCGGTGCGGGGTGAGGGAGTCGAAGTGCGCGCTGTCACCGGCGGCGAGCAGGTGCGCGGCGTCCCCGAGCCGCAGGCGCAGGCGGCCCTTGAGGACGTAGAGCCACTCCTCGCCGGGGTGGACGCGCACGATGTCGCCCTGGGAGCCGTAGGGCACGCGCACCCGCAGCGCCTGCATGCCGCGGCCCGGCGCCCCGGCCTGGAGGTAGGTCCAGCCGCCCGCGCGGGTCGGCTCCATGTCGGCGGAGCGGATGATCGCGTCGCGGTCGGTGACCCGCTCGCCCAGCAGTTCGGAGACGGTCGTACCGTAGATGCGGGCGAGCGCGAGGAGCATCGGCAGCGACGGCTGACGGTGCCCGGTCTCCAGCCGGGAGAGGTGGGCCGGGGAGAGGCCGGCGGTACGGGCCGCGGCCTCCAGGGTGAGGCCGGCCCGCCGCCGCAGTGCCCGCAGCTGCGGCGCGACGGCGGGAAGGCCGTCGTCCGGAGCTGCGGGCGGCGCGGGATCTGAGGCGTTCATGCCTCCATTAAGGCCGAAACTTGCCTCACTGGCAATTTTCTTGCCTCCCAGGCAAAACGTCAGCGGTTCGCCACCGCCTGCTTGATCAGCGTCTTGCCGAAGTCCCACATCAGACCGCCGCCGTTGTGCGCGTCGTCCATCACGGCCGTGAAGGCGCCCACGAAGCGGTCCACGTCGGCCTCGTCGACGACCAGCGGCGGAATGAGCTTGATCACCTCCAGGTGGTCGCCGGAGACCTGGGTGAGGATGCGGTGCTTCTGGAGCAGCGGTACGACGACCATCTGGGCGAACAGTCCCTTGCGGGCCGTCTGGAGCATGGTCCACCGGCCCCGCAGCTTCAGCGAGGACGGTCTGCCGAACTCGATGCCGATCATCAGGCCCCGGCCGCGGACGTCGGCGAGCAGCTCGTACCTGTCGATCAGCGCGGTGAGCCGGGACTTCAGCAGCTCACCGGTCCTGCGGACACCGGCGACGATCTGCTCGTTCTCCATGACGGAGAGCACGGCGAGTCCGCACGCCATCGCCTGGGCGTTGGCGCCGAAGCTCGCCGAGTGCACCAGCACGCGGTCCATCGACGAGTAGACCTTCTTGAAGATCCACTCGCGGCCGAGGGTGGCACCGACCGGCACGTAGCCCCCGGACAGCGCCTTGGCCACGCAGACCAGGTCCGGCTCCACGCCCTCCTCGTGCTGGTAGGCGTAGAAGTCGCCGGTGCGGCCGAGACCGGTCTGCACCTCGTCGGCGATGAGCAGCGCCTTGTGCCGGTGCAGCAGCTCCTGGGCCGCGCGCAGGTAACCGGGCGGCGCCTCGTGGACGCCCTTGCCCTGGATCGGCTCCACGATCAGGGCGGCCACGTCTCCCTTCTTCAACTCCCGGGCCAGGGCGTCCAGATCACCGAGGGGCACGGCGGTGTCGGGCAGCAGCGGCGCGAACCCGTCGCGGAAGCCGCTCTCGCCGTTGACCGAGAGGGAGCCGGTGGTCAGCCCGTGGAAGGCGTGGTCGCAGTACAGGACGCGGGGCCGGCCGGTGGCGTACCGGGCGAACTTCAGGGCCGTCTCGACCGCCTCGGTGCCGCTGTTGCCGAAGAACACCCGGTCCAGGTGCGGGCTGTGCGTGAGGAGCCGCTCCGCGAGGAGGCCCGGGAGCGGCTGGCAGTCGAAGCGGGTGAGGTCGGCGAGGTCCAGGTCCAGCACGTCGTGCAGCGCCTTGCGGACGACCGGGTGGTGCCGGCCGAGGCCCATCACCCCGAACCCGGCGAGCATGTCGAGGTGGTCGTTGCCGTCCGCGTCGAAGAAGTGCGCCCCCTCGGCGCGCTCGTAGACCCGGTCGAAGCCGATGGTGTGGAGCATGCGCGGGAGCTGCGGGTTGAGGTGCTTCGCGTGCAGCTCGTAGCGTTCGGCTCCGCGCTCGGCGAGCAGGGCGCCGAGGTCGAACTCGGTGGTCATTCACTCTCCTTGGCTGGGCCCGCGTCCTTGACGGCCAGACTGCCGCTGATCCGTCCGGCGATCTCGACGGGCGTGAGGCCGATGTCGGCCAGCACCTCGCTGCGCTTGGCGTGCGCCAGGAACTGCTCCGGGATGCCGAACCGCCGTACCGGCACGTCCACGTCGGCGTCGCCGAGGGCCAGCGCCACGGCCGAACCCACGCCCCCGGCCCGGCTGTTGTCCTCGACGACGGCCACCAGCCGGTGCCGGGAGGCGAGCTCGGGCAGGGCGGGGTCCACGGGCTTGACCCAGCGCGGGTCCACCACGGTGCAGCCGATGCCCCGGGCGGCCAGCAGGTCCGCGGCCTGGAGGCAGACCGGGGCCATGACGCCGACGGCCACCAGCAGGACCTCGGGATGGTCGGCGCGGTGCAGGACGTCCATGCCGCCGACGTGGCCGACGGCCGGGATGTCCGGGCCCACGGACTCCTTGGGGAACCGGACCAGGGTGGGCGCGTCGTCCACGGCGACCGCCTCGCGCAGCTGGGCCCGCAACTGGCCGGCGTCGCGCGGCGCGGCGATCCGCAGGCCGGGGACGACCTGGAGGATCGACATGTCCCACATGCCGTTGTGCGAGGCGCCGTCGGTGCCGGTGACGCCGGCCCGGTCCAGTACGAAGGTCACCCCGCAGCGGTGCAGGGCGACGTCCATGAGCAGTTGGTCGAAGGCGCGGTTGAGGAAGGTGGCGTAGACGGCGACGACCGGGTGCAGCCCGCCGGTGGCGAGGCCGGCCGCGGAGACGGCCGCGTGCTGCTCGGCGATGCCCACGTCCCACACCCGGTCCGGGAAGCGCTCGGCGAACCCGCCGAGCCCGACGGGTTGCAGCATGGCGGCCGTGATGGCGACCACGTCGTCCCGCTCCTCGCCGATCCGCACCATCTCGTCGCCGAACACCGAGGTCCAGGAGGGCCCCGCGGACGGCGTCAGCGGCGCGCAGGTCAGCGGGTCCATGACGCCGACGCTGTGGAAGTGGTCCTCCTCGTGCGCGAGGGCGGGCTCGTAGCCGCGGCCCTTGACGGTGAGGCAGTGGACCACGACGGGACCGTGGAAGCGCTTCGCGCGGCGCAGCGCCGACTCGACGGCCCTGATGTCGTGGCCGTCGATCGGTCCGACGTACTTCAGCCCCAGGTCCTCGAACATGCCCTGCGGCGCGAAGGCGTCCTTGAAGCCCTTCTTCGCGCCGTGCAGGGACTCGTAGAGGGTGCCGCCGACGACCGGGGTGCGCTGGAGCACCTCCTTGCCCCAGGCGAGCATCTTCTCGTAGCCGTCGGTGGTGCGCAGGGTGGCCAGGTGGTTGGCGAGGCCGCCGATGGTGGGGGCGTACGAGCGTTCGTTGTCGTTGACGACGATGATCAGCGGCCGGTCCTTGGCCGCGGCGATGTTGTTCAGCGCCTCCCAGGCCATGCCGCCGGTCAGCGCGCCGTCGCCGATGACCGCGACCACGTGGCCCCGCTCGCCCCGCACCCGGTTGGCCTTGGCGAGGCCGTCGGCCCAGCCGAGCGCGGTGGAGGCGTGGCTGTTCTCGATGACGTCGTGCTCGGACTCCTCGCGGGAGGGGTAGCCGGACAGGCCGCCCTTGCCGCGCAGCTTGGAGAAGTCCTGACGTCCCGTCAGCAGTTTGTGGACGTAACTCTGGTGGCCGGTGTCCCACAGGATGCGGTCGACCGGGGACTCGAAGACCCGGTGGAGCGCGAGTGCGAGTTCCACCACGCCCAGGTTGGGTCCGAGGTGCCCGCCGGTCCGCGACACCGCCTGCACCAGGAACTCACGTATCTCTCCGGACAGTTCGCCGAGTTCCGCCTCGGACAGCGCCTTCAGGTCACGTGGTCCCCGGATGCTTTCCAGAATCGTCACGCTCGGGCCCCCTCTCGGTCCGTGCCTTGCCTCAACTCGACTGTTCCGCCGGGCTCGTCCGCTCGGCGAGCTTCATGGCCTCCTCGATCAGGGTCTCCACGATCTTCGACTCGGGGACGGTCTTGACGACCTCGCCCTTGACGAAGATCTGGCCCTTGCCGTTGCCCGAGGCGACGCCGAGGTCGGCCTCGCGGGCCTCGCCGGGGCCGTTGACGACGCACCCCATCACCGCCACCCGGAGCGGGACCTCCATGCCGTCCAGGCCCGCAGTGACCTCTTCGGCGAGCTTGTACACGTCCACCTGGGCCCGGCCGCAGGACGGGCAGTCGTGCTCCTCGAAGAGCGACGCCTCCCACAGGGCGGACTCCACCAGGGCCTCGGGGGTGGCCCTGCCGTACTTCCGCAGCAGACGGCGGTCCAGGGAACCGGCGTTCACACCGATGCGGATCGGGGTGCCGTGGTCCTTCGCGACGCGCGCGATCTCCTTCACCTTGTCGTCGAACTGCTTGATGTTGCCCGGGTTCACCCGGACCGCGGCGCAGCCCGCCTCGATGGCGGCGAAGACGTACTTCGGCTGGAAGTGGATGTCCGCGACGACCGGGATCCGCGACTTGCCCGCGATGGTGGCCAACGCGTCCGCGTCGTCCTGCGTGGGGCAGGCGACGCGGACGATCTGGCACCCGGAGGCGGTCAGCTCGGCGATCTGCTGGAGGGTGGCCCCGATGTCGGACGTACGGGTCGTGGTCATCGACTGGACCGAGACCGGCGCGTCACCGCCGACCGCCACCGGCCCGACCTGGATCCGCCGCGACACCCGCCGCGGCGCGACCGGGCGGGCCGGCACCTCCGGAACACCCAGGGGAACGGCGGTCACCGCCTCACTCCCGGTTCCCGGACACGGTCTCCCGCATGGCCCGCAGCGACTCCTTCAGCGAGCCCATGGTGGCGAGGACCGCGGTGGGCTCGTACCCGCAGTGCGCCATGCAGTTGTCGCAGCGCGGGTCCTTGCCCCGGCCGTACTTGTCCCAGTCGGTCTTCTCCACGAGTTCCCGGTACGTCGGCACGTAGCCGTCGCTCATCAGGTAGCAGGGGCGCTGCCAGCCGAAGAGCGAGTAGTTCGGGATGGCCCACGCGGTGCACGGGAAGTCGACCTTGCCCTCCAGGAAGTCCAGGAAGAGCGGGGAGTGGTTGAGCCGCCACTTCTGGCGGTTGCCGCCCGCGAACGCCTTCCGGAACAGCTCGCGGGTCTGCTCGACGCCGAGGAAGTGCTCCTGGTCGGGTGCCTTCTCGTAGGCGTAGGCGGGCGAGATCATCATCTCGTCGACCTGGAGGTCGTCGTTGAGGAAGTTGAGCACCTCGACGATGGTCTGCGGGGTGTCGGTGTTGAAGAAGGTCGAGTTGGTGGTCACCCGGAAGCCGCGCCGCTTGGCCTCCTTGATGGCCTCCACCGCCTCGTCGAACACGCCCTCCTTCGCGACGGACTCGTCGTGCCGCTCCCGCAGCCCGTCGATGTGCACCGCGAACGCGAAGTACGGGGAGGGTGTGAACTTGTCCATCTTCTTGCGCAGCAGCATCGCGTTGGTGCACAGGAAGACGTACTTCCGCCTGGCCACCAACTGGCGGACGATCTCGTCGATGTGAGGGTGCATCAGGGGCTCGCCGCCCGCGATGGACACCATCGGCGCACCGGACTCCAGCACCGCGCCCACGGCCTGGGCCACCGGCATGCGCTGCTTGAGCACACCGGCCGGGTGCTGGATCTTGCCGCAGCCCTCGCACTTCAGGTTGCAGGCGAAGAGCGGTTCCAGCTCCACGATGAGCGGGAACTTGTCCCGCCTGCGCAGCTTCTGTTCAGCCAGGTACGTAGCGACCTTGATGGACTGGCGCAGCGGCATGGCCATCTGGCTCACCTCCGAGGGAGCAACAGGGAACGGTGCCATTCGAAAAATGCGGGAAGGATGGACCGGAGGACGCGGAAGGCCGTTATCCCACCGCGCACCGTGCCGATCCGGACGAGTTCGTGTTCGGGAGCGTCCACGACGACGCGGACGGCCGCGACCGGGCGCTCGCCCGTGCGGACGGCGGCCAGGAGCGTGGCCGCCGACTCCATGTCCACCGCGATCGCTCCGGTGGCGAGCAGGTCGGACCGCTCGGGACCCCGGACCACGTGGTCGGAGCCGGTGAGCGGACCGGTGTGGACGGTGCGCCCGGGCAGCAGGCGCACCAGTTCCTTGACGAGCAGTTCGGTACCCAGGCACGGGACGGTCCCGCGCGGGTCCCGGGTCTCCTCGGCGACGACCAGGTCGCCGGGGTGCATGCCGGGGGCCAGACCGGCGCAGAAGCCGGTGGCCAGCACGGCCGTGTCGGCCGGTGCCGGGCCGGTGAGCAGCCGGCTGACGGAGCGCTCCGCCGCGCGGGGCCCCATGCCCGTGCGGACGAAGGTCACCGGCCCGCCCGCACCGCCGCGGTCGCCGGTGCGCAGGGCGAGGTGCTCGATGCCGAGGGCGCAGGCGATCAGCAGGGGTGCCGGGGCGGGCTGGTTGCTCAATTCACTCCCCCTCGGCCTGCGCGGCAGCCTTCTCGGACCGGGCGAGCAGGTTCCGCTCGAAGGGGTCCCCGTGCAGGTACCGGCCGAGGGCGGTGAGCGGGAACACCTGCCGGTACAGGTGGTAGTTGATGGAGAAGTCCCACGGGAAGCCGGTGCCGGTGAAGTACGGCTCGTCCCAGGAGCCGTCCTCCCGCTGGGTCCCGGTCAGCCACCGGACGCCGCGTTCGACGGCCGCGGAGTCCTTCTCGCCCGCCGCGAGGAGCGCCATCAGCGCCCACGCGGTCTGCGAGGCGGTGGAGGCGCCCCGGCCGCTCCACTCCTTGACGTCGTCGTAGGAGCGCAGGTCCTCGCCCCAGCCGCCGTCGTCGTTCTGGATGGCCTCCAGCCAGACCACGGCCCGCCGGATCGCCGGGTGCGAGCCGGGCAGCCCGGCCGCGGTGAGCGCGGGGACGACCGACCCGGTGCCGTACACGTAGTTGACCCCCCAGCGGCCGAACCAGGAGCCGTCGGCCTCCTGGTTGGCGAGCAGCCAGTCGATGCCGCGCCGGGTCCGCGGGTCGTCGGCCAGGCCCTCGGCGGCGAGCATCTCCACGACGTGCGCGGTGACGTCCGCCGACGGCGGGTCGATGACCTCGCCGAAGTCGCAGAACGGCAGCCGGTTGGGGAACGGGCTGGTGTTGTCGACGTCGAAGGCTCCCCAGGCGCCGTTCTTCGACTGCATGCCGAGGTTCCAGCGGACGCCCCGGGCGATCGCGCGGTCCACGCGCTCGGGGTCGTGGTGCCGGACCCGGCGCAGCGCGAGGGCCACCTCGGCGGTGTCGTCGATGTCGGGGTAGTTGTCGTTGTGGAACTCGAACGCCCAGCCGCCGGGCGGGAGTCCGGGACGCTTCACGGCCCAGTCGCCGGGCCGGACGATCTCCTCGCCGAGCATCCAGTCCGCCGCCTTGACCAACTGCGGGTGGTCCACGGGCAGTCCGGCGTCCACCAGGGCGATGGTGGCCAGGCAGGTGTCCCACACCGGGGACTGGCACGCCTCGATCATCCGGGCGCCGTCCGCGCGCCGCACGGCGAACCGGTCCAGCGAGGCGAGGCCCTCGCGCAGCACCGGGTGGTCCAGGTCGTAGCCGAGCAGGTGCAGCGCGATGACCGAGTAGACGGCCGGGGGCTGGATGCCGCCCCAGCAGCCGTCGTTCTCCTGCCGTTCGATGATCCAGCGGGCCGCCGAGTTCATCGCGGCCCTGCGCAGCCGGCGCACCGCGACCTTGCGGTAGCCGCGGACCACCTTGTCGAGGCGCTGGAAGAGGCCGTCCCAGGACACCGCCGGGGCGAGCCGCTGCGGCGGGTTGGGGTTCGCGGGGTCGGTGTGCAGCTCGTCCAGCGGGAAGGGCGCCGGGCGCACCGGGCGCTTGGCGGAGACGATGGTGAGCGGCACGATGGTCTGCCGCGCCCAGCACCCGAAGTTGTAGATGTTGAGCGGGAACCAGGTGGGGAAGTAGATCAGCTCCGGCGGGAGTTCGGGCAGGTCCTCCCACTTCCACCAGCCGAACAGGGCGAGCCAGATCCGGGTGAAGACCCGGGCCGCGGCGATGCCGCCGCGCTCGCGGATCCAGGCGGACGCCTGCGCCATGTGCGGGGCGTCCGGCGCGTCGCCGGCCAGGCGCAGGGCGACGTAGGCCTCGATGGTGGTGGACAGCTCGCCGGGTCCGCCGTAGAAGGTGGCCCAGGTGCCGTCGGGGCGCTGCTCGCCGCGGATGAACTTCGCGGCGGCCTGCACGGTGTCGTCGTCCAGGATGCCCAGGAACTGGCGGAGCAGCAGGTCCTCGGCGTCCATGGTGACGTTGGTCTCCAGGTCGCCCTTCCACCAGCCCTGGGCGTCCTGCTGGGCGAGCAGGAAATCGGTGGCGCGCCGTGCGGCGCCGGCGGCGGCTTCCCGTACCCCGGCCGCCGCGGACGGGGTGAGAGTGGTGTCGCTGGCCGCGGCAGCTCGGGGTGGCAAGGTGGCCCCGGCGCTTCCGTCGGTCGTCGCTGTCATGGCTTCCCCTTCGTGCAGTCGTGCGAGTCGTGCTGCTGTGGGTCCGCCGTCGGCCGGTGTCCGCAGGCTCTGCGGCACCGGCCGGCGACTACGCGAGGTGAGTTCGGCCGATAGGGATCATCTCTTTCGTACGACGACGAAGTCGGCGAGTGCCGTGAAGGAGTCCCGCACCCGGTCGGGCATCCGGACGGCGTCGAGGGCTTCGATGGCGATGGTGTGCTGGCGGCGCGCCTCCCCCGCCGTCCAGTCCCGCCCGCCGGCCTCCTCGATGAGGGCGGCGCGGGCCGCGAACTCCTCCTCGGAGAAGTTCTCGAAATCGCTGCTCTTGGCGTCGGCGGCGAGGATCTCGCCGAGCCGCTCGGAGGCGGGGCCGCCGGCCGCGAGGGCGGCGACCACGGGCAGGGACTTCTTGCGCTGGCGCAGGTCGCTCCAGGTCTGCTTGCCGGTGGCCCCGGGGTCGCCCCAGATGCCGAGCAGGTCGTCCACGGCCTGGAAGGCGAGGCCGAGGTGGTAGCCGTACCGTTCCAGCGCGTCGGCGGTGGCGTCGTCCGCGCCGCCGAGCACCGCGCCGATCGAGGAGGCGCAGGCGAGCAGGGCGCCGGTCTTGTTGCCCTCCATCTCCAGGCACTCCTCGACGCTGACGCGGTCGCGGTGCTCGTAGGAGATGTCCTGGGCCTGGCCGTCGATCAGGGCGCGGGTGGCGGCGGTCAGCCGGCGGGTGGCGCGGCCTGCCTCGACGGTGCCGAGTTCCAGCAGGACCTCGTTGGCGAGGGCGAACAGGGCGTCGCCGACCAGGATGGCCTGGGCGGGGCCGTGCACCTTCCAGACGGTGTCGCGGTGCCGGCGCTGCTCGTCGCCGTCCATCAGGTCGTCGTGCAGCAGCGAGAAGTTGTGCACGAGCTCGACGGCGACCGCGCCGGGGACGCCCGCCTCGGGGGCGCCGCCGGTGACCTCGGCGGAGAGCACGGCGAGCGCGGGGCGGACGGCCTTGCCGCCGTCGCCGTCGGCGGGGTTGCCGGCGGCGTCGATCCAGCCGAAGTGGTAGGCGGCGACGGTGTCCATGGGCGGCGCCAGGCGGTCTACGGCCGTGCGCAGCACCGGCGTGGCCAGCGTCCGTCCGCGCTCCAGGAGCGCGGTCACGTCGACCGCGGGCCTCCTGGCGGGGGTCGCTGCCGGGGGCACAGTGGGCACAGTCTCTCCTCTTGTTGCGGTACCGGGGGTGCGGGCGCCTGCCGCCTGCCGGTCGGGCATCAGGCCGCCTCCTCGAACTCGAAGAGGTGGCGGGGGCGGGGGCGGCCCAGGGCGCCGAGCGCGGCGTCGGCCGCGCTCACCCCGCTGCGGACCGCGCCCTCCATGGTCGCGGGCCATCCGGTGGCGGTCCACGCTCCGGCCAGGTACAGGCCGGGGGCCTTGGTGCGGGCGCCGGGCCGCAGCCGCCCGACGCCGGGGGCGGGGGCGAACGTGGCCGTGCGCTCCCGGGTCACGAAGAAGTCCGTCACCTCGGCGGTGCGCGCGCCGGGGATCAGCCGCTCCAGCTCGGGCAGGTAGCGCTCGCGGAGTTCGGCGACCGGTGTGTCGATCTCGTCCTGCGCCGTCGACTGGGAGAGCGCGAGGTACTGGCCCGTGCGCAGTCCGGAGGCGCGGGTGCGGTCGAACACCCACTGCACGGGGGTGCCGAGGGCGGCGAAGAAGGGGCGCGCGAGCACCTCGCGGTCGTAGACGACGTGCACGTTGAGGATGGGCGCGGTGCCGATCCGGAGCAGCCGTCCGGGGTCGTCGAGGGCGCCGGGCGGCAGCAGGTCGTGGGCCTCGCGCTGGGGTACGGCGAGGACGACGGCGTCCGCGGTGAGGGTCTCGCCGGGGACGCGGACGCTCCAGGCGCCGTCGCCGTCCCGGGAGACGGAGGTGACGCGGGTGCGGACCTCGGTGCGGACGCCCGCGGCGTCGAGCGCCTCGCGGGCCAGCCGGTCGTGCAGGTCGCCCAGCGGGACGTGGGCCCAGCCGATGTCGGCCGCGCCCGGGTCGGACAGCAGGCCGGTCTTGAACACCATCGCGGCGAGCCCCAGCGAGGCGTCGCCCGCGACCGCGTTGAGGGTGGCGACCCCGACCAGGTCCCACAGGGCCTCGACGGCGCGCGCCGACTGCCCGTGCGCGGCCAGCCAGCCACCGAAGTCCTGGGTGTCCAGCGCCGGGTCGGCGGGGTCGAGGCCCTTCAGCGCGAGCGCGGCGCGCCCGACGGCCGCGCGCTCGGCGAGCGAGAGGTGCGGGTAGGCGGCCAGGCTGCGCCCCAGGTGGAGGGGGACGGGCAGCGGGTCGCGGCGCAGCCTGCCGAGCCGCCGTCCCTCGGGCCGGGCGGCGTCGACGACGGGCACGTCCAGGCGGTCCTGCACGGGCGCCAGCGCCGCGCCCTCGATGCGGTCGAGGAACCAGCGGTAGGCGGTGCAGCAGCGCAGGTACACGTGCTGGCCGTTGTCGACGGTCAGTTCGCCGCGCCGGAAGGAGAAGGCGAGGCCGCCCAGCCTGGGCCGGCCTTCGAGCAGGGTGACCCGGACGCCGGCGTCGGCGAGGGCCAGCGCCGCGGTGGTCCCGGCGAGACCGCCGCCGACCACGACCGCACTGCGGGCCGCCGGCCCCGGGCTGCCGGCCTGCGCCTGTGCGGGTGAGCCGTCGCTCATCGTGCGTCCTTCCGTGCGTGCCGAGCGTGCTGGTTGAACGGTGCACGCCCGGCCGTCGCAGTCAGGGACGCCACGCCGCGGCCGGGGGTTGCCTGCCGCGTACCGTGCGGTCGGGTGCGGCCCATCAGGCGCGCCTCCTGACGGAGCGCCGGGTGACGTGGCGGGTCACGTGCCGGGTGTCGAGGCCGGACAGGCCGCGCACGGCGACGTAGGCCTTCTCGTGTCCCGGCAGCGAGACCCGGCCGCGCAGCACGGCCTCCGGGTCGCGCTCGATGCGGTCCAGCAGCCGGCGGTAGATGCCGGCCATCGCGGCCACGCAGGCGCCGCTGCGCCGGTCGAGCATGGGCAGCAGGCGGTAGCCCTCGGCGAAGAGGGCGCGGGCGCGCCGCACCTCGAAGTGGACGAGGCCGGCGAAGTCGGAGCCCTCCGGCGGGGTCGGCGCGCGGAAGCCCGCCGAGCAGCCGAACTTGGCGAGGTCGTCGGCGGGCAGGTAGGTGCGGCCGCCCTCCGCGTCCTCGCGGACGTCGCGGAGGATGTTGGTGAGCTGGAGGGCGAGGCCCAGCGTGTCGGCGTACTCGGCGGCGCGCTCGGCGCCCCGCGCGCCCGGCTCGGTGCCGAAGACGCCGAGCGAGAGGCGGCCGATGGCGCCGGCGACGCACCGGCAGTACACCTTGAGGTCGTCCCAGGTCTCGTAGGTCTCGCCGCGCAGGTCCATCTGGACGCCGTCGATCAGCTCGTCGAGGCCGCCGAGCGGGATCGGGAAGGCCCGCGCGGCGTGGCTGAGGGCGACGGCCACCGGGTCGGTGTCGTCCTCCTCGATCCCGCCCTCGCGGATCCGGGCGAGCAGCGCCCGGGTGTCCGCCAGCCGCGTCAGCTTGACCTCGCCGGCGAGGTCGCCGTCGCCGATGTCGTCCACGCGCCGGGAGAACGCGTAGAGCGCCGACATGGCGCGTCGCTTGGCCGTCGGCAGCAGCCGGATGCCGTAGGCGAAGTTACGGGCCTGCTGCCCGGTGACGGCCTCGCAGTAGCTGTAGGCGGCGAGTACCGGCGCGGACACGTGCGGCGCGGAAGCCACGGCCCCGATCACCCCTTTCCTCGCAGGATCACGCCCGCCTCGCGCAGCAACTGGACCTTGCCGGGTCGGGGCGGGCCGGGAAGTACGTCGTATTCGGCGGCGGCGATCGCTTCGATCGCCGCCCTTCCCCCCGCCACGAACCCCGCGAGCAGCAGCTTCAGCCTGCCGTGGACGCTACCCACGAGGGGGGCGCCTTCATTCAGCAGTTCTCGGGCGCGTTGTGCTTCGTATGCAACCAGGGCGCGCACCGATGCGCCCGTGGTTTTCGCGGCGAGGTCCGCTTCCCGGACGTGGAAGCGCGACATGTCCTCGGCGGGGAGGTAGATCCGGTCGTGGCCGAGGTCCTCGGCGACGTCCTGGAGGTGCTCGACGATCTGCAGCGCGGTGCAGATCGCGTCGGACAGCCGGATCCGTTCGGGGGTCGACGTGCCGGTGACGGCGAGGACGAGGCGGCCGACCGGGTTGGCCGAGAGCTCGCAGTACGCGAGGAGGTCGTCGTAGGTCTCGTAGCGGGTGACGAGCTGGTCCCGGCGGTTGGCGGCGATCAGCCCGAGGAAGGGCCCGGGGGTGAGGGCGCGGCGGCGGACCGTGGGCTGGAGGCGGCGCAGCAGGGGGTGGTGCGGGGTGCCGTCGAAGACGCGGCGCAGGTCGGCCTCGAAGGCGTCGAGGAGGACGAGCCGGTCCTCGGCCTCGGTGGCCGACACGCCGAGCAGCCGGGCGTCGGCTCCGCCGGGGGCGAGGTCGCCGTCGCCGATGTCGTCCACCAGGCGGGCGAAGCCGTAGACGGCCATGAGGTCCTGGCGCCAGGCCCGGGGCAGGAAGAAGGGGGCCACGGGGAAGTTCTCGCCGGCGGCCTTGTCCAGTGTGGCGCGTTCCAGGCCGGGCGCCGCGGTGGTGCCCGTCATCGCACGCTGTCCGGGACGGGGACGGCACATGCTGGGCTGAGCTGGGGAGTCTCCATAGCCAATTGCCGTCACATCTCCCGTTCTACACTGCCGACCCAATACACACTATTTCGGACACGCCGCCCCGCAATCCGCAGGGATGCGCCCACGCGGGACGGCGCGCATTATCGCCCCACTTGCCGGTTTCCGGCACCGGTACAGCTTACGTTGTACAACGCCGCGCGGACCGTCGGGGTGTCCCGCACATCACAACAACACACCGATTGGCTCCAAAATTCCTTACCGCAGCGGGAGTTGGCACTTCTTTCGCGTACGAAGGGCCCCACCGGACGAATTCCGGCGGGGCCCTGGCCGAAACGGGTCACTTGCCCGTGAACTTCTCGTACTCCTTCAGGACCTCGTCGGTGGGTCCGTCCATCCGCAGCTCACCGCGCTCCAGCCAGAGCACGCGGTTGCAGGTGTCCCGGATGGACTTGTTGTTGTGACTCACGAGAAAGACCGTTCCGGCCTCTTTGCGCAGTTCCCGGATGCGGTCCTCCGAGCGCTTCTGGAACTTGCGGTCCCCGGTGGCCAGCGCCTCGTCGATCATGAGGACGTCGTGGTCCTTGGCCGCGGCGATGGAGAACCGGAGCCGGGCCGCCATTCCGGAGGAGTACGTCCGCATCGGCAGGGTGATGAAATCCCCCTTTTCGTTGATGCCGGAGAAGTCGACGATGTCCTGGTAGCGATCCCTGACCTGCTCCCGGGACATGCCCATCGCGAGTCCGCCCAGAATGACGTTCCGCTCGCCCGTCAGGTCGTTCATCAGGGCCGCGTTCACACCCAGCAGGGACGGCTGGCCGTCGGTGTAGACCTTGCCCTTCTCGGCGGGCAGCAGGCCGGCGATGGCGCGCAGCAGGGTGGACTTGCCGGACCCGTTGGAGCCGATCAGCCCGACGGCCTCGCCGCGGTAGGCGACGAAGGACACCCCGCGCACGGCGTGCACCTTGCGCACGCCGCGCTCCTCGCCGCGCTTGACGATCCGGCTCAGGGCCGCCGTGGCGCTGCCCTTGCCGGTCTTGGCACCGTTGACCCGGTAGACGATGTGCAGCTCGTCCGCGATGACCGTCGGACGCGGGTCCTGGATGTTCTGCTCAGCCACGGCCGTACCGCTCCTCCGCCTTCCAGAAGTACACGAAGCCGCCGGCGAAGAAGGCCACGGCCCAGAACAGGGCGACGGCCCACACGTGCGGCGGCAGGTTCGAGGATCCGTAGCCGTCGATCAGGGCGAACCGCATCAGGTCCATGTAGACCGCGGCCGGGTTGAACTGGAGCACCCGGACGATCCACTCCGGGCGCCCCTCCAGCATCTTGTTGATCGAGAACATCACGCCGGAGGCGTACATCCAGGTGCGCAGGATGAACGGCATCAGCTGGGCGAGGTCCGGCGTCTTGGCGCCCATGCGGGCCACGACCAGCGCGAGCCCCGTGTTGAACAGGAACTGGAGTGCCAGCACCGGCACGATCAGCAGCCAGGACAGGCCCGGGTAGCTGCCGAAGCCGATGGCCACGACGAACAGCACGAGCATCGAGAACAGGAGCTGCTGGAGCTGCTGGAGCGCGAAGGAGACCGGCAGGGAGGCGCGCGGAAAGTGCAGGGCGCGCACCAGGCCGAGGTTGCCGGAGATCGCGCGGACGCCCGACATGATCGAGCTCTGCGTGAAGGTGAACACGAACACGCCGGTGACCAGGAACGGGATGTACACCTCCCGGGACATGCCGCGGCTGGCGTGCAGGATCAGCCCGAAGATGAAGAAGTAGACGGCCGCGTTGAGCAGCGGCGTGGCCACCTGCCAGACCTGGCCGAGCTTGGCCTGGCTGTACTGGGCGGTCAGCTTCGCCTGGGAGAAGGCGAGGATGAAGTGCCGGCGGCCCCAGAGCTGGCTGATGTACTCCCGGAGCGAGGGCCGGGCACCGCTCACGGAGAGCCCGTACTTCGCGGCCAGCTCGGCCGCCGTCAGTCCCGCGTCGGGCGACGGGGCCGCGCTCACCGCGACCGTGCCGTCGTGCGTGGTCTCACTCACAGGGGGATACTTTCGTCTTCGGGTTCGTCTGCCGCGTGCCGCCGTGTCGGCGGACACGTGTCCATGAGCCGTCCGGCGGGCGCGGCCCGCCGGGTCGAGCTTGTCAGATGACCGGGGGGCGGCCCAGTCGGGTGAGTCGCCACACCGTACGCCACCGCATCGGGCGGCGGGGGCCGCACGGGGTGGCCCAGCCCTCGCGGAAGCCGCCGAACCAGGCCCGCAGGGCCGGCCGCGAGGGGCGGCGCAGCAGGGTGAGCAGCATCCAGACCCCGAGGTAGACCGGGACCAGGAGGGCGGGGAGGTTGCGGCGGGCGAGCCAGACGCGGTTGCGGGCGACCATGCGGTGGTAGACCGCGTGCCGCGAGGGCGCGGTCGTCGGGTGGTACAGCACCATGTCGGACCGGTAGTCGATCATCCAGCCCGCGTCGAGGGCCCGCCACGCCAGGTCGGTCTCCTCGTGCGCGTAGAAGAACGCGTCCGGCAGCCCGCCGACCTCCGCGAAGACGCGGGTGCGGACGGCGTTGGCGCCGCCGAGGAAGGTGGTGACCCGGGAGGAGCGCATCGGGTCGGAGGCGCGCAGCCGGGGTACGTGCCGGCGCTGGGTCTCGCCGGTGGCGGGGTCGGCGATGCGGAAGCTGATGATGCCCAGCTCGGGGTCGGCGGCGAAGGCCCGGCGGCACAGCTCGGCGGTGTCCTGGCGGGCGAGGAGGCCGTCGTCGTCGAGGAAGAGCAATATGTCGACATCGCGGCCGCCGGGCCCGAAGGCCTCTATGCCGACGTTGCGTCCGCCGGGGATGCCCAGGTTCTCGGGCAGCTCCAGGGTCCGCACGCCGTCCGGCACGTCCGGGACGGGCGCGCCGTTGCCGACGACGACCACCTCGACCGGGGCGCCGTCCTGCGCGGCGACCGAGTCCAGCAGGGCCCGCAGTTCCCCGGGCCGGTTGCCCATGGTGATGACGACGGCGCCGACCTTCATCGGCGTGCTCACTTCAGCCTGCTGGAGGCGAGGATGGACACCAGGTGCAGCAGGGTCTGGAGCAGCGCGATGCCGGCGAGGACGGCGGTGCCGAGGCGGGTGAAGAACAGGTCGCCGCGGACCTGGTCGACGATCGCGAGGACCAGGATGAGCAGCGCGGCCTCGATGCCGAGGATGAGCCGGTGGAACTTCAGGGCCGCGGCGGCCCGCCGGGCCAGCGCCATGCCGGAGGAACGCGGTTCGGAGGCGGCCTCCTGCACCGGCGGCTTGCCGGCCTGGTGCCGGGCGACGCCGACCAGGTCGGTCTCGGCCTTGATCAGGATGGCGCCGAGCGCGGCGAGGGTGCCGAGGAAGGCCCACAGCCAGTCGATGCGGCCGGTGCCCCACAGGTCGGCGGCGCGCAGGCCGAGGCCGACCAGCACGGCCGCGTCGGTGAGGTAGGCGCCGACGCGGTCCAGGTAGACGCCGTTGAGCGAGTACTGCTTCTTCCAGCGGGCGATCTCGCCGTCGACGCAGTCCAGCAGCAGGTAGAGCTGGGTGGCGACCACGCCGAGCACGGCGCCCGCGATCCCCGGCACCAGCAGGGCCGGGGCCGCGAGCACACCGCAGACGGTCATCAGGTACGTGAGCTGGTTGGGCGTGACCCTGGTGCCGACCAGGTAGCGGTCGACGCGCAGGGACACCTCTCGCATGTAGAGGCGTCCCCCCCAGTGCTCACCGCTGCGCCGGTCCTTCACCCCCGCGGGGTGGACGACCGGACGGAGTTCAGCTACCGATGGCCTTGACATAGTCGGCGTAGGTGTCCTTGATCTGATTCGTCTTGAGGTCGAGGTGTTCGAGGATCGTGTAGCGGCCGGGCCGGGTCTCCGGGGCGAACTCCACGGCGCGGACGAACTCGTCCACCGTGAAGCCGATCTCCTCCGGCAGCACCGGGAGCCCGTGCCGGCGCAGCACCTCGGCCATGTACGCCGACTCCTCGTGGGCTCCGCGCAGGTACATCGCGAACGCGGCGCCGAGGCCGCACTGCTCGCCGTGGGCGGCGGCGCGCTTGGGGAAGAGCAGGTCGAAGGCGTGGTTGATCTCGTGGCAGGCGCCGGAGGAGGGGCGGGAGTCGCCCGACACGGACATGGCGATGCCGGTGAGCACCAGCGATTCGGCCAGCACCTGGAGGAAGCCGTCGTCGCCGGTGCCGCCGGGGTGCCGGAGCACCGCCTCGCCGGCCTGCCGGGCCATGGCGGCGGCCAGGCCGTCGATCTTCTCGCCGTTGACCTGGTTGGCCAGCTCCCAGTCCGCGACCGCGGAGATGTTGGAGATGGCGTCACCGATGCCGGAGCGCACGAACCGGACGGGGGCCTCGCGGATCACGTTGAGGTCGATGACGACCGCGATCGGGTTCGGCACCCCGTACGAGCCGCGGCCCGCGTCGTTGTCGAGGGTGGCGACCGGCGAGCACAGGCCGTCGTGGGCGAGGTTGGTGGCGACGGCGACCAGCGGCAGGCCCACCCGGGCCGCCGCGAACTTGGCGCAGTCGATGATCTTCCCGCCGCCGAGGCCGACGACTGCGTCGAAGCGGCCGGCCTTGATGTCGCCGGCCAGCCGGATCGCGTCGTCGATGGTGCCGCCGCCGACCTCGTACCAGGTGGCGCCCGGCAGCGAGGGGGCGATCCGTTCGCGCAGCCGGGCGCCGGAGCCGCCGCTGACGGCGACGGCGAGGCGGCCGGACTGCGAGATGCGCTCGTCGGCGAGGACGCACGCCAGGTCGTCGAGGGCACCCGGACGGATGTCGACGACGACCGGCGAGGGGATCAGCCGGGTCAGTACTGGCACGCGATCTCCCGTCCGCGCGCGAGATCGTCGTGATTGTCGATCTCCACCCACCGCACGTCGCCGATCGGCGCCACGTCGATGCGGAAGCCCCGGTTCACCAGCTCCTGGTAGCCGTGCTCGTAGAACTGCTGCGGGTCGGTCTCCCAGACCGTCTTCAGCGCGTCGGCCAGCTCCGGCGCGGCGTCGCCCTCGATCAGGGTGACGCCGATGTACTCGCCGGTGGCCTCGGCCGGGTCCATCAGCTTGGTGATCCGCGTCATGCCCCGGGCGGGGTCCACGACGACCTTCATCTCCTCGTCGGCCAGGTTCTTCACCGTGTCCAGGGCGAGGATGATCCGCCGGCCCTCGCCGCGGGCGGCGAGCAGCGTCTTCTCGACGGAGACCGGGTGGACGGTGTCGCCGTTGGCGAGGATCACGCCGTCCTTGAGGGCGTCACGGCCGCACCACAGGGAGTAGGCGTTGTTCCACTCCTCGGCCTTGTCGTTGTCGATGAGGGTGAGCTTGAGGCCGTACTTCCGCTCCAGGGCCGCCTTGCGCTCGTACACGGCCTCCTTGCGGTAGCCGACGATGATCGCGACCTCGGTCAGCCCGATCTCGGCGAAGTTGCCGAGGGTCAGGTCGAGCACCGTGATCGAGTCCTCTATGCCCGCGGGCCCCACCGGCACCAGCGCCTTGGGCAGGCTGTCGGTGTAGGGGCGCAGACGCCGTCCGGCGCCGGCCGCCAGCACGAGGCCGATCATGCGGGTTCTCCTTCATCGTGTACGGCGGGCGCCCCAGCGGACACCCAGAAGCGGATGCTCTCGACGAGCACCACCAGGGCGACGGCCACGGCGAGGACCGTGAGCGCGACCTGGAACTGCGCGGCGGTCAGTACCGCGGCCAGGACGGCGACGAGGAGTGTCCGCCCCTCGTGCCCCCCGATCACGCGCACCAGCCAGGCCGGGGGCGCTCCGGCGTCACCGCGGATGCGGTACACCGTGTCGTAGTGATGGTAGGCGACGGCGGCCACCAGGCCGAAAGCCGCGGGAAGCGCTCCGTTCGCCCCCGCTTTACCGGCCAGGGCGAGCACGGTGCCGTACTCGGCGGCCCGGAAGAGGGGCGGGACCAGCCAGTCGAGGGCGCCCTTGAGGGGACGGGCCACGGCGAGGGCCGAGGTGAGCACGTAGACGAGGGCGCCGGCGACCGGGAGCACTCCGCCGAAGGAGGTGAGCGCCGAGCAGGCGACGACCGCGGCGCCGCCGAGCAGGGCGGCTGCGGGCACGGCCGTGCCGGGCAGACCGCGCCGCGCCACGCGTGCGACGGCGCCCGCGAGCGGACCGGAGTCGGCGAGGTCGGCGAGCGCCTGCGCGGCCCGGTCGGTGCGCCGGGCCCTGCGGGTCACCGAGCGCAGCACGCGGCCGGCCGTGGTGTAGGAGGCGGCGAAGGCGCAGCCGACGAGCAGGACGTAGAAGGTGATCCGCGGGGTGGTGGCCGCGGTGAGGACCGCGATCATCGCCCAGCGTTCGCCGATGGGCAGGACGATCATGCGGCGCAGCCAGACCGTCCAGCCGACGCTGTCGAGCCGGTCGGAGAGCGCGGCGGTGGGGCTGGTGTTGGCGGTGGCGTCGTGGTTGGCCTCGTTGAAGGAGAAGTCGACCACGTGCCGGCAGGTCTGGAGGACCATCGCGCCGAGGGCGAGGGCCCAGACGTCGTCGCCGCCGCGGGCCGCGCCGAGGGCGAGACCGGCGTAGTAGGCGTACTCCTTGGCCCGGTCGAAGGTGGCGTCGAGCCAGGCGCCGAGCGTGGAGTACTTCAGCGCGTAGCGGGCGAGCTGGCCGTCGGTGCAGTCCAGGACGAAGGAGGCGATGAGCAGCACGCCGGCCGCGACGAACCCGGCGCGGGTGCCGGTCGCCGCGCAGCCGGCCGCGACGAGCGCGGTGAGCAGCGAGGCGGTGGTGACCTGGTTCGGGGTCAGGCCGCGGCGGGCGCACCAGCGCGCGAGGTAGCGCGAGTAGGGGCTGATCAAGAATGTGGTGAAGAAGCCGTCCCGGGACTTCACGGCCGACTTCAGGCGCACGGCCTCGTCGTCGACGGCGGCGACGGCCTGGCGTGCCTCGTTGCGGGCCTGGGGGTCGGCCGGTACGGCGGCGACGAGGCTGCCCAGCTCGGGCCGGTGCACCGCGCCGCCGTCGGCGTCGAGCGCGGCGACGACCCGGTCGGCGAGGCTGTCCACGGCGAGCGCGGGGGCGCCGCCCGGCGCCTCGGCGGCCGGTCCGCCGGCGGCGGAGGTCTCGCGGGCCACGGCCCGGGTGAGCTGCTGCCGGGCGGCGGGCTGGGCGGTGACGGCGCCGGGGACGGCGGCGAGCGGGAAGCGCGGGTCGGTGAGGCCGAGGCGCAGCGCGTGCGGGTGGCCGACGAAGCGGGCGTCGACCAGGGCCACGCGCCGGTCGGCGGGCACGGCCGCGAGCAGGGTCTCCGCCTCGGCCGCGCCGGCGGCCATGCGCACGTCGAAGCCGAGGGACCGCAGATCGTTCTCCAGTGACGATCCGGGGACCGGCTGACCGGTGACGATGGCCGTCGACAACCGAACTCACTCCCTGGGTGCCGGCGCTCGGGCGCCGGTCTTCTGCGTGGTGGGGCGCCCTGCCTGCGGCGCCCGGGCGGCATGTCGGCTGAGGCTATCGGATGGTCCGGAGTCCGTGTTCACCGGCCGTTCACGGTCCGGCCCACGGGGCCTGACGCGGCCTTCGCCGCGATCATCATCGGGGATCCGGGGCCCGGCCCACAAACCCATGGGGGCAGACCCGGGCAACCGGGACAGCGGCCGGGTCCGCATAGGGTGGGCGACCATGACGTGGCTGATCACCGGCGGAGCCGGATACATCGGAGCGCACGTGGCGCGGGCCATGGCGGGCGCCGGGGAGAGCGTCGTGGCGCTGGACGACCTGTCGGCGGCGGTGCCCTCGCGGCTGCCGGCGGACGTTCCGCTGGTCCGGGGCTCGACGCTGGACGGGCCGCTGCTGAGGCGGGTCCTCGCGGAGTACGGCGTGACGGGCGTCGTCCACCTCGCGGCGCGCAAGCAGGTCGCGGAGTCGGTGGCCGCGCCGACCCGCTACTACCGGGAGAACGTGGGCGGCCTGGCCACGCTGCTGGACGCGGTCGCGGAGGCGGGCGTAGGCCGGCTGGTGTTCTCCTCGTCGGCCGCGGTGTACGGCAACCCGGACGTGCGGCTGATCACTGAGGACACCCCGTGCGCCCCGGTGAACCCGTACGGCGAGACCAAGCTGGCCGGGGAGTGGCTGGTGCGGGCGGCCGGGCGGGCGCACGGGATCTCCACGGTCTGCCTGCGCTATTTCAACGTGGCGGGCGCGGCGGCGCCGGAGCTCGCGGACACCGGTGTGTTCAACATCGTGCCGATGGTCTTCGACCGGCTCACCCGCGGGGACGCCCCGCGGATCTTCGGCGGCGACTACCCGACGCCGGACGGCACCTGCGTCCGGGACTACATCCACGTCGCCGATCTGGCGGAGGCCCACCTGGCGGCGGCCCGGCGGCCGGCCGCCGGCGACAGCGCGGGCGATCTGACGCTGAACGTCGGCCGGGGCGAGGGGGTCTCGGTGCGCGAGCTGATCACGGTGATCGGCGAGGTCACCGGCGACCGCCGGGCGCCCGTGGTCGAGCCCCGCCGCCCGGGGGACGCGCCGCGCGCGGTGGCCTCGGCGGAGCGGGCCGCCGAGACCCTCGGCTGGCGGGCCCGGCGCGGTGTCCGGGAGATGATCGAGTCGGCCTGGGCGGGCTGGCGCCTGCACCACGCCGGGTAGCGCGGAGCGCCGTCCGGCAGGCGCCCCGGAGCGCCGCCGGGCCCCGGCGGCGGGCTGTTCCCCGCGTGCCGCCCAAGGCGCCCGCACCCTGACCTGCGGAACGTTTCCGCAGGTCAGGGCGGACGACAACGGTGCCGTCGAGACCGCCGGGGGCCCGGCTGCGGACTCGTTCGCGCTGATCGCGGACGCGGCCCACAGGGCGACCGACGCGGTGGGCCTCGGCATGGCGCTGCTCGCCGTCCACTTCGTTCAGCCGCCCGCCCAGCACCAACCGCACCTTCCGCGGTGCTCCTGTCGGCGGCGGTGGTCCTGGCCACCGGCCGGCAGCCGGCCGACCCCATCGCCTCGCCGGTCATCGGGCCGATGATCGTCCCGCGGACCCTGAAGCTGCTGCGCGAGACGCTGGAGCTGCTGCTGGAGGCGGCCCGCTGGACTGCGTGGAGGACGTGCACGAACTACACGCCTGGACGATCGCCTCGGGCCTGCCGGTGCTGTCGGCGCACCCGGTGGTCGGCACCGACGCCCTGAACGCCATCGGGCACGAGAAGATGCCGCACGAGCTCCAGGCCTGCCCGGGCCACCACTTCGACGTGAGGCACCGCACCTTCCGGCTGGAGCCGGGCGGGCACGCCGAGCACGAGGCACGGCTGTGCCACTGACCGGTGCGCACTGTCGTTCGGCGCACCCCGCACGGTTCCCGGCCGCGGCCGCCGGGCACGATGTCCTACCGGGTCCGGCTCCCCGGAGCGCGCCGCGCGCGAAGGCGCGGACGTGCCGGAAGCGCCGGATCCGTACGGCAGACTTGGGGTGCCAGGACCGAAGCGAAGGATGAGTATGCCGATCACACCCGCCACCGAGACGCACGACTCCTCGAACGGCACCGCAGAGGCGATTCTGCTGGAACTCGTCGACGAGAAGGGCGTGACGATCGGCACCGCGGAGAAGCTCGCCGCGCACCAGCCGCCGGGACTGCTGCACCGGGCGTTCTCGGTGTTCCTCTTCGACGAACAGGGCCGGATGCTGCTCCAGCAGCGGGCGCTCGGCAAGTACCACTCCCCCGGCGTGTGGTCCAACACCTGCTGCGGCCACCCGTACCCCGGCGAGGCCCCGTTCGCGGCGGCCGCCCGGCGCACCCACGAGGAGCTGGGTGTGTCCCCGTCGCTGCTCGCGGCGGCCGGCACGGTCCGCTACAACCACCCCGACCCCGTCTCCGGCCTGGTCGAGCAGGAGTTCAACCACCTGTTCGTCGGCCTGGTGCAGGCGCCGCCGGTGCCGGACGCCGAGGAGGTCGCCCAGGCCGCCTTCGTGACGGCGGCCGAGCTGGCCGACCGGCACGAGCGGGAGCCGTTCTCGGCCTGGTTCATGACCGTGCTGGACGCGGCCCGCCCGGCGATCCGGGAGCTGACGGGTCCGTCCGCGGGCTGGTGAGCCCGCCCGGTCCCGCTACGCCGGCGCCACGGGCCTGAGCGGCAGGGCCGCCCAGATCACCTTGCCGCCGCTCGCGGTGTGCTCCACGTCCAGCACTCCCCCCGCCTCGCGGGCCACCTCGCGGACCAGGAGCAGCCCCCGGCCGCCGGTCTGCCCGTGGTCGGCCTCCAGGGCGGTCGGCCGGTAGGGGTGGTCGTCCTCCACGGACACCCGCACCCACTCGGCGCCCACGGCCACCTCCACGGCGAGCACCGGCGACAGCAGCGCGGCGTGCCGGACCGCGTTGGTGACCAGCTCCGAGACGATCAGCAGCAGCCCGTGCACCAGGTCCTCCGGGACCGGTACGCCCTGGCGCGTCAGCAGGTCCCGCACCGCGTGCCGGGCCTGCGGGACCGAGGCGTCCACCGCGGCCGCCGTGAACCGCCAGACGCCCTCGTACGGCAGCGGTTCGGGGGGCCGTCCGCCGTCCCCCGCCGGGCGCGGGCCGTCCCCGCGCCCGTGGTCGTCCCTCGTCCGGTCTCCGCCCTCGCGCTCGATTGTCACCACACGTCGAGTGTTGGTAACGATGTGCTCCCGCCCGGCTGCCTGAACAGAAGTCAGCGGGTTTCGGACGGTTTCCGACCGACTGCGCGCGAGCCGGTCGCGGGCGGGACTGTTTCCGGTGCCCCGGGCGCCGGTTCGCGAACTGGTCGGCTTGTACGGGAACGGTTCCGCGGCCCGGCGGGACGGCCCACCCGGCCGATACGATCATCGTATGGAGCCCCAGCTGACGCACCAGGTCGCCGACTCGGTCGCCACCGTGGTGATCCGCCACCCCGCCAAGCGCAACGCCATGACGACGGCGATGTGGCGGGCCCTGCCCCCGCTGCTGGACGAACTGGCCCGGGATCCGCGGGTACGGGCGCTGGTCCTGACCGGGGAGGGCGGCACCTTCTGCGCTGGCGCGGACATCTCCACGCTCCGCGGTTCCCCGGAGGAGGCGCAATCCCTCGCGGTGGCGGCCGAGGAGGCCCTGGCCGCGTTCCCCAAGCCGACCGTCGCCGCGGTCCGCGGGCACTGCGTCGGCGGCGGGGCGCAGCTCGCGGCGGCCTGCGATCTGCGCCTGGCCGAGGAGGGCGCGCTGTTCGGGGTCACACCGGCGCGCCTCGGTGTCGTCTACCCGGCCTCCGCGACCCGCCGGCTGGTCGCGCTGGTCGGCCCGGCCACCGCCAAGTACCTGCTGTTCACGGCCGAGTTGATCGACACCGGGCGGGCCCTGCGCGCCGGCCTGGTGGACGAGGTGCTGCCCGGGGGCCGGCTGGCCGAGCGGGTCGCGGAGCTGACGCGCGTCCTCGTGTCCCGCTCGCAGCTCACGCAGGCCGCCGCGAAGGAGTTCGTGGACGGCCGCACCGACCGGGACGCCCACTGGACCGCCCAGGCGCGCGCGGGCGGTGACACCGCGGAGGGGGTCGCCGCCTTCCTGGAGCGCAGGCGGCCGTGCTTCACCTGGAGCGTGCCCACGACCGGGTGAAGCGGCCCGCCCGCGCGGGGCCCGCGCCCCGCCGGGAGAGCGCCCTGATCCCCGGTCGCCGGTGCCACCTGCCACAATTGCCGCGCAACCTCAGTGGAGAAGGCGGTACGGGATCGTGACGACACCCGGGTCCATCGGAGCAGGGTCCATCGAAAGCAGGATCGCCGAGGAGCTCGGCGTACGGGAGCGGCAGGTGAAGGCCGCGGTGGAACTGCTCGACGGCGGTTCCACGGTGCCCTTCATCGCTCGCTACCGCAAGGAAGCGACCGAGATGCTCGACGACGCGCAGCTGCGCACCCTGGAGGAGCGGCTGCGCTACCTGCGGGAGCTGGAGGAGCGGCGGGCCGCGATCCTCGACTCGGTGCGGGAACAGGGCAAGCTCACCGAGGAGCTGGAGGCGCGGATCCGCGGCGCCGAGACCAAGGCGCGGCTGGAGGACGTCTACCTCCCCTACAAGCCCAAGCGGCGCACCAAGGCGCAGATCGCGCGCGAGGCGGGACTGGAGCCGCTCGCGGAGGGGCTGCTGAGCGACCCGTCCGTGGAACCGGCCGAGGCCGCCGCGGCGTTCGTGGACGCGGACAAGGGGGTGGCCGACCCCCAGGCCGCGCTGGACGGCGCGCGGGCGATCCTCACCGAGCGGTTCGCCGAGGACGCCGACCTCATCGGCGAGCTGCGCGAACGCATGTGGGTGCGCGGGCGGCTCGTGGCGAAGGTGCGCGAGGGCAAGGAGGAGGCGGGCGCCAAGTTCGCCGACTACTTCGACTTCGCCGAGCCGTTCACCGAGCTGCCCTCGCACCGCGTCCTGGCGATGCTGCGCGGTGAGAAGGAGGAGGTCCTCGACCTCGTCCTGGAGCCGGAGGAGGCCACCGAGGGACCCTCGTCGTACGAGGGCGTCGTCGCCTCCCGGTTCGGGATCGCCGCGCGGGGCCGCCCGGCCGACAAGTGGCTGGCGGACACGGTCCGCTGGGCCTGGCGCACCCGCATCCTGGTCCACCTCGGCATCGACGTGCGCCTCAGGCTGCGCACGGCCGCCGAGGACGAGGCGGTGAACGTGTTCGCGGCGAACCTGCGGGACCTGCTGCTCGCCGCCCCGGCCGGCACCCGCGCGACGCTCGGTCTGGACCCCGGTTTCCGCACGGGGGTGAAGGTCGCCGTGGTCGACGCCACCGGCAAGGTGGTCGCCACGGACGTGATCCACCCGCACGTGCCGGCCAACAAGTGGGACGACGCGCTCGCCCGGCTGGCCCGGCTGGCCCGGGAGCACGCGGTCGAGCTGGTCGCGATCGGCAACGGCACCGCGTCCCGCGAGACCGACCGGCTCGCCGGCGAACTGATCGCCAAGCACCCCGAGTTGAAGCTCACCAAGGTGATGGTGTCGGAGGCGGGCGCGTCGGTGTACTCCGCCTCCGAGTACGCCTCGCGGGAACTGCCCGGCATGGACGTGTCGCTGCGCGGCGCGGTCTCCATCGCGCGGCGCCTCCAGGACCCGCTGGCCGAACTGGTGAAGATCGACCCGAAGTCGATCGGCGTCGGCCAGTACCAGCACGACCTGTCCGAGGTGAAGCTCTCCCGCTCGCTGGACGCGGTCGTCGAGGACTGCGTGAACGGCGTCGGCGTCGACGTCAACACCGCGTCGGTGCCGCTGCTGTCGCGGGTGTCCGGCATCTCCTCGGGCCTCGCCGAGAACATCGTGGCGCACCGGGACGCGAACGGGCCGTTCACCTCCCGTTCCGGGCTGAAGAAGGTGGCCCGGCTCGGTCCGAAGGCGTACGAGCAGTGCGCGGGCTTCCTGCGCATCCGCGGCGGCGACGACCCGCTGGACGCCTCCAGCGTGCACCCGGAGGCGTACCCGGTGGTGCGCCGCATGGTGAAGACCACGGGGCAGCAGGTCGCGTCCCTCGTCGGCAACACCGGCGTGCTGCGCTCGCTGCGGCCGGCCGACTTCGTGGACGACACCTTCGGCCTGCCGACCGTCACCGACATCCTGAAGGAGCTGGAGAAGCCGGGCCGCGACCCCAGGCCGGCCTTCAAGACCGCCACCTTCAAGGAGGGCGTGGAGAAGATCTCCGACCTGTCCGCCGGGATGGTCCTGGAGGGCGTGGTGACCAACGTGGCCGCCTTCGGGGCGTTCGTGGACGTCGGCGTCCACCAGGACGGCCTGGTGCACGTGTCGGCGATGTCGAAGTCGTTCGTCAAGGACCCGCGCGAGGTCGCCAAGCCCGGTGACATCGTCAAGGTGAAGGTCCTGGACGTGGACATCCCGCGCAAGCGCATCGCCCTGACCCTGCGCCTGGACGACGAGGCCGCGCCGCAGGGACAGGGGCAGGGACAGGGACAGGGACAGGGCGAAGGCCGGCAGCAGCGCGGCGGCGGTGCCCGCCCGCCCCGGCAGCGGCAGGGCGGCGGCCAGCGCCAGGGCGGCGGCCAGCGGCAGGGCCGTGGCGGTGGCGACCGCGGTGGCCGGCAGGCGCCGCCGCCGGCCAACAGCGCGATGGCGGACGCGCTGCGCCGGGCGGGGCTGCTGAACCCGAACGACAAGCGGCGCTGAGCCGCCGGGCGGGGCCGCGCACACCGCGCGCGGCCCCGCCCGCCTCTCCCCCGCCGTGTGCCGGGAGGACGGAACCGTACGGCTAGCGCTCCGTCACCTTGCCGTCGGCGACCTCCAGGCGCCGGGTCACCCGGACCGCGTCCAGCATGCGCCGGTCGTGGGTGACCAGCAGCAGGGTGCCCTCGTAGGCGTCGAGGGCCGATTCGAGCTGCTCGATGGCCGGCAGGTCCAGGTGGTTCGTCGGTTCGTCCAGGACGAGCAGGTTGACGCCCCGGCCCTGGAGCAGGGCGAGCGCGGCGCGGGTGCGTTCGCCCGGGGAGAGGCTCTCGGCGGGGCGCGGCACGTGCGCGGACTTCAGGCCGAACTTGGCCAGCAGGGTCCGGACCTCGACCGGTTCGGTGTCGGGGACGGCCGCGCAGAAGGCGTCGATCAGGGTCTCGGGCCCGTGGAACAGCTTGCGGGCCTGGTCGACCTCGCCGACCAGGACGCCGGAGCCGAGGGCCGCGTGCCCGGAGTCGAGCGGGACCCGGCCCAGCAGCGCGCCGAGCAGGGTGGACTTCCCGGCGCCGTTGGCCCCGGTCACCGCGATCCGGTCCGCCCAGTCGACCTGGAGCGTGACCGGCCCGAAGGTGAAGCCGCCGCGCCGCACCTCGGCGTCCCGCAGGGTCGCCACGACCGCGCCCGAGCGCGGGGCGGAGGCGATCTCCATGCGCAGTTCCCACTCCTTGCGCGGCTCCTCCACCACGTCGAGGCGCTCGATCATGCGCTGGGTCTGCCGGGCCTTGGCCGCCTGCTTCTCGCTGGCCTCGCTGCGGAACTTGCGGCCGATCTTGTCGTTGTCGGAGCCCGCCTTCCGCCGCGCGTTCTTGACGCCCTTGTCCATCCAGGCCCGCTGCGTCTGGGCGCGGTCCTGGAGGGCGGCCTTCTTGTCGGCGTACTCCTCGTAGTCGTCGCGGGCGTGCCGGCGGGCCACCTCGCGCTCCTCCAGGTAGGACCGGTAGCCGCCGCCGTAGAGGTTGACCTGCTGCTGGGCCAGGTCGAGTTCGAGGACCCGGGTGACCGTGCGGGTGAGGAACTCGCGGTCGTGGCTGACCACGACGGTGCCGCCCCGCAGGCCGGTGACGAACCGCTCCAGCCGCTCCAGGCCGTCCAGGTCGAGGTCGTTGGTGGGCTCGTCCAGGAGGAAGACGTCGTAGCGGGACAGCAGCAGCGAGGCGAGGCCGGCACGGGCCGCCTGACCGCCGGAGAGCGCGGTCATCGGCTGGTCCAGGCCGACCGCCAGGCCGAGGGAGCCGGCGACCTCCTCGGCGCGCTCGTCGAGGTCGGCGCCGCCGAGCCCGAGCCAGCGCTCCAGGGCGGTCGCGTAGGCGTCGTCGGCACCGGGCGCGCCGTCGACCAGGGCCTGGGTGGCCTCGTCCATGACCCGCTGGGCCTCGGCGACACCGGTGCGGCGGGCCAGGAACTCCCGGACGGTCTCCCCCGGCCTGCGCTCCGGTTCCTGCGGCAGGTGGCCGACGGTCGCGGCCGGCGGGGACAGCCGGAGCTCCCCGTGCTCGGGCCGGGTGAGCCCGGCGAGCATCCGCAGCAGGGTCGACTTGCCCGCGCCGTTGGCGCCGACCAGCCCGATCACGTCGCCGGGCGCGACGACGAGGTCGAGCCCGGAGAACAGGGAGCGGTCGCCGTGCCCGGCGGCGAGGTTCTTGGCTACGAGGGTGGCAGTCATCAGGACGCCGATCCTAACGGCGCCGCGGTCACGGCTCCGCCCGGTGTCGCGGCGGGCATGGCTCCGTACGGTGTCGCGGCGCGCGTGGCTCCGCCCCGTGTCGCGGCGGCCGGGCGTGTGGAGCCGTGACCGGCCTGCCGGGTCCGCGGGCGCAGGGCCTATCGTCCTGACGTGGACAGTGAGCCGAGTGACGAAGTGATCGTGGTCGGAGGCGGGGTCACCGGCCTGACGACGGCCGTGCTGCTGGCCGAGGCCGGGCGGCGGGTGCGGGTGTGGGCGCGGGAGCCGGGTGGGCGCACCACCTCCGCGGTCGCGGGCGGCCTGTGGTGGCCGTACCGCATCGAGCCGGAGCCGCTGACCGGTGCGTGGGCGCTGGAGTCCCTCGGCGTGTACGGGGAACTGGCGGCCCGGCCCGGGGAGACGGGGGTGCGGCTGGTCGAGGGGGTGCACGACGGGACCCGGCTGGAGGAGCTGGGCCCCTGGGCGGGCCGGGTGCCGGGGCTGCGGGCGGTGCCCGGCGGGCTGGCGGCGCGGCTGCCGGTGATCGACATGCCGGTGCACCTGGAGTGGCTGCGGCGGCGGCTGGTCCGGGCGGGGGGCGCGGTGGAGGTGCGCGAGGTGACCGACCTCGCCGCGGTGCCCGCCGCCGTGGTGGTCAACTGCACGGGGCTCGGGGCCCGTTCGCTGGTGCCGGACCCGGCGGTGCGTCCCGTGCGCGGGCAGCTCGTCGTGGTGGAGAACCCGGGGGTCACCGACTGGTTCACCGCCGTGGACCACTCCTCGGCCGCGTCCACCTACTTCATCCCGCAGCCGGACCGGCTGCTGCTGGGCGGCACGGCCGAGGAGGACGACTGGTCCCTGGAGCCCGATCCGGCGACCGCCGCGGCGATCGTCGCCCGGTGCGCGGCCGTCCGGCCGGAGATCGCCGGGGCCCGGGTGCTCGCGCACCGGGTGGGGCTGCGGCCGGCCCGGGAGGCGGTACGGCTGGAGCGGCAGCCCCTGCCCGGGGGCCGTGCGCTGGTGCACAACTACGGCCACGGCGGCGCCGGCGTCACGGTCGCCTGGGGATGCGCACGGGAAGCGGCGGAACTGGCGTTCCCGGCCCCGTGAGCCCTGGACCACCACGGCGCGCTCCGCTTCCCGCGCGCGGGGCGGGGACGGCACGGTCGCCGCACCGCACCCCGTTCCCGCAGCGCGCCCGCCGCACTCTGCGCCGAGCGGCCGCAGGGGCCCCACGGGCGATGCGTGACGGCTCGCCCCGCCGCCCCCACACCGGCCCCCGAAGCCCCGCCGCGCCTTAGGCCGGCACACGCTACCGCCCGGCGGCCGGCCCGCCGCCGCTTCCCGCTGCGCCGCACAAACCCGGCGGGCGATGCGTGACACGTCCCCGCCGGCCCCGGACCGCCACCGCGCCCTGAGCCGGCACGCGCGAGCGCCCGGCGGCCGGCCCGCCGCCGCTTCCCGCTGCGCCGCAGGGAGCCCCGCGATGCGTGACACGTCCCCGCCGGCCCCGGACCGCCACCGCGCCCTGAGCCGGCACACGCGACCGCCCGGCGGCCGGCCCGCCGCCGCTTCCCGCTGCGCCGCAGGGAGCCCCGCGATGCGTCATGGCCCGCCCCCGCCCCCGCCACCTGCCCGCCGAACCCCTGGACCGCTACCCCACCCCGAACCGGCACGCGCGAGCGCCGCACAGTCGACCCGCCGCCGCTCCCCGCCCCGCCGCACAAGCCCGGCGGGCGATGCGTGACACATCCCCGCCTGCCCCGGACCACCACCGCGCCCTGAGCCGGCACACGCGACCGCCCGGCGGCCGGCCCGCCGCCGCTTCCCGCTGCGCCGCAGGGAGCCCCGCGATGCGTCACGGCTCGCCCCCGCCACCTGCCCGCCGAACCCCCGCACCATCGCGAGCCGGCTCGCGCGACCGCCGGGCGGCCGGCCCGCCGCAGGGCACGCTGACGACGCGTCACGGCTTGCCCCGCCACCTCCACGCCGGGCCCGGGGCAGCCGGCCCGTCGCCGCGCCACGGCCGCCTCCCGCCCCGGCGCGCCGCGACTCGTGCCCGTGGCGTGGGTGCCGGGTCGGCGCCGGGGCACGGGGGTGTCCGGCCCGGCGGGTGGTCAGGCCGTCGGGATGTGGTGGTCGGTGTGGCGGGGGCGCAAGCCGGGCAGCGGGGTCGGCGTGGCGGCGGGCGCGTGGCCGGCGGTGGCGCGGGCGAAGGCCGCCGCGCCGCCCACCAGCGGTACCCGCGCCGTCGTGCGGGACAGGTCGACGGTGAGCGTCGGCCTGGTGGACGGGGGGTCGATGAGGTCCCGGTCCGTGCCGGCGACGATCAGCGCCAGGCGGTGCCCGGCGGGGACGACGTGGTCGGTGGCCGCGAGGCGGACGGTCATCGTGTAGGCCCTGCCCGGCGTCAGCGGGACGCCCCTGGCCGCCGAGGCGTGGTGGCCGAGGTCGGCCCAGCCGCGGCTGACCACGGTGTGGTCGACCGCCGCCGTCCTGGCCCGGGTCTCCTTGAAGCAGGCGCTGTCCCCGGCCGTGCTCGCGCCCCAGCAGTCGCGCCGGGACAGGGTCGTGATGCCCTCGCCGCCGTCGGCGTAGTCGCGGATGGTGTCCGGGCCGACGTCGACCAGGACGGCGGACAGGTGGGCGGATGCGGTCGTCGGCGTGGCGGTGACCGTCACCTCGGCGGAGCCGGCCAGGCGCAGGTCGCGGGTGAGGGGCGCGGTGAGGAAGCCCGCCTTCTCGGGCGTGGACGCGGTGAGGTGCGCGGCCCAGTCGGTCTCGTTCAGCGCCGGGTCGTCCCGGAAGGTCTCGGTGCCGGTGGCGCGGCGCAGTCCGAGGGTGCCGACACCGGCCAGGCTGCCGGGGGCCGGGCGCAGGACGGCGGCGCGGGTGCCGCGCGGTGGCCAGGCGGCGGAGGTGACCCACTGGTCGGGGTGGCGTTCGACGTCCGCCGCCGGCTCGCGGTCGACGCCGTTGTCGTAGCCGAGGAGTTCGTGGTCGAACCAGCGGTGCAGGGTGTCGACCCAGGCGCCGCGCCGGTAGTCGAAGGGGTCGACGTGGCCGGTCTGGGACAGCCAGATCTTGCGCTTGACGCCGTGCCGGGCGAGGGCGTCCCACCACTGGCCGAGGTGCTTGGTGCGGACGTTGAGGTCCTGCATGCCGTGCACCAGGAACACGCTGGCGCGCACCCGGCCCGCGTCCCTGACGTAGTCCCGCTCGGCCCACAGCCGGGTCAGGTCGCCGCTGCGCGGACTGCCCTCGACGAGCCTGCGCCGTACGTCCGCGCAGTGGGCGTGGGCGTCCTGGTTCTCGACGTAGTCCGCCAGTTCGTCGGGGCCGCCCTCGTAGAGGGGGGCGCCCTGGGCGAAGTAGTAGTCGTACCAGGAGGAGATGGCGCTGATCGGGACGATGGTCCGCAGTCCCTTGACGCCGGTGGCGGCGACCCCGTTGGCGATGGTGCCGTCCCAGCTCTTGCCGATCATGCCGGTCCGGCCGTTGGTCCAGCCGGCCGTCACCGGGGTGCCGCCGGTGCGGCTGGTGTAGGCCCGGGCGCGGCCGTTGAGCCAGTCGACGACGGCCTTGGCGGAGAGGACGTCGGACCGGCCGCCGACGTCGACGCAGCCGCCGGAGCGGTTGGTGCCGGCGAGGTCGACGCCGACGAAGGCGTAGCCGCGGGGCACGAAGTAGTTGTCGTAGAACAGCGGCATCCGCACGACGCGGCCGGCGGCGTCGTACGTCTTGAGCTGGCTCTCGTTGCCGCGTCCGCAGCAGGAGTAGTACGGGCTGGCGTCCATGACGACCGGCACCTTGCGCCCCTGCCGGGCCGGTTCCGCGGGCCGGACGATGTCGGCCGCGACGCGGTCGCCGCGTCCGTCACCGTCCTCGTCGAGCCCGGTGTCCACCCACACGGACTCGCGGACGGCGTGGGCGTAGGAGTAGACGGGCCGGCTCTCGCGCGGCACGGCCCGGGCCGCGACCGGGGTCGGGAACACGGCCGCCAGGGCGGCGACGGCGGCGCTCGCCAGGGCTCTCCGGATCGTCGTGCGTGTGCGTTTCGGCATGCGCGGACGGTACTGCGGGCGGCCCGTGCGCAGAAGACGGCCCGTTGCTCGTGTCGGCCGAATGGCGATCGTGTGACGAGTGGTGCCGTGGACAGGCCCGGGGGCGCTGGGACTGAATAAGGTCGGCGAACAGAATTCTGGCGAACGGACTTTCCGTCCCGACGACTTGGAGCTGACGTGCACCGCAGAATCATCGCGCCGGGCGCACTGGCGGCGGCCTCCGTCCTGCTGGCGATCCCGGCATCGGCCGCGGCCGGCACCCCCGGCGCGCCGGGCATCGGCGACCCCTACTACCCGTACTACGGCAACGGCGGCTACGACGTCTCGCACTACGACCTGAGGCTGCAGTACCAGCCGAGGACGGACGAGTTGCAGGGCACGGCGACGATCCTGGCGAAGACGACGCAGGACCTGTCCCGCTTCGACCTGGACTTCCTGCTGGACGTGAGCGAGGTGCGGGTCAACGGCGCGCAGGCGGCTTTCACCAGGTCCGGCCAGCACGAACTGGTCGTCACCCCGAAGACGCCGCTCGCCAAGGGCACGACGGCCACGGTCGTGGTCCGCTACAGCGGGGTGCCGTCGACGAAGAGCGCCTACGGTGTCACCACCTGGCACCGGACGCCGGACGGCGCGGTGGCCGCGGACGAGCCCGAGGCGGCCTGGTGGTGGTTCCCGAGCAACGACCACCCGAGCGACAAGGCGACCTACGACGTGTCGGTGTCCGTCCCGGACGGCACCCAGGCCATCTCCAACGGCACGCTCCAGGCGACCAGCTCCAAGCTGGGCTGGACCCGCTACTCCTGGCGGCAGAACAAGCCCCAGGCCACCTACCTGGCCACCCTCGCGGTCGGGAAGTTCGACATCACCACCGGCACCTCCGACGGCGGCGTGCCCGTCCTCAACGCCTACAGCAAGGACCTGGGCGACAACGACGGCGCCGCCCGGGCCAGCGTGGAGCGCACCGGGGAGCTGGTGGACTGGCTGAGCGGCTACTTCGGGCCGTACCCGTTCAGCTCGGTGGGCGGTTACGTCCCGAACACCACCACCGGGTACGCGCTGGAGACGCAGTCCCGCATCTACTACAGCCCGAGGCAGTTCGCGAACGGCTCCAACACGTCCGTGGTCGTGCACGAGCTGGCCCACCAGTGGTACGGCGACTACGTGTCGCTGAAGGGCTGGAAGGACATCTGGATCAACGAGGGCTTCGCCCGGTACGCGCAGTGGCTGTGGTCCGAACACGAGGGCGAGGGCACCGCGCAGGAGCTCGCCGACTACGTGTACGCCTCGCACCCGGCGGACGACGCGTTCTGGACGGTGGCGCCCGGTGACCCCGGCGCGGACCACCAGTTCGACTCCGCCGTCTACGACCGCGGTGCCCTGGCGATCCAGGCGCTGCGGAACGCGATCGGTGACGACGCGTTCTTCGCGATCCTCAAGGGCTGGCCGAAGGAGCACGCCTACGGCAACGCCTCGGTGGCCGACTTCCGGAAGTACGCCGAGAAGATCTCGCGCAAGCCGCTCGGGGCGCTGTTCGACACCTGGCTGTTCCAGCCGTCGAAGCCGGCCGCGCCGTCGGCCCGGGCGCTGGTGAAGGCCGGGGCGGCGGTGGCGCAGCCGAAGTCGTGGAAGAAGATCCAGGCGACGAACGACGTGCACGGGCGCTGACCCGGACGTGCCGTCGCGGACGGCGCGGCGGCGGTGCCGTACCGGGGACCGTCCTCCGGCACGGCACCGCCGCGGGGCGTGTCACCGCGGCGCGAGGACTTCGTGACCGCTGTGGGAGGGGGTGCCGGGCAGGCCGCCCGGCGCTCGTCGCCGGCGGCGGCCGGGGCCGGCGCTCTCGCGGGGCGGGCCGCAGGCGGCCCGCCCCGGGCCGTCACTCCGCGGGGGCGACGGGCTCGCGGCGGGCGTGCTCGCCCACCCGGCGGCGGACGCCGAACCAGCCGGCGACCAGCATGACCGCGAGCACCGGGATGAGCAGCAGGGTCCTGCGGCCCACCTCGTGGTCGTTCCACATCATGCCGAGGCAGACCAGCAGGAAGGTGATCGTGGCGATCTCCGTGACCGGGCTGAACCCCAGCCGGAAGTGCGGGCGCGTCACCCGGCCCGCGCGGGCGCGGCGGACGAACACCATGTGGCAGAGCATGATGATCACCCAGGTGCTGATGATGCCGAGGGAGGCGACGTTCAGCACGATCTCGAAGGCCTGGCTGGGCACCAGGTAGTTCAGGCCGACGCCGAGGACGCAGACGGCGCAGGTCAGCAGGATGCCGCCGTAGGGGACCTGGCGGCTGCTCATGCGGGCGGTGAACTTCGGCGCGGATCCGGCCGTGGCCATGGAGCGCAGGATGCGGCCGGTGGAGTACAGGCCGGAGTTCAGCGAGGACATGGCGGCGGTCAGCACGACCAGGTTCATCACGTCGCCGGCCGCCGGGACGCCGATCTTGGACAGCACGGTCACGAACGGGCTCTCGTCGCCGGAGTACACCGAGCCGGGCAGGAGCAGCGCGAGGAGCACGACCGAGCCGACGTAGAACAGGGCCACGCGCCACATGATCGAGTTCACCGCGCGCGGGACGACCTTCTCCGGCTCGGCGGTCTCGCCGGCGGCCACGCCGACCAGCTCCAGGGCGGCGTAGGCGAAGATCACGCCCTGCATGACCAGGATGGCCGGCATCACGCCGTGCGGGAAGAGGCCGCCGTGGTCGCTGATGACGCTCAGGCCGGGGGTGTGGCCGCCGACCTTGTGCTGGGTCGCGAGCAGGAAGATGCTGATCAGCATGAAGCCGACGATGGTCGCGACCTTGATGATCGCGAACCAGAACTCCATCTCGCCGAAGATCTTCACCGAGATGAGGTTCACGGTGAGGACGACGGCGAGGGCGACCAGCGCCAGCACCCACTGCGGTATCGAGGTGAACAGGCTCCAGTAGTGCGTGTAGAGCGCGATCGCGGTGATGTCGGCGATGCCGGTGGTCGACCAGTTCAGGAAGTACATCCAGCCGGCGACGTAGGCGCCCTTCTCGCCGAGGAACTCGCGCGCGTAGGACACGAAGGATCCGGAGGAGGGCCGGTAGAGGACCAGCTCGCCGAGGGCGCGGACGACGAAGAAGGCGAAGACGCCGCATACCAGGTAGGCCAGCGCGAGCGCGGGTCCCGCGTTGTGGAGACGTCCGCCGGCGCCCAGGAGCAGCCCGGTGCCGATCGCGCCGCCGATGGCGATCATGTTGACGTGGCGGGGCTTGAGGTCCTTGCTGTAACCGGCGTCGCCCGCGTCCGCGGGCGCCTGGGCCGCCGGGGGGTGGGGGGCGGCCTCTGCCGGCTCCACGGCTTCCTTGGTCACGGGTGGTTTCACTTCCTGGTGCGCCCGGGCCGCGCGGGCCCGGGGTTCGTGCAGGTCTTGGCCCGCACCACCCTCGTGTCGCGGTACAGACCAAGACAGCAGCTTCCCCCAGAGGCCCGTGGGTACGCGGTGGCCCATGTCACGAAGCGTCGCTTCTCACACGACCCCCTCATGATCCACGCGACGTCCACGAAGGGTTTCACCGTTCCGGTGGGACAGCGATACTGGCACGCATGACGACCGAGGCCGGGGACGCGACGCCCCTCACCATCGACGAGCTGGCCGCCCGGGCGGGCGTCACGGTCCGCACCGTCCGCTTCTACGGCAGCAAGGGGCTGCTGCCCCCTCCGGTGATCGGGCCGCGCCGGGTCGGGCAGTACGGTCCGGACCACGTGGGGCGGCTGGCCCTCATCGAGGAGCTGCGGCAGCAGGGCATGACCCTCGCGGCGATCGAGCGGTACCTGAAGCAGCTCCCTGACGGCCTGACCCCGCACGACCTGGCCATTCACCGGGCGGTCGTCGCGTCCTGGGCGCCGGACGCGGTGGACACGGTGTCCCGGTGCGAACTGGACCGGCGGGCGGGGCGGGCGCTCACCGCCGAGGAGCTGGAGCGGCTGGCGGCGATGAGCGTCGTCGTGGCGGTGGACGGGGACACCTTCCGCGTCGACTCCGGGCTGCTCCGGCTCGGCGTGGGGCTCCTCGACGTACCGCTGTCGCAGGAGGTGATCCTCGCGGCGCGCTCCGTGCTCATCGAGCACTCGCGCGCCGCGGCCCACGAACTCTCCCGGCTGTTCCGCGGCGCGGTCGCGGAGCGTGACGCCCAGGACGTGCGGTCCCTGTCCGCGCACATGCACCCCTTGGTGGTGCAGGCCCTGCTCACGACGTTCCAGCGGTCGCTGCGGGAGGAGCTGAGCGAGTGGGTGGGCGGATCAGGGGCGGGCTGAGTCGCCGAACCGCTCCCCCTTCCCGGCCTTCTCCACGAGCAGCGCGGGCGGGGTGAACCGCTCGCCGTAGCGCTCGGCCAGCTCGCGCGCCCGGGCCGTGAAGCCGGCCGGGCCCCCTTCGTAGCCGTTGATGTACTGCAGGACGCCGCCGGTCCAGCCGGGGAAGCCGATGCCGAGGATCGAGCCGATGTTGGCGTCGGCGACCGAGGTCAGCACCCCCTCCTCCAGCAGGCGCACGGTGTCGAGCGCCTCGGCGAAGAGCATCCGCTCCTGCATGTCGCGGAAGGGGATCTCGTGGCCCGGCTTGGTGAAGTGCTCGCGCAGGCCCGGCCAGAGCCCGGTCCGGGCGCCGTCCTCGGCGTAGTCGTAGAAGCCGGCGCCGCCGCTGCGGCCGGGACGGCCGAACTCGTCCACCATGCGGTCGACGACCGCCTCCGCCGGGTGCGCCGTCCAGGTGCCGCCCGCCTCCTCCACGGCCCGCTTCGTCTCGGTGCGGATCTTGCGCGGCAGGGTGAGGGTCAGCTCGTCCATGAGGGAAAGCACCTTGGCGGGGTAGCCGGCCTGGGCGGCGGCCTGCTCCACGGAGGCGGGCTCGATGCCCTCGCCGACCATGGCGACGCCCTCGTTGATGAACTGGCCGATCACCCGGGAGGTGAAGAAGCCGCGCGAGTCGTTGACGACGATCGGCGTCTTGTTGATCTGCCGGACCAGGTCGAAGGCGCGGGCGAGGGCCTCGTCGCCGGTGCGCTCGCCCTTGATGATCTCGACCAGCGGCATCCTGTCGACGGGCGAGAAGAAGTGCAGCCCGATGAAGTCGGCCCGGCGCTGCACGCCCTCGGCGAGGGCGGTGATGGGCAGCGTGGAGGTGTTGGAGCACAGCAGCGCGTCGGGGGTGACGACCGACTCGATCTCCTGGAACACCTTGTGCTTGAGGGCCGTGTCCTCGAAGACGGCCTCGATGACCGCGTCGCAGCCCGCGAGGTCGGCCGCCTCCGCGGTGGGCGTGATGCGGGCGAGCAGCGCGTCGGCCTTCTCCCGGCTGATGCGGCCCTTGGCGACGGCCTTGGCGCACAGCTTCTCCGAGTAGCCCTTGCCCTTGACGGCCGCCTCCAGGGAGACGTCCTTCAGGACGACCTCGATGCCCGCGCGGGCGCACGCGTAGGCGATGCCCGCGCCCATCATGCCTGCGCCGAGGACCGCGACCCGGCGGACCTGGCGGGGCTCGACGCCCCGTGGCCGGCTGACGCCTGAGTTGACCGCCTGGAGGTCGAAGAAGAACGCCTGGATCATGTTCTTCGCGGTCTGCCCGGCGGCCAGCTCGACGAAGTAGCGGGCCTCGATCACCTGCGCGGTCTCGAAGTCGACCTGGGAGCCCTCGACGGCCGCGGCGAGGATGTTGCGCGGGGCGGGGTAGGGGGCGCCGCCGGTCTGCTTGCGCAGGTTGGCCGGGAAGGCGGGCAGGTTGGCGGCGAACTTCGGGTTGGCCGGCGTGCCGCCGGGGATCCGGTGGCCCGGCTGGTCCCAGGGCTGCCGGGACTCGGGGTGGGCGTCGATGTGGGCGCGGGCCCTGGCGAGCAGTTCCTCGGGGGTGGCGGCGACCTCGTGGACGAGGCCGTTCTCCAGGGCGCGCCGGGCGTTGTACTGCTGTCCCTGGAGGAGCACCTTCAGCAGGGCGTCCGTGATGCCCAGCAGCCGTACGGTGCGGACGACGCCGCCTCCGCCGGGGAGCAGGCCGAGGGTGACCTCGGGGCAGCCGATCTTGGTGCCGGGGGCGTCGAGGGCGACGCGGTGGTGGCAGGCGAGGGCCAGTTCGAAGCCGCCGCCGAGGGCCGCTCCGTTGATCGCCGCGACGACCGGCTTGCCGAGGGTCTCGATGCGGCGCAGGTCGCGCTTGAGGGCGAGGCCGCCGTCGAACAGCTCCTGCGCGGTGCCGGGGGTGACGCGGATGAGGTCGCGCAGGTCGCCGCCGGCGAAGAAGGTCTTCTTCGCGGAGGTGAGGATGATGCCGCGGATCGAGTCCCGTTCGGCCTCCAGCCGGTCGGCGGTCGCGGCGAGGGAGGTGCGGAACGCCTCGTTCATGGTGTTCGCGGACTGGTCGGGGTCGTCCAGGACGAGGGTGACGACACCGGTGTCGTCCTGCTCCCAGCGGATGGTGGTGCTCTCGGTCATGACAGTCGTCTCCGTTGTCTCGCTTGGTTCCGCGGGGAGGTCAGACGCGTTCGACGATGGTGGCGATGCCCATGCCGCCGCCGACGCACAGTGTGGCGAGGCCGTAGCGCTTGTCCTGGCGTTCCAGTTCGTCGACGAGCGAGCCGAGGATCATGGCGCCGGTCGCGCCGAGCGGGTGGCCGAGGGCGATGGCGCCTCCGTTGACGTTGACCTTGTCCAGGGAGAGGCCCATGTCCTTCACGAAGCGCAGGACGACCGCGGCGAACGCCTCGTTGATCTCGACCAGGTCGATGTCGTCGATGGTGAGTCCGGCCTTCGCCAGGGCCTTGCGGGTGGCCGGGGCGGGGCCGGTGAGCATGATGGTCGGCTCGGAGCCGGAGACGGCCGCGGCGACGATGCGCGCGCGGGGAGTGAGGCCGTGGCGCTCGCCGGCCTCCCGGGAGCCGACGAGGACGAGCGAGGCGCCGTCCACGATGCCAGAGGAGTTGCCCGCGTGGTGGACGTGGTCGATCTTCTCCACCCAGTGGTACTTCTGGAGGGCGACCGCGTCGAAGCCGCCCAGGTCGCCGATGTCGGCGAACGACGGCTTGAGCTTGGCGAGGGAGTCGGCGGTGGTGCCGGGGCGCGGGTGCTCGTCGTGGTCGAGGACGACCAGGCCGGCGCGGTCCCTGACGGGGACCACCGAGCGGTCGAAGCGGCCTTCCTTCCAGGCGGTGGCGGCGCGCTCCTGGGACAGGGCCGCGTACTCGTCGACGTCCCGGCGGGAGAAGCCCTCGATGGTGGCGATCAGGTCGGCGCCGATGCCCTGCGGCACGAAGTTGACGGCGAGGTTGGTCATCGGGTCGTTGAACCAGGCGCCGCCGTCCGAGGCCATCGGGACCCGGGACATGGACTCGACACCGCCCGCGAGGACGAGGTCCTCCCAGCCGGAGCGGACCTTCATCGCGGCCGTGTTGACGGCTTCGAGGCCCGAGGCGCAGAAGCGGTTCTCCTGGACGCCCGCGACCGTGTCCGGCAGTCCGGCGGCGATGGCGGCGATCCGGGCGATGTCGGAGCCCTGGTCCCCGACGGGGCCGACGACGCCGAGGACGATGTCGTCGATCGCGGCCGGGTCCAGGCCGGGGAAGCGGTCGCGGATCTCGTGGATGAGGCCGACGACCAGATCGATGGGCTTCGTGCCGTGCAGGGCGCCGTTCGCCTTGCCGCGTCCGCGCGGGGTGCGGATCGCGTCGTACACGTACGCTTCGGTGCTCACTGGTGTGCCTTTCGGGAGGTGGGCCGGGCGGGAGGGCGGGATCGGCCGCCGTCGGCGACCCGGTCGCCGGGGTCGTCGGCGGGGTGTGGCGGGAGTCCCCAGTCGCGGACGACCGCCGCCGTGTCCGCGCCGGGGCGGGCGGGGCCGGTGCGGACGGTGGCGGGGGTCGCGGAGAAGCGGGGGGCGGGGGCGGGCTGGGTGATGCCGTCGTGGTCGGTGAAGGTGCCGCGGGCGGCGAGGTGCGGGTGGGCCGGGGCCTCGCGCAGGCCCAGGACGGGCGCGACGCAGGCGTCGGAGTCCGCGAAGACGGCCGTCCACTCGGCGCGGGTGCGGGACCTGAAGGCGGCGGCGATCCGTTCGCGCAGTTCGCCCCAGCGGGTCCAGTCGGTGCGGGCGGACGCCAGGCCGTCGAGCCCGAGCAGGCGCAGGAACTCCTCGTAGAACTTCGCTTCGAGGGCGCCGACCGCCATGTACCGGCCGTCGGCGGTCTCGTAGGTGCCGTAGTAGGGGCAGCCGCCGTCCAGGAGGTTGGCGGCGCGCCGGTCCTGCCAGCCGCCCGCGGCGAGCATGCCGTGGATCATCGCGGACAGGTGGGCGGTGCCGTCGACGATGGCCGCGTCGACCACCTGGCCGGTGCCGGTCGCGCGCGCGTGGTGCAGGGCGGCGAGGACGCCCACGACCAGGTAGAGGGAGCCGCCCGCGTAGTCCCCGAGGAGGTTGGCGGGCGCGACCGGGGGCTCGTCCGGGCGGCCGATCATGCCGAGGGTGCCGGTGAGCGCGATGTAGGCGATGTCGTGGCCGGCGCGGTGGGCGAGGGGGCCGTCCTGGCCCCAGCCGGTCATCCGGCCGTAGACCAGGCGGGGGTTGCGGGCGCGGCAGTCGTCGGGGCCGACGCCGAGCCGCTCGGCGACGCCCGGGCGGTAGCCCTCGACGAGGACGTCGGCCCGCTCGGCGAGGTCGAGGACCCGGGCGGGGCCGTCGGGCGCCTTCAGGTCGACCAGGATCGAGCGCTTGTTGCGGTTGGTGACGTCGCGGGCCGGGTCGATGCCGAGGCCCACGCCGCCCGGGCGGTCCACCCGGACCACGTCGGCGCCGAGGTCGGCCAGGAGCATGGCGGCGAACGGGCCCGGCCCGATGCCGGCGAGTTCCACCACGCGCACGCCGTGCAGCGGTCCGGTGCCCGGCGCCGGCGGTGTCCCTGGCGTAGTCATGCGTCCAGCCCCCAAGCGTGTGTGACACAACTGATGTAACACCGGTGATGCTAGGAAGGCGTTCCATCGGGCACAAGACCTGAACGAGCAAGCGCTTAGCCAAGTGCCCGGTGGACGGGATTCACCCGGACGGGTGAGGTCACGGGTGAGGTCCGCCCGGCGGCCCCGGCCGCGCCCCGGGGGCTTTCTCCCGCTTCTTCCGGGCATTCCTGGCTACGGCCACCGCTGCCTCCGGGCTGGTCGTCGGACTGCGCACTCCTCACGCTAGCCTCGGCCACCGACAGCGGCGCGGGCTGCGCGGCGGGCACACGACCAAGGGGTGTCATGAGCAGGATGAGCAGGACGGACCGTCCCTATGACCTCGTGCTCTTCGGAGCGACGGGCTTCGTGGGCACGCTGACGGCCCACTACCTCGCCGCGCACGCGCCGCACGGCCTTCGCTGGGCGGTCGCCGGGCGCGACGAGCGGAAGCTGGAGAAGCTGCGCGCGAGCCTGCCCGGCGGCGCGGACGTCGGCGTGCTCCGCGCCGACGTGGGCGAACCGGCCGGACTGCGTGCCCTGGCCGGGCACGCGCGCGTGCTCGCCACGACCGTGGGTCCGTACGTGCTGCACGGCGAGGAACTCGTGGCCGCCTGCGCCGACACCGGTACCGACTACCTGGACCTCACCGGCGAGCCGGAGTTCGTCGACCTGATGTACGTCCGGCACGACGCACGCGCGCGCGAGACGGGCGCGCGCCTGGTGCACGCCTGCGGCTTCGACTCGGTACCGCACGACCTGGGCGCGTACTTCACGGTCCGGCAACTGCCCGAGGGCGTGCCGCTGACCGTGGACGGCTACGTCACCGTGCACGCCGCCTTCTCCGGCGGCACCCTCGCCTCGGCGCTGAACCAGATGGCCCGCGGCGGCCGGATGCTGGCCGCGTCCCGGGACCGGGCCCGGCACGAGCCCCGGCTGCCCGGCCGCCGGGTGGCGGCGCCGGCCGGCGCGCCGCGGTTCGCCCCGGAGGTCGGGGCCTGGGCGCTGCCGCTGCCCACCATCGACCCGCAGGTCGTGCGCCGTTCGGCGCGGGCGCTGGAGCGGTACGGCCCGGACTTCCGCTACCGGCACTACGCGGCCGTGCGGCACCTGCCGGTCGCCCTCGGCGGGGTCGCCGCGGTCGGGGCGGTGACGGCGGCGGCCCAGTTGCCGCCCGTGCGGCGCTGGCTGTCGGACCGGCTCCGGCCGGGCGACGGGCCGGGCCCGCAGAAGAGGGCCGAGAGCTGGTTCACGGTGCGGTTCGTCGGCGAGGGCGGCGGACGGCGCGTGTACACGGAGGTCGCGGGGGGCGATCCCGGGTACGGCGAGACGGCGAAGATGTTCGCCGAGGCGGCCCTGTGCCTGGCCTTCGACGACCTCCCGCCGACGGCCGGCCAGGTCACCACGGCCGAGGCGATGGGCGACGCGCTGATCACCCGGCTGCGCGCGGCCGGCATCACCTTCCGGGTGGCGGCGCGCCGCGGATGACCCGCGGGGCCGGTGCCCCGGGTGGGGGCGGGGACACGGCGGAGGGTCAGGAGGCCGGTGGCCCTGGTGGGGCCGGGTCACGGGGGCGGTCGCCGGACAGGGTCGCGGTCGCCTGTCGCAGTGCCTGCCGGCACAGGGCGTCGGCCCGGCGCGTGGTCTCCGGCAGCCGGTACCGCGGGGTCAGCGCCAGGGTGTGGGCCACGGCACCGGCCAGGCTCACCCGGTGGCCGACGGAGACGAAGACGGGTTTGACGCCGGCCCGGGTGCGCAGCGCCCGCCCGACCTCCTCGCCGTCCGTGTCAAGCAGCGGCGCGGAACCGCCCCGGTCCGGCGCCGGGTCGTCGTGGGTGAAGGTGAACGGGTTCTTGGCGACGCCGATCGCCGACATGCCGGTGACCACGCCCAGGTGGCTCGCCAGGCCGAACCGGCGCGGGTGGGCCAGGCCGTAGCCGTCGCACACGACCAGGCCGGGCGGGCACGGCAGCCGGTCCAGGGCGGCGCGCACGGTGGGGATCTCGCGGAAGGCGAGGAGCCCGGGCACGTACGGGAAGGAGACGCGGCCGACGGCCGTCGCCTCCGCGACGACGTCCAGGGTGGCCGCGTCCAGGACGACGGCCGCCGCCGCGACCAGGTCGAGATCGTCGTCGTAGGCCACGTCGACCCCGGTGACGTGTCCCGCCCCGGGCGGCGGTCCCGGCTCGTCCAGCACCACGCGTCCGCGCAGCTCGTCCTGGACGGCGCGGGCCTCCTGCTCGGTGGCGGGCCAGCCCGCGGGTACGCCGACGATCATCATGCCGGGTGACTTTACGGGGCCACCTCGCACCCGTGTATCGGCAGGGCATGCTCAGGGGTGAGTCCGGCGGGGCGGACCCGCCGACTGCGGGCGGGCGGGTCGGCCCAGCCCGGGCGGGCCCTTGCGGGCCCGTCACCCCGCGCCGTCCCGCACCCGGCGGGGCGGGTCACCGTGCCCGCCGCGCGAAGCAGGCGGGTTCGCTGATCTCTGGCCGGGGAGTCGCGGGAACCCACGCGTGAGTAATTCCTCGACGGCCTTGAGTACGGCGGGTTCGGGGTCTGATGCTGGTGCGCTGGTGTACTCGACCGCCACGAGTTCCCCGCGAGCAGTCCACGAGTTCCTGTCAGTGAGCTTTCTCCGACCGCAGACTGAGGCGTGACGAAGGGCGGGGATGGTCTTCACGATGGCGGTGACTCGGTTGGTGCCACAGCGGAGTCCGCGGGAGGCGCCAGCCCTTCGGGGCGGCCATGGCATGCTCGCCGAGGCAACGGCGATGGCCTGTCACTCCTAGCCGGGCTCGTCGGACATGGCGGCGCCGGCCCGGTTGGGAGCTACCGCCGAGCTGCGCACCGACCGGTGACGGGTCGGCGCGGACCCGGTCTACCGGTTCGCGGCTTCGCGAAAGGCGATCCGGTTCGTGCGACCGACCGCGCGGCCCACCGCGTTGCGCAGCGCGAGGCCCGGCCGGGTGCGGGGCACCATGAGCCTGGAGAGCGGACCGACGCGTCGCTGCCGCGGGCCTACCTCACGGCGGAGCCGCGACTCGTAGGCGGCGAAGGCGCGGGCGTGATCACCGGGATGGGCGGCGAGCTCTTCTGCGAGGGCGTACGCGCCCGCCATCGCCATGCTGGACCCGTCACCCAGCAGGGCTGTCGCCGCCGCCGCGTCCCCGAGCAGTACGACCCGTCCGCGGGACCACGAGGGCACCCGGACGGTGGTCAGGGGGTCGAAGAACGGAGCCGGGTGGTCGAGGAAGGCTGCCACGAGTTCCGGTGCCCGCCACCGCACGTCGGCGTAGGCGTCGGCCACGGTCTGCTTGTGAAGGGCGATGTTCTTGCGGTCGTGGGGCGCCGCCGGCTGTGCGGCCCGGAAGGTGAAGATCGCGAGCGGGGTGGTCCGCGAGGGGTGGAGGACCAGCATCCGGTTCGGCACGGTCAGCATCGTCATCTCGGTCGGGTCCTCGATGGCGTCGGGTCCAAGCGGGACGGTCGCGCCGTACAGGCCCAGGTCGCTCGCGAACTGCCGCTCGGGCCCGAAAACCAGGCGCCGTACGGTGGAGTGCATCCCGTCGGCACCGACTACCAAGTCGAAGCGCCGTGGCTCGGACCGCCGGAAGGTGACGTCCACCCCGGCTTCATCCTGGTCGAGAGCGGTGACCGTGTCGTCGAACAGGAACTCGGCCTCGGTCTGCGCCGACCGGTGGAGCACCTTGGACAGGTCGGCTCGGGTCACCTCGACCGTCGGCGCCTTGTCCGAGGTGAGCGGGAGTTGCAGGATTCGCCTGCCGCCGGGATCGAGCAGCGTCAGCGACCGATTGCGGGTGGCGAGCTCGCGGAGCCGCGGGAGGATGCCCATGCGCTCGACGACCGGGATCGCGGGCCCCTTCACGACGATCGCGCTACCACCGGAGCGCAGCTGCCGGGCTTGTTCGACGACCGTCGGCCGGTATCCATTCCGGGAGAGCCAGTACGCGAGTGCGGGCCCTGCGATTCCGGCACCGATTATCAGCACCTCGGGCTTCTTCATGACGATGACCTCTCGGCGTGTCGATGACCAGGTCCCTGGCGAGTGCCGGGCCGGGTCTGAGGGAGCGGCGGCACGGGGCGGTGCAACCGGACTGAGGTACGATTTATTTCGTACCTCAGGGAAGCACGTCCTTCAGGTACGATGCAAGTCATACTTGAAGGAGGTGCCGCGTGGCCAGGAGGAACCTGGACGGCCCGCAGGCCGATGCGCTCGATCTGGGTGCGGTGTTTCGTGCCCTCGCCGACGAGCACCGTCGTTCGGTGATGACGGCGTTGGCCACCGACCCCAGCGACAGCGAGCGAGGCTGCAACTCGTTCGATCTTCCGATCTCGAAGCAGACCCAGACCCACCACTTCCGGGTCCTGCGCGAGGCAGGCCTCATTGACGAGATCGACTACGGCAACCGCAAGGGCATCCGACTACGACGCGCGGACATCGAGAAGAGATTCCCCGGGCTCCTCGCGCTCCTGGGAGCAGGGCCCCCGGCCGATACCGCTCCTCACTGAGCACAGCCGAGCACAGCGGAGGGAAGTCCGATTCGGCTCCGAGCCGCGAGCTCGACCGGATCCGGCTCGCGCCCGGCTCGCAGGTAGCCGGGCACGAAGGGGCTCGGCGTCGCTTCGACCACCGTTCCGCGCTCTGACGGCGGGTCCTCTGCGGCTGCTCGACGGGGACTTCCCCGATCGGGTCTTTCGCATCTGGCACAGCTCCGAAGCCCGCACCCCGGAGATGTGGATCAACCTCGCCATCACGTGATCCCGGCACACCACCGCCGCCTCGAACCACTGGAAGATCTCGTGGGCGTAGCGCTGCTCCAGGACTGCGAAGAAGTGGTCGATCCGGTTCAGCTTCGATCGCACCGTCGGTGTGCCTGGCGTTTGCCGACATCGGCGAGGTACCCGTCGACGTGGCGGGGCGTCAGCCGCCACAACACCACATGGTAGTGGTCGCACACTTCGATCACCGGCTTCGTCAGCCCGTCCGGAGTGGAGGACGCCAGACCCGCCACACCTCGCGTCCGGAGAACAGCCCACCATCCGGAGAGGCGGATGCAGGAGCCCATCGAGCCTCAAGCCGTAATGGAACGACGCGCCGATCAGCCCCTCAGGGGACCCGCCCGTACTCCAGTTACATCCCACCGCGCGGGCCGGAGCCTTCCAGGACGCGCGAGCCGTCGCGGGCGCGTCGCCCGGGGCCACCCGCACCCCATCCGAGCAGGGCGCGCGGGCCGGCGTGGACGTGTCGCCCGGGGCCGGCCCGCGGCCCGGCCGTCAGTGCTTCTTGTCGTCCAGGGCGCGCTGGAGCTCGTCCTTGTTCATGTGCGACCGGCCTTCGATGCCGCGCTGCCTGGCCTCGTTGTAGAGCTGGTCGCGGGTCGGGCCGTGCGAGCCGACGCGGTTGCCCGACCGCTGACCGCCGCGCTTGGCGGACGACATGTCCTGGGTCGAGCTGCGGCTGGCGGTCTTGGACTCACCGGCGCGGGCGCGTTCCTTGTTCACCGTCCGCGCGGCGATCTCCTCGGCGCGTCCGGTGCTCTCGCCCCGGTCCTGCGCGCTCTTCTTGATGTGCTCGTACTGGCGTTCGCGCTTGGGGCTGGAACCGGCAGGCATGATCGCTCCTCTCCTCTGCGGGCACCGGAGCGAGTACCCGCCTCGGGCGCCGCCTACCTCGCGCTTCCGGCCCGGCTCAGCGTTCCAGCCGCGCCGCCCGCCCCTGCTCGCCCGCGGCCCAGCAGCTCCGGTCGGGGGCGCAGGCCACGGTGTCGTAGGAACCGGTGTCGACCGTCCGCCAGCTCCGGCCGCCGTCGGTGGTCAGATCGGTGCCGGTCGGGCCGACGGCCAGCGCCGCGGTGCGGCTGTGCGGGAGCCAGGCGGCGCCCGAGCGGTAGGCGGGCGGAGGGGTGGCGGCGGCCCGCCAGCCGCGGCCGCCGTCGCCCGTGACCGCGGCGGCCCGGGGCGAGGGCCGGCCGGGGCGGTAGTCGCCGCCGACCGCGATGCCGTGGGTGCGGTCGCGGAAGGCGAGCGCGAAGACCCCCTTCGCCGGGTCGCCCGCCGGGATCGGCGTGTCGGCGGCCGTCCAGGTCAGCCCGCGGTCGGCGGAGTGCAGCACGCGCGCGCGGGCACCGCCGCCGGTGGCGATCCAGGCGTCCTTGGGGCCGGAGGTGACCAGGCACTGGCCGCTCGCGGCGAAGCCTGCCTCACCCTCCAGCGCGGCCGGCATGCCGGCCGCGGGCAGCACCCGCCAGGTGCGTCCGCCGTCGGCGGTGGACAGGACGCGGAACCTGCCGTCCACCGGGTCGCCCAGGGCGAGGCCGTGGCGGCGGTCGAAGAAGGCGAGGCAGTCGTAGAAGGCCCGCGGGTCGGCGTTGCGGAAGGACTCCGTCCAGGTCGTGCCGCCGTCGTCGGTGCGGTAGACGCGGGACGCCTCGCCCTCGCCGATGGCCAGGACCACCGCGTGCCGCGCGTCGAACGCCGTGACGTCCCGGAACTCCAGCCCGGCCGCCCCCGGCGGGGAGACGTTCCGCCAGCGCGCGCCGCCGTCCGTGGTGCGCAGCACGGTGCCGCCGGTGCCGGCCAGCCAGGCGGTCCTCCGGTCGACGGCCGCGAGGCCGCGGAACCGGGTCTGCGGGGCGCCGGTGTCCTTCACCGCCCAGTGCGCGCTCCCCCGGCCGGCGCCGCCGTGGTCCTGGGGCCGGGCCTGGGCCGCCGGTACCGCCGGCGCGGCCAGTGCCGCCGCCCCCGCCACCCCCACCGCCACCAGCCGGTTCATCCGTCCCCCGCGTCGCGTGCTCCCCAAGCGCCTCATGGCGGGCGAAGCTAGTCCAGTCGCCCGCACCCGTCCAGAGGGCCGCCCGGACCGGCGTACGGCCGGGCCGGAGCGGTGACGACGGTGTGCCGCCCGTGCATGAACGCGGTGACCGAGGTCACTCGTCGCGTGTGTGCACGCGACGGCCGATTCCGTCGTCTCTTCCAGTGCCGGGTGCCGCACACCCGCGTGCCATCCAGTCGTCACGAGGGAGCAAGGCGTTGTCCACCGTCATCGAGCAGCCGGTAGAGGCCCGTCTCGTCGCCGCCGCACCGCGCATGCCGAGCATTCCCGCCACGCTGCGCTACGACCGGAGCGACCCGTACGCGGTCCGCATGTCGTTCCCCGCGCCGGCCACCCTGGAGGGTGTCGACGTGTGCTGGACCTTCTCCCGCGAGCTGCTGACGGCCGGGCTCCAGGGGCCCGAGGGCCACGGCGACGTGCGCGTGCGGCCGTACGGGTACGACCGCACGGTGCTGGAGTTCCACGCCCCGGAGGGCACCGCGGTCGTGCACGTGCGCTCGGGCGAGATACGGCGGTTCCTGGCGGCCTCCGACGAGCTGGTCCCGGCCGGCCTGGAACACCTCCAGCTCGACCTGGACCACGACCTGGCCGAGCTGATGCGGGACGCCTGCTGAACGCCCCGCGCGCGTGAGGGCGCGTGCGGCCCGCCGCGCCCCGGGCGCCCGGCGGGCCCGCGGAATACCGCGTTGACACCCCTGTCCGCCCCTCGTACGTTGTGCAGCGGTTCTGTTGCCGTCGATCGGAGAAGGACGTTGCTCGTCTGAGGTCCTGAGGCACCGCGTCGCACCGGTGAGGTGTGCGCGGCGTACGACCTCGGCGTCCCGAGCCGTCCTTCCGGCACAGGCCCCTCTTCTTTCCGGCCTCGACGTGCCCAGGCCCCTTCGGTTTCCGCCTCGCGGTGTCTCGACACGCGTTCACCCGACCGCACTCCCGCTCGCGAGGCGCCCATGTCTGCTTCCCTCACCTGTACCTCCCTCTCCTTCACCTGGGCCGACGGCACCGCCGTCTTCGACGGCCTGGACGTCGCCTTCGGCCCCGGCCGGACCGGGCTCGTCGGCGTCAACGGGTCCGGCAAGTCGACCCTGCTCAAGCTGCTGACCGGGGAACTCACCCCGGCCGGCGGCAGCGTCAGGGCGGCCGGCGAGATCGGCTGCCTCCCGCAGAACGTCACGCTCGACACCGCGCTCCGCGTCGACGAGGTCCTCGGGATCGCCGAACGGCGGGCCGCGCTGCACGCCATCGAGGCGGGCGACGCCGCCGAGGAGCACTTCGAGGCCCTCGGCGACGACTGGGACGTCGAGGAACGCGCCCTGGTCACGCTCGGCGGACTCGGCCTCGGCCACATCGGCCTGGACCGGACCGTCGGCGAGGTGTCCGGCGGCGAGTCGGTGCTGCTGCGGCTCGCCGCGCTGCTGCTGCGCCGCCCCGGCATCCTGCTGCTCGACGAACCCACCAACAACCTCGACCTGTACGCGCGCCGGCGGCTCCACCAGGCCGTCGCCTCCTGGCCGGGCGTGCTGGTCGTGGTCAGCCACGACCGGGAACTGCTCGACCTGGTCGACCGGATCGCGGAGCTGCGCTCCGGCGAGGTCACCTGGTACGGCGGCAACTTCTCGGCCTACGAGGAGGCGCTCGCCGTGGAGCGGGAGGCGGCCGGGCGGACGGTGCGGGCCGCCGAGTCCCACCTCCGCAAGCAGAAGCGCGAAATGGTCGACGCCCGGGTCAAGCTGGCCCGCCGCAAGCGGTACGGGCAGAAGATGTACGAGCAGAAGCGGGAGCCGAAGATCGTCATGGGCAACCGCAGACGCGCCGCCCAGGAGTCCGCCGGCAAGCACCGCATCCTGCACGAGGAGCGGCTCGCCGAGGCCAGGGAACGGCTGGACGAGGCGGTGGAGGCCGTGCGGGACGACGACGAGATCCGCGTCGAGCTGCCGTACACGGCCGTGCCGCCCGGTCGGCGGGTCCTCACCCTGGAGCACCTGGAGATGGCCCACCACGCGCGCGTGGACGGCGTGCTCGACCTGCGCGGCCCGGAGCGGATCGCGCTCGTCGGCCGCAACGGCGCCGGCAAGACGACGCTGCTGCGGACCGTCGCCGGTGAACTGGCCCCGGTGCGCGGCACGGTGACGGCGCACGTGCCGCTCCGGTTCCTGCCCCAGCGGCTGGACGTGCTCGACGACGGCCTGTCGGTCGCCGAGAACGTGGCCCGGTTCGCGCCGGGGGCGGACGGCAACCGGATCCGGGCCCGTCTCGCCCGCTTCCTGTTCCGGGGCGCCCGGGCCGACCAGAAGGCCGCCACGCTCTCGGGCGGCGAGCGGTTCCGAGCGACCCTGGCCGCGCTGATGCTCGCGGAGCCCGCACCGCAGCTCCTGCTGCTCGACGAGCCGACCAACAACCTCGACATGGCCAGCGTCCGGCAGCTGACCACGGCGCTGGAGTCGTACGAGGGCGCCCTGGTCGTCGCCGGCCACGACCTGCCGTTCCTGGAGTCGATCGGGATCACGCGGTGGCTGCTGATGGAAGGGGGGAAGCTGACCGGGACGGCGCCCGGGGCGCTCGCGGGCCCGGCCTGACCGGCGCCCGGCCGGGAGACCCCGGACACGGCCCGGCGGCGGGGTCGCCGCCGGGCGGTGCGCGCCGCATGATGGCGGTCCGGCGCCTCGTACGGGGGCGCCGGACACCGCATCGCCACCGCCACCGCTACCGCCACCGATGCGAAAGGCCCCTCGTGCCCGGCAGGAAGGCCCTCGTCCGCCGCCCCGGTCCCCGCCTCGCCGACGGCCTGGTGACGCACGTCGAGCGCCGGCCGGTCGACCTCGCACGCGCCGCCGGGCAGTGGGAGGGTTACGTCGGCGCCCTGCGCGCGCACGGGTGGGAGACGATCGAGGTCGGACCGGCCGACGACTGCCCGGACGCGGTGTTCGTCGAGGACACCGTCGTGATGTTCCGAAACACGGCGCTGATCACCCGGCCGGGCGCCGAGTCCCGGCGGGCGGAGACCGCCGCCGTCGAGGAGGCGGTGGCCCGCCTCGGCTGCCCGGTGCACCGGATGCGGGAGCCGGGCACGCTGGACGGCGGCGACGTCCTCAAGGCCGGCGACACCGTGTACGTGGGCCTCGGCGGGCGGACCGACGCGGACGGTGTGCGGCAGTTGGCCGCGGCCTTCGACCCGCTGGGCGCCCGCGTGGTGGCCGTGCCCGTGAGCCGGGTGCTGCACCTGAAGTCGGCGGTGACCGCGCTGCCCGACGGCACGGTGATCGGGCACGCTCCGCGGGTGGACCGGCCCGCGCTGTTCCCGCGCTTCCTGTCCGTGCCGGAGGAGCCGGGCGCGCACGTGGTGCTGCTCGGCGGCGGCAGACTGCTGATGGCGGCGAGCGCGCCGCGGACGGCGGAACTGCTGACCGGACTCGGCCACGAGGTGGTGACCGTCGACATCGGCGAGTTCGAGAAGCTGGAGGGCTGTGTGACCTGTCTCTCCGTACGGCTGCGCGAGTTGGACGCCTGACCGGGTGACACCCGTGCCCCGGCAGCCCCGCGACCTGGGGTACCGCGGCCGTTCGGCCTACCCGCCGACAGCCTGGCCGGGCAGGCTGATCAGCGGTTCTTTACAGGCGTCTTAACCTACGGCTTCGTAACCTACGGATTCGTAGCCTACGATCACGTAGGTTTCCCGGCACCGCTCGCCGGACCGTCCCCTCGCCGTCCCCCTCGCACCGCGTCCCCCTGGAGTTCCCGTGACGATCACCTCCCCCCATCTCGGCAGCCCGTCCGTCTGGACCGACGCGCGCCTGCTGTACGCACTGGAGGAAGTGGTCGAGAAGGAGCTGAACCGGCACCTGCAGGTCGCCAAGGACTGGATGCCGCACGAGTACGTCCCCTGGGGCGACGCCCGCAACTTCCCCGGCTTCTTCGAGGACGGCGAGCCCTGGGAGAAGGCGCAGTCCCCGGTGACCGAGATCGGCCGGACCGCCCTCGTGGTCAACCTGCTGACCGAGGACAACCTGCCGAGCTACCACCACGAGATCGCCTCGCTGTTCGGGCGCGACGGCGCCTGGGGCACCTGGGTGCACCGCTGGACGGCCGAGGAGGGCCGGCACGGCATCGTGATGCGCGACTACCTGCTGGCCTCGCGCGCGGTGGACCCCGACAAGCTGGAGCAGTTCCGCATGTCCCACATGAGTGAGGGCTTCGAGTCGGACAACCGGCACTCCATGCTGCACTCGGTGGCCTACGTCGCCTTCCAGGAGCTGGCCACCCGGATCTCCCACCGCAACACCGGCCACCAGTCGGGCGACCCGGTCTGCGACCGCATGCTGGCCCGCATCGCGACCGACGAGAACCTGCACATGGTCTTCTACCGCAACCTGCTCAAGGCCGCGTTCGAGCTGGCCCCCGACCTGACCATGCAGGCGGTCCGGGACGTCGTGGTCAACTTCCGCATGCCCGGCCACGGCATCCCCGGCTTCGAGCGGGCGGCCGCGCAGATGGCCATCGGCGAGGTCTACAACCTGCGCATCCACCACGACGACGTGCTGCAGCCGGTGCTGCGCCACCTGAAGGTCCTGGACATCGACGGCCTCGGCCCCGAGGGACACCAGGCGCAGGAGGAGCTGGGCCTGTTCATGGGCGGGCTGGACGCGGAGGCCCTGAAGTTCGACGAGAAGCTGGCCGCGCGCAAGGCGCGGATGACGGCGCGCGCCGCGGGCTGACGCCCCGCACGCCGGGCGGCCGGGGCGGCGCGGGGACGTCAGCGGGCCGCCCGCCGCAGGGCGAGGCGCTCCTTCTCCGACAGGCCGCCCCAGACGCCGAACCGCTCGTCGTTGGCGAGCGCGTAGTCCAGGCACGCCGGGCGCAGGTCGCACATCGCGCAGATGCGCTTCGCCTCGCGCACCGAACTGCCGGGCTCGGGGAAGAAGAAGTCCGGCCCGGTCTGCGCGCACAGGGCCTGCGCGCGCCAGGTGTCGTCGGCCGGGGAGATGGTTTCGGGGTGCATGCGAGGAGCCTGCCGCACGCCGAAAAACGTTCGATCAACGCCGGATCAACGGCGCGCCCGGGGCCTCCCGCCGCCCCGATGATGCTCCCCCGGGCCCGGTGCGCGCACGGCGGCGCGCGGAACGCGCGGGAACCGGCGGGACACGCGCCGTGACCCCGGCCGGGGCCGACGGGGACCGGCGCGTCGCCGTCGCCCGGCGGCGGGCTCCGGCGGGTGGTGCCAGACTCGGCAGTGCACACGACGGGACCCTGGCGAGGAGGACCGGGATGCTCACCACCCGTTTCGTCGACGGCGCCCCCGCCTGGATCGACGTCGGCAGCCCCGACCTCGACGGAGCCGTCTCCTTCTACGGCGCGCTCTTCGGCTGGCGGTTCCGGTCCGCGGGCCCGGACGCCGGAGGGTACGGCTTCTTCCAGCTGGACGGCAGGACCGTCGCGGGCGGCATGCCCTGCGGGCCCGGGCAGGGACCGCCGGCCTGGACGGTGTACTTCCGCAGCCGGGACGCCCGGGCCACCGCCGAGCGGGCCGAACGGGCCCACGGCAGCGTGCCGTTCCCGCCGGTGGACGTGGGCGACCGGGGCCGCGTCGCGGTCCTCGCCGACCGGGCGGGCGCCAGATTCGGGATCTGGCAGCCCGGCCGGACCGCGGGCGTGGACCTGGCGGGCGCGCCGGGCGCGCTGTGCCGGGCCGAGCTGTACACGCCGGACATCGCGGCGGCAGCCGCCTTCTACCACGAGGTGCTCGGCCTGGAGACGTCCGCGGTGCCCCTGCCGGGCGGGACGTACACCGGCGTCGGCCCGCCGGGTGCCGGGGACGACGCGATGTTCGGCGGCCTGGTGCCGACGGCCGACGCGCCCGGCGGGGTCGCGGACGACCCCGGCTGGCTGCCGTACGTCGAGGTGGCGGACACCGACGCCGTGGTGGCGCGGGCCGAGCACCTCGGCGGTACGGTGCGGGCGGCCGCGGCGAGCCTGGCGGGGGTGGGCCGCACGGCCGTGCTCACCGACCCGTACGGGGCCCGCTTCGCCGTGATCAGGAGCGAGCCGCCCCAGGGCTGAGCCGCTCCCGAACCGCCCCGGGACCGAGCCGCCCCGGCGAGCGCGTCCCGGCCGTCCCCGGCCTCCGGCCCGGCGCGCCTGTCGTCCGCGTTCCGCTCAGGGCCGGCCGCTCACGCCGAGGCGCGGCGCACCAGGGTCGTCGGAAGGATCACACCGCCGCCGGACGGGCCCGGGGCGCCGGCCGCCGCGCGCTCGCCGTCCCCGCCGCCGGCCGGGCCCCGCAGCAGCAGGCGCGCCATCAGGCGGCCCATCCCCTCGATGTCCTGACGGACCGTCGTCAGCGGCGGGTCGGCCTGCTCGGCGACCGGGACCAGGTCGTCGAAGCCGACCACGGCCACGTCCTCGGGCACCCGTCGGCCGCTCTCGCGCAGCACCCGCAGGGCGCCGAGCGCGGTCAGGTCGCTGGCGGCGAACACGGCGTCGACGTCCGGGCACCGGCCGAGGATCTCGCGCATGGCGCGCTCCCCGCCGGCCACGGTGAAGTCGCTCTCCGCCACCAGCCCGGGGTCGGCCCCGCCCGGGACACCGGCCATGCCGTCCCGGTAGCCGTCCAGCCGGTCCACCGCGGACGTCTGGTCCAGCGCCCCGGTGAGGTGCGCGACGCGCCGCCGGCCGAGGCCCAGCAGGTGCCGTACCGCCGCGTGCGCCCCGCCCCGGTTGTCGCAGTCGACGTACACCACGCCCCCGCCCGGGCCGGCGGTGCGGGTCTCCGCGTCCCAGTCGGGGCGCCCGCCGAACACGGTCGGCAGGCCGGCGGCGCGTATCAGCCCGGGCAGCGGGTCGTCGAGGTGCAGCGAGAAGACGAGCGCGCCGTCGACATGGCCGCCGGCGAGGTACCGTGCCACGCGCGCGTGGTCGGCGCGGCCCTCGGTGAGCAGCAGCACGAGCTGGTTGTCGTGCGCGGTCAGCTCCTTGCTGATGCCGCGCAGTTGCAGGGCGAAGAACGGGTCGGCGAAGACCCGGCTCTCGGGCTCGGCGATGACGACCGCGACGGCGTCGTGCCGCCGGGTGACGAGGCTGCGCGCCGCCCGGTTGGGGACGTAGCCCAGTTCCTCCACGGCCCGCCGGACCCGCTCGGCCAGCGGCTCGCGGACCCCGTCGCCGCCGTTGACCACCCGGGACACGGTGGCCCGCGAGACACCGGCCCGTGCGGCGACGGCCTCCAGGGTGGGACGCGACACTGCCTCGGGCACGGCGGGGCTCCTCATCGTCGGCCGGCGATCAGGATAGCCGCGGGGCGCCGCCCCGGCCGGTGCCCGCGGAGCCCGTGGGCGGCAGCCGTCCGGGCCCCTTCCCGCTGCCGCCCGGCCGGGTCAGGGCGACGGCTCGCGGCGGGCCCGGCTCGGCTGGACGCGCTTCGGTTCGCCGGGCATCTTCGGGTACTCCGGCGGGTACGGCAGGTCGCCCAGGCCGTGGTCGTGCTCGTCCCGGCGGGCCAGTTCCAGCAGCGCCTCCAGGGAGAAGGCGTGGTCGTCCATGTCGGCGTGCACGTCGCCCAGTTCGGCGAACCGGGCCGGCATGGTGGCCAGGTCGAAGTCGCGGGGCTGCGCGACCCCGACCTCCTCCCAGCGCAGCGGCGCCGAGACCGGGGCGTTCGGGCGCGGCCGTACGGAGTAGGCGGAGGCGATGGTGCGGTCGCGGGCGGTCTGGTTGTAGTCGAGGAAGATGCGCGCGCCGCGTTCCTCCTTCCACCACTTGATGGTCACCCGCTCGGGCATCCGGCGCTCCATCTCCCGGCCGACCGCGATCGCCGCGCGGCGCACCTGGGTGAAGGTCCAGCGCGGCTCGATCGGCACGAAGACGTGCAGGCCCCGGCCGCCGGAGGTCTTCGGCCAGCCGCGCAGCCCGCCGAACTCGTCCAGCACGGCGCGCAGTTCACCGGCCGCGCGGGCCGCGTCGGCGTAGTCGGTGCCGGGCTGCGGGTCGAGGTCGATGCGGAGTTCGTCGGGGTGGTCGACGTCGCCGGCGCGGACCGGCCAGGGGTGGAAGGTGAGGGTGCCGTACTGGGCGGCCCACACCACGGCGGCCTCCTCGGCCGGGCACATCTCGTCGGCGCTGCGCCCGCTGGGGAAGGTGATGTGGGCGGTCGGGATCCAGTCGGGCATGCCCTTCGGGGCCCGCTTCTGGTAGAACCACTCGCCGCCGACACCGTCCGGGTAGCGTTCCAGGGTGGTCGGACGGTCGCGCAGGGCACGCAGGATGCCGGGGGCGACGGCGGCGTAGTACCGGGCGACGTCCAGCTTGGTGAAGCCGCGCTCCGGGAAGAACACCTTGTCCGGGCTGGACAGCCGTACCGTCCGGCCGCCCACCTCCAGTTCCACCGCTGCACCCATGCGGGCAACGGTAGGCGTACCCCGCACACCTCGCACACCGGGCGAACCCGTACGCGCACGCGCAGAATCGGTCCCATGGACCTCCCCGTCATGCCGCCCGTGAAGCCGATGCTCGCCAAGTCGGTGGCGCGGATCCCGCCGGGGATGCACTACGAGGCGAAGTGGGACGGCTTCCGGTCGATCGTGTTCCGGGACGGGGCCGAGGTCGAGCTGGGCAGCCGCACCGGCAAGCCGCTGACCAGGTACTTCCCCGAGCTGGTCGAGGCGCTGAAGGAACGGGTGCCGGGGCGGTGCGTGCTGGACGGGGAGATCGTGGTCGCCCGGAACGGCCGGCTGGACTTCGACGCGCTGTCCGAGCGGATCCATCCGGCGGCCTCCCGCGTGCGCACGCTCGCCGAGCGGACACCGGCCTCGTTCGTCGCCTTCGACCTGCTCGCGCTGGACGACCACGCCCTGCTCGACGTGGAGCTGACCGAACGGCGCGCCCTGCTGGACCGGGCCCTCGCCGGTGCCACCCCGCCGGTGCACCTGGCGCCCGCGACGACCGACATCGAGGTGGCCCGGCAGTGGTTCGAGCGGTTCGAGGGCGCCGGGCTCGACGGGGTCGTCGCCAAGCCGCTCACCCTGAGGTACCTCCAGGACCAGCGAGCCATGTTCAAGATCAAGCACGAGCGGACGGCGGACGTCGTCGTCGCCGGGTACCGGTTCCACAAGAGCGGACCGGTGGTGGGTTCGCTGCTGCTCGGGCTGTACGACGGGAGCGGCCGGCTCCAGCACGTCGGCGTGTCGGCGGCCTTCACGATGAAGAGGCGCGCCGAGCTGGTCGACGAGCTGGAGCCGCTGCGCATGGCCGACGTGTCGGGGCACCCGTGGGCGTCGTGGACCGACGAGGCGGCGCACGACGCGGCGCGGCTGCCGGGCGCGCCCAGCCGCTGGTCCGGCAGGAAGGACCTGTCCTGGGTGCCGGTGCGCCCGGAGCGGGTGGCCGAGGTGGCGTACGACCACATGGAGAACGGTCAGCGGTTCCGGCACACGGCCCGCTTCCGCCGCTGGCGCCCGGACCGCACGCCGGAGAGCTGCACGTACGCCCAGCTGGAGGAACCGGTGCGCTACGACCTGGCGGAGATCCTCGGCGAGCGGGACCGCGGCTGAGGCGCCGGTACCGGTACCGGCGCCGGTCGCGGGCCGGCCGGGGGCTACGGCTCCAGGAGGACCTTGACGGCGCCGTCCTGCTTGCGCTGGAACATCTCGTACGCGTGCGCGGCGTCGGCCAGCGGCACCCGGTGCGTGGCGAAGTCGTCGACGCCGAGCGGGTCCTCGTCGGTCAGGTAGGGCATGATCTCGCCGCTCCAGCGGCGGACGTTGGCCTGGCCCATGCGGAGCTGGATCTGCTTGTCGAAGAGGGTGAGCATGGGCATCGGGTCGGCCATGCCGCCGTAGACACCGCTGAGGGAGATCGTGCCGCCCCGGCGGACCAGGTCGATGGCCAGGTAGAGGGCGCCCATCCGGTCGACGCTGAAGCGTTCGGCGAGCGGGCCGCTGAGCTTGCGGGGCATGATCGCGGCGGCCTGCTGGACGATCTTGGCGACGTGGCTGCCGTGCGCCTCGGTGCCCACGGCGTCGATCACGGCGTCCGGGCCCCGGCCGCCGGTCTCGTCGTGGATGGCCTGGACCAGCGCCTTCTCGTCGTCGAAGGCACGGAGATCGTACGTCTCCACGCCGCGGCGGTTGGCCCGGGCGAGCCGTTCCGGCACCAGGTCGACGCCGAAGACCCGTCCGGCGCCGCGGGCCATGGCGATCCGGCACGCCATGTCGCCGATCGGGCCGAGCCCGAGGACGGCGACGGTGCCGCCGGGCGGCACGGCGGCGTACTCGACGGCCTGCCAGGCGGTGGGCAGCACGTCGGAGAGGTAGACGAAGCGGTCGTCCGCCGGGCCCTCCGGCACCTTCATCGGCCCGAACTGCGCCTGCGGGACGCGCAGGTACTCGGCCTGGGCGCCCGGCACGGCGCCGTACAGGCGGGTGTAGCCGAACAGGGGGGCGCCCATGCCCTCGCTGGTGACCTGCGTGGTCTCGCACTGGGTGGGCAGCCCGTTGCCGCACATGTAGCAGTGTCCGCAGGCGATCTGGAAGGGCACCACGACACGGTCGCCGGGCCGCAGGTTCGTCACCTCGGAGCCGACCTCCTCCACGATCCCCATGGGTTCGTGGCCGAGGATGTCGCCGGGGGTCATGAACGGCGTGAGCACCTCGTACAGGTGCAGGTCGGAGCCGCACAGGCCGGTGGACGTGATCCGGATGACGGCGTCCGTGGGCTCCTCGATCCTCGGGTCGGGCACGTCCTCCACCCGGACGTCCCGCTTGCCCTGCCAGGTGACTGCCTTCATGGGTCGTGCTCCCTCTCGTCGCGTACGGCTGCGTCCCGTGTGCGGTCGCGGCCGGGTACCCCTGCCCCCGGCGTCGAACCGCGGCCCGCCGATCAGGGCGGGCCGCGGGTTCCGCTCCGCGGCGGACGGCGGGCGGGGTGCGGCGGCCGCTCCGTGCGCGGAGTGGGCGGGGCCGGTGTCCGGTGGGTGCGGGCCGCGTCGTCGCCGGGGGTACGCGTCTCTTCCGGTGGGCCGGGGCGGGCGAGACGGCCGGCCGGTTCGCGGGTTGAGCTGTAGGGGCAGACGCCTCCCGCGAGTAACTCGGCCGGTGCGCGGATGTTGCGGAAGCACCTGGACGGTGCCGCTCGAAAGCGGTGCCCGGACACCACCAGTGGGGCCATACTCAAGTGGTGAGTCGAAACGAGCCCGGTGCGGAGGGCCCCGAGGAGCCACCCCAGCCCGCGAAGGTGAGCACCCCTGCCGAGTTCACCGAGGCACTCCGGACGCTGCGCGTTCGGTCAGAACTGACTTACCGCCAACTCGAGGGCAAGGCCGCGGCACACGGCGCGGCACTGCCGGCGAGCACGATCGCGAGTACTCTGAGCCGCGTCACTCTCCCTCGGGCACGGTTCGTCGAGGCGTTCACCCGTGCCTGCGGCCTCAGTGACGCGGAAGTACGTGAGTGGCTTCAGATGCACAGCCGCATCGCCGCCCACGAGCCCGCACAACCGGCACAGCCCGCACAAAAGGACGACGCCAACGGTGACGGCCCTGAAGGTTCGTCCACGGACGCGTCTGCCATAGCGGGCTCCCCATGGTGGCGCCGGGCGGCCGGCCTGGTCGGCGCCGTAGGGATCGGCGTTGCGGGCACACTCGGCATCAGCGGCCGGTTCCACGACTCGCCGGCGCCGGCCTCCGTACCGGCGGTGCCGGTGACCGGGCTGCGCATGCTGGCCGTAGGAAGCTGGGCACGTATCCATCCCGCTCGCACGCCGGAACTGTGCCTCACCGAAGGCAGAGATCGCACCGGGCGCTACCAGACCGCCGTCGCCACCCAACGCCTCTGCTCGACGGCCGGTCTGCCGCACGTGTTCCTCGAACCGCTGGCCAGGAACACAGTGCAGATTCAATGGCATCAGGCGAAGTACGGCATCGGCTGCCTCACCGTCCTGACGAAGGAGCCGGGGCGCGATCTGCTGGAACCCCGCGACAACTGTGCCGACAGCAACCGGGCCCAGCAGTTCCGCATAGAGCGCGTCGGTTCGCTTGCCGCCACCCATTTCCGCATCCGCCCGGTCGTCACCGGCCAGTGCCTGAGCCTGCGTGACCAGGCCACCGAGGAGGGAGCGGAAGTCGTCCAAGGCCGTTGCTCCGGCGCCGGAGATCAGGACTTCCTGATCGATCTGATCGCACCTCCGCATTGACCGCACCTCCGCGAGGCGTTACGAGTCGACGCGGCATACTCGGTGATCGTCCTCGGAGGCTGGCCCGCCGCCGGCACTGCCTGCGGCGCTGTCGCACGATCGAGGGGCGGCCCCGGTGGGACCGCCCCCGCGCGACCGAAGTCCCGCCACACTCCAGCCGCCCGGCCAAACCCGCGGGTCGGACGGCGAAGCCCTGCTGGAGTACTAGCAACGCGTGCTGAGCGGGCTGTTGGGGCCGCCGAGACTCTGGTCGATGTAGCCGGAGACGCCCGTCGTGGTGTCGGTGATACGCCACCAAGCAGTCTCCAGGGGTCCGGTGGTGAAGCAGTACACCGTGACCTTGTGGCTGACGTACCCGAGGCCGTTGACCTTCGAGTCGAGGTCCGGCCTGCTACGGATGTTGACACCGTCCGTGTAGAAGCGGCCGGACACCGCGTACAGGGCGGGGGTCGCGATCGCAGGGCCGGAAGTCGCGTTCGCGGCGGCGGCGTTCGCGGTCCCCGAGCCGGCTTGTGCCTGCGCGGTGCCGCTGAGGGCGAGGCCCAGAGCGATCGCGGCTCCGAGCACACCACAGGTCCTCTTGAGCATGTGACATCCCTTTCATGTCTGGTCGAGCGGTGCTGGGGGCGGGGCGGGGCGGCAGGCCGGTCCTAGCAAATGACGATGGAGCCCGGCGGTTGCGACACCTTGTCGACCCTCAGGTACGGGCTGTAGATCCATCCGAAGGTGGTCGAGTACCAGAGGTTCCCCGCGGTGTTCGTGTACTTGCAGTAGATCTCCACGGGGCTGCCGAGAGCGCGGTAGCTGTCCACCTTGCATTCGGCCGCCGGGCCGTTGTGGGCCGCTGCCCTGTCCTTGATGACGGTGGCTTCCGCGTGGACGCCCGGGTTGGGCTGCCAGCCACACAGTGCGTTCACCGCCTGGGGCGAACGTGTCGCCGAAGGCGGCTGTGCGGCCTGGGCCGGCACGACGGAAAGGCTCAGGGCCAAGCCGACGGCGGCGGCACCGGCTGCCGCGAATGTCCAGTCGGTTCTCACGGTTCTCCCATCATCCGTTGCGAGGGCGACACCGCAGAGCGTCGCCGCCGGCTGTGTGCGGAGACAAGCGATAGAGGCGTTCGCGTGTGTTCGGAACAGGTCGGCACCGTTCCGAACGCGACTGCGTGGTGCGCCCGGTCGACCGGTTCGGCCATGAAGCGCCGGCCCGTGGCCGCCGGTCGCCGCGCGGCCGGCTCCGTCGGTCCCCACGGCCGGCGCACGCCGCCCCCGCGCGACCCGCGTCCGGGACCCGCCCCCGAAAGCTCCCCGCGCGCAGCGGCGGCGGGCGATCGCGACCAACCCGCGCACCCGCACCCGGCGTCCGGCAGGCGCCACCCGGCGCCGTGGGTCCGCGCGCCCGCCCGGACGGGACCGGGTACGGCAGTCGCGGCGGAGGGATCTGCGGAGAAATCCCGGGTGAATCGTCCCGGTCCGCACGTTTGGCGGGGGATCCTCTCATCCCGCTTTCACCGACGCCTCTTACGGTGGGGGCATGACGCAGGTGACTCCTCCCGGGTGGTATCCCGACCCCGGGCAGACGAACGACGGTCCGCCCACCGAGCGCTGGTGGGACGGCAAGGCCTGGACGGACCAGACCCGTCCCGCCGGTACGGCCGCCCCGTGGGGTCCCCCGGCACAGACGGCGCCGCCGGTCCAGCCGGCCGGCCTCCACCCGACGGCGCCCGCGGGGTACGGCGGCCACCCGGTATACCCGGGGTACCCGGCCGAGCCGCCGGCCCGCCCCCGGCGCCGGCTGCGCAACGGCATAGCCGTCGTGGTGGCGGCCGCCGTGCTGGCGAGCATCGGGGTCGGTGTGTACGCCCTCGCCGACGACGACGGCGGCGGCGACCGCGCGGGGGTCCGGCAGGGGGCCGACGACGGCCGGGGCGGGCCGTTCGGCGGACCCGGCGGCTCGGAGGGGAGCGGAGGTTCCGGCGGCCAGGACGGCGACGGCGGTCAGCGCGGCGACGGTGGCCAGGGCGGCGACGGCGGTCAGGGCGGGTCCGGTGGCGACTCGCCGGGCCCCGGCCGGTCCGGGGCGCCCAAGGTCGAGGGCGGCGGCTCGGTGCCGGACCCGGTCAACGGCATCAGCCTGCCGGTGCCGCAGGGCTGGACCGGGGAGTCCCTCGGCATCGGCGCGCAGGTGACCTCCGGGAACTCCTACAAGTGCCCGGGCGATCCGGCCAAGACGTGCACCGCGGGCGGCGCCTACTCCGCCCCGGCCCTGCAACTGGGCCTCAAGGGCGGCACGGCCGAGGAGGTCGCGAAGGCGGACATCGCGGCCAACGCCAAGGCGTCGTACGGCGGCACGACCTACGGCAGCATCACCTCGCACCAGGAGCTGGCCTCCGAGGCGGTGACGGTGGCCGGGCAGAAGGGCTACCGGGTGCGCTGGAAGACGGTCACCAGCAAGGGCGCCGACGGCTACGTCGAGTCCGTCGCCTTCCCCTCGCCCAACGACCCCCAGCAGATCGTGGTGCTCCGCTTCGGCCTGGACGCCGGGCAGAAGCTGTCCGTCATCGACGAGATCCTGCGAGGGATCGAGGTCTCGTCCGGCGGCGGCAGCGGCCAGGACGTCTGAGACACGGATCGGCCGGGTGGGGTCCCCCTCCGCTCAAGGGGGACCCCACCCGGCCGGGGGTGCGCGCCGCCCCCGTCCCCACGGTGCGGCGCGGGCAGGTCACCGTTCAGTCATCCCGTGAACGGCGGCCTGGGTCTCATCTCGCTCCCAGTGCGGGCAGCACGACGGCCTCCACGAAGCGGACCAGGTAGTCGGCATCGGCGTACTGCCCGTTGAGCACGGGCCGCACACGCAGGACGCCGAACATCATCGCGGGCACGTACTCCAGCGCGGGATGGTCCGCGGGGACCTCGCCCCGGGCCACGCCCCGGGCCAGCATCTCCTCCAGCGCGGCGATCTCCGGGTGGACCAGCGCCTCCCGCAGCGCCAGGGCCAGTTCCTGGTCCGACGTCACCGCGTGGCCCAGCGCCTGGAGCAGCCGGGTGTCCTTGCCGGACCAGTCGCCCGCGGCCCGCGCGGCCTCGCGCAGGTCCCCGGCGAGCGATCCGGTGTCGATGCCCGCGAACCGCACGCGCCGGCTGGCACGCAGCGCGGCCGCCACGAACTGCGGCTTGTTCTTCCACTGCCGGTACAGCGTGGACTTGCTGCACCGGGTGCGGGCGGCGACGCCCTCCATGGTCAGGGAGTCGTAGCCGCACTCGCGGATCTGTTCCAGCACGGCGTCGAAGAACTCCCGCTCACGCTCCGGCGTGATCTTGGAGCGGCGCGAGGCGGCGGCCGTCTCCGGCCCGTCCGCGGCCTGCGACGTCATGTGGTGCTTCCCCTCACTCGTGGTGTCTCCAGTGTGGCGCACATCAATCGATACGCCAGTGTACCGGTACTCGACCGTATCGGTACACTTGCGTATCGGTACGGAAACGTATCGATGGGCTGCACCGCACCCACAGACGCACCACTACACGCACCACACCGCCAGCGAAGGGGCCGGGGGATGACCGCACGAACCGAGCCTGCGGAGGCCGACAGCGCACCGGGCACACCGGCCCGGCCCCCTCTGATACGCGAGTTCCTGCTCGTCGCCGGGCTGTTCCTGGTGTACAAACTCGGCCGCCGACTGGCCTCCGGCCACACCGGGGACGCCTTCCGCAACGCCCGCCGCGTGTGGCACCTGGAGCGGGCCGCGCACCTCCCCCACGAGAACGCCGTGCAGTCCGCGCTGCTGCACGGCGACACCCTCGTCCACCTGGCCAACACCTACTACGCGGCCGTCCACTTCCCGGCCACGGTGGCCTTCCTGGTCTGGCTGTACCTGCGCCGGCCCGCGCACTACCTCTGGGCGCGCCGGGTGCTCGCGGTCCTCACCACGGCCGCCCTGGTGCTCCCCTTCACCTTCCCGCTGGCCCCGCCGCGGATGCTGGCCGGCACGGGCCTGACGGACACGGGCCGGGTCTACGGCCCCTCCGTGTACGGGCCGCCGGCCGGCGACCACCTGTCGAACCAGTTCGCGGCCATGCCGTCGCTGCACTTCGGCTGGGCGCTGATGGTGGCGATCGGCCTGATCGCGGCGACCCGGTCCCGGTGGCGCTGGCTCTGGCTGGCCCACCCGCTGATCACCCTGGTGGTGATCGTGGGCACGGCGAACCACTACTGGCTGGACTCCCTCGTCGCCACCGCCATGCTCGCCGCCGCCCTCGCGCTCGTCCACCGGCCGCGGCACTCGGCCGGCCCGGCGGCGGGCCGCGGCGTCGTGCTCCCGGTCACGCGGGAACCCGTCCTGGCGGGAGCGGGCCGATGAGCGCCGCGGCCCTGGCCGCCCTCGGCCTGTCCCTCGTGTCGGCCGTCGCCTACGCGCTGGCCGCCGTCGCACAGGAGCGCCTCGCCGCGCGCGGCAGCGGCACCGGCCTGCCGGGGCTGCTGGGCACGGGTGCCTGGTGGTCGGCGGTCGGACTGAACGCCGCCGCCGCGCTGCTGCACGTCGTCGCCCTGAAGTACGGCCCGCTGACCGTGGTCCAGCCGCTCGGCGCGCTGACCCTGGTGGCGGCCGTGCCGCTGGGCGCGCGGGCGGCCGGCCGGCGGGTGAGCGCGGCGGAGTGGCGCGGTACGGCGCTCACCCTGCTCGGGCTGGGCGCGCTGCTGGTCTGCGCCTCCGGTCCGGCGCCCGCCCGGGTGCTGTCGCTCACCGAGGCGCTGGCGGTCGCGGGCACGACCGCCGCCGCGATCGGCCTGCTCTCGCGGCCCGGCGCGCGGCCGGGCCTGCGGCACGCCACCGCGTCCGGCTTCGCCTCCGGGGTGGCATCGGCGCTCACCCAGACGGTGACCGTGGCGGCCACGGACCGCTCGGGGCCGGCGCTGAGCGCCGGGGTGGTCGTGGTCGCCGTGCTCGTCGCCGCGTTCGCCGTCGGCGGGCTGCTGCTGTCCCAGACCGCCTACCGGGGCGGTCTCGGCGCCCCGCTGGCCGTGGTGACCCTCGCCAACCCCATGGCCGCCGCGGTGATCGGCCTCACCCTGCTGGGTCAGGGGCTGCGGGGCGGGACCGGCGGCGTGCTGCTGGCGCTGGCCGGTGCGGCGCTCGCCGCGTGGGGCGTGGTGCTGCTCAGCCGGACGGCGCCCGAGGCCGGGCGGGCGGAGCGGCCCAGGGAGCCCGGCGGGCCCGGCGACGACCATCCGGTGGCGGCGGTGCTGGCGCTGGAGCCGGGGACCGCGACGGCCGAGCCCGCGCTGGTGCCGCGGCGGCCCGAGCAGCCGGGGCACCTCACGGCACTGTGAGGACGTACGGCGGCGGCCGGTGCGCGGGACGTCCCGCGTACCGGCCGCCGTCGCCGTTCGGGTCCCGGACGGTGGTGTCCGGGCCCCGGGGTCGGTCAGCCCCAGCCGCGCGCGTCCTGCTTCAGCGCGGTGTCGACCGTCAGCGCCGTCGCCACCACGAGGCTCAGCAGCGGCTCGGGCAACTGGTAGTGGATCTGCAGGACGTAGTTGTCCGCCGTCGTGAACAGCGTCTTGGCCAGGCCCTCCCAGGTCTTGGTGATCCGGGCGACCTCGCTGTCCGCGTGGTCGACGATCGCGAAGTTCCAGGCCCGCCAGTTCTCCGCCTTGATCGCGCCGACCTGCTGGCCGTTGGCCATCATCGCGAAGTTGATCTTGCCGATCATGTTCTTCTGGACGATCTCGCCGACCGGCGAACCGTCCGGGCGGCTCACGATCACCCGGGACTTGAAGATCTTCGCGGGCCGGGTCAGCAGCAGCTGCGGCTGGCCGTAGGCGTCGCGGATCTCCAGCTTGTGGGTCAGGAACTGGTCGATGCTGGAGACGAAGCGCAGGATCTTGCGCAGCACGCCCTGCCCGACCTGGGTGACGGAACCGATCTCCCGGCCGCTCTGATCCATGACCTTGTACTCGTTGGTCAGCTCGATCAGCTTGGCCTTCTGGTTCACGACCAGGACGGGCTCGGTGAAGAGGGTGCCGCCGCCGGGGCCGCCGGCCGCGACGCCGGCCTGCTTCTGCACCTGGCGCTGCACCCTGGCGTCGCCGGCCTGCTGCTGCGGGAAGGCGGCCTGCTGCGGCGGGACCTGCCCGGCGCCCTGCTGCGCCGGGTTGGTGTGCTCGGTCCACTGCGCGCCGTCCCAGTAGCGCAGCGTCTGCTGTGCCCCGTGCGGGTCCGGGTACCAGCCTGCAGGAGTGTTCGATTGCGTGGTCACCGGGGCACACTACCCTGATGTGACCGGTACCTGACCATGCCGCACGGAGCCGTGTTCACCGGCCGTTCACGCCGTGAGGATCGCCGGGTCGCTGACGCCGGGCTGCCCGTTCTCCACGTGCCCGGCGAAGCCGCGCAGGAAGGCCGGGTCGGCGTCGCAGGTCACGGTCAGGTCGTACCAGCGCTTGCTCGCCGTGAGGCCGACGACCTGCCGCACGGTCGCGCCCGGTCGCACGGTCACCGTGAGCGGGCCGCCGCCGTAGCCGTCGGCCACCTTGAGCTGCACCGCGCCGGAGCCCTGGTTGGTGAAGGTCAGCTCGACGTCGTTCCCGGCGTCCCGGACGGTGACCTCGGGACCGGCGACCTTGTTGCGGCCCTTGAAGACGCGCAGGAAGCCGTTGGGGCCGTGCACGGCGAGGTCGTAGTCGCCGCCGGAGTAGACCGAGTTCCAGGTGTCCGCGAGCGTCTTGCCGGCCTGCGTGGTGTAGGTCCACGGCCCGTCGGTACGGCTGTCGGACGTGACGAGGAAGACCGCGCCGGCGTTCGCCCCCGAGGCGAACGTGAGCGTGTACTTCCCGGCCGCGGTGTCCGCCGAGCCGTCCACCGCCGGGGCGTACCGCAGCGGGCGGGTGGGACGGCTGCCCGCCTCCTGCCGGGGCAGGACGCCCTTGGCGGGCGGCTTGGGCACGTAGTCCGGGTGGCGGTTGCGGTCCGCCGGGCGGTAGGCGGCCGTCGAGGGCAGCGTGACCGGCGCGCCGTCGCCGCGGGAGAAGTCGAAGGCGCTCGTCAGGTCACCGCAGACGGCGCGCCGCCACGGGGAGATGTTCGGCTCCTGGACACCGAAACGACGCTCGATGAAACGGATGATCGAGGTGTGGTCGAGGGTCTCGGAGCAGACGTACCCGCCCTTGCTCCACGGGGAGACGACCAGCATCGGCACCCGCTGGCCGAGTCCGTAGGGTCCGGCGGCGTGGCCGATGTCGCCCTTGAACAGGTCCAGGGCGGGATCCACCGTCGACAGGCCCCGGGCGGCGGAGGCCGGCGGGTAGGGCGGGACGACGTGGTCGAAGAAGCCGTCGTTCTCGTCGTAGGTGATGAACAGGGCCGTCCTGGCCCACACGTCGGGGTCGGAGGTGAGCGCGTCCAGCACCTGCGAGACGTACCAGGCGCCGTAGTTGGCGGGCCAGTTGGGGTGCTCGGTGAAGGCCTCGGGGGCGACGATCCAGGAGACCTGGGGCAGTCTGCCGCCCTGCACGTCCGCCTTGAGCCGGTCGAAGTAGCCCTCGCCCTTGGCGGCGTTCGTGCCGGTGCGGGCCTTGTCGTAGAGGGGGCTGCCGGGCGCCGCGTTGCGGTACTGGTTGAAGTAGAGGAGCGAGTTGTCGCCGTAGTTGCCGCGGTAGGCGTCGCTGATCCAGCCCCAGGAGCCGTTCGCGTCCAGCCCGTTGCCGATGTCCTGGTAGATCTTCCAGGACACGCCGGCCTTCTCCAGGCGCTCCGGGTACGTCGTCCAGCCGTAGCCCTTCTCGTCGTTGCCGAGGACCGGGCCGCCGCCCTTGCCGTCGTTGCCGACGTACCCCGTCCACATGTAGTAGCGGTTGGGGTCGGTGGAGCCCATGAAGGAGCAGTGGTAGGCGTCGCAGACGGTGAAGGCGTCCGCGAGGGCGTAGTGGAACGGGATGTCGGCGCGCGTCAGGTACGCCATCGTCGTCGAGCCCTTGGCGGGCACCCACTTGTCGTACTTGCCGTTGTTGAAGGCGGTGTGGGTGTCGCTCCAGCCGTGCGGGAGGTCCTGGATGAAGGCGAGGCCCAGGTCGTCGGCGTCCGGGTGGAAGGGCAGGATGTCCTTCGAGCCGTCCGACTGCTGCCAGACGGACCGGCCGTTCTGCCTGACCGGACGCGGGTCGCCGAACCCGCGGACGCCCCGGAGCGAGCCGAAGTAGTGGTCGAAGGAACGGTTCTCCTGCATCAGCACGACGATGTGCTCGACATCGTCGACCGAACCGGTGCGGAAGTACGCCGGCAGGGCGGCCGCGCGCTGGATGCTGCCGGACAGCGCCGAGAACGCCGTGGTGGCGCCGGCGAGTCGGAGGAAGTGACGCCGGTTGACCTCGGGCATGGTTGGGGGTCCTCTCAGCCTGACGTACGCGATGCCGCCCGATGACGGAATCCGCGCGGAGCGAGTGTTCCAAGAGCAGCGAACGTCAGGGAAGGGTGCGGTGTCGCCCGTGTGAAACCCGGCGGTCCGTGCGGTGCGCGGTGTTCGGTGCGGGGCGTCGGTACGGGCTTCTCCCGTCTCCTGATCCCGCGTCGGCTCGCCGACCCCGCACCGACCGGGCCCGGTCCGGGGGTTGCGCGGGGCGAGGTCCGGTGCCGGCGCCTCCCTGCCGAGTGTGCCCGGCGCGGGCCGGAAGATGACGACGGAGGCGCCGCGACGCCCGCCCGGCCGGGTGACGGCGGGGCGGTCGCCGAGGCGGGGGTGCCCCGCGTGCCGGCGGTCGGCCCGGCCGTCCCGGGCGGGCGGCGCCCCGCCGCCGTCGGGTGCGGGCGGCCCGGCGCCGTCGGCGACCTGAACGCCGACGGTGCCGGGTCAGCTCTCCGCGGCCGGAACGACCGTGAGGTGCGAGGCAGCGCCCCGCGAGCGGCGCGGCCGGCGGACCGCCGCGGCGGGCCTGCGGTGGTCGCGCAGGACCATGGTCAGGTGCCGGTAGCCCAGCTCCCGCAGCGGCTGCGGACCGTCCTCGACGATCCGGCACTCGGTGCGGCCGCGGCGCGGGTCCGGGTGGTGCAGCACCCGCACGGCGCCGTCGAGGCGGGTCGCGGCCTCGCCGACGGCGCGGATCCAGTGCGGCAGGCCCTGCCGGTAGGCCGCCTCCATGATGGGGTCCTGGCCGACGTCCCGGCGGACCGCCTGGAGCGCGTGGTCGTGCCCGAAGGACTCCAGGGCGGACCGGAGCTGGGCCAGCATGGGCAGGCACCAGCCGGCCTCGTGCTCGCCGAGGACCTCACCGGCGTCGGGGTGGAACAGCACGAAACGCAGGAAGTTCTCCCCCGGCATCGCCGTCGGGTGGGGGCGCATCCCGCCGAAGAGCGTCTCGAACGCGCGGTTCGCCATGACCACGTTCCACTGGCGGTCGACGACCAGGGACGGGCAGGACAGGTACTCCAGCAGCGTCCCGTAGTCCTGGAGGTACGCCTGGGTCTCGCAAGTGTCGGGGACGGGCCGCGGTGCCGGCCGCTGCCCTCCTGCCTGATGTGCCATCGGGAGGTCACCCCTCTTGCCTCTGCGGCCTTTCACGCGGCGATGCGATCCTGGTGCCCAGGCCTGAGTCGTGTCAACTATCGTGGCATTTCATGCCGGTTGACGGCTGAAATTCGCCACAGTTGTGGCGACGTCTGGCTGTGGGTTCGAGACACCGGCTACTCTCCGGGAAGTTCACGGCGATCGCTCGTGAGAAGCACGGACGCACTGAAGCCCTCTCAAGACGTAGGAGTTCTGTCGGTGACGGATGGCTACGAGGATCCGGGCGCCTCGGCGACCGCCCAGCTGCCGGCCGTCGTCGCCCGCGTCACCGCGCTCGCCGACCGCCTCGGCGTCCCGCACCCCGAGGTCTTCGACGTCGGGCGGCTCTCCACCGCCTGCGGTGTGCCCGAGCCGGTGGTCAGGGCCCTGCTCAGCGGTCGGCCCGCGGGCGAACCGGACGTCCAGGCCCGCTTCCTGCAGCGTCTGGACCTGCTGCGGCGCACCCGGCTGAAGCCGGGCGGACGCCGCTACACCCAGCAGGAGATCGCCGACGGCGCGGGCATGTCCCGGCAGCAGGCCGGTGCCCTCATCAACGGCGACCGGCGGCCCACCATGGAGCACTGCGACGCGCTCCAGCGCTTCTTCCGGGTGCACGCCGGCTTCCTCACCGCGGAGGACCCCGAGGCGCTGGCGGGCGCGTTGCAGCGCACCGAGCAGGAGCTGTTGCAGAAGCTCGCGGACCGGGAGCGGGCCGCCGTCGAGGCCGCGGAGGACCCGCTGGAGCGGCTGCTCCAGGACCACGGGGTGCGCGGGATAGCCTGGCGGGCCGCGCAGTTGCCCACCGACCAGCACCGGGACAAGGTCGCGGAGTGGCTCGACATGCTCCTGGAGAGCGTCAAACGCCCCGAGGCGTGAGCCGGGCGGCAACCGGGACGACTCCGGGGCACTCAGGGGACGCGGATCGGCCGGAGGGGCGGAGCGGCCCCGTTCGGGCCCCCGTCGCGGGATGGGCTATGGCTTGATCTGACCGGCCGGCACGTCGTGCCGGTGGCGCGACGCAGCGCATGCGGACGCGTGTTGGGGCCTCCTGGTCACAAGCCGGCCGTGGTTCGGTGGGCCGGGGGCCGCTCCGTCCGGTCCGGGCAGCCGTCCCGGCCAAACGCCCGGTGACGTGGGGGCGCGGTGCCGCGGGGGCGGTACGCGACCGGTTCGCCGGGGAAGGGGACGCCGGGGCCCCCGGGTCGCCGCCGGCTCGCGAAGAGCGGGCCGGCCCACCCCCGCCCCGACCGGCCCCTCGTACCCGCCGGACCCGGGCCGACCAGCGGGTTCGTGGGGGCCGGCGTCTCGGCCAAGCGGGCGAACCGGACCCGAGCCGGACGGCGTTGTCAGTGGTGGGCGGCAAGCTGGGGGTGTGCGCCGTACGACGCGGTGCGCGGCGCCGCAGGGCGCGTGACCGTGACGCCTACCCGGGGAGAGCCGACCGATGCCCACCGCCGTACTGACCGACCGTGAGCGCACCGCCGTACAGGCGTACCTGAGGCTGCTCCACACGGTGCGCGCCGCCCTCGACGGGCCCTCGGACGGCGGCCGGCCGGCCGTGGTCCCGCCCGCCGTGCTCGTCGAGGCGGAACGCGCGCTGGACCGGGCCGGACTCGCGGGCAACGAGGAGGCGTTCTTCCGGCTGCTGCGCGGCTGGTACCCGCCCGCTTGAGTGCCCGGCCGGACCGTCCCGCGAGGTGGCCCGGCGGGGACGGCCGGTGAGCCGCACGCACGGGGGCCGGCCGGGCGCGGCCCCCGTCGCCGGTCCCTGCCGCCGGCCGCCGTCAGGGGCGCGGTGCGGTGGGGGCGTGCGGTACGACGACGGACGTGGCCACCACCCCGTCGCGCACGGCCCAGCGCCCCTCGAAGACCTGGAGGCGGTGGCCGCCGACCAGCGGGCCGGGGACGAGGAGTTCGGCCCGCAGGGTGCCGCGGAAGGCACCGTCGCTCGCCGGCAGCAGGGTGATGTCGGCCTCGGAGAAGTCCAGCCACTTGCGGGTCAGCGGGAACCACGCCTTGTAGACGGACTCCTTGGCGCTGAACAGGAGCCGGTCCCAGTGCACGGCGGGCCAGCGCTCGGCCATCCGGTCGAGCCGGGCGGTCTCGGCGGGCAGGAAGACGGACGAGCCGACGCCTTCCGGGAGCGGCCCGTGCGGTTCGGCGTCTATGCCGAGGGACGCGAGGTCGGCTGCGCGGACCAGCGCGGCGGCGCAGTAGCCGTCGCAGTGGGTCATGCTGCCGACCAGCCCGTCCGGCCAGCGCGGGGCGCCCCGCTCACCGCTGAGCACGGCCTGCGGGGACACGCCCAGCTTCTCCATGGCGCTGCGGGCGCAGCCGCGGACGGCGGCGAACTCGCGGCGCCGTTTGGCGACGGCGCGCTCGACGAGCGGCGCCTCCTCCGGAAAGAGCGGGGCGTCCCACAGCGGGTCGTCAGCGTGCGCCTCCACGGCCACGACCGACTCCGGGAGCAGCTCCTCGATCACCTGCTTCGACCTCCATCGGCAGGATGCGGCGCAGCCTGCCCGGGGAATCCGGGCGCTTGCGCCATTCGCGGGGGTATCCCACGGAGACCTCCATGAAGCGGACTCCGTCGTGCCAGGTGGTGCGGGGGATGTGCAGATGGCCGTAGACCATGGTCGCGACCCGGAACCGGCGGTGCCAGTCGGCGGTCAGCTCCGTGCCGCACCACATGGCGAACTCGGGGTGCCACAGGACGTCGGTGGGGTGCCGGTCCAGCGGGTAGTGGCCGGCCAGCACGGTCGGCAGGTCCTCGGGCAGCTCGGCGAGCCTGCGCTCGGTCTCCGCGACCCGGGCCCGGCACCATGCCTCACGGGTCGGGTAGGGGTCGTGGTGGAGCAGGAACTCGTCGTTGCAGACGACTCCCGTGCCGTGCGCGTAGGCCAGGCCCTCCGCCTTGGTGGTGCAGCCGGCCGGCAGGAACGAGTAGTCGTACAGCAGGAACAGGGGGGCGACGACGGCCGGGCCGCCCGCCCCTCGCCACACCGGGTAGGGGTCCTCGGGGGTGAGGACGCCCAGCTCCCGGCACATCTCGACCAGGTACTCGTAGCGGGCGACCCCGCGCAGGGTGACCGGGTCGCTCGGATGGGTCCACAGCTCGTGGTTCCCGGGTGCCCACAGCACCTTGCTGAACCGGCTCGCGAGCGTGCCGAGGGCCCAGCGGATGTCGGCGACGGTCTCCGCGACGTCACCGGCCACGATCAGCCAGTCGTCGTCGCTCTCCGGACGCATGCCCTCGACGAGGGCGCGGTTCTCCGGGTAGCTGATGTGCAGGTCGCTGATGGCCAGCAGCTGTCCGGCCCCGGCCGTCGACTCCACGCCGCGCACCCCTTCCGATCACCCGATGCCACCACAAGAACACATCCACCCGGCCGGGGACAAGAGTCACTTGGCCGAGTGTCAGCTTCCGGCACGGACCGGGGCTCCGCACGCGGGGGCGGCCCCGGGGAGGGCGGCGGGCCCTGGCCTGGGAGGGAGGGAGGAGGGGACGAGGGACGCCCGGTCGGGACCCCGGCCGACGGGGAGATCGCGGTTCAGGGAGCCCGGTCGGGCTCGTGGCCGGGAGGAGGGCGGAGGGCGCTCGGTACGGCTCGTGTCGTTCCGGGCCGCCGACCGCTTGCACCGGCGAACGCGCTGTCTGGGAGGGCCCGGCGGTCACGGGCGGGCGTGGGCGGTCCCGGGCAGCCCGGACGGTACCGATCCGGGGCCCTGCGACGCAGGCACGGGAGGACCGGGGTCCGGCGGCCGAGGGCGCTCACCGGGGGTGCGGTGTGGGCGACGCCGGGGGCCAGGCGGGGACGGGGCGTGACCGTGCCGGGGGCAGGCGGGCCGAGCTGCGCGTGAGCGGGCGGCCCGTCATCCGAACGGCGGCGGGAGCGGGTGGGCTGCGGTGTTCCCGGTGGTGCGGGTGTGGTGCGGGCCGGGGTGCCGTACGGGCCCCCGCGGATCAGCGCCGTCAGCGGCTACGCGCGGCACGGGCGGGCGGGGTCGTCGTACGCGGGGGCGGGTGCCCGCCGACGCCCCCGCCGCGCCCACCGGTCTCTGCGCCCACCACGCGCGCCGGATTGTCGGTGCGGGCCCGCGGCGCGCCGCGTTCCCCGTCGTCCCGGTTACGGCGTGCAAAGGGGCCGCCGGCGTGGCCGGGTCCGGCCCGCCCCGTGCCCGGCTCGCCCGGCACCCCGCGGCGGGGCACCGCGGCCCCGGCGCCCACGGCCGGGCGGTGGCCGGGGATCCGTGCCGCACGCGGTGCGCGAGGGGGTTCCGATGGCCGTATGATCGCCCCGACACCGGCGCCCCGACTCCCTTTCGTACAGGGCCGTTTGGTGAACCTTCCTCCCTCCTGCCCGGGCACGGGCCGCTCCGCCCTGCCCGCACACCCCGAAGGCGGCCCGCATGCTCTCTCGCGTACGCGTCTGGCTCAACCGCACGTACGCGGAGAACGTCTTCTTCATGGATCAGCTGCGCAGGAACCCCGCCGACCGGGCGGTCGAGATCCACGCCACGCACGGCGATCCCGACTCCCCCGTGCTGGCCGCCGCCGACACCGCCGAGCTGGAGCCGGAGGGGCTGTCCCCGGCCGCGTACGTCGAGTACGCCCTCGACCAGTGCGCCCGGCGCGGCATCGACGTGTTCGTGCCCCGGCTGCACCAGGGTGCGATCGTGGCGCAGCGGGCCGAGTTCGCGGCCGCCGGCACCGCGCTGCTGGCGCCGACTCCCGAGGCGGTCGCGGTGTTCGAGGACAAGGCGACGGCGTACGAGGCGGTGCGTTCGGTCGGTGTCGCGGTGCCGCCGTGGCGGCGGGCGCGGACGGCGGACGAGTTCGTCGCCGCGGTGGAGGAACTGGAGGCGGCCGGGCACCGGGCCTGCTTCAAGCCGGCCTCCGGCGCGGGCGGGGCGGGTTTCCGGGTCGTCACCCGCACCCCGCTCTCGCTGACGCACCTGACCGGCTTCCCGGGCCCGCACGTCCAGCTCGACCTGGTCGCCGAGGCGCTGCGGCGCGCCGGGGAGCCCGTGGACTGGCTGGTGATGCCGCGCCTGGAGCAGCCCGAGGTGTCCGTGGACTGCCTGACCGGTCCGGACAACCGGGTACGGCTCGCGGTGGGCCGCACCAAGAACGGCCGCCGCCGGGGCTTCACCCTGGACGAACGGTGGCTGGCGCCGGCCCGGCTGATCGCGGAGGGCTTCGGCCTGCTCCACCTGTCCAACATCCAGTTCCGGATGTTCGGCGACCGCCCGGTGCTGCTGGACGTCAACACACGGCCCGCGGGCGGCCTGCACCAGCTCTCGCTCTGCGGGGTGAACGCCCCCTGGGCGGCGGTGCGGCTGGCGCTGGGCGAGGATCCGGGGATGATCGAGCCGCCGTTCCTGGGCCAGGACTACACGGTGGTCTCGGGGCCGCGCCCGCTCGTGCCCGCGGTGCTCCCCCGGCAGCGGACGGGACCGGCCGGGGTGCCGCGCCCCTCCGTGCCCGCGCAGCCGCTCCCCCTGGCGGCCCACCCCGGGATCACGGCCGGCTCCACCGGCTGACCGGCTCCCGGCCGCGTTCCAGGACCGCTCGGCGGCGCGGCCCCGCGGTCCTCACTTCAGATAGGCCAGGCCCGGGTGGACCTCGGTGTAGTCCTCGACCAGCCGGCGGGCCACGGTCACCGAGTCGACCAGCGGGTGCAGCGCGAAGGCCGCCACCGCGGTGGCCCGGGACCCCGACTCGGCGGCGGCGAGCACCTCGCGCTCCACGGCCTTGACGGAGCAGACCAGGCCGGCGGCGTGGGCGGGCAGCGGATCGGCGGCCAGCGGGTGGGCGCCGCCGGCGTCGACCAGGCAGGGCACCTCGACGACCGCGTCGGCGTCGAGGACGGCGAGGGTGGAGCGGTTGCGCACGTTGAGGATCAGGGTGGTGCGTTCGTCGCGGGCGATGGCCCGCATCAGCGCGAGGGCGACCTTCTCGTACCCGCCGGACAGGTCGTCGGCCTCGCGTTCGCCGGCGCCGGCGCTCTCCCGGTTCTCCGCCATGTAGGTCGCCTCGCGCTCGGCGCGGGTGTGCTGCCAGGCCTCCAGGGCGCGGACGCCGGGGTCGTCCGCCCGCTCGTAGAAGCGGGTCTGCTGGTCGCGGAGGAAGGCACCGCGCGTCTGCGCGGCGGACCGGTACGCCTCGACGGTCTCCCGGTTGAAGTAGTAGTAGTGCAGGTACTCGTTGGGGACCGCGCCGAGTGCGCGCAGCCAGTCGGCGCCGAAGAGCCTGCCTTCCTCGAAGGAGCCGAGCAGTGCCGGGTCGGCGAGCAGCCGGGGCAGTTCGTCGCACCCGGCGACGCGCAACCCGCGCACCCAGCCGAGGTGGTTGAGGCCGGCGTAGTCGACGAAGACCGTCTTCGGGTCGGCGCCGAGCACGCGGGCGATACGGCGGCCGAGGCCGACCGGTGAGTCGCAGATGCCGATGACGCGGTCGCCGAGGTGCCGGGACATGGCCTCGGTGACCAGGCCGGCCGGGTTGGTGAAGTTGATGACCCAGGCGTCCGGGGCGAGGCGGGCCACGCGCCGGGCGATGTCGTCGGCGACGGGGACCGTGCGCAGGCCGTAGGCGATCCCGCCCGCGCCGACCGTCTCCTGGCCGAGCACGCCCGCGGCGAGGGCCACCCGCTCGTCCTCCGCCCGGCCCGCCAGGCCGCCGACGCGGATCGCCGAGAAGACGAAGTCGGCGCCGCGCAGTGCCGCGTCGAGATCGGTGGTGGTGGTCACCCGCGGCGCGTCGGGGACCCCGGCGGCCTGCTCGGCCAGCACCCGGGAGACCGCACGCAGCCGGCGGCCGTCCAGGTCGTGCAGCACGACCTCGGTGACCCGCCCCTCGCCGTGGTCGTCCAGCAGTGCGCCGTACACCAGCGGCACCCGGAACCCGCCGCCGCCCAGAATGGTCAGCCTCACGCCCGTACCTTCCTTCCCTCCTGCTCCCTTCTAGCAGACCGGCGCCGGGCGCGAGGGACGCCGGGTGGCCATCGCGTCCACGCCCGGCCGTCAGGCCCGCTTCACCCGGGGATCGCGGGGGCGCGGGATCGTACGGGGCGTGACCGACGGAACACCGGCCGGAACCACGGGCGCCGCTCCGCACGGCGCCGGTGCCGCCGCGCCCCGCCGCCGCGCCCGGAGCCGTGCCGCCGACGAGGGCACCGGCCCGCGGGCCGCCGCTCCGGTGCGCGTCCGGAGCCACCGGCACGAGGGGATCGTGGTCGCCAACCACCGGCGGGCACGGGGGCTTCGCGGGCTCGCGGCCACCTGGGAGCTGGCCGTGGCGGGCGAACCCGTCCGCACCGCCCCCGCCGAGCTGCCCGATCTGCGGCCGGGCGAGACCGCCGCGGTGCCGCTGCCCCTGCCGCTGCCGTTCCCGGCGGACGGCCGCGAGGTGTGGCTGACGCTGCGGGTGGTGGCGGACGAGGAGGAGCCGGGGGTTCCCCGCGGTGCGCAGGTGTGCGCGCCGCGCATCCGGCTCCGGCCGGCCGGCAGCCCCGTACGCGCGTCCGCCACCGCTCCCGCGCGCGTGTCCGGCGCCACCCCCGTACGCGCGCCCGGCGCCGGGCACCCTGCGCACACCACCGCCGCGGCGCCTCCGCCCCCGGCACCCCTGCCCACGGGCCCGGCGCTCCTCCCCACCCACCAGGCACCCTCGCCCGCAGGCCCGGCCCACCTGCCCGCAGCCGCCTCGCCCTCGCCCACCACCCCGGCAGCGCACCCGGAGCGCGCGGCGCACCGGCGGCCGGTCCGGGACCCCCGCGAGCCCGGCCACGCGTCCTCCGGCCTCCTCCCGGCCGGCACCCGCCCCTGACGCCGGGCCCTCCCACCCCGCGCCGCCCCGAGCCCGGACGCCAGACCGTCCGACCTCCGCCGCCCCGCGCCCGGACACCAGACCGTCCGACCGCCGCCACCACCGGACCCGGCGCGCAGGCCCCACCCCGCCCCCGCCCCGACTTCACTCGGTGAACTCACCTGCACCGCAAGGACTTTCCTCGCTTCAAGCCTTGACGGCCGCAGACGCGGGGAGCACATTGGCGGCACGCTGAGAGCGCTCTCAAAGAGAAGGGGGGAGCGCTCTCACGACCCCACACCCCCGTACCGGGAGGCTCCCCATGAACGCATCCTCCGGCCTGCCCAGACCCCGGCCGCTACGGCGCCTGCTCGTCGCCGCCGTCGCCACGCTCGGCCTGGCCGCGGCCGCCGCCACGGCCGCGACCGTACCCGCCGACGCCTCGGCCCCCACCCCGCCCGCGGGCTGGACGCAGGTGTTCGCGGACGACTTCGACGGGGCGGCCGGCTCCGGCGTGAACACCGGCGTCTGGCAGTACGACACCGGGACGTCGTACCCCGGCGGCGCCGCCAACTGGGGCACCGGCGAGGTGGAGACGATGACGTCGAGCACCGCCAACGTCGCCCTCGACGGCAGCGGCAACCTGCGGATCACCCCGCGCCGCGACGCCGCCGGCAACTGGACCTCCGGCCGGATCGAGACCCGGCGCACCGACTTCCAGCCCCCGGCCGGCGGGAAGCTCCGGGTGCAGGCCAGGATCCAGCTCCCCGACGTGGCCGGCGCCGCCGCCAAGGGCTACTGGCCGGCGTTCTGGATGCTCGGCGCGCCGTTCCGGGGCAACTACTGGAACTGGCCGGGCGTCGGCGAGCTGGACATCATGGAGAACGTGCAGGGCCTGAACACCGACTGGGCCACGGTGCACTGCGGCACCAACCCCGGCGGCCCGTGCAACGAGACCACCGGCATCGGCGGTTCCACCGCCTGCCCCGGCACCACCTGCCAGGCCGGCTTCCACACCTACGCGATGGAATGGGACCGCTCGACCAGCCCCGAGGAGATCCGCTTCTCCCTCGACGGCGCGGTCTTCCACACGGTCAGGGCCAACCAGGTCGACGCCACGACCTGGGCGAACGCGACGAACCACGGGTACTTCGTCATCCTGAACGTGGCGATGGGCGGCGGCTTCCCCGGCGCGTTCGGCGGCGGCCCGGACGGCGGGACCGAGCCCGGCCACCCGATGGTCGTGGACTACGTGCAGGTCCTCCAGTCCGCCGGCGGCGGCACCACTCCCCCGCCGTCCGGCAACCGGGACGCCTACGGCACCATCCAGGCCGAGTCCTACGACGGCCAGTCCGGGGTCGTCACCGAGACCACCACGGACACGGGCGGCGGGCAGGACATCGGGAGCCTCGCGAACGGCGACTGGGCGCTGTACAAGGGGGTGAACTTCGGCTCCACGGCGGCGACGCAGTTCCGTGCGCGGGTCGCGAGCGGCGCGGCGAACGGGGTCAGCGGGCTGGTGGAGGTGCGGCTGGACAGCCGGGGCAACGCGCCCGTCGGCAGCTTCGCGGTCGGCAGCACCGGGGGCTGGCAGTCCTGGCGGACGGTTCCCGCCAACATCGCGGCGGTGACCGGCACCCACGACGTCTACCTCACCTTCACCAGCGGCCAGCCGGCCGACTTCGTGAACGTGAACTGGTTCGGGTTCGGGCACTGACGGCGGGCCGGACGGCCGGCGGTGCGGACTGGGCACGTCCCGGCGGGGCGGCGCCCCACCGCGAGGGACCGGGTCCGTGACCGTTTCCGCCGGTCAGTGGCGCCCGTTGGACGTTCAGCCCAGCCGGTGCGGCGGTCGTCGTCGGGAACGCGCCTTGCGTACCGGGGCGCCGGTGGATTGGATCACCGGCACGGCCCGCACGGCTCCCGCCCCGGGCCCCGGTACGGAGGGAAGGGGACGGCGTCCATGCTCGACGGCTGCGTGCCCTGGCCCGAGGAGTTCGGCGACCGCTACCGGGCGGCCGGGCACTGGCGCGGCCACACGCTGGACGGCCTGCTGCGCGGCTGGGCGCTGGAGTTCGGGCCGCGGACCGCGCTGGTGCACGGCGGCACCCGCCTCACCTACGCCCGGCTGAACCGGCGGGTGGACCGGACGGCCGCCGGTTTCCGGCTGCGCGGACTGCGGCCCGGGCAGCGGGTCGTCGTCCAGTTGCCGAACGTGCCCGAACTCGTCGTGACGGTGTTCGCGTTGCTGCGCGCCGGCGCGGTGCCCGTGCCCTGCCCCCTCGCGCTCCGCACGGACCAGGTGTCCCGGCTGGTACGGCTCACCGAGGCCGTCGGCTACGTCGGCCCCGCGGTGCACGAGGGCTTCGACCACACGGCGATGGCCGCGGACATCGCGGCCCAGGGACCTTTCCTGCGGCGGGTGTTCACCTTCGAGGCGCCGGCGGCCGCGTCGCCGTACGGCGGTCTCGCCACCGACCGGTCGGGCTGCCACTACTTCCCGCTGGCCTCCCTCGACGACCCGCCCGCACCGCCCGTCGCGCACCGGGCAGGCCAGGTGGCGCTCCTCCTGCTGTCCGACGGTGCCACGGCGGCGCCCGTGCTCGTCCCGCGCACCCACGACGACTACGCCCACCAGGCGCGCTCCGCCGCCGAGTCGGTCCCGCTCACCGCGGACGACGTGTATCTCGCCGCGCCGCCCGGCGCGTTCCACCTGGCCTTCGGCTGCCCCGGCGTCGTCGGCACCCTCTCCGCCGGAGGCACCGTCGTACTGCCCGAAGATCCCGGCCCCGCGGGCTGCCTCGCGGCGATCGCACGCGAGCGGGTCACCGTCGCGTCGGTGCCGCCCGACGTCGCCCTGCGCTGGCTCGACGCGCTTCCCGCGGCCGGGGCGGACCTGAGCAGTCTGCGTCTCGTGCAGATCGGCGGCGCGCCCGCGCACCCGCTGCCCGCCGGCCTCACGGCCGCGCGCTGGGGCTGCCGTCTCCAGCGGGTGTTCGGCATGGCCGAGGGCCCGCTCCTCCTCACCCGGCCCACCGGTCCCGGCGGCCCCGCACTCGCCATCCACGGCGAACCCCATGTCCCCGAGGACGAGTTCCGCGCGGTGGGCGCCGAGGACGAGTTCCGCGTGGTGGGCGCCGACGGCGGGGAGGCGCCCGAGGGGCGGTCCGGGGAACTCCTCGCCCGTGGTCCGTCCGTCCCGCGCGGCCACTACCGGGCGCCCGGTATCGACGCGGAGCGCTTCACCGCCGACGGGTTCCTCCGCACCGGCGTCCTGGCGCGGCGCACGCCCGGCGGCGGCCTGGTGGTCACCGGCCGGGTCGGGGACGTGCCGCCGCCGGCCGGCCCCTGAGGCCCCGGCCGGCGGAGGACAGCACGGCCGTCGAAGACCGCCCCGCCCCGGCCGCCCGGCGCGCCCGCGCTCGGCGGCCAGCCACCGATCAGCCGACCGTCACCAAAGTCATGACCGGGTACAGCTAGCGCAGCTCCGCCCGGAAGGCCACCGGGGTCTGGCCGGTGTGCAGGTGGAAGAACTTGGAGAAGTTCGCCGCGTCGGGGAAGCCGACAGCCACCCCGACGCGGCCGGTCGGCAGTTCGGTGTGGGCGAGGAGGCGTTTGGCCTCCAGGACGACGCGCTTGTCGATGAACCCTTTGGGGGTCTCACCGGTGGCCGCGCGCACGGCGCGGACCAGGGTGCGGCGGGAGTAGCCGAGGGCGTCGGCGTAGGCGCTGACGCTGTGGTTGGTGGCGAAGCCCTGCTCGACGGCGTCCCGGAACCGGGTGAAGGTGCTGTCCGTCTGCTGCCGGGAGGTCCGGGCCGAACGGGCGGCGAGGTGGGCGAGGCGCAGCAGGAACGCGTTCAGCGTGTGGCGCAGGACGGCCGTGTGCAGGCTGGGCGGGAGCGTGGCGGTGTCCTCGTACTCGCGGCGGAGCTGGCCGAGGGCGGAGCGCAGCGCGGTGAGCTGGTCCGGGTCCGGGCGCAGCAGCGGCGGCAGGTCGTAGCGGTACAGGCCGGTGGACTCGACGGTGGAGCGGGGCAGGAAGCCGGGCTGCATGGTCAGCACGGTTCCGCGGTACACGGAATGCTTGGAGAACCGGTGGACCTGTCCGGGGCGGATCCACAGCAGGTCGCCGGCGGTGGCCTCGTACTCGGCGAAGTCGATCATGTGCCGTACGGGGCCGTCGGTGAAGAGCATGACCACGTGGAAGTCGATGCGGTGGACACGGTGCAGGGGGGCGTCGGCGTGCCAGGTGCGGTCGGTGCCCATGGGGCCGACCTGCATCCCCACGCCGCCGACGGCCAGCTCGGCCGGGAAGGGGAAGGTTCTGATCCCGTCATGGCGTGTGTCGCCGCCGGTGCCGCCGGAGTCACCACCGGCGGCTTGCCGCGTTTCGTCGGTCATGTCCTTTTGGTGCCGTCCCTGTCGCGCGATCACTGTCCCAGATTCACCACAGGCTGACACACCTCGACCTTTCCGCGAAAAAGTCAGACTTTTAACTTTGAACGCGTCCGGTCAGCCACACCGCACTCAACGAGGACTTCTTGAAGATGACCACGCAGACTTCCGACGGCTTCGAGTGGACCGACCTCGACCGGCGTGCCGTGGACACCGCCCGACTCCTGGCGGCCGACGCGGTGCAGAAGGTGGGCAACGGGCACCCCGGCACCGCCATGAGCCTGGCGCCCGCCGCGTACACGATCTTTCAAAAGGTGATGCGTCATGACCCCGCGGACCCCGAGTGGGCCGGCCGGGACCGCTTCGTCCTCTCCCCCGGGCACACCTCGCTGACCCTGTACACGCAGCTCTACCTCGCCGGCTACGAGCTGGAGCTGGCGGACCTGAAGGCCTTCCGCACCAAGGGCTCCAAGACGCCGGGCCACCCGGAGTACGGGCACACCGCGGGGGTGGAGACCACCACCGGACCGCTCGGCCAGGGCGTCGCCAACGCCGTCGGCATGGCGATGGCTGCCCGCTACGAACGCGGCCTGTTCGACCCCGAGGCCCCCGCGGGCACCTCCCCGTTCGACCACATGATCTGGGCGGTCGTCTCCGACGGCGACCTGGAGGAGGGCGTCTCCGCCGAGGCCTCCTCGCTCGCCGGCCACCAGCGGCTCGGCAACCTCGTCCTCCTCTACGACGACAACCACATCTCCATCGAGGGCGACACCGCGACGGCCTTCTCCGAGGACGTGCTGAAGCGGTACGAGGCCTACGGCTGGCACACCCGGCGCATCGAACCCACCGCCGACGGCGACGTCGACGTCCCCGCCCTGCACGCGGCGCTGGAGGCGGCCCGGGCCGAGACCGGGCGGCCGTCCATCATCGCGATGCGCACGATCATCGCCTGGCCCGCCCCGAACGCGCGGAACACCGAGGCCAGCCACGGCTCCGCGCTGGGCGAGGAGGAGATCGCCGCCACCAAGCGGCTCCTCGGCTTCGACCCCGAGCAGACCTTCCAGGTCCCCGACGAGGTGCTGAAGCACAGCCGCGGGGCCCTGGACCGGGGCGCCGAGGCGCACGCGGCCTGGGACAAGCGGATCGCGGAGTGGCGGGCCGCGCGGCCGGAGCGGGCCGAGGTGTTCGACCGCGTCAGCAAGGGCGAGCTGCCCGAGGGCTGGCAGGACGCGCTGCCCGTGTTCGAGGAGGGCAGGCCGGTCGCCACCCGCGCCGCCTCTGGCAAGGTGCTCCAGGCGCTCGGCCCGGTCCTCCCCGAGCTGTGGGGCGGCTCCGCCGACCTCGCCGGGTCGAACAACACCACCATCGACAAGGGCAGCTCCTTCCTGCCCGAGGGCAACCCGCTGCCCGGCGCCGACCCGTACGGTCGTACCGTGCACTTCGGGATCCGCGAGTTCTCCATGGCCGCCGAGATGAACGGCATCGCCCTGCACGGCAACACGCGCGTCTACGGCGGCACCTTCCTCGTCTTCTCCGACTACATGCGCAACGCCATGCGGATGTCGGCACTGATGCAGCTCCCGGTGACGTACGTGTGGACGCACGACTCCATCGGCCTCGGCGAGGACGGCCCGACCCACCAGCCGGTGGAGCACCTGGCCTCGCTGCGCGCCATCCCGGGCCTGAACGTCGTCCGCCCGGCGGACGCCAACGAGACCGCCGTCGCCTGGGCCGAGATCCTGAAGAGGCACGCCACGCACCCCGCTCCGCACGGGCTCGCGCTCACCCGCCAGGGCGTGCCGGTGTACGCACCGAACGAGGACGCGGCCAAGGGCGGGTACGTGCTGCGCGAGTCCTCGACGGAGGTCCCGGAGGTGGTCATCATCGCGACGGGCTCCGAGGTGCACCTGGCCGTGGCCGCGCGGGAGCTGCTGGAAGCCGAGGGCACCGGCACCCGGGTGGTGTCGATGCCGTCCGTGGAGTGGTTCGAGGAGCAGCCGCGGGAGTACCGCGAGCGGGTGCTGCCGCCGGCCGTGCGGGCCCGGGTCGCCGTCGAGGCGGGCATCGGCCTGACCTGGCACCGGTTCGTGGGCGACGCCGGACGCATCGTCTCGCTCGAACACTTCGGCGCCTCCGCCGACGCGGCGACCCTGTTCGCCGAGTTCGGCTTCACCCCCGAGAACGTCGCGGCGGCGGCCCGCGAGTCGCTCGCCGCCGCGCGCGCCTGACACCGGCGCCCGACACGCATGATTCCGACGCGAGAAGAAAGATGATCACTGTGACCGAAGCAATCGCGCCCCCGGGAGCCCTCAAGCGCCTCGCCGACGAGGGCGTGTCGATCTGGCTCGACGACCTGTCGCGCAAGCGGATCACCTCGGGCAGCCTCGCCGGGCTGGTGGCGAGCGGAAGTGCCGTCGGCGTCACGACGAACCCCTCCATCTTCCAGGCCGCCATTGGCTCCGGGGAGGGCTACGAGGAGCAGCTCGCCGACCTCGCCGTACGCGGGGTCACGGTGGACGAGGCCGTGCGGATGATGACGACCGCGGACGTGCGCGACGCCGCCGACGTGCTGCGGGCCGTGTACGACGCCACGGAAGGCCGGGACGGCCGGGTCTCCATCGAGGTCGACCCCCGGCTGGCCCACGCCACCGGGGCGACCGTCGCCGAGGCCAGGCAGCTCGCCTGGCTGGTCGACCGGCCCAACGTGATGATCAAGATTCCGGCGACCGAGGCGGGCCTCCCGGCGATCACCGAGGTCGTCGGCCTGGGCATCAGCGTCAACGTGACCCTGATCTTCTCCCTGGAGCGCTACCGCGCGGTCATGGCCGCCTACCTGGCCGGTCTGGAGAAGGCCCGGGAGCGGGGCGTCGACCTGTTCACCGTCCACTCGGTGGCGTCCTTCTTCGTCTCCCGCGTGGACTCCGAGATCGACAGGCGGCTGACCGCCCTCGGCACCGACGAGGCCCTCGGTCTCAAGGGCCGCGCGGCCCTCGCCAACGCCCGCCTCGCCTACGAGGCGTACGAGGAGGTCTTCTCCTCCGCTCGCTGGGCGGCCCTGGCGGCGGACGGCGCGAACCGGCAGCGCCCGCTGTGGGCGTCCACCGGGGTGAAGGACCCCGCGTACAAGGACACCCTGTACGTGGACGAGCTGGTCGCGCCGGGCACCGTCAACACGATGCCGGAGGCCACGCTGAACGCCGTCGCCGACCACGGCGAGATCACCGGTGACACGGTGACCGGCGGTTACGCCGCGGCCCGCGCCGACCTGGCCGCCCTCGACCGGCTCGGCATCTCCTACGACGAGGTCGTCCGGCAGCTGGAGGACGAGGGCGTCGCCAAGTTCGAGGCGGCCTGGCAGGAACTGCTGGACGCCGTCGCCGTGTCCTTGAAGAGCAAGGGAGTTGACGCCTGATGACCGAGAACGCGCCCGCCGAGGCACCCGCACCCGAGGCGGTGCCGGTGCCGGCGGTGCAGGCCGCCGACTGGGTGAACCCGCTGCGGGACGCCCGCGACCGCCGGCTCCCCCGCATCGCGGGACCGTCGGGCCTGGTCATCTTCGGGGTGACCGGTGACCTGTCCCGCAAGAAGCTGATGCCGGCCGTCTACGACCTGGCCAACCGCGGTCTGCTGCCGCCGGGCTTCTCCCTCGTCGGCTTCGCCCGCCGGGACTGGGAGGACCAGGACTTCGCGCAGGTCGTGCACGACGCGGTCCGCGAGCACTCGCGCACCGAGTTCCGCGAGGAGGTCTGGCAGCAGCTCGCCGAGGGCATGCGCTTCGTCCCCGGCGACTTCGACGACGACACCGCCTTCAAGCAGCTCAAGGACGCCGTCGACGAGCTGGACGCCTCCCGGGGAACCGGCGGCAACTTCGCCTTCTACCTGTCGGTGCCGCCGAAGTTCTTCCCGAAGGTCGTGCAGCAGCTCAAGAAGCACGGCCTGGCGAACCCGCCGGAGGGCGCCTGGCGGCGCGGGGTCATCGAGAAGCCGTTCGGGCACGACCTGGCCAGCGCCTGCGACCTGAACGCGATCCTGCACGAGGTGTTCGAGCCGGACCAGGTGTTCCGCATCGACCACTACCTCGGCAAGGAGACCGTCCAGAACATCCTGGCGCTGCGCTTCGCCAACCAGATGTACGAGCCGATCTGGAACCGGTCGTACGTCGACCACGTGCAGATCACCATGGCCGAGGACATCGGCATCGGCGGCCGGGCCGGCTACTACGACGGCATCGGCGCGGCCCGCGACGTCATCCAGAACCACCTGCTCCAGCTCATGGCCCTGACCGCCATGGAGGAGCCGATCGCGTTCGACGCGGAGGCGCTGCTCACCGAGAAGCTGAAGGTGCTGAAGTCGGTGCGCCTCCCCGAGGACCTCGGCGAGCACACCGTGCGCGGGCAGTACGCGGCCGGCTGGCAGGGCGGCGAGAAGGTCGTCGGCTACCTCCAGGAGGAGGGCATCGACCCCAAGTCGAAGACCGACACCTTCGCCGCGATCAAGCTGGGCATCGACAACCGCCGCTGGGCGGGCGTCCCCTTCTACCTGCGCACCGGCAAGCGGCTCGGCCGCCGGGTCACCGAGATCGCGGTGGTCTTCAAGCGGGCCCCGCACTCGCCGTTCGACACGACGGCGACCGAGGAGCTGGGCCAGAACGCGATCGTCATCCGCGTCCAGCCGGACGAGGGCATGACCGTGCGCTTCGGCTCCAAGGTGCCGGGCACCTCCATGGAGATCCGGGACGTGTCCATGGACTTCGCCTACGGCGAGTCCTTCACCGAGTCCAGCCCGGAGGCGTACGAGCGGCTCATCCTGGACGTACTGCTCGGCGACGCCAACCTCTTCCCCCGCCACCAGGAGGTGGAGGAGTCCTGGAAGATCCTCGACCCGATCGAGGAGTACTGGGCGGCGCACGGCAGGCCGGCGCAGTACGCGTCGGGCAGCTGGGGGCCGAGTGAAGCCGACGAGATGCTCGCACGAGACGGACGGAGCTGGCGCAGGCCATGAAGATCGACCTGACCGACACCACGGCAAGCAAGATCAACAAGGCGTTGGTGCAGGGCCGCCGCGCCATCGGCACACCCGCCGTGGGCATGGTCCTGACGATGGTCATCGTCACGGACGAGGAGAACGCCTACGACTCGCTCAAGGCCGCCGAGGACGCCTCCCGCGAGCACCCCTCGCGGACCCTGGTCGTCATCAAGCGGCACGCCCGCACGCTGCGCGACCGCACCCACTCGCGGCTCGACGCCGAGGTGCGGGTGGGCTCCGAGGCCGGCACCGGCGAGACCGTCGTGCTGCGCACCTACGGCGAGGTGTCCGACCACGCCGACTCGGTGGTCCTGCCGCTGCTGCTGCCGGACGCCCCGGTGGTCGTGTGGTGGCCCGTGGAGGCCCCCGACGCCCCCGCCAAGGACGCGCTGGGCGCGCTCGCCCAGCGCCGGATCACCGACCTGTACGCGGTCGAGCGGCCGCTGGAGGTCCTGGACACCCGGGCCCGCACCTACGCGCCCGGCGACACCGACCTGGCCTGGACCCGGCTGACCTTGTGGCGGTCGATGCTGGCCGCGGCCCTGGACCAGGCCCGCGCGAAGGTGACGTCGGCGGCCGTCGAGGCCGAGCCCGACAACCCCAGCGCCGAGCTGCTCGCGCGCTGGCTCCAGGCCCGGCTGCACGTCGCGGTGGACCGGGTGCACAGCGCCGGCCCGTTCGTGACGACCGTGCGCCTCGGCACCGCGAACGGCGAGATCGTCGTCGACCGCCCCGAGGGCCCGCTCGCCACGCTGAGCCTGCCCGGCCAGCCGCCGCGCACCCTCGCCCTCAAGGTCCGCCCGACCTCCGAACTCATCGCCGAGGAGCTGCGCCGCCTCGACGCCGACGAGATGTACGCCATCGCCCTCCAGGGCGACGGCACCAAGGAGAACGCCTGAGATGGCAGACGTCACGAAGCTCACCGACCGGCCCGAGTGGGCGGCCCTCGCCGATCACCGGGACCGGAACCAGCCGCACCTGCGCGAGTTGTTCGCGGCGGATCCCGGCCGTGCGGAGCGGTATGTGGTGCGGGTCGGTGATCTGTACATCGATTACAGCAAGCACCTGGTCACGGACGAGACCCTCGCGCTGTTGCGGGAGCTGGCGTCGGCGACGGGTGTGTTCGCGTTGCGGGACGCCATGTTCGCCGGGGAGCGGATCAACGTCACCGAGGGGCGGGCGGTGCTGCACACCGCGCTGCGCGCGCCGCGGGAGGCGGTCGTCGAGACCGGCGGGGAGGATGTCGTCCCGGCCGTGCACGCGGTGCTGGACAAGATGGCCGCCTTCGCCGACCGGGTCCGCTCGGGCGAGTGGACCGGTCACACCGGCCGCCGTAT